>NZ_DAHUXJ010000129.1 GCF_027307225.1 Bradyrhizobium sp. | reverse complement strand
CGCGAATAAGAGCTTGTTGACCGACGTCTCTGGGTTCTGCTTCCACCTTTGCACGATCATCCCCGCTCACTCTCTCCCAAATGCTCGGAGAAAACCCTTCGTCATGCCCTTACTCTTGACATGGGACATAAGAGGATGAGGGGTGGTAGCTGGGACTGCGTCTCAGGTATGGACCGCCTCGACATTGTTGCCGTCGGGGTCGATCAGGAACGCGGCGTAATAGGTCGGGCTATAATCCTTGCGTGGGCCGGGCGCGCCATTGTCGCGGCCGCCGGCCTTCAGGCCGTCGGCGTGGAATTTGGCAATGGCCGCATGATTGGGGGCGCGGAAGGCGATATGGGCGCCGGTCGCCGGGGGCCCCTTGTGAAGATGCAGCCAAAGCGCCGGCTCGCCCTTGGGTCCAAATCCCGCACCGTTCGCATCCTTGGAACACAGGACGTAACCGAGCGGCGCCAGCGCGGCCACATAGAATTTGACGCTGGCCTCGATGTCACCGACCCGGATTCCGATATGATCGTACATGGTCTCTCCATTTCCTGACTGGCGAGCCCGGCCCGCCAAAGATGGAGATAACCTTTACTCAGTGCAGCGCCAGCCGCTCTTGGAGAATCTTGCGGTTTCCCCGTGCGGCGTCGCGGAAGGCGCTTGGCGAGACGCCGGCGGCGCGGTGGAAGGTGCGGACGAAATTGGAGAGATCGCCAAAGCCGACATCGTAGGCGATGTCGGTGATGGCAATGTCTTCGTCAGACAGCAGGCGCGCGGCCTGACGCAGCCGCGAACGCACCAGATATTGGTGTGGGGTGACGCCGAGCACGTTGGCAAACAGGCGCAGGAAATGGAACGGGCTGATGCCGGCCTGGTTTGCGGCGGCATCGAGGTCGATGGTGTGATGCGAATTCGCCTCGATCCATTGCGCCGTCTCGACCGCGCGGCGGCGGTCGCGGGCCTTGATCGCGACCGGTTTGCGAGTCCGGTCGGATACCGCATCGACGAAGCGGCTGGCGAACAGATACCCGACCTCGTCAAGGGAGATATCGCTGCGGCCATCGGCTGCGGCCTGCGCCAATTCGCCGAGCACCATCAGTTCGGGCAAAGGTGGCGCCGCGCCGACCCGCCATGCCTCGCGCCGGCCGCCGATCGCCTCGACCAGTTCCTGTTCCAGAAAGAACGACAGGCACTCGTCGCCGCAAACGTGGTTGTGGGTGCAGACATATTCGTCGCCGGGAAAGCCGACCAGCACGGATCCCGTCACCAGTTCGAACGAGCGGCCGCGGGATTGGCAGCCGAAACTGCCCTTGCGCACATAGGAGACCGAGTGGCAGTTGAACTGCTCCGCGAACGGCTTCTCGTTCGGTCCTGCGGTGCACCGAAAATCGCTCACCGAGATCGATCGATGCTGTAGCAGCGTCTTCTTGATCATCCTTTGAAGCTAACCGGAGAGCCGCGGCGGGGCAACCGGAAGCAATACGTCCAGCAATGTCTTGCTCGCAGGGCTCATGGTGCCCTCGATCGAGAGCAGCCTCCGTTTGGAGATCAAACCGCCGTGAAGGGACATCTTGTCGGCATAGCCACCCGCTTCGAGAACGCGGTGGCAGGGGACGATAACGACAAAGGGATTCCGGCTGATGGCCTGGGTGACCGAGCGCACGGCGCCGGACGCGCCGAGCCTGGTCGCGATCTCGGGATAGGTCATGGTCTCGCCACGCGGAATTCGGCGCGTGATCTGGTAGACCCGCTGGTCGAAAGGCGGAATGCCGCCGGCATCGAGCGTGACGCCGGCGAAATCAGCGGTCTTGCCGTGGAGCAGGGCCGCGATTCCTTCGATCGCCGCTTCGACATCGGGATTGGGGCGCGTTTCGCGCGCCTCGGGATAGATCTGAAAAAGCCGCCTGCGGGTATCGATCTCGCGGGTTTCGGGGAGCTGCACGCCGACAATGCCCTGATGGCCCCACGCGATGCCGCATCGGCCGATCGCCGTATCGAAAATCGTGTACGCCCGCCCCGACATAACGCTTGGTCCCCACCAGCATCATAGCACCGAGCCTGGCGGCCGCACCCGAAAAATGACAATCCGGTTAAGACCTGCGTCGCACACGAATCCAGTGGACAACAATTTTCGATCGCAAGAGGCGAGGGGTGCGGACGGTGTCTTCGCCGGCGCCGGCGTACACGCTCCGATCAACTATTGTTCAGTTCGTGCATCGGCGACGCTTTGCTAGACGTCCCGCACCGGACCTCCCCCGTCCGGAAAAACGTCGCAAGGCCGTCAAGCGAGGATACTCCGCTTGGCGGCCTTGCTGTTTGCGCCGATCACCGTGCCTTCGTTGAAGGCGATATCGCGCGCCGCGATGATTTCATCCGCGATGTCTGCGTCTCACCCCCACGAAGCTTGCATTGTTAAGCTTTTACGACGTTGCGATGAAAGGTTCGTCGCATTGTCTGACTTCATGGTGATCGAAGTCGCCGCCGTTTTCACATTCTTGTCGCTACCCCTGATTTAACGGTGTTTGCGACGCGTTGTGGCGAGTCCGCTACAGAAATTTTCCGCAAGCTGAAGCAGAAGCGCGCGCGTGGGCGTCCCGTCCGGGACGCCGTTATCCAGTTTTCGCGGCGCGTATGTGCAGCGATCGTTATTTTGAGGGACCAACATGAAGAAGACTTTCATATCGGCGATGGCCGTGCTGGCATTCGCCACGGCTGCCCATGCCGACGAACTTACGGACATCAAGGCTCAGCAGAAGCAACTGCGCGAGCAGATGACCAGGCGCCTTGCTGACCTGGAAAAGCGGCAGAAGGCTCTTGAAGCCCGGAAAGCTGAAGTGCCGACCGTCAACCCGGTCGACGCGATGGCCGCGGACCTGCCCTACAAGGCAGCCGTCAAGGCGAGGCCGCCGGAGAATGACGATCTCTGCATCAAGGGAATCTGTCTTTACGGCAACTTCGACATGGGCGTAACCTATCAGAACCACGGTGCTCCGTTGAGCCCGCTCGCCGTCGGTCCGCTCGACTATCTTGTCTCGAAGAATGCGAACGGTGCGTATTTCGGCGCCGGTCCCAACCAGCTCTCGACGTCGTTCATTGGTCTGCGCGGCAAGCAGGAAATCGCCGACAATCTGTACGCCGTCTTCAACCTGCAAACGCAGTTTGATCCGGCAAGCGGACAGGCCTCCAGCGGCATCGGCTCCGTTGTCCAGAACAACGGGCTTCCGACCGGCTTCCAGAACGCGTTCAGCGATTCGTCCAAGGCCGGCCAGATGTTCAACAATGCCGCCTATTTCGGCGTGAGCTCGCCGATCTACGGCACGCTCACCATGGGCCGCCAGAGCGCGCTGAGCTCAGACCTCGTCACCAACTATGATGCGCTTGGCGGGTCTAACGCCTGGTCGCTGCTCACCTACCAGGGCGCCAATGGCGGCGGCGGCGACACCGAAGACCGCATCTACGACAATTCGTACGAATACCGGGTGAACATCGGCCCGGTTCGATTGGCGGCCGAAGCGCAGCTTCGCAACGGTGGCAACAGCGGCACCGGCAACGCCTTCGAGGGCGACGTTGGCTTCGACTATATGGGCTTCTCGATCGACTTCGTGGGCGGCAAGGTCTACGACGCCGTTTCCGCTGCTCCCCTGAGTTCTGCGCAACTCCAGGCCGCCACGGCGTTCGCCATCGGCAACGGCCAGGTCGCCGGCACCGTGTCCGACAACACCGTGTTCCAGGTCGGCCTGCGTTACACGATCGGACCGTGGAAGCTGTTCGGCGGCTATGAGCACGTCGGCCTCTCCAATCCGAACAGTCCGCTCGCGGCGGGTGCTTTCCTCGACGGCGGATACATTCTGGCCAACCCCAACAACGCCAACTTCCCGAACGACAAGATCCTGCAGACGGCCTGGATCGGCGCGAAGTATGCGATCATGCCGAACCTCGACGTCGCCGGCGCCTACTATCACGAGTGGCAGAATAGCTACGGGACCGGCGCTATCGCCGGCTGCAATACCGTGGCGTCTGCACAATGCAGCGGCACGCTGGATGCCGTCTCGCTGGTTGTGGACTGGCGCTTCGCCCGGCACGTGGACATGTACGCCGGCGCGATGTGGTCGCAGGCTGCGAACGGCCTCGCCAGCGGCTTCCTGCAAACCAACGGTACGCCCGGCAACACCGGCAACAAGGCCAACTCCGTCGATCCCGGCGTCGGCCTGCGCTACCAGTTCTGATGGACTGACAAAGAAGGCAGGGATATTCGAGAACGCGTTCGAGAGTGTCTCTGCCGCCCTTCTTTTACGACCCGCCGATCTTCCGCGTATAGGCGCGAGAGATCGTCCCGCGTTCTTTACCAATGCTGCTTCCCCGCCTTGATCCCGCCGCGCCATTCGCTATGGTGGGCTCCGATCGCGGGCGTAGTTCAATGGTAGAACGGCAACCGCGCGAAATCCGACGGCCGGAAGCCGTCGCCGATCTCAACGCGGCGGCGGCTTTTTGGCTAAGTGATCTGAAGTCCGTGTTCCTTTAGGAGGATCACGAATTCTGGCGGGTAGCTCGCGAGCATCATCGCCCCTTCTTGCCGCGAGGACGATAGAAGAAGGCTGCCCTAACCTTGGGGCGTCCTCATGAACTCACTCTCCAATGCGTTTACTCTCGACCGAAGCTCTACAGAGTACTTGATGAATTGCATTGCACTGTCCCCTTTTTCACGGCGCTCAGCAGAGCGCTGGATAATGGACGGCAATCGGGCGGACATGATAAAATAAGTAGATAGACGTCAAGCCAAGCCCCCTTGACTGCGGCAAAGACCAGACCTGACTGCTGGCGTCCTGAACGACTTTAATGAGATAGCGACGTACGCACCCTACGTCGATGCCATGTTTGTCGATAAGCAGTGCGCATCACTATTGCAGCAAGGCCGCCTTCCTTCCGAACTGACATACAAAGCGCGTATATTCTCTATGAGCAACCAGCAAGAGTTCTTGAATTCTTGGCGCGCAGCCTCGCAGGAGGTCCGGGAGTTTGCCCATGAGCTGTATGAAGCGGAACCGTAAGCGTCCCGACCGGATAAAATGATGCGCTGTATTTTCTGTTCGAAGGAGCGTCCGCCCAGCTTGGAGCATGTCGTGCCGCTTGCCATCGGAGGAAGTCTGACGACTGACCGAGTTTGCGAACCATGCAATTCGGAGCTCGGAAGCCGGGTTGATCTCGCCCTGACTGATTATCTTCCTATCCGCGTCCGCCGGGGGGAGCTTGGCTTGGCTGGCAATTCTCGTAAGCCGCCCGGGCGCTTTGAACTGCTCACTGGCGATGTGGAACTGGTTGGAGAGGCCGGCGGGCGTCTCCGAGTGACGTACGACGAGGCGACCAATAAACTCGACTTGCATCGGCTCTACCAAGCAACCGATGCTATTACGCCGGATGGACAGAAAATTCGGCAAATCGTTGTTGACGCTAGAGATAAAGAGAAAGTTACCGTCATCATAAATCGAGAGCGGAAGCGACACGGCATGCCTCCGTTGTCGGATGAAGAACTTGCAATCGAGGTTTCCAAGCTCTCAGTTAACACGCTTGTGAACCCGACTGTTCGAATGAACATTTGTGTCAGTTACGCGTATTTGCGCCACGCAATGTTCAAGATTGCTTACGAACTTGCCTTCTTGTGGCTTGGCGAAAGTTATCTTGACGATCCACTTGCAGCTGCATTGCGGACAGCAATCTGTAAACCCGAAGTGGGATCGCTAGATAGCTTTCACGGTTTCGTCGGCCCGGCAGCTGATTGCGAAGCATTTTCTCCCTTTTGGAAACCGCATCAGTCACATCATCTAGCTTATTCTCAAGAGAAAGCTGGAAACGTTGTGATCGCTGTTCGCATCTTCGATTTGTATGCAGCTGTAGTATTGGTGAGTACCGATGCTGCGCGCTATTTTGATGGCTCTAACGCTCATCCAACTGAATTGCGATTTGTCGCAATGGATGCCGTCAGCGGCAACAAGATGGAGACGACGTTCGCGGAGGAAGTGCATCGGATAGTAACAACATGGCAGGCGACAAGAACATTTCCTTCGCCCGTACCAGATCTGCTTTAGTTGGCTGTTAGACCGACCTCGCTATGATGACACCGGATTGATAGCTTTGACGTTGATCGCGCAACTGTCGATAAACCGCGCTCCGTTTCTTATTGGGGACGTGCTTCTGTCTTCCGAAACGATAAGGGGAGTAAAGGTTAATCTCCCCTTAGTCGGCGACATAAATCAAATCTTGGCTGATCGAGGGTTCGCCTTTGAGGTCGGCTTAGCGCAGAAGATCAACATTATAAACAAGCGCGTTGTCGTTGGGTGGTCTGGTCAGGCAGTTCAGGCAGAGAAAGCCTTGAGGGTACTTACTGCGATCTCGGATCGGCCGATGCTCGACGCGGATCGAGTGATTGATGAACTCAAAGCAATCAGCCACGAGATCGATCAACTGCAACTCGTCGGACTAGTTCTTGGCGAAAGACAAGGATCAATTGTCAATTATTCGTGCTTTGCTATCGGCGTGCCTGCTAAGCATGCTCCAAACTTCGGGTCAGTACGTGTCGCGGGTTCGGGCTGCGATGCTTTCCTAAGCTTACTCCAGAAAGCCGCTTGGACTTCCGATAAGAGTGCAGGCGAATTTCAAGTCGCGCATGGTCTGCTAGCGGCACTTACGAACGAAGAATTTAGGACCGGAAGCACGATCGCAAACAGGTGGGGCGGAGGGTTTGAGGCGCTGGTCTATTCGCCTCAAGCGGAGCGCTTTGAAAAAGTAGGAGACGTCCTTCATACGTTTTGGCGAACTTCGGAAAAGCCGGGCGGATCGCTCGATATGTTTCCGTATTTCTATAAGACCACTTACTGGAACGACGCATTAATCCTGCGAACGGCAACGCTCGACTTCGAGCGAGCAAGACTGGTGTCGAATGACACCACTTTGGTGCCGCCGCTTTTGAAAAGGGTCGAAGACTATGACCTAACTCAGTTGAGCGTGGTTGACTTCGGGTATCGAGCAGTGTGCTGCCACGTGCTAATTGAAAAGCAGCATAACAGGGACGTCCTTTATCTTGTTGATCAGCATGCCGCTGAGCAAGCAGTTTGGCTTGAAGTGATCGGGGTGGGAGCTAGTTTGCGTATTTCGGACTATTTGCCAAACATTATCCGAGAGCAATTGAGCTAGACTGCGTGGCTTGCGCCTTTTTGACCGTTAAACTTGGGCTGATCTTGCCGCCGGGGGCAAGGGCGAGCTATGAAGAGGCCCCGAAGGAATGAGGCGGCGACCATTAAGGCGACTAAATCTTCGGAAAGTATACGCTAAGTTTTTGATTTAGCGGGCGTAGTTCAATGGCAGAACGGCAGCTTCCCAAGCTGCATACGAGGGTTCGATTCCCTTCGCCCGCTCCAGACTCAGTTCAGCGCAGTTCTACCCGAACCCACATTGAGTCCGCGCTCGCCGGCGATGTTGTGCGATAGCTGGTGCGACCCGAATTTCGATCCTTCGGCCGTTCTTGCGAGCGTATAGTCATAGCTGCCGACGACCGCATTCGCGGGAACGGCTAAACTATCGAACCACGATATCAGTTATGTCGTTCCAAACTGTCGGCCACGGTGCAACTTATTCGCTCCAGACCCGTAACTTTAGCAACGACCAAACCGAAAGACTGACTTGTGGAACGCCCCCAGCAGAGAAAGGCGCTGAGCCGCATGGTGCCCGTGACAGTGGCCGCTGTCGTAGCAGTGGTCGGAGCGGTCACCTTGTACTTCACGGATTTCGGCCCGAAGAATGAGGTTCAGGGCGGCGCTATCAACATGATCACCGCCGCTTCGGTTGACAGGGCTGGCGCAACTGCGCTTCCGACCAGGCCATCGGCCCAGCCCGCCCCAAGCGTTCAAAACGGCAGCAGTCCACAGCAATGATAAGGAGAGCCTCCGCCGCAGGGAGGACCTTAATGAGGCGACAGCCTTCATCCCGGTCGCACCAGACCTGAGCGCCTATCGTCCGGCGCGGATCGCCATGACCGATGCGCCATCGCCGGTTTTGCGATGCAAAGGCTCCTTGCTGGCAGATCCCTCAAGATTTCGTGTGACGTGCCGCCGCGCGTAACAATTCACGTTTTCCTTCCGAACAGCATGCGAACGAACCACGGAGGATCACCATGTTCTCGCGCCTTGTTCTGTCGCTCGGATTGATCGCTGGCCTGCCGATCATGGCTCATGCAGCCGAGCGGCCCGTCGTCGTCGAACTCTTCACCTCGCAGGGCTGCTCGTCGTGCCCGCCGGCCAATGCCTATTTGAATGAACTGTCGCGAGGCCGGCGTGACGTGCTGGCGCTGGCCTTCCATGTCACCTATTGGGATCGCCTCGGCTGGAAGGATCCGTTCTCGATGGAAGCCGCGACCGATCGGCAGGCCGCGTACGGCCGCCGCTTTGGCGATGGCTCCTATACGCCGGAGATCGTCGTTGATGGCGCCGCCGGAATGGTCGGCTCGGACCGCGGCGAGGTTGGCTCTGCGATCGAGAAGGCCAAGCGCCAGGGGCAGACGGCAGCTCCGGTCAATGTGACCAAAAGTGGCGAGCAGGTCTCGATCGAGGTCGGCGCCGGTTCGGGCCGCGGCCGGATCTTGCTGATCGGCTTCGATCACGAGCATACGACCGCGATCGGCCGCGGCGAAAACTCTGGCCGCACGCTCACCGAAGCCAATGTGGTTCGCTCGATCCGCAGCGTCGGTCAATGGTCGGGCGCGGCGCTGCGCCTCAATGAGCGCTTTCCCGAAGGGCAGGATGTCGCCGTGGTGATCGAGGCTCCGAATGGCCGCATCGTTGGCGCGAGCCGGCTTGCGGCTCGCAGTTCGACCTGAAGCCGGGCGAGCTGGTCCCGCGTTACGGCGTGACCGTCAGCACTGCCTTCATGTTGGGATGAAAGCGGCAGTAATATTCGAAGGTGCCGGCTTTCTTCAAAACCAGGGTGCCGCTTTTATGGGGCGGCAGCATCACTTCCCAGTCGCCGTTTTTCGCGGTCGCGGTGTGGGCGAATGGGTCCTTGTTGACCCATTCGACGGTGTCGCCGACCTTCGCCGAAACTTGCGCCGGCGCGATTTCGAGCTTGTCCATCGTGATCTGGACGGTGGCAGCCAGCGCCGAGATGGATGCTCCCGACACAAGTCCTGCGACCATGGCGAAATAGATCCATCTCGGCTGCATGATTTTCTCTCTTACTTCAACATCGACGCGACGTGTTCGGCGTGCTGCTCATGGCCCTGGAAGATCTTCAACCCCGTCTGCAACAGGCTCTTCAGTTCGGCGTTGCTGGCGTCGGGAATCAGCGTGGTCTCGAGCGCGCTGTCGACGGCCTTGTGATAGGCGACTTCGTTGTCGACATAGGCCTTGTCGAAGGCGGCGCCGTTGAGCTTTGAGAGTTCAGCGAGCTTGGCGGCGGCATTCTTCGAAAGCGTCTTGCTGGTGTCGTTGTCTTCCGGCGTGACCTTGAGCTTCTTGACGAGGTCGAGCGCCTGCTTGTTCACGGCTTCATGGTCGCGCACCATGTCTTCCGCGAAAGTCTTGACGTCCTTGTTGTGGGTTTTCGCCAGCGCCTGCTTGGCCGCGGCGATGTCGATGACGCCTGCGGTATAGGCAATATGCGCGATCTGCGGATCGGTCGGCTTGGCGCCCTGCGCCAGAGCGGCGCCGGTCACGAGGCTCAACGCGGCCACGGCCGCGCTCAATCGGATGAACATGGTTTGACACTCCTGTAAGCCGGGGCTTGAGCCGCCGGCATTTTGATTGCACAGGAGTTGGATGGAGCGATCTTGAAAAGGTTCCGGTAAAACTACGCTTGCAAAATCTAGGCTTGGAAGCCCAGCCGCTTCAACACGGCGTCGGTCAGCCGTTCGCAGCGCCGGCCGGCAAACGGAAACGCTTCCATGACCACAGGCCCGATCTTGCGTTCGACGTTCTCGCGCAGCAGGGCGCGGGCGCGATGCAGTCGCGTCTTCACGGTCTCCGGCTTCAGGTCGAGAATTTCGGCGGTTTCCTCGACGTTCATGCCTTCGACGACGCGGGTGATGAAGACCAGGCGGAACGGCTCGGGAAGTTCGTCGATCGCATGCTCGACGACATTCTGGATTTCGCGTTGAGCCATGGTCTTTTCCGGATCGGTCTGAGCTGCGAGGGGAAACTGGATGATCTGGGCCTCGATCGTTCCTTGCGGCAGCGATGTCCATTCGACGCCGGGACGCTGGCTGCGCAGCCGGCCCAACGCCTCGTTCATCGCGATGCGCGACAGCCAGGTAGCAAGGCTTGAATCGCCGCGAAAACTGTCGAGATGGGTGAAGGCGCGGACGTAAGTCTCCTGGACGACGTCCTCGGCCTCGCTGTCGTTGCGCAGGATGCCGCGGGCCAGGCGATACAGCCGGCGATTATTCGCCTGAATGATGCTGCGGATGGCGGTCTCGTCGCGGGCGCGGGCACGGGCGACGAGGTCGGTGTCGCCAACCGGTGCGGTTTTCGGTGCAGGGGCCCCTTGCATGACGGTCTCACCCTTCAATCTGGCAGGATAGCAAGCATTGGATGCCCCAAGGGGTCAAAGGTTCCCCAGATTCGTAAGCCAAATTGGTTAACCGGGCAGCGGTTCGGCCGCCATCGCGGCGCCGCCATGAGCATGGGTTTCCAGGGCATCGAGGAAGCAGCGGACCTTGGCTGGAACGAATTGGCGTGTGGGCAGCAGGGCATGCACGCTGAGGGGCTCGCAGAGGTGGTCAGCCAGCAGGGGCGTGAGCAAGCCGGCATCGACGGCGGCGCGGGTGAAACTAGACGTCACCCGCACCACGCCCAGACCGGCCAGCGCCGCCTGAAGCCTGATGTGGGCATTCGAACTCACCAGTTTCGCTCTCTCCACGGCAAGGTGTTCGGCCTCCTCGCCCGGCGGCGTGATCGTCCAGGCGGTATCGCCGGGGCCGGCGAGCAATGGCAGTTGACCGAGATCTTGTATGGTCCGTGGTTCGCCAACGCGTTCCAGCAGCGACGGCGCGGCGAACAGTCCGCGCTCGAGCGTGAACACCCTGCGGATGACGATGTCCGCGGAGGGCAACGGCGCCTCCAGCATCGCAAAAACGATATCGTAGTTCTCGGCGATCGGATTGATGATCTCATGTTCGACGTCGATCCGGATCGTGAGATCCGGATAGCGCTCCATCAATTCGCAAGCGACGGGTCCGGCGTGGTGGGCGCCGAACTCGTATGGCGATTTGATGCGCAGTGTCCCGGCAACGGCGCCGCTCATCGCCAGCGCCTCGCTCCGGGTGTCGTGCAATGCGCCGAACAATGGCTTGATCCGCCGGTAGATCGTGGTGCCTGCATCCGTCAGCCGCAGATGCCGCGTCGTGCGCTCGATCAGCCGTAAGCCGAGATGTCCTTCCAGCCGCTGCACGGCGGCGCTCAGGCTGGATTTGGGATGACCGAGCGCGCGGGTGGCGGCGCTGAAGCCGCCATGCTCGACCACCTCACAAAACAGCTCCCAGTCGCGCCAATCCATTATCGGTGTCCGGGAATCCGCCCCTGCGCGCGATTGTCCATCCAGCTGGACAGTGTGTCCAGACAAATCCCATTCTCCGGTCGGGGCTGTTGACCTAAGAATTAGAAAAAGTCCAACCGGGAGGGTGACATGAACGACGATGGAATTTTTCTCAACAATTCCTGGTATGTCGCGGCGTGGAATCACGAACTGATCGACGGCAAGAAGCTGGCGCGCACCATTCTGGAACGGCCGATCGTGCTTTATCGCGGTGCGAGCGGCAAAGTCGTTGCGTTGGACGACCGCTGCTGCCATCGCGCGGCGCCGCTGTCGATGGGACGCATCGAAGGCGACGATATTCGCTGCATGTATCACGGCATGAAGTTCGCCTCCGACGGCAAATGCATCCAGATTCCCGGTCAAGACAGCATCCCGGCGAAGCTCGGCGTGCGCAGCTATCCGGTCGTCGAACGCTACAATCTGGTTTTCATCTGGACCGGCGATCCCGAGAAGGCCGACCCGAAGCTGATCCTCGATTATCCCCCGCTTGAGGATCCCAAGTGGCGCGGCCTGCCCGGCTACATGCACTACAAGGCCAACTGGCTTCTGATCGTCGACAACCTCAGCGACTTCGCCCATCTCGCCTTCGTGCACACCAATACGCTCGGCGGCTCCGAGGAATATGCTTACAAGACCAAGCCGGTTGCGATCGAGAAACTGGACGACGGTTTTAAGGTCGAGCGCTGGCACATGGGTGCCGAGCCGCCGCCCTATCACAAGAAGGTCATTGCAAACAAAACCGACAAGATCGATCGCCGCAACATCGGCCGCATGATCATTCCCGGCATCTTCACGCTCGACACGACGTTTGCCCCGGCAGGCGGCGGCGTCGACAAGGGCGTTGCCGTTCCCGGCACGCGGCAATACCGCAATGCCCAGTTCATGACGCCGGAAACGCGCAGCTCGACGCATTTCTTCTGGAATTACCTGCATGACTTCGACATCGACAATCCGAACATTGCGTTGTCGCTGCGACACTCGCTCGAAGAAGGTTTCAACGAGGACAAGGACATCATCGAGGCGCAGCAGAAAGTGTTCGACGCCGATCCCAACTACCAGCTTCTCGCCATCGGGGCCGATGCGCCGCTGACCTATTTCCGCTGGCTGTTTGCGCGAAAGATCGAGGCGGAAAAGAACGCCGCCAAGGCCGCGTGAGCTGACGGCGTTGTCATTCCGGGATGGTCCGAAGGGCCAAGCCCGGAATCTCGAGATTCCGGGTTCGCACTTCGTGCGCCCCGGAATGACGTCTATAGAACCACCTACTTCGCCGCCGTTACCATGATCTCGACGAGATACTGGGGCGCGGCAAGCCTGGCCTCGACCGTGGCGCGAGCGGGCGTGTTGCCCGGCGAGACCCAGGCGTCCCATGCCGCGTTCATCTCGGCAAAATTCTTCATGTCGGTGATGTAGATGTTCGCTGACAACAGCTTCGATTTGTCCGTGCCGGCCTTCTTGAGGTGACCGTCGATAATCGACAGGATCTCCTGGGTCTGCTTGGTGATGTTTTCGCCCTTGGTCGTGTTGGCGACGACACCGGCGAGATAGACGGTGTTGCCATGGACGACGACCTGGCTCATGCGCGGTCCGGTATCGAAACGTTGAATGGTCATTTGGATCTCCCTTGAATGGTGCTGCCACTTAGCCTGCCGCCGTGCGGTGCGCTACTGCGTACCGCGCAGACCATGGTTCTGATTTTCACAAAACAGCCTTCTACGAGACGGCCTTCGCCGCCGCGCGCCCCGCACAGCGGCCCGAGAACAGGCAGCCGCCGAGGAACGTGCCTTCGAGCGCGCGATAGCCGTGCATGCCGCCGCCGCCGAAGCCAGACGCTTCGCCAGCCGCATAGAGCCCGGGCATGATCTTGCCGTCCCGGCCGAACACGCGGGAATCGAGATCGGTCTCGAAGCCGCCGAGCGTCTTGCGCGTCAGGATGTTGAGCTTCACCGCGATCAGCGGGCCATGGGCGGGATCGAGAATCCGGTGCAACGGCGCGGTGCGGATCAGGCGGTCGCCGATATAGCGGCGCGCGTTGTGGATGTTGATGATCTGCGTGTCCTTGGCATAGGCGTTGCCGATTTCGCGGTCGCGAGCCTCGATCTGGGCCTGGATCGATTCCAGCTTCAGAAGGTCGTTGCCGGCAAGCGCATTCATCGCGCTGACGAGGTCGGCGAGATTATCGCGCACGATGAAGTCCGCGCCGTGTTTCTTGAAGGCCTCGACCGGCGCTGGCGCACCCTTGTTGGTGGCGCGGCGCGCGGTCATCAGCCAGCTCTTGCCGGTGAGATCGGGATTCTGTTCGGAGCCCGAGAGCGCAAATTCCTTCTTGATGATGCTCTGGGTCAGCACGAACCATGAATAGTCGTGGCCGGTCGAAAGGATGTATTCGAGCTGGCCGAGCGTGTCGGACCCGGGGAAGAGCGGCGAGGGCAGCCGCTTGCCGGTCGCGTCGAACCACATCGACGAGGGTCCGGGCAGAATGCGGATGCCGTGGCGTGGCCAGATCGGCGACCAGTTTCTTATGCCCTCGACATAATGCCACATGCGATCGCGGTTGATCAGCCGCGCGCCGGCTTCCTCGGTGAGGCCGATCATGCGGCCGTCGACATGTTCGGGCACGCCGGAGATCATGTTGGCGGGCACGGGTCCAAGCCGCGCAGGCCAGTTCTGCCGCACCAGATCGTGGTTGCCGCCGATGCCGCCGGAAGCGACGATCACGGCCTGCGCGCGCTGGGTGAATTCGCCGATGACCTTGCGCGAACTGCTTTGGCCGCGCGCCACCGGATCGCCTTCGAGGATCGCGCCGCGGACGCCCTCGACGGCGCCATTGGTGATCGTCAGCCCATTGACACGGTGGCGGAATTTGAACGTCAGCCGCCCGGCTTTTTCCGCACTCCGGGCAGCCCGCTCGAACGGTTCGACGATGCCGGGTCCGGTGCCCCAGGTGACGTGGAACCGCGGCACCGAATTGCCGTGGCCCATGGCGTCGTAGCCGCCACGCTCGGCCCAGCCGACCACCGGAAAAATACGGTGCCCCATGGCGCGCAGCCAGCTTCGTTTTTCGCCGGCGGCGAAAGCCAGATAGGCCTCGGCCCAGCGCCGCGGCCAGAGATCCTCATCGCGGTCGAAACCGGCCGTGCCCATCCAGTCCTGGTGTGCCAGCTCGTAACTGTCACTGATGCCGAGCCGGCGCTGCTCGGGCGAATCAATCAGGAAAAGCCCGCCGAACGACCAGAACGCTTGTCCGCCAAGGCTTTGCTCGCCTTCCTGGTCGACCACGGTGACGCGCTTTCCGGCTGCCGCGATCTCGGTCGCGGCGACGAGACCGGCCAATCCTGCGCCCACCACGATGACGTCGGCTTCTTCCATCGCGTTTCCCCAATTTGTTGGAATGAGTGAAGCCCGTGGTCGCCCGGATGGTCAATGGCCAACCGAAGTGGTCAATGGACAATGGGTTGTTGGCGGATCGGACTCAGCCGAAAGTCGTGTTCCGGCCTCGGACCCAACCGGTGCAGCACCCCGGCAACACTCGGGCTGAATTTGGTTTGAACTGCGCCGACCATCTGGACAAACTTGCCAAGTCGAAACACCCTCTCGCTACGCATCACACGCCGCCGTCGGATCCGCGCAGTCCGGCAAGGTTTTGAACTGGGGCCGGATAAATGAAATTGCTGATGGGGCTGCTCGCTGTGGTCGTTTTGCTGGCGAGCATGGGGTCAAGCCATGCCGTGGTCCGTATCGGCGAAGACCGCGGCGGCCGGATCGGCACCTATGTCGACAAATATCAGGAAGTACGTTCCTCCGGCGAAATGGTGATCATCGACGGTCTCTGCGCATCGGCCTGTACCATCGTGCTCGGCGCCATTCCCCACGACAAGATTTGCGTCACTTCGCATGCGGCGCTCGGCTTCCACGCCGCCTGGGATCTCGACGAGGACGGTCACGCCATCACCAATCCTGAAGCCACCCACATGCTCTATGCGATGTATCCGGCGCCGGTGAAAAAGTGGATCAACCAGCGCGGCGGCCTCACCCCGCACATGATCTACCTGCGTGGCAAGGAGCTGACGAGCATGTACCACCCATGCTTCCTCGACGCCCGGGCTTCGACGCAGCATTAGCCGTTCTTATATTCCCGAGCTTAGGGCCTGGTTTTGATTGAATCAAAACCGGGTTCTAAATTTCTTGTTTTGACGCGTTTTCTTCACGCGAACCGGTACCCACCCCCGGATCAAGTCCGAGGGCATGCTTCGCTCGAAAACGCTCTGGATCAGCATCACGTGATTTGGGGCCGCAGTCCTGGCGCTTGCCGGGGCCGCGGCCAGCCTTTATCTGGACATTGTGAGCGCCTGGATGGCCGCATGCGGCCTTCGGGCTTTCCGGACAGGTAGATCAAGTCAAAAATGGTGCAACTCGTTTCCACGCCGCGGCTGACGACGCAGGCTCCCCGGCCCGCGAACCGCTTGGCGCGTGTATTGGTTGTGGGCGGAGCAGGGATTGTTGCTGTGCTTTTCATCGCGGCGGTGATTCTTTGGGCCCGCTACGGCGCGACGGTCTTCTTCGAGACGATCGCCTCCGGCTTCGCCGCGTGTTTTTAGGACAGGAATTTGGATGATGGATCGGACCGCCCGCCCGCTGGTCGTCATTGGAGCGTTTGCTGGAAGCCTCGTCGTCGGGTTGGTGCTGATGCTGTGGGTGATGGGCGGCCTTCGCCATGCCACGTCGCCGGCCGCGATCGGCGGCCCGTTCCAGCTCACCGACCAGACCGGTCAGACCGTCACCGAAAAATCCATGCAGGGCCACCCGACCCTGGTCTTCTTCGGCTTCACTCATTGTCCCGACGTCTGCCCGACGACCCTGTTCGAGATGTCCGAAGTATTGAAGGCGATGGGCAAGGACGGCGACCGGGTCAACGCCTACTACATCTCGGTCGATCCCGAGCGCGACACCCAGGCTGCGATGAAGGAGTATTTGTCGAGTTTCGATCCGCGCCTGAGGGGCCTCACCGGCACGCCGCAGGAGGTCGCCAAGGTTCTTTCCGAATACCGCGTCTATGCCAAGAAAGTTCCGTTGAAGGACGGTGACTACACCATGGACCACACCGCGCTGATCTATCTGATGGACCGCGATGGCAAGTTCGTCGCCCCGTTCAACATCAATCGGAAGCCCGACGAAGCAGCTTCCGACCTCAAGCGTTATCTCTAAGGACAAAGAGCGCCAAAACGCTGTTCGCCTTCGTGGTTAGTTCGGTTTATAAGGCCCCCGATTTTCGAGAAAATCGGCGAGCGATGCAGGCCAACCGGACGAGTTTTGGTGGAATGAGGAGGCCGGGAGTGGCGCAGGCGACGCCGAAAGCTTCCCGGTTTGCCTTAGCCGTCGCACTTGCCCTGACGCTCGCGGGCGGCACCGCCCGGGCGGAGGGCGAAAAGACGCCGGCCCCGACGCCAGCTCCGGCCATTTCGAGTAAATCCGCTCCGAAGCCGGTGGCCGAACCCGGCCCCCAGGCAGTGCCGGGCTTCTGGGACCCGCGGCGGCGGCCGGACCGGCCGGATCTGTCGCGCCTGACCGTCATCCGGTTCCTGACCGAGACCGACTATCCGCCCTTCGATTTCACCGGCCCGGACGGCAACCCCGCGGGCTTCAACGTCGACCTGGCGCGGATGATCTGCGACGAGATCAAGGTCACCTGCACCATTCAGATGCGGCGTTTCGAGACGCTGGTCGATGCGCTCACGAGCAATAAGGGCGACGCCATCATCGCGTCGCTCGCCGTGACGCCGCAACTGCGCACGCGGCTCGACTTCAGCGATCCTTATTACCGCGCACCGGCGCGCTTCGTGTCGCGGAAGGATTCGGTGATGCGCGAAGTGCGCCCCGAATTTCTCGAGGGCCGCAAGGTCGGCGTCGTCGCGGGCACCTCGCATGAGGCCTATCTGAAGGCGATGTTCACGGATGCGGAATTGCACAGCTATCCGAACGACGAGGCGGCGCGCGCGGCGTTGCGGCGCGGTGAGGTGGACTTCGTTTTCGGCGACGCGATCTCGCTTGCGTTCTGGATCGCCGGCACGGATTCGGGCGACTGCTGCGCGTTTGCGGGCGGCCCCTTTGTCGAGAGCCGCTATTTCGGCGAAGGCGTCGGGATCGCCGTGCGCAAGGGCAATGACCTGTTGCGGCAGGCTATCAACTACGCGCTGTTCCGGCTTTGGGAAAAAGGCCGGTATACCGACCTGTGGCTGCGCTATTTTTCGGTCAGCCCGTTCTAGGCATTTGACTTCGTCATTCCGGGATGGTCCGAAGGACCAGACCCGGAATCTCGAGATTCTCTGGTGTGCAACTGCACACCAAAGTTCGATGCTGCGCATCGCCCCGGAATGACGGCTATAGTGGCCACTTCACCTTCGGAGAACCTTCCTAAAAATGTCCGTGACCGAACTTTCAGCCAGCCCCGGCGACCTGCGTGCGGTCGCCGAACAATCCAACGCCTGGCCTTTCGAGCAGGCGAAAGCGATCGTGGCGCGGCTGAAAAGGACACCGAAGGACGAGGTGCTGTTCGAGACCGGCTACGGTCCGTCGGGCCTGCCGCACATCGGCACCTTCGGCGAAGTCGCGCGCACCACCATGGTGCGCCACGCTTTTCGCGTGCTGACCGAGGACAGGATCAAGACCCGCCTGCTTGCCTTCTCCGACGACATGGACGGCCTCCGCAAGGTGCCGGACAATGTGCCGAACAAGGAGATGCTTTCAGAGTATCTCGGCAAGCCGCTGACCAAGGTGCCGGATCCCTTCGGCACGCATCCGAGTTTCGGCGCGCACAACAATGCGCGGCTGCGGGCCTTCCTCGACACTTTCGGCTTCGACTACGAATTCGCTTCTTCGACCGATTACTACGGTAGCGGAAAATTCGACGCGACGCTGCTCAAGATGCTGGAGCGGATCGAGAAGGTGATGGCGATCATGCTGCCGTCACTCCGCGAAGAGCGCGCGGCCAGCTATTCGCCGTTCCTGCCGATCTGTCCGCGCACCGGCACGGTGCTCTATGTGCCGATCACGGCGCATGACATCAAGGCCGGCACGATCTCCTATGACGACCCGGAAACGAAAGAGCGCGTCACGCTTCCTGTCACCGGCGGACACTGCAAATTGCAGTGGAAGCCTGATTGGGCGATGCGCTGGGCGGCGCTTGGCGTCGATTACGAAATGGCCGGCAAGGACCTGATCGACTCCGTGAAGCTCTCCGGAAAGATCTGTTCGGCGCTGGACGGCACGCCGCCGGAAGGCTTCAACTACGAGCTCTTCCTGGACGAGAAGGGCCAGAAGATATCGAAGTCGAAGGGCAATGGGCTCACGATCGACGAATGGCTGCGTTACGCCTCGCCGGAATCGCTGTCGCTGTTCATGTACCGCGAGCCGAAGGCGGCCAAGCGGCTCTATTTCGACGTGATCCCGCGCAATGTCGACGACTATCAGCAGTTCCTGGAAGGCTTTCCGCGTCAGGACGCGCGGCAGCAGCTCGGCAATCCGGTCTGGCATATCCACGCCGGCCATCCGCCGAAGGCCGATATGCCGGTCACGTTCCAGCTTTTGCTGACGCTGGTGTCGTCGTCGAATGCGGAGAACGCTTCGACCTTGTGGGGATTCATCGGGCGCTATCGTTCGGGCGTGACACCGGAAACGCATCCCAAACTGGATGCGATGGTCGGCTACGCCATCAACTACTATCGCGACTTCGTGGCACCGACCAAAAAATTCCGCGAGCCGACGCAAGCCGAACGCGCCGCCTTGCAGGACCTGCGCGATGCGCTGGCCAACATGCCTGCCGAATCGACGGCGGAAGACATCCAGAACGTGGTCTACGAGATCGGGCGGCGCGAGCCGTTCCTCGACGCGATAAAAAAGGGCAAGGACGGCAGGCCGGGCGTCTCGCTCGACTGGTTCAACATGCTCTACCAGGTGCTGCTCGGGCAGGAGAAAGGCCCGCGCTTCGGTTCGTTCGTCGCGGTCTACGGCCTCTCCAATGCGGTCGCGATGATCGACGGAGCGCTGGCGCGGTCGGCCTAACCGCCATTCGGCGCGGACGAAGCGCTCGCTGCGCGCGCAAGCGTCAGCAGCATGCGCAAAAGCGGCGTCGGCACGCGATGCCGTTCCGCTATCTCCACCACGGCGCCGGTCAACGCGTCGATCTCGAGCGGGCGGCCCGCAAGGCGATCGAAATACATCGAGGAACCGGCATCGGGCGGGATGGCTGTGAGCCTCGCCATCGTCTGTGCGGCCTCATTGGCCGCAAGCTGCGCGCCATCGGCGCGTCCGACATTAACGGCCTCTTCCAGCAGCGCCAGGCAAAGCGCGGCAACGTCGTCGCGCAGAAACACCGCGTTCCGCCGCAGCGTGAGCGCGGAGACGGGATTGCCAACCGCATTGACCAAGAGCTTCCGCCACGCCAGCGTCTTGAAGTCACGGCTCAAGAGGGTCCGTAGCCGCGTGCCTTCGAACAGAGCTGCGAACGCCTGTCCGTCCGCGCCGTCCGCAACGGCGAAGTCATGTTCGCCGCCGCGGCGGTAGCGAACCCGGTCCGGCGCTAGTCTTTCGCCGTTGTAGTAGACGATGGCCGGGATCACGACCGCGCCGCCGACGAACGGCGCAAGGTTTTCGGCATGGGCGATGCCGTTTTGCAGCGCTGCAACCCGCGTCTTCGGGCCGCACAGCCGTTGCAGCCATGGCCCGCTCGATGCCGTGTCCTGTACCTTGGTGCAGAGGAGCACCCAGTCCTGCGGTTGCGCCTGGGATGGATCGGTCAGCGTGGGAATAGGAGACTCGGTGGCGCCCTCCGTCCGTTCGACGGTCATTCGCTCGATCGGGCGCCTGACGCACGCGACGATATCATGCTGCTTCGCCGCGCCAAGCAAGCCGGCAACCACGCCGCCGATGCTGCCGAGCCCAATGACGGCAATGCGTTGGCGTTCGGAATTGGCAGTTGCTGGCGGCATGTCGGTCTCGCTCAAGTTCGCTTCAAACTAATCGCTGAATTGGTGCCGTGCCACGCGCATTCAAGCAACAAAATGCAAAGCGGGATGGCCGGTCTGCGCAATTTCAACTGATGTCGCCGTCGAAGTGGACTACGATGGGTGCCGAAAATCAGCTCGCTTCCGGCGATCAGGACCGGGAGGAGACAGCCAATCAAGCGGAGGACGCCATGCAGTACAGGGTTTCGCCGGAAGCAGTTTCGGACACCAGCGCCGAGCAATGGCAGGCGCGGGTCGATCTCGCGGCAGCGCATCGGCTCGCCTTCATGCACGGCTTCAATGAAGGCATTTTCAACCACCTGACCTATGTGGTGCCAGGCCGTAGCGACCGCTATTACCAGATTCCGTTCGGCACGCACTGGTCGGAGGTCAACGCTTCCTGCTTCATGGAAGTCGGCATCGACGACGGCGAGGTCAAGCGCGGCGAGGGCGATGTCGAGCGTTCCTGCTATTGCATCCATGCGCCGATCCATAAGGCGCTGCCGCAGGCCAAGGCGGTGTTTCACACCCACATGCCGTTTGCGAGCGCGCTGACGCGGCTGGAAGACCCGCGCATCAAGGAAATCGGCCAGACCGAAGTCGGCATATCCGGCAAGATTGCCTATGACGACGAATATACCGGGCCTGCCTTCGAGCCGGCCGAAGGCGAGCGGCTTGCCAAGGTCATTGGCGACAAGACCATCCTGTTCATGGCCAACCACGGCATCTCGACGGTCGGCGAGACCGTCGCTGACGCCTATGACAGGCTCTATTACATCGAGCGCGCGGCCCAGGTGCAGATCTATGCGATGTGGACCGGGCAGCCGTTGAAAAAGCTCCCGGAAGGCGTGGTCAACAAGACCCGGCAGGAGATGCGCGGTAATTCGTTTTACACCGGCCTGTCTCCGGCCCAGCGGCATTTTGCGGCGCTCAGGCGCATCCTCGACCGCAAGGAGCCGGACTACGCAACATAAGGCGATTGTCTGGCGGGACCACGCGGCGGACCGGCTTGATATTTGACCTAGTGCCGCCTATTTGACGTTCCTGCACCGCAAGCGGCAAATTCGATCAGGAACGTCAAATAGTGAAGCGGCACTAGGTTCGTAGGCTTGCTAGCGCCCATGACTTTCCGAAGTTCGTGAAAGGTGCGTGCTGAGATGTAGCACGAACTTCGGAAAGTGGGCGCTAGTCCCTGCGAAATCGGGGCATTGCGGCTGAACGCGGTGAGCCAAGGGGATCAGAGACCTTCGTGCGCAAGATCTACAAGATCTGCCCGGCTTCGGCCTGGCGCGAAGCGGAGCGGCAGGGCGTGTTCAAGGGCAGCCCCGTCGACCTCAGTGACGGCTTTATCCATTTCTCGACCGCGTCGCAGGTGGAAGAGACTGCCCGAAAGCATTTCTCCGGCCAGGCCGGCCTGTTCCTGATCGCGGTCGAGGCCGACGCGCTCGGCGATGCGTTGAAGTGGGAACGCTCGCGCAACGACGATCTGTTTCCCCATCTGTATGCCGAGCTCGATCTCGCCGCGGTCACCGCGGTCCAGTCGATGCATATGCGGTCCGATGGGTTCCACGATATCCCGGAGCTCGAGCCGTGATCCGCGCCTTTGACGCGGTGTCATTGCCGCTCTTGCGCTGGCTCGATCCCGAGGATGCGCATCGCCTCGCCGTGCAGGGTCTCAAACTGCTGCCGCCGACCCGGCCGCGCGCCGACGTTGAAAAACTGGCGGTGCGGGCCTTCGGTTTGAATTTTCCCAATCCGATCGGCATGGCGGCGGGTTTCGACAAGAACGGCGAAGTGCCGGATGCGCTGCTGCGTCTCGGCTTCGGCTTCGTCGAGGTCGGAACGGTGACACTGAGGCCGCAGGCAGGCAATCCGCGGCCGCGGATTTTCAGGCTCGAGCGCGACGAAGGCGTGATCAATCGTTTCGGCTTCAATAGCGATGGTGCGGACACGGTATTGCGGCGGCTGGCGGCGCGCGCTCATCTCGGCGGCATTGTCGGCGTCAATATCGGCGCCAACAAGGATTCGGCCGACCGCAACGACGACTATGTGAGGCTGATCGAGGCCTTTGCACCGGTCGCGAGCTATTTCACCGTCAACGTGTCCTCGCCCAACACGCCGGGCTTGCGCAACCTGCAGCAGGCGAGCGCGCTGGACGATCTGCTGGCCCGGGTGATCGACGCGCGCGAGCGGGTGCGAAAGAACGCCGGGGATTCGCCGGTGCTGCTGAAAGTCGCGCCCGACCTCGGCCTTGCCGAACTCGACGACGTGGTTCACATCGCACGCTCGCGCCGTGCCGACGGCATGATCGTCGCCAACACGACGGTCGGACGGCCCTCGACCCTGCGCGAGCAGAACCGCGCCAGGGAGACGGGCGGACTATCGGGCCGGCCGCTGTTTCGCCTGTCGACGCGGATGGTCGCGGAGACCTATGTGCGGGCAGAGGGCGCTTTTCCGCTTGTAGGTGTCGGCGGCATCGATTCCGGCGGCGGCGCGCTGGCCAAGATTCGCGCCGGCGCGAGCCTGATCCAGCTTTACTCGTCGCTTGTCTACAAGGGGCTTGGTCTGGTCGAGGACATCAAGCGCGATCTTTCCTCGACGCTGCTCCGCACCGGGCGCGACTCGCTTTCGGAAATCGTCGGCGCCGACGCGGCCACCATCACCGCCGAGGATTGGCCGGTCAGCTAGATATTGACCACGAGGCCGTCGCTTGCGGCCTCATAGCGGAGGCTGCCGAGCCGTTCCAGCATGTCGTCGCTCATATGCGTCAGGATCAGCCGTTTTGGTTTGATGTCGGCAAGGCGCGCCTCGAGTGCTTTCAGGCTGAGATGATTCCTGACCGGCCTGTCGCATCGCCGAGCCGTCCGATCGCAATCGTCGAGACCACGCCGATGAGCGGCGTTGTCAGATTGGCAACCATCGCCGGTCCCGCGATGGCAAAAACCCGCGCGCGGGTAACGCTGGAGCCCACGGCAGAACGACCTGCTGGCTAGCGCCCGCGTGGGGCCCCGAACAGCCGCGTCAATAGCCAGATCGGGACCACGATCACCGCGCCGAGCAGGAAGTAGCGCCACAGCCAGTTGACCGCATCAAAGCCAAGATTCCAGATCCGGTGAAACAACAGCTGGATGCTGCGCAGGATATTCCACGGGTCGAAACCGATTGCCGCCAGCACAATGCCGACCAGGACGGAGAGCAGGATCAGCCGGAACGCCACGGCCAAAGGCGAGCCGCCCAGAAAGCGGTACACGGCGTCGTTACTCGCCGGCAATTCTCTCGTCTCGTTGTGCGGCATCGGCATGGTTCGTCTCCGTGAGCGGCATCTCTATTTAAAGCATGATGGGCAAAGGTGGGAGCCGTTTTTGCGGCTGTTTTCGATGTCATCTTGTTAATGCGCGCCATCTTCGGCCGCCTCCGAAGACGCCGCACCCTTCAATAGCCGCTCCAGTGTTTCCAGACGGTCGGCTTCGCGCGGCGGCTTGTCCCAGCGCAGCCGGTTGATGCGCGGAAACCGCATCGCCACGCCGGATTTATGCCGCGTCGAGCGTTGCAGGCCTTCGAACGCGACTTCCAGCACCAGTCCCTGATCGGGCTCATGCACCACGTGCCGGACGGGACCGAATTTCTCGGTCGTGTTGCGGCGGACAAAACGGTCGATCTGCAACAACTCCTCGTCGGTAAAGCCGAAATAGGCCTTACCGACCGGCACAAGCTGCGCGTTGCCGTCATCGCCGCTCCAGACCCCGAAGGTGTAGTCGGAGTAGTACGACGAGCGCTTGCCGTGTCCGCGCTGCGCATACATCAACACCGCGTCAATGATATGCGGATCGCGCTTCCATTTCCACCATTGGCCCTTGGGGCGTCCCGGCAAATAGAGCGCATCGCGGCGCTTGAGCATCACGCCTTCCACGGCTTCGGCGTCCGCGCCGGCGCTCGCGGGATCGCGGCGTGCGGCCGCCAGCGCCGCCCAACGATCGAACGCAATGGTTGGTGAGAGGTCCACACGGGGATCGCCAAGGTTTGCGACGAAGGCCTGAAGCCGTTCGCGCCGTTCCGCAAAGGGGAGTTCGCGCAGGTCGGTCTCGGCGTCGGCCAATAGGTCATAGGCGCGCAGGTGAATTGGAAAATCCTTGATCAGCTTTGGCGAGACGACCTTGCGGTTGAGGCGCTGTTGCAGCACGTTGAAGCTCTGCACGCGGCCCTCGCGCAGCACCAATAGTTCGCCATCAATGGCGCCAGGCAAGTGCAGCGAAGGCAGCAAGTCCGGAAAGCTTTTGCTGATGTCCTCGCCCGTGCGCGAATAGAGCCGGCTGACGACGTGGCCTTGCGGGTCGCGGCCGCTCACGGCCTGCACGCGAATGCCATCCCACTTCCATTCGGCGATGTAGTCGGCGGGGACCAGCGACGCGAAATCCGTATCCTCGATCGCATGCGCCAGCATCACCGGGCGGAACGGCGCCGGATTGCGATTGACCGGCTTGTCGCCGCGCCCTTCGAGCCAGGCGAACAGATCGGGATAGGGTGGGGTAAGGCCCGGCCAGAGCAACTCCACATCGTGGGCGTCCTTGCCGCCGAGGGCGGCTACCGCCGTCTTGGCGAGCCGCGCGGAAACGCCGATCCGCATCGCGCCGGTCACGAGCTTCAACAGCGCCCAGCGGCCGGTCTCATCGAGATCGTCGAGCCAGCGCGAAAGCTGCTTCGGAATCTCGGTCTTGCCGAGCGTGCGCAGTGTCGTGACCACCTCGGTCAGCGTTGGCGGCGGCGGATTGTTGTGAAGGCGCTCGTCGGATTTTTTCGGCCACATCAGCGCGACCGTTTCCGAGAGGTCGCCGACATAGTCGTATGACAGTGCAAACAGCGCGGGGTCCGTGCGCTCGGCGATGAGATCGCGAATCAGGCCCGGCTTGGCGTGCTTGAACGAGAGCGCGCCGGTGAGCGCCGCGAGCGCATAGCCGCGGTCAGGGTCTTCGACGGTGCGAAAATAATTTGTGATCAGGCGCAGCTTGTTGTTGCGGCCCGGCTCATAGGCGAGGCGATCGAGCAATTCGGCGAAGCGGTTCATGCGGTATCGCCTTCGCCGGGAGCCTGCACGTCGCCGTCACCGCTGTCCTCGTCGCCATAGCCGACGAGATCAAGCGGGCGCGCCGTGAGCCCCTGCGTCTTGCACCAATGCACCAGCGCGTCGGCCTCGCCATGGGTGACCCAGATCTCGCCGGCGCCGGTTGCCTTGATGGTTGCGGTCAGGCCATCCCAGTCGGCGTGATCGGAAATCACCAGCGGCAGTTCGACACCGCCCTGGCGGGCGCGGGCTCGGACGCGCATCCATCCCGAGGCAAAGGCGGTGACGGGATCGGGAAACCGCCGCGTCCAGATATCGGACGTGGCGGACGGCGGCGCGAGCGTAATGCTGCCGGCGAGATCGGCTTTCTTCACGCCTTTGACGGGGCGGAGTTCGCCGAGGTCGACGCCGCGGCGCTGATAATAACGGGTGATCTTCTCCATGGCGCCATGCAGATAGATCGGCGCGGTGTAGCCGGCGAGACGCAGCAGCGCGATCACGCGCTGCGCCTTGCCGAGCGAATAGGCGCCGACCAGATGGGCGCGCTCTGGAAACAGCTTGACCGAAGAAAGCAGCTTCTTGATTTCTTCGGCCGCATCGCCGTGGCGAAATACCGGAAGGCCAAACGTCGCCTCGGTGATGAAGGCGTCGCAGGGCACCACCTCGAATGGCGTGCAGGTCGGATCCGGCGCGTCCTTGTAATCGCCGGAAGCGACGATTTTCGTGTCATTGCATGTCACGGCGATCTGCGCCGAGCCGAGCACGTGCCCGGCCGGGTGGAATTTGACGGTCACATCGCCTAGCCGCAACTCCTCGCCATAGGCGATCGCCTGGGTCGAGCGCGCGAAATTCTCGCCATAGCGCAGCCGCATCATGTCGAGCGTCTCTTGGGTGGCGAGCACCGCGCCATGGCCGGCGCGGGCATGATCGGAATGGCCATGGGTGATGACGGCGCGCTCGACCGGCCGCACCGGATCGATGTAGAAACCGCCTGGCTTGCAGCACAGGCCGGCCGGTTGCGGCGTCAGGATGTCTTGCGGGCGCATGTCGTTTATATAGGCTAGCCCGGAACTCATTCGAGTCCCGCTTGCAACGGATATCGGCCCTTAAATGCCTGCGCGCCTGTTTCTGTCCTCCGGCGATCTGATGGCCGACCGCCGCTACGAATTCGCGCGCGATCTGCAGCTCAAGGGCGACCTTCCGGCCGCGGCCGATCTGCTGGAGCAGGCGATCGAGCTCGCCCCGAAATTTGCCTCCGCCTGGTTCACGCTTGGCGAAATTCGTCAGCAACTCGGCGAACGCGATGCGGCGATTTCGGCTTTCAGGAAAGCTCGCGATAGCGATGTCAGCGATCCCCACGGCGCCAGCCTGAAGCTGATGCGGCTAGGGGCGGAAGGTCTGGCGGCGATGCCGGCGGCCTATGTGCGGACGCTGTTCGATCAATATGCGCCGCGCTTCGACCGTGCCTTGATCGAGGACCTCGACTATCGCGGGCCATCCGTCCTGTTCAAGGCGGTGCTGGCGGCGCGCCACGCGGTGAAGAAGCCGGCCTTCTTCAAGCGCGCGATCGATCTCGGCTGCGGTACGGGTCTGGCGGCATCCGCCTTTGCCAGGGAGGTCGATCATTTCACCGGCATCGATCTGTCGCCGGGCATGATCGGCAAGGCGCGGGAGACCGGGCTTTATGCCGAGCTTGAAGTCAACGACATGCTGGAGGGTTTGCGGGCAAGGCCGGAAGCCTGCTTCGATCTCGTACTCGCCGCAGATGCCATGGTCTATGTCGCCGATCTCGCTCCCCTGCTGACCGAGATCCGTCGCGTGCTCGCTGACGGCGGTCTTGTCGCCTTCACGCTGGAGCGCAATGCCGGCGATGGCGTCATCATCGGCGAAGGCCTGCGCTATGCCCACGGTGTGAATTACGTCCGCGCCTCGCTCGCTGCAGCTGGCCTGAAACTGTCGCAACTCGAGCAGCAGTCGTTCCGCACCGAAAACAACGAGCCGGTGCCGGGCCTCGTGGTGGTTGCGACTTAGCGGAGTGGATTTGACATTCGCTACCCGCCAAGCCGCAAACTTGTAAGCGAATGTCAAATCCTAGCTCCGCTAACAATCTATATTTGCTAATGGTCCTTTGATTCTAACATTCGCAAAGTGATCGCTGAGACGGGATGCGAATGTTAGAATCGGACCACTAGTCGTGACATCGGCCCAACCAGATCTGTTCACCCACGCGCTGCTGCCTGAGAATTTTCTGCGCTGGTTTGCCTCGCGCGGCTGGTCGCCGCGGGCGCACCAATTGGCCCTGTTGGAAAAGGCGCGCGAGGACCGCTCGGCCCTGCTGATCGCGCCGACCGGCGCCGGCAAGACCTTGGCGGGCTTCTTGCCGACGCTGGTGGAGCTCTCCGCGGGGGCTCACCTCCCCCTGAAAGGGGGAGGTCGGCGGGCGGAGCGCGCCGGGAGGGGGTCCGAAGAAGTTGAAGCCGAGGACCCCCACCCCAACCCTCCCCCTTTCAGGGGGAGGGCGTCCGACCAGCGCAACGCTGTCATCTCCACCGGGCGCGGTGTGACGCGCAGCCGCGGCCTGCACACTCTCTATATTTCGCCGTTGAAGGCGCTCGCGGTCGATATTGCGCGCAACCTCGAAGCGCCGATTGCCGAGATGGGGCTGCCCATCAAAGTCGAAACCCGCACCGGCGACACACCGGTGTCGCGGCGGCAGCGGCAGCGGCGGTATCCGCCGGACATCCTGCTGACGACGCCGGAACAGCTCGCGCTGCTGCTGTCGTCGGACGACGCGCCGTTCCTGTTTTCCTCGCTTCGGCGCATCGTGCTCGACGAGTTGCATGCGCTCGTGACTTCCAAACGGGGCGATCTGTTGTCGCTTGGGCTGGCGCGACTATGGCGCCTCGCGCCCCAGATACGCGCCATTGGCTTGTCGGCGACGGTCGCCGAACCGGAGCAGTTGTCGCGATTTCTGGTGCCACAGCACGACGGCAATCCGCAATCCGCCGACGTCGTCGTTGCCGGCGGCGCCGCCGCACCTGAAGTCGAGATGCTGGACACGCGCGAGCGCCTGCCTTGGGCCGGGCATACAGCGCGCCATGCGCTCGGCGAAATCTACGACCTCATCAAGCGCAACAAGACCACGCTCGTCTTCGTCAATACCCGCAGCCAGGCCGAAATGCTGTTTCAGGACCTGTGGCGGATCAACGATGACGGGCTTGCGATCGCGCTGCATCACGGCTCGCTCGACGTGGCGCAACGCCGCAAGGTCGAGGACGCGATGACAAAGGGAAGATTGCGCGGCGTGGTCTGTACGTCGTCACTCGATCTTGGCGTCGACTGGGGCGATGTCGACCTCGTCATCAATGTCGGCGCGCCCAAAGGCGCCTCGCGGCTGATGTAGCGCATCGGCCGCGCCAATCACCGCCTCGATGAACCGTCGCGCGCGGTGCTGGTGCCGGCCAATCGTTTCGAGGTGCTGGAATGCGCCGTCGCGATCGATGCGGTCAGCGAAAATGCGCAGGATACGCCGCCGCTTCGCACCGGCGCGCTCGACGTGCTGGCGCAGCATGTGCTGGGCTGCGCCTGCGGCAAGCCGTTTCTGTCGGAGCAGCTCTATGACGAGGTGCGTACCGCCGCGCCTTATGCCGAGTTGAGCCGCGTCGATTTCGACGACGTGGTCGATTTCGTCGCGACCGGCGGCTATGCGTTGAAGACCTATGAGCGTTTTGCCCGCATCAAGCAGGACAAAAACGGCTGCTGGCGCGTGACCAACCCGAAGGTGCGCCAAAGCTACCGCCTCAATGTCGGCACCATCGTCGAAGAGCCGATGCTGAAGGTGCGGCTGGTGCGCTCGCGCGCGGGCGGATCGGGTTCGACTGGCGCGATTGCGCGTGGCGGCCGCCTGCTCGGCGAGATCGAGGAATATTTCATCGAGGGCCTGTCGGCCGGCGACACCTTTGTGTTCGGCGGCGAGGTGGTGCGCTACGAGGTGCTCGCGGAAGACCAGGTCTACGTCTCGCGCGCCAACGATTCCGATCCGAAGGTGCCGTCCTATATGGGCGGCAAGTTTCCGCTCTCGACCTATCTGGCCGAACGGGTGCGCAAGCTTCTGGCCGACAAGCGAGCCTGGAAGGGCCTGCCCGATCAAGTCCGCGAATGGCTGTCGCTGCAGGCGCATTTTTCGCGCGTGCCTGAGGCGCGCGAGCTGGTGGTCGAGACATTCCCGCGCGGCAACAAGCATTACCTCGTCTGTTATCCGTTTGAGGGACGCCTGGCGCATCAGACGCTCGGCATGCTTTTGACGCGGCGGCTGGAACGCCTGCGGGCGCGGCCGCTCGGCTTTGTCGCCAATGAATATGCGTTGGCGATCTGGGGGCTGGGCGATGCCTCGTTCATGATCCGGCAGGGCAAGCTCGACCTGAACGCGCTGTTCGATCCCGACATGCTGGGCGACGATCTCGAAGCGTGGCTTGCCGAATCCGCGCTGATGAAGCGCATGTTTCGCACCTGCGCCCTGATTTCCGGGCTGATCGCGCGGCGCTTCACCGACGAGGAGAAAACTCGCCGTCAGGTATTGTTCTCGACCGATCTGATCTACGACGTCCTGCACAAGCACCAGGCGGATCATGTGCTATTGCGCGCGGCCCGCGCCGATGCGGCGGCCGGCTTGCTCGATCTCCGCCGGTTGGGTGATATGCTGACGCGAATCAAGGGACGAATCACGCACCGGGAACTCGACCGCGTTTCGCCGCTGGCGGTGCCGGTGATGCTGGAAATCGGCCGCGAAGCGGTTTATGGCGAGGCGTCCGACGAGCTTCTGGCGGAAGCCGCCGAAGAACTGGTCAGGGAAGCGACGGGGTAGAGACGTCGCACGGCGCTCTCTCCGCTCCCTCCCCCCTTGCGGGGGAGGGTCGGGGAGGGGGGTAGGTGTAAGGAGCAACGGCGCTGACGATCTCTTTTAATTTTACCCCCACCCCCAACCCCTCCCCGCAAGGGGGAGGGGAGCTCACCATCGCTGGCGTCGAAATGTCCGCCGATCTTTCCGGCGCGCTGTTCTGGAAAGAGCAAAACCTGCTCGTCGTTTCCGACCTGCATCTCGAGAAGGGATCGAGCTTTGCCGCGCGCGGCGTGTTGCTGCCGCCTTACGACACCGTCGCAACGCTGAGCCGTCTTGCGTCCGTGGTCGCGCGCCTCGATCCGAAAATCGTGATCGCGCTGGGCGACAGTTTTCACGACCGCAGCGCCCATGAGCGCTTGTCGTCGCCGGATCGTGAGGCGATCGTGGCGCTGCAGGCGCGGCGGGACTGGATCTGGATCTCCGGCAATCACGATCCGGCACTGCCGTCCGATCTCGGCGGCACCGTTGCGAGCGAGGTCGCGATCGGGGAGATCGTGTTCCGCCATGAGCCGACGGGAGCGGCAGGTGAAATCGCCGGCCATCTTCATCCCAAGGCGCGCGTCGCCACGCGGGCGCGCTGGCTGGAACGGCGTTGTTTTGCAAGCGACGGCGAGCGCGCAGTGATGCCCGCCTTCGGCGCCTACACCGGGGGTTTGAGCATTCGCGACGAGGCGTTTGCGAAAATCTTTCGCAAGCCAGGTTTCATGGCGCATGTGCTCGGCGACAATCGCCTGCACACGATCGCCGCCTCGCGGTGTTATTGATAACCTCACGGTAAGAAGCCGCCAACGGGCACGGTGTCGCAAAACCCGGGCCAGCCGCTCCCTTGGCACAGCCGCTGCCCCAATAAATTCAAGAGGTTGCCGGATTGAGGCCGCACTGTGACCTAGGTCGGGTTCGAAGGTCGTGCCGGGTGGGGGCGCAACCCGGAGATTCCATGTCCGGCCATTGGCGCTTTTTCGTAGCGGCTTGTCTCTTTGCAGGCCTCTCGACCTCGCCTGCATTTTCGAATCCCTTGACCGACCTGTTCAACCCCGCTCCCAAAGAAGCGGCAGCACCTGCTCAAGCTCCCGCTCCAGCGAAAGAGGCGTGCGCGTTGCGGCCCGGGAGTTCGGCGGCGCCGGGCCAGCACTGGTTCTATCATCTCGATGGTCACCGCAGATGCTGGTTCCAGGCCGCCGATGCGACTCATTCGGTGAACAAGCCGGTCCATCATTATGCCGCAAAGCGGCCAGTCATCGCTCCCGAGGAGAACAAGGTCGCGCTGCCTACAAAGACGGTTATGGATGCGCGGGATCAACTGATGAGCGCCGCACCACCGGCGGACGCATCTCAGCCGACAGCGCCTGCGCCCACGGCGGTCGATGCAGCGCCCGTGCCCGCTGGCGGCGCCGCGATGGTCATGCCGGCGGCACCTATCGCTGCCCAGCCTACAAATGATCCGCTCACACCCGACGAGGCCACGCCACATCATGTCGACGTAGAGATGCTGTTGGCGGATTCTTCGCTCGACAAAAACACGGCGGTCTCCTCCGTGCCTCCGGCGGCTCCGGGCGTTCCTTCCGTTCCGCAGGCGGAGGAGAACCACTGGGAATTGACGGCAACTCGGGCAGGGGTGGTGCTGATCGCGCTGGGCCTCTTCTTCCTACTGGGATCGCTGCTGGCCGGCCAATTCCGTGATCCGGGAGTGTCGCCGATTCGCCGGGCGTAAGTCATGACCGAGACGGCGCGACGCCTGATCGGAGTGCCGGCTGATTTGCACGGCCGTCCAGCCCCTCGCGCAAAAATATTTTGCTCTACCCGTCGGGCAAATCATCTCTACAAGCCTGCGCCATCCTGCACCCGTCAGAGGGGCGTATCGCGATCGTCACGAACGTTGGGCGCAGGATGCGATGGACGCCGGCAGCGCACGAGACGGATGTGTTGCCGCGGACGACGAAGCCGTGTGGTCTTGACGCCTCGACGCTGGCGTGAACTCGCGACAATGCTTTCGCATTGCGCGGGGACGGTGACAAAGAGCCCGATCGCCGGAGAGAGCACGGAGTAAGTCGTAAACCGTCGCGCAGGGAGTGCCGGAATGTTTCGGCGAACCTGTGGTGACTAACTCGTGTGCTTTCTACTCTTTGCGCACGAGGCCGCGGGCGCGCTGAGCGCCCGGCATTCCCTGCGCCCTCGATCTTTCGAGGGACGATGTTCGAGCAAGACTCAAGGCGAGATCGCGCCGTGAGAACGCGAACCCGTATTCGCTGTTTGAAAAAGTCTGTCGTCCCGGCCAAGCGAAGCGCGAGCCGGGACCCTAATCACCGACGTGTGTTATTGCGATGGCTGTGGCCTCAAGGCCCCGGTCCTATGCCGCCTTCGCCTGCACCGTGCCGCAGAATTCGGCCAGGCGATCGGCGAGCCGCAGCGTCGCCGGGCTCGCATCGGGCGAAGCGACCAGTGCGACTTCAGTGCGGTCGATCGGCGAAAAACCGTCCTTGCTCGTCAATACGCAATGATCGGCCTGAATCGACATCTCCGACAGAATCCCCAAGCCCATGCCGGCGGCAATCGCCGCCTGAATGCCGGCAAGGCTCGAACTCGAATAGGCCATGTGCCAGGTGCGGCCAACGCTTTCCAGCGCGTGGATCGCGCCGGCGCGATAGAGGCAGCCGACCGGAAAACCGATCAGCGGTACCGAGCCAGCTTTCGCGTCGATCGGATGGCTCTTGCTGGTGACCCAGTGCACGCGCTCCGGCCATACGGCAATGCCGCCCTTTTCGCCGGCGGTGCGCTTGAACAGCGCGAGGTCGAGATCGCCGCGCTCGAGATCGCGCTTCAGGTTCATGCTTTGGTCGGCGCGGACATCCAGCCGCAGACCGGGATGCGAACGCGAAAAGGACGCCAGCAGCTTGGCCAGCCGATAGGCTGCGAAATCCTCGGGCACCCCGAGCCGCACCGCGCCTTCATTACCCGGTCGGGCCAGCACGTCGCGGGCCTCTTCCTCCAGGGCGAGAAGCCGCCGCGCATAGGACAACAGTTGCTCGCCGGCTTCGGTCAGCGTGACGTCTTTGCCGTTGCGAACGAGAAGCGGCTGGCCGATGTCATCTTCCAGCCGCCTGATCTGCTGGCTGACGGTCGACTGGGTGCGATGAACGCGCTCGCTGGCGCGGGTGAAGCCGCCGGCGTCCACCACGGACACAAAACTGCGCAAAAGCTCCAGATCCAGCATGAAAGTAACCCATTCGTTTTTCCACTGGATGCCATCTTATTATTTAATTTCCTAATGACAAGGGGAGGGCCTACATCGGTGGCCAAGGAGAATTGCCATGTCACATGCCACTTCGTCGGTCGCTGCCCCGGTCGCGGTACCGCGCCCTCGCTTCAACTCGCTCCCGCTCCTGATCGTGCTGTTCTGCCTGCTCTGGAGCTATGCCTTCGTCGCCGGAAAAATCGGCGTCACCTATTGCCCGCCGCTGATCCTGCTGGCTGCACGCTTCTCGCTGGCCGGAATCCTGATCCTCGGCTTCGTCGCGTTGCGCGGCGAGCGCTGGTCGTTATCGCTGCGCGATACGCTGGCGTTCGCCCTGATCGGCATCGCCAACAACGCGCTTTATCTTGGGCTCGGCTATACCGGCTTGAAGAGCGTGTCCGCCGGTCTCGGCGGTCTGATCGTCAGCGCCAATCCAATCTTCACGGCGGTGCTCGCAGCCCTGCTGCTGAACGAGCAGCTGACCTGGCGCAAGGTCGGTGGCCTTGTGCTCGGCATTCTTGGCGTCGGCCTGATCGTCTGGCATCGCCTGTCGGTCGGCATCGACAGCCTGCACGGCATCTTCTTCACCTTTGCCTCGCTGGCTTCAATCGTCGCCGGAACCATCCTGTTCAAGCTTCTGGCGCCGAAGGGCTCGCTCTGGCTTGGCAATGGCGTGCAGAACCTTGCCGCCGGCGTTGTCCTGGCCCCGATTGCTCTCACGTTTTCCAGCGTCCACGACATCGTTCCGAACATGCAGTTACTCGGCGCGTTCGCGTTTCTTACGCTGGGCGGCTCGGTGCTGGCCTATGTGATCTGGTTCCACCTGCTGCGGGTCTGTGGTGCGACCGCCGCAAGCGCTTATCACTTCCTGATGCCGCCGCTCGCGATGCTGTTCGCCTGGATCGTGCTGGGCGAGCATGTCGCTTTCCGTGATCTCCTGGGCATTGTTCCGGTAGCGTTCGGTATCTATCTCGTCACACGTCCGGCCGCGGCCACGACGTCTGCTGTTTCGCGATAGGAGAGTTCGATGTCTTCGCTCACGCTCACCCTGATCGGCGGTCCGACCGCCCTGATCGAAATCGACGGCTTTCGCCTGCTGACCGATCCGACCTTCGATCTGCCGGGGAAGTATCAACTGCCGCATGTGACGCTTGAAAAGCTTTCCGGGCCCGCGGTGGCCCTGGAGGCGATCGGCGACATCGACGCGGTGTTGCTCAGCCACGACCAGCACGCCGACAATCTCGACGAATCCGGCAAGCACTTCCTACCCAAGGCGAAGCGCGTGCTGACCACCGAGGCGGGCGCGAGGCGGCTCGGCGGCCACGCAGAGGGCCTGGCGCCCTGGACATCCACGGAATTGTCGAAGAACGGGCGCTCGCTGACGATCACGGCGACGCCGGCGCGCCATGGCCCGCACGGGATCGAGCCGCTGTCGGGCGATGTGATCGGCTTTGTGGTGGCGCCGAAGGACAGCCGTCCGATCTATATCAGCGGCGATACCGTCTGGTATGACGGCGTGGCGGAAGTGGCGCGGCGCTTCAAGGCAGGAATCGTGCTGCCGTTCGCGGGCGCGGCGCAGACCCGCGGTCCGTTTCATCTCACCATGGACGTCAACGACACGATCGAGACCGTGCGCGCTTTTCCGGATGCGTTGATCGTACCGCTCCATACCGATGGATGGGCGCACTTCAAGCAGAATGCGGGCGATCTGCGCACGTCCTTCGATGCGCTCGGATTCGGAGCGCGCCTGAAGCTGCTCGAGCCCGGCGTAGCAACCGTGATCGAGTTGCCCCGCTAGGCGGGCTGCTTGTCCGGGATGCCGGCCACAGTTTCGGCGAGCGCCGGCTGGATCGACGGAGAGATGATATTCTCTTCAAGGCCGGCATCGTCTTCGCTGACGCGGCCGGCCCCGCGGTTGACGGCGATCATGATGGCGCAGACCGCATAGAAGCCGACGCCGATCGCGTAGGTGTTGGAAATGCCGAAAGCGATGGACAGGGCCATGCCGAGCACTGACGCGAGCATCGATGTAATGCCGTTGGCGCTCCAGAAGAACGGGAGCAGCTCCGAGCGGTCGCGCCAGACGCTCAGTCCGAGCGGGAACATCATCCCCATGCAGAATGCCGGCGGCGCAAGAAGTAGCACGGACAGCAGAATGCGGACGTCGGTGGCGGCCGATCGCGCCGAAGCGGTCAGCATCGGCGTCAACAATCCCGCCACGACAAGCGTTGCGAGGAGGGCGGCGGCCCGGCCGATCACGGCGCCCGGCCGAGGGTAGCGGCCGGCAACGGTCGTGCTGCCTATTCCGCTGAAAAGAAGAATCGTGAAAAGGACGACGGCAAGCCCATAGACGGGATGTCCAAGGAAGACCATCAGCCTCTGCATCTGCGATACTTCGATCAGCATGAAGCCCATGCCGATCGCGCAGAAATATGCCACCGGGGGCGTCAGCACCGACAGCGGCATCCGCCTTGCCAGCCGAAGGAACGGAACGACGATGTAATAGGCGCAGGCGCAAAGCGCCACCACGATCAGTATCAGCGTCATGCTGATCGCGGCGTTGTTGCTGGAAAGCGTCGCCGAGGGCTTGGTGATGAGATTTCGGAAGCGCTCCGTGAAGAAGAAGAACGGGTTGTCGTCGGTCGAAGGGGTGATGTTTTCGACCAGCGACGCGAAGAAAGCATTGTCTGCCTTGCCGGACATCAGCGTCGTGGTGATCGCGTCGTAAGCAACGTCCGGCCCGAGCAGAACCTTGAAGCCTTGCGCTTCGAGGTTCGTGCGCGCCTTGAGCCATTCGGCTGCTGTCAACGCGTCCGGGCGGGTAATCACGGTGATGATGTGGTCGACATTCACGGCGATAAGATGCTTGGAGAGCTCGGCCGCGGGCACGCCGCGGCGCTGCAGTGCGCTCGCCGCGATCGCGACAAGGCGGTGAAGCTCGACGCGATGGCTCTTGGAGTCAAACCAGCGCGATACCGACAGCATGCCGCCCGGTTTCAATGCCCGGTAAAAATCATCCCATGCTTCTACTGTATAAAGCCGGTTTTCGGTGAGCGTCAGCCCGCCGGCCGCCGTTGCCGCCCAGGTATCGATCAGCGAAATCTGTACGAGGTCGTAGCGCCCCGAGGAGTGGTTGATGTAGCTGCGGGCTTCGGCGTTGACCAGGGATACACCGGGCTGACGGTCGAGATGGCCCGAGAAGTCGGCGAATTTGTCGGTAAGGACTTCGACGATCGCAGGATTGATCTCGATCCCGCGTATGCGCCTGGCGCCGAAGAGCAGCGCGGAAAGAATGTCGCGGCCGCCGCCGACACCGACGACCGCGACATCGGCGACCGGTTCGACCTGATAAGCGGCATTGATGACGTCGTCCTTCAGGTAAGCCAGCTTGTTGATGTCGCCGTCGTTGCGCGTGATGACGGTGTTGGCACCCGCATCGATATCGAGGATGTGCTGATTGATCCGCTTCTCGGGTACATGAGCGAAGCCCCAGCCGAACGGCTCGGACTCTCCGAGCCCAATGACGCGGATGCGGGAGTACGTATTCCAGCGCTCGAACAAGGTCCCCATCTGCTGAACGCCTTTGGCCCAGAACACGCCGAGATGGCTCTTGCCGGACAGATCCAGGCCGGTGTGCATGGCCGTGACGACCGCAAGCGTCAGCGCGACCGCGCCGCTCAGCCGCGCGCTGCGGATGTCTGCGCTGCCCCGCGCCATGATCCAGCCGGCGGTGGCGGCAAAGGCGCCGATCCCCATCGTTGCGCTGACGGGGTCTATGACGAGCAGCAGCAGGATCACGCCGATGCATCCGAGCGCCGCTCCTGCAAGATCGGCCGCATAAAGCCAGCCGCCGCTATTGGGCAGGCGGGTCAGCAGAAGCGTTATGCAAACGCCGCTTTCGGTAAAGGGCTTCACAAACGCGATCGTCGCGATGCCCAGAGCTATGGTCACATACTCGGCGGGAACCACCAGCGGCACGCAGAGAAACGCAACCATCGCGCCAACGCCGGTCATCGCAAACCATGCGGCGTGCCTCGCGAACTCCACCCCAATGCGCTCCGGAGTGTAACGGGCGGGATTCTCGTAGACCGCCATCGCGCCGCGGGTAAGCCCGAGCATGGCGAGTGAAATGGCGGCAAACGCGAAATGGTAATACAGCATCACGCTGAAGAATCGCGTGATCAGAATCTGGTAGGACAGCGTCGCGGTGGCCAGTGCAAATATCGCAAAATAGCAGCGGCCTGGAATTCGGGGGGATGCTTGCAAGGTAGGATCCTTGGGTGGGTCGCGACCAATCCGCGAAGCAATCCGCTTCCTACGATACCTTGCATAATGTTTGCTTAAGAGCGCGGGCGGATTGTCCCGCCGTCCGGTAGCTCCGCTTTAGCGATGGCCAAAGGCGAGAAAGGCGATGGCGCTGGAGCCGGAGCGCTAATCCTTGCGGAAGACGATCGAGGCCATCCAGCCGGTCATCAACGCCATGAAGGCCGTGAACATGCCGTAGACCAGCCCGTCCTGACGGGCTGACGTGGCGACGAATTGCTCGAAACCGACCTTGACGATGTCGAAGGCGGTGTCGGTGCGCGTGATCAGGGCGCCGTCGGAGAAAAGCTTGATCTCGACCGTGTAGGTGCCGATCGGCACGGCGGCCGGCAGCGGAATGCCGGTCCGGAACAGCGTTGGCGTCAGAAAGGTCACGGCCGACGTCTCTTCGCGATAGAGGCCGTGTTCGTTGCGCAGCCGGACAAAGGCGCTGCGGAAGGCATCGTTGGGTACGACGTCGCCGTAGTCGGTTCCGACGCGCTGCGTAAGCAGCACGTTGTTGAGGCCGAGCTGCTGCCGCCGCTCCACGTCGGGTGAGGCGATCGCATCGAACGGGCGGTTCGAGAACAGCGCGAGATAAGCCGGTACCTGGATGAATTCGCGGTAGTCCGTATTGACCCAGATGCCGAATTTGCGCTCCTTGCGCCGCGTCACCATGTCGGCGCGCGGTCCGATGACGGTGACGACGAGATCGTAGCTGTTGCGGCCAGGCGGCGTCGAAGCGTCCTTCTCGACGGAGCCGAACAGCACCAACTCCTCGCCGGAATAGGCTGGCGTGACGGTGACGCGGTGGTTCGAGACCGAGACGATCAGCCGTTCCGCGCGTGACGGCCGCGCGATACCAGCCATGCCGATCACAAGCATCGCCGCGAAGGCCGCGCGCAGGAGGCATCCGCTCATGCGGCGCCTCCGGCTTCGCGGATGGTGAAGAGATCGTCGGGGCGGATCACGAGTTCGTAGGCAAACCGGATGCCGACCGCGAGGATCAACAGCCCGAGCAGGAGCCGCAAATGTTCGCCGCGGATCTTCTGCCCGGCACGGGCGCCGAACTGGGCGCCGGTAACGCCGCCAGTCATCAGGACCAGTGCCAGCACGGCGTCGACCAGATGGTTGGTGGCCGCATGCAGGAGTGTGGCGAACACCATGGTGACGAGCGTCAGCACCATGGAGGTGCCGATCACGGTCGACGTCGGCACCCGCAGGAAATAGATCATGATCGGCACGAGGATGAACCCGCCGCCGATCCCCATGATGGCGCCGATGAATCCGATGATCAGGCCGACGCCGACCACGGGAATGACGGACAGATAGATCTTGGAACGCTTGAAGCGCATCTTGAACGGCAGGCCGTGCACCCATCCGTGGCTGCCGGACCGGCGCAGCGACACCGCCATGCCACGGCGGACGCGAAGCATCGAACGCAGGCCTTCCCAGAACATCAGCCCGCCGACGGTAGTGAGCAGCACGACATAGGAAAGCGCGATCATCAGGTCGAGCTGGCCGAGCGAACGCAACAGCGTGAAGGTCCAAACGCCAAGCGCCGTGCCTATCGTGCCGCCGCTTAACAGTACCAGCGCGAGTGCCGGATCGATGGCGCGGCGGCGCCAGTAGGTGATCGCGCCGGAAAAGGACGAGGCCGCGATGTGGCTGGCGACGGAGGCAACCGCAACCGACGGCGCGATACCGATGAAGATCAAAAGCGGCGTCATCAGAAATCCGCCACCGATGCCGAACATGCCCGAGACGAAGCCGACCGCCGCGCCCATGGCCAGGATGAGAAAAACGTTGACCGGAATGTCGGCGATCGGGAGATAAAGCTGCACGCGCGTCGTTTCCGGATTGACCGCAAGGGCGGCCGAAACCGCCCATGGCCTGGTCTCTTGAAAGTGCGGAACTAATGCTCCGATTCAAACATCGGCATATCTTCTGAGCCTGCATAGCCGAAATCGGCAACTGTAGGGATTAAAGAATTTGCACGCTGTGCTTTTTTTCTGCTCGCGGTCGCGTAACTTCCGGCTTGCTGAAAATAACGGCTAACGGCGCGCCGCTGCGGTCGGCGAGTTCTCGAATCGATCCCGGCGGTCTTCGCGATCGTGATCCCGCAACCCAAGCCTCGCGAGCGGTCCTGACTAGTGCTCCGATTCCGAAGTTCGTATCATATTGCGGCTCCACGTTTACGAACTTCGGAATCAAAGGAGCACTAGCCAATTATGTGATTCTAGTGCGGTTTAGAATTTGAAGTTCCTATGACGAGGTTACCGCGAAACT
>NZ_DAHUXJ010000126.1 GCF_027307225.1 Bradyrhizobium sp. | reverse complement strand
TCCGGCGATCATGACCCACGGCCGCCAGGCCGCGACGTCATAGTGCTGCAATCGGCGCGTCATCCCCAACAAGCCAGCGACATAGAGCGGCACGAAGGTCACATAGAAGCCGATCAGGTTGCACCAGAAGGTGACTTTCCCCCAGCCTTCATGCAGCCGGAATCCAAAGGCTTTCGGGAACCAGTAGGTGATGCCGGCGAAGCCGGCGAACAACACGCCGCCGATGATGACATTGTGAAAGTGCGCGATCAGAAACATGCTGTTGTGCAGAAGGAAGTCCGCCGGCGGCACGGCAACGAGGACACCGGTCAGCCCGCCGATGATGAACGTCACCATGAATCCGATCGACCACATCATCGGCGTCGCAAAGCGGATGCGGCCGCCATACATCGTGAACAGCCAGTTGTAGATCTTCACCCCGGTCGGCACCGCGATGATCATGCTGGCGATGCCGAAGATGGCGTTGACGTTGGGTCCTGCGCCCATGGAGAAGAAGTGATGCAGCCAGACGCAGAAGGAGATGATGCAGATCGCCATGGTCGCCATCACCATGGAGCGGTAACCAAACAGCGGCTTGCCGGAAAACGTCGGCACAATTTCCGAATAGATGCCGAAAGCCGGCAGCACCAGGATGTAGACCTCGGGATGTCCCCACGCCCAGATCAGGTTCATGAACATCATGACATTGCCGCCGGCTTCATTGGTGAAGAAATGGAAGCCGAGATAGCGGTCGAGGATCAGCATCGCCAGCGTCGCGGTCAGAATCGGAAACGCCGCGATGATCAGGAGGTTCGAGGCGAGCGTGGTCCAGCAGAAAATCGTCATGCGCAGATAGTCCATGCCCTTGGTGCGCAGCTTGAGCACGGTGGTAACGAGATTGATCCCCGCCACCAGGGTCCCGACCCCGGAAATCTCGAGCGACCACAAATAGTAGTCGACGCCGACGCCGGGCGAATAGGTCAGTTCGGACAGTGGCGGATAAGGCAGCCAGCCGGTGCGCGCGAATTCGCCGACCACGAGCGAGACGTTGACAAGCAACGCGCCGGTCGCGGTGAGCCAGAAGCCGACCGAGTTGAGCGTCGGAAATGCGACGTCGCGGACGCCGAGTTGCAGCGGCACCACGAAATTCATCAATCCGATCACGAACGGCATGCCGACGAAGAAGATCATGATGGTGCCGTGCGCAGAGAAGATCTGGTTGTAGTGCTCCGGCGGCAGGTAACCTTGCGAATGGAGGGCGACCGTCTGCTGCGCACGCATCATGATGGCGTCGCTGCCGCCGCGCAGCAGCATCACCAGCGCCAGCAAGCAGTACATCACGCCGATCCGCTTGTGGTCGACGCTCGTGATCCATTCGTGCCAGATATAGGGCAGATGGCCTGCGATGATGACCCACGCGATCACCGCGATTATCACGATCAACACGGCCGCGCCCACGAACAGCGGAATCGGTTGATCGAAGGGGATGGCGGCCCAGGTTAATTTACCTAACACTGGCTGCTCCACTTTCAGGTTTCGGCTTCGCCGGATTATCGGCGATTTCCGGCCCGGGCCCCGGCGGAATGCGCTGGGTCGCAATGTCGTCGAACAACCTGGGGTCAGGCAGCCGATAGGTCGGCCGGCCGGTCTCGACCGATTGCTGCGCCAATTGCTTGTAGGCGTCGGCGTTCAGCTCCTTGCCGCTTTTCGCGGTGGCTTCAACCCAATTGGGGAAATCGAGCGGCGAAATGACATGGACGTCGAACATCATCCCGGGAAAGCCGTCGCCGGAAAAATGCGCCGACAGCCCCTGGTAATTGCCCTCCTGGTCGGCACGCAGGTTGAGATGCGTGACCATGCCGTTCATGGTGTAGATCATGCTGCCGAGCTGCGGGACAAAAAACACGTTCATCACGCTTGACGATGTCAGCTCCAGTTGCAGCGGCGCGCCGACCGGCACCGTCAGCGAATTCACGGTTGCGACGCGCTGGTCCGGATAGATGAAGAGCCACTTCCAGTCGAGCGAGACGACCTGGACGCGGACCGGGCTTCCGGTGCCAGGGACCGGTTCCCTTGGATCGAGCTGATGCGAGCCGATCCAGGCGACGCCGCCGAGCAGGATGATGGTGAGCGTCGGGATCGACCAGACCACGAGCTCGATCCGGCCGGAATGGGCGAAGTCGGGAAGGTGTTGCGCGCGCGGATTGGACGCTCGAAACCAGTAGGCAAAGGCAAAGATCGCGATGATCGTCGGCACCACGATCGCCAGCATGATCGCGATGGAATCGATCAGGATGGCCTTGTCGGCCGCCGCAACAGGACCCTGTGGATCAAGAATGTTCATCGGCACACAATAATCCGTCCGGCAAATCGGTGCCGGCGGGTTAGGTTCCTGCCACCGGCCGCATTGTTCTGGCCGAACAAGTCCGGGTCAAGTCCCAATTCGTCGGTCCCTTCATCCGTACCGTCAACCACGTCATCTGATGGTAACAGAAGGCCCATCGGCTGCCCGATCCGGCTTCATCTCCGGGCTTTGTCTTTTCGTTCGGTCGGGTTTGCTTCCTGTTGCCGATGAAACTTCTGCCGCCGCTCGGCTTTGATTTCATGCATCGAAAGCGACAGTTGGAGAACTCCCGATGGCCGATCGAGAGAATGGGACCGCCAAAAAGCAAACCAAGCGCAGTTGGCAGATCTATGATGAGAACCGGCGATGGCGCCCGCAGGTCGACGATGGGCGCCCCCGTCAGTCCGAGGACGATCAACAGCGCGAACAGTTCGGCCCGCGCGGCGTACTCGGCAAACCGGACCCGGCGAAAATGGTCCCGCAACGGCGAAAGAAGACGCCAACCGACTTTGATCCCGGTCACACCGCTTGAAAGCGGAGCAAAGTCAAAGCCGGAGGCAAGTTCAAAGCGGGAAAAGACGGCTCTGGCCCCTCCTCGCTGTCAATTTCTTCATGGCCGACATGCAGTCCGGCATCGGGCCTTTCGTCGGCGTCTTCCTGGCGGAGCGCGGATGGGCCACCGGGTTGATCGGCACCGCCATGACGATCGGCAATATCGCGGGCATGCTGATCACGACCCCCATCGGCGGCTTTATCGATACGACAGACCATAAACGGGCAATGATTATCGTGCCCGGCGCAGCCGTGGTCGCGGCATCCTCGATCATTCTCCTCTCGCAGAATTTCTGGGCTGTCGCCATTTCGCAGGTAGCGACCGCGATCGCGGGTGCGGCGATCGTCCCCGCGGTGACCGGCATCACGCTCGGCATGGTCGGTCAGAAAGGCTTCAATCGCCAGAACGGCCGTAACCAGGCTTTCAATCACGCGGGCAACATGCTCGGCGCGGCGGCGTCGGGGCTTCTGGGCTGGCGGTTTGGCTACTTCTGGGTGTTCATGCTCGCCGCGCTGTTCGGGGCCATCACGGTTGCCTGCGTCTTCATGATTTCACCCGCATTGATCAACAACCGCGCCGCGCGCGGTAGCAAGGAGGACGATCCGGACCACCAGCCGAGCGGACTGACGGTGGTGTTGAAACACAAGCCCTTGGTGGTGCTGGCGGCGGCGCTTGCCTTTTATCAGTTGGGCAGTGCACCGATCGTGACACTCTACGGGCTGTCGGCGGTCAGCAGCAAATTGGCCAACGGCCCCAGCTTTGTCGCCACCATCATCGTCATCGCGCAAGGCACGATGATCGTTTCATCCGTGATCGGCATGCGCGTCGCCGAGAAGCGCAATTATTGGTGGATCATGCTGGTGGCGTTTCTGGTACTGCCATTGCGCGGGCTGTCCGCCTTCCTTCTGTCGGGATGGTGGGGCGTCGTTCCGGTTGAAATCCTCGACGGCATCGGCGCCGGATTGCTCAGCGTCGCCGTCCCCGCCATGGTCGCGCGGTCGCTCAATTCAACCGGCCGCGTCAATCTCGGACAAGGCGCCGTGATCACGATCCAGGGCGCAGGCGCCGCGGTGAGCCCGGCGCTCACCGGCTGGATCGCGCAATGGATGGGTTATTCGCCGACTTTTCTGATCTGCGGTGGAATGGGCGTCGTGGCGGCTGCGATCTGGATTTCGATGCGAAGTGCGATCAGGCATCTCTAGTTGAACTTCGCCATGAACATCGAGACCGCCGCTTCGACGTGACGGGTGATTTCCTTCTCGGTCGGCGGCTTCCAGTCCGATAGAACCAGACGGCGCAGATGAAACTGCGAAACCACCGCGCCGAGAAAAAGCTGAGCTGCTACCGTCGGGTCGTCGCAATGCAGTTCGCCTCGCATGCAAGCTTCCGCCAGATATTGCGTGAGCCGCTCGACCGTGAGCCCGGGCCCGCGCGCATAAAAGAGATCGCCGAACTCCGGCGAGCGCGCCGCTTCCGTCACCACCGTTCTGAAGAGAAACGACTCCTCGCCCCTCGCGACGGTGCGAAGCAGGGTGACGCCAAGCGCTGTCAGCACCGTTTCCGGGCTGCCGCCGCGCGCCATCGGCGCGTCAGGTCCGGAAATCTGCCGGGCCTTGCGGCTGATGATCTCCGCAAACAACAGTTCCTTGCTTTCGAAGTGACGGTAGAGCGTTTCCTTCGATGCCCCGGCGCACTCGGCAATCATCTGCATCGTGGTGTCGGCGAAGCCGCGCTCCAAAAACATTTTCTCAGCGACGTCAATTAGTTCGCCGCGCCGCCGCTCGCCGCGAGGAACCTTTCGAATGACTGCGCTTTTGGGCATGGCAGTGGTCCGATTCCCTTGGGTTGGGGCGACCCTTGTCTCTAAACGAACCTTCAGGTACGGTTATATCCCGGGCCTCACTCAGGTGGCAAGAATTAAAGACTGATAAACTAAAGGCCGACGGGTTTGATGGTTCAAGGGATCGCGCCCTATGTCCGTAGAGGAAGTTGAGACGACGCCCCGCTCGCCGGGACGGCCCAACGCCGAGCGTTCCGACGAAGCATCGCCGGCGGCGAAGCCTGACGCCGGAAAGGCGGCGCCCGCCGGCAATGGCAACGCGGCTCCCGCAGCGTCTTCCCGCGAGGAGAGGCGAGCGAAGCGGCGGCCCAAGGTCTTCCTCATCGGCGGCATCGTGATTCTGCTGCTTGTCATCGGCGGCGTCTATTACTGGCTGACCACGCGCAATATCGAGGAAACCGACGACGCCTATACCGACGGCCGCGCCATCACCATCGCGCCGCAAGTCGCTGGCGTCGTGGTCTCGCTCGACGTCAACGACAACCAGTACGTCAAGAAAGGCCAGCCGCTGATCCATATCGATCCGCGTCAGTACAAGATCGATCGCGAGCAGGCCGAAGGCGCGCTGGCGACCGCCAAAGCGCAATACCGCGGACAGCAATACGGGCTGGACGTCGCGAAAAAGAATTTTCCAGCGCAGCTCGAGGTCGCCAAGGCCCAGCTCGAACAGGCACAGGCGACAAAAGCCAGAACCCAGGCCGACTACGATCGTCAGAAGGCGCTGCCGAAGGCCGCGACCTCGCAGCAGGATATCGACGCGGCGCAAGCTGCGTTGAAGCAGGCGGAAGCGCAGGTGGCGCTGGCGGATGCGCAAGTGACGCAGAACTCGCCCGTTCCGGAGCGGATCGCCGAGACGGACGCGCAGGTCGGCCAGCTCAAGGGTCAGGTCGAGCAGGCGCAGGCGAAGCTCGACCAGGCCGATCTCAACCTGTCGTGGGCCTTGGTCACGGCCCCGCAAGACGGCTGGATCACCAAGCGCAACGTCGAAAAAGGCAACTACGTCGCGCCGGGGCAGCAGATCTTTTCCATCGTCGCGCCCGAAGTCTGGATCACCGCCAATTTCAAGGAAAACCAGCTCGTCGACATGCGGCCCGGCCAGCATGTCAGCATCAAGGTCGATGCCTATCCGCATCTGCGCCTCGAAGGGCATGTCGACAGCATCCAGCTCGGCTCGGGCTCGAAGTTCACCGCCTTCCCGCCCGAGAACGCCACCGGCAATTTCATCAAGATCGTTCAGCGCGTGCCGGTGAAGATCGTCATCGACAAGGGACTTGATCCCAATATTCCACTGCCGCTTGGAATTTCCGTCGAGCCGACGGTCACGGTGCGATGAGCGACACCAGCCACGAGGAGCCATGGAAACCGCAATATAGTCCATGGCTGATCGCGGTGATCGTCACGAGCGCCGCGTTCATGGAGATCCTGGACACCACGATCGTGAACGTGGCGCTGCCGCATATTGCCGGCAGCCTCTCTTCCAGCAACGACGAAGCCACCTGGGCGCTCACTTCCTATCTCGTCGCCAACGGCATCGTGCTGACGATCTCCGGCTGGCTCGGCGACATCCTCGGCCGCAAGCGCTACTTCATCATCTGCATCGTGATGTTTACGGTCTGCTCGTTTCTGTGCGGCATCGCGCAGAGCCTCGGCCAGCTCATTCTATTCCGCCTCATGCAGGGCTTCTTCGGCGGCGGCCTGCAACCGAACCAGCAATCGATCATCCTGGATTATTTTCCGCCGGCCAAACGCGGCGCGGCTTTCGGCGTCACCGCGATCGCCACCGTCGTCGCGCCGGTGCTGGGCCCGACCCTCGGCGGGTTGATCACCGATCATTTCACCTGGCGCTGGATCTTCTTCATCAACATCCCCGTCGGCCTCGTCGCATCCTTCCTGGTCTCGGTTCTGGTCGAGGATCCGCCGTGGGAAAAGAACCGCCGCAACCGCGGCATGGATTTCATCGGCCTCGGGCTGATCGCCATCGGTCTCGGCTCCCTCGAAATCATGATGGATCGCGGCGAGGATGCCGACTGGTTCAATTCCACCTTCATCTGCGTGATGGCGCTGCTCGCGTTCCTTGGCATCCTCGGCGCGATCGGCTGGCTCCTGATCGCCAGGAAGCCGATCGTCGACCTCGCGGTGTTTGCCGACCGGAACTTTGCCAGCGGATGCGTCATGATCGGCGCCACCGGCGGCATTCTTTACGCCAGCGCAGTCCTGATACCGCAATTCGCCCAGACCGTTTTGATGTACAATGCGACCTGGGCCGGGATGATTCTGTCGCCGGGAGGCATTGCGGTCATCATTCTCATCCCGTTCGTCGGCCGCCTGATGACCAAGGTGCAGACTCGCTACATCATTGCAACCGGCTTCACCATCATCGGCTGCGCGCTGGTCTATTCGAGCACGCTCGTTCCGGACATCGATTTCAAGACGCTGGTCTCGATGCGGACCTTCCAGTCGGCCGGGCTCGCCTTCCTCTTTGTACCGATCTCGACGGTCGCCTACACGACGCTGCCGCGGGAGCTCAACAGCGATGGCGCGGCGCTGTTTGCGATGTTTCGCAACATCTTCGGATCGATCGGCATTGCGCTGGCAACCTCGCAAGTCACCCAGCGCGCCCAGACCCACCAAAGCTACCTGTCGCAATGGACCACGCCGTTCAACCAGTCCTATCAGTCGCTGATCGCGCAATACGAACAGACGCTGCGCTCGATGGGCCGTGTCGGCGCCGCGGCGCATGATGCGGCGGTCGGGAAAGTCTACCAGGTATTGCGGACCCAGGCCGCCATTCTCAGCTATCGGGATGTCTTCCTTTATTGCGCGATCGTGGCCTTTCTGATTGTACCCCTATGCTTCCTGCTGTCGCCGAAAACCGGCGGCATGCGGGCCGGAGGGGGCCACTGATGTCGAAGGTCCCGCGCTGGCGCGACGGCGTGTTCGCCGCGATGGCGATGCTGCTTGGCGGCTGCACGTTCGGGCCCAACTTCGTCGAACCGGACTCGCACCTGAGCGATGCCAGGAACTTCAATGGTCAGCCGATTGGCGATGCCCATCTGCCGGCGCCGACCGATCCGACCTGGTGGAAGATCTTCGGCGATCCGACGCTGACCAATCTCGAAAGCCGCATCGCGGACGCCAATCTCGACGTGCGCACCGCCGCGATCCGCATTGCCGAAAGCCGCTTCCAGCGCGGCGTCGCCGCGGCCCCGGAGCTTCCCGGCATCAATGGCGACGCCAAATATCAGCGCGAACTCTTTAGCCAGAACGGCATCATCAGTTTGCTCGGCCCCCTGCTCGGCCCTGCGGGGGGCAACATCGCGCCGATCAACGAGTACACAATCGGTGCTGACATGTCCTGGGAGCTCGATCTCTGGGGCCGCGTACGCCGGCAGGTCGAGGCCGCCGACGCGCAAGTGACCGAGGCCGAAGATCGCCGGCGCGATGCGCTGGTCTCGAGTCTCGCCGAGCTCGCGCGCAATTACATCCAGCTGCGCGGCACCCAGGAGCAGATCCGGATTGCCGAAAACAATGTCAGGGTCGATCGCGACATTCTGCAACTGGCGCAGCAGCTGCAACAGAAAGGCGTGCGCAGCGGTCTCGATGCCGAAAACGCGGCCGCACAGGTTGAAGGCATTCGCGCGCAACTGCCGACCCTGCAGCAGCAGGAGATCCTGTATCAGAACGCAGTCGCGCTGTTGCTCGATCTGCCGCCGTCCTCGCTCAACGGCGAACTCGGTTCATGGCGTCCAATGAAGCTGCCGCCGCATGTCCCTCTGGGGCTGCCGTCGGAACTGGCGCGCCGCCGGCCCGATATCCGCCAGGCCGAAGACCAGCTGCATGAGGCGACCGCCAATATCGGCGTCGCGATCGCCTCGTTCTATCCGAAATTCCAGCTCAACGGGCAGGTCGTGCTGGACTCGCTTCAGTTCAACAAGTTGTTCAAACCAAGCTCGCTGCAATACAACGCCGGCCCCAGCGTGACCTTGCCGATCTTCGACGGCTTCCGGCTGAAGAACATGCTGCTTCTGAACGAGACACAGCAGGCAGAAGCCGCGCTGACCTACCACAAGACAGTGCTGCAAGCCTGGCATGAGGTCGTCAATGCGCTGGCGGCGCTGCGGCTCGAACAGATCCGCCGCGCGCGGCTGCGCGCCCAGCTCGACCATACGCGCGCGGCGCTCGATCTCTCTCGTTCCCGCTACAATGACGGCGTCGCCGACTTCCTGACCGTGCTCGATGCCGAGCGCAACCTCGTGCAAAACGAGCAGCAATATGCGACGAGCACGACCAACGTCGCGCTCGATCTGGTCACGCTGTTCAAGGCGCTCGGCGGCGGCTGGGAGCAGGCGATGCCTGATATTCCGAAGCCGATGGTCGTTCAGGTCAAACAGACCGTGACGACCAGCCCTGCGACGACCGATCCCGCGCCGCACTAAAACGCGCATCCGTTTTCGCTTACCCATAAAATTATGACGCCCGCTTTTCACCATGTGAGAACGGGCGAAATGTTTTCCCAAAATGTCCACTCGACAAGGCCGGCGCTTTGGCCGAAATATCGCGCGTGAAAAGGCCGCGCGCCGTCACCAACGCGGCCCGCGGGATACGTTCTGTTTTTAAGGAAAATCTGATGAAGCTTACTCAATGGTTCGCCGCAGGCGTGAGCGCGTTCGCGTTGCTCCATGGTGGCAGCGCGATGGCGGCCAAGATCGACATCTCCGCCCATGACATCGGCGGACAGGTGATCGGCGAAAAGGGTCCGGAAGCCGGCGTCTGGGTCATCGCCGAGACCAAGGACCTGCCGACCAAATATGCGAAGATCGTCGTTACCGACGACCAGGGCCGCTTCGTGATTCCCGAACTGCCGGACGCGAACTACAAGGTCTGGGTTCGCGGCTATGGCCTGACCGACAGCACGCAAATCGATTCACGCCCGGGCAAGCTTCTCGATTTCAAGGTCAGGCCCGCCGCCACCGCTGCCGCCGACGCGCAGCATTATCCCGGCATGTACTGGTATTCCTTGCTCAACATTCCCGCAGCGAACGAATTTCCCGGCACCGGCGCCAAGGGCAACAAGATGCCGGACACGATGAAGAGCCAGGCGCAGTTCGTCGACACCGTCAAGAACATGTGCCAGTCCTGCCATGCCCTTGGCTCGCGCGGCATCCGCGAAGTGCCGAAATTCTTCATGGATCAGGCGAACGGCGACTCGCAGATGGCGTGGGCGATGCGCACGCAAGCCGGTCAGGCCCAGGCATACATGGCGACCGCGATCAACAGCATCGGGCCAGACAAGGTCTATGACGTGTTTTCCAACTGGACCGACCGGATCGCCAAGGGCGAGCTGCCGTTCGACAAGCCTTCGCGGCCGAAAGGCATCGAGCGCAATGTCGTTTACACCGAGTGGGACTGGGCTTCGCCGACCCATTACCAGCACGACGCGATCTCGACCGACAAGCGCAACCCGCACCTCAACGCGAACGGCCTGATCTACGGATCGCCGGAAGAGAGCACCGACCTCATTCCGACGCTCGACCCGGTCAAGAACGTCGCCTCCACGATCACGGAGCCCTACCTCGATCCCAAGATGCCCGGATCGGCCGACGCGCCGCACGGCACCTCGGCCTATTGGGGCGACGAGACGATCTGGGACGGCCACACCTCCATCCACAACGTGATGATGGACGAGCAGGGCAAGGTCTGGTTCACAGCCAAGCTGCGACCGCCGGCCAATCCGGACTACTGCAAGCAGGGTTCAAGCCTTCCCTCCGCCAAGGCCGATCCGCAAGGAACCGCGGCGCGCGAACTGTCGCGTTTCGATCCCGCGACCGGCAAGTGGGACCTGATCAACACCTGCTTCTCGACCCATCACCTTTATTTCGGACACGACGCCAACGACACCTTGTGGATGAGCGCGGGCGGTCCGGGCGCGGGCGGCGGCATCGTCGGCTGGCTCAACGTGAAGAAATTCCGCGAGACGCATGACGCCGTCGCCTCGCAGGGGTGGACCGCGCTCGTCATCGACACCAACGGCAACGGCAAGCGCGACGATTATGTCGGAGCCAAGGATCCGGTTGATCCGAAGAAGGACAAGCGCATCGCCGCTTCGTTCTACGGCATCATGCTGAGCCCGGTGGACAATTCGATCTGGGGCCAGGCGATGGATCGCGGCTTCTCGCGCATCGATCAGCCCGGCTACATCATCCGCCTGACGCCGGGCTCCGATCCGGCCAACACGGCGCTGGCGGAAGTGTATCAACCGCCGGAGGGCACCTTCGGTCCGCGCGGCATCGATATCGGGCTCGACGGCGTGGTCTGGACCGCGCTGTCGAGCGGCCAGCTCGCGAGCTTCGACCGCATGCGCTGCAAGGGTCGGCTCAACGGCCCGACCACGGCCGAAGGCAAGCAGTGTCCGGAAGGCTGGCACGTCTACCGCTTGCCCGGGCCGCAGTTCAAAGGACTCGATCCCACGGGCAGCGCCAACCACGCTTATTATGTGTGGGTTGACCGCTATAATATCCTGGGCCTCGGCAAGAACGTACCGATCGCGGAAGCCAATGGCGCGGAATCGCTGCTCGCGCTGGTCGACGGCAAGTTCATCAATATGCGCATGCCCTACCCGCTCGGCTTCTTCACCAAGAATGTCGACGGCCGGATCGACGACGAGTCGAAGGGCTGGAAGGGCCGCGGCCTCTGGACCACCTCGGGCACCCGCGCCAATTTCCACAGCGAAGGCGGCAAAGAGGCCTATCCCAAGGTGTTCAAGGTGCAGTTGCGGCCCGACCCGCTCGCGCACTGAACACTTTTCGCGACGTCTCCCCTCATCCTGAGGAGCCGCGCGAGCGGCGTCTCGAAGGATGAGGCCAAGATCGAGGCCTCATGGTTCTCCTGGCGACGCGAAGCGTCGTCCAGAGACGGCGCATTCGCGCCTCCTTACCATGAGGGTCGACGAGTCGGGGTGGCAAATTGGAGAGAAAAATGGAACACTCTCAAAAGGAGGTTCTATCGTGCTCGCTTCCCTGTCCTCTCGGCGGAGCTTTTTTCAGAGGTGCAGCGTCGCGGTAATTCGCGCCACACTTTCGTTGCTCGCCGTATTGGCTGTCAGTGCTGATGCTGGAGCCCAGTATCGCGAACCGCTACAGCTTTCAAATGAAGAGCTACTCCATGGCTTGGACCAATACGCTTTCGCTCCATTTGGCAGCAAAACTGAGGGTTATCTCGTAAGATGGAAGGGTGATATTCGAATCGGCATCACGAACGGTGGTGGCTATGTGCGTGGGATGGCGGGTTTCATGGCTAAGGAAATCGCGATCATACGGGAGCTGACGCATCTAGATGTCAAGTTTGTGGATAAACAGGCAAACGTGGGTATGGTGTTTACCGATGGCACCCAAGCCGACTTCGAAAAATACAAGGGTCTACTAATTCAATTAGCTCTAGATGAAAACGCTCAAACTGCGTTGTACAAAAGTCTCGTCGGAGGCGGGTTGCCTTGCGTGGGAAAGATTCTTGTCTCGAACAAAAAAGAAATAGCTTTCTATTTATTTTTCGTTTCTGCGCAAGCGCAGGATCAAAGCAAGCTCAAGCAATGTGTCTTCCGCGAGTTGATGAGGAGTCTTGGTTTACTCCATTTCAATGTCCCGAATCCGGTATCCCAGGACGATCTTGATAAGTTGCGGAATACTGCGCATGCGCTACTCGCATTTTTGTATCAGAATGACGTTCCCGCCGGTCTTAGCCGCAGCGAGGTAGTCAAGATACTGGCGGCGCATGCTTCGAAATAAGTTGGGCTCAATTAATACGCAGGGTAGCTAAGGCTAAAGAAAATGCTCGCGCTTTCGTGCTTCCTTTTGGGGGGGGTCGACGAGACGGGGTAGCAAAACGACACCGGCGTCACTAGATTGCCCGGATGAAAAAGATCGGCTTTCTCTCGTTCGGACACTGGAATCCCTCGTCGCAATCGCAGGCCCGCTCGGCCGCTGACGTGCTGCTGCAATCCATCGACCTCGCCGTCGCGGCCGAGGAGCTTGGGGCGGACGGTGCTTACTTTCGCGTCCATCACTTCGCGCGCCAGCTCGCCTCGCCCTTCCCGCTGCTTGCCGCGGTCGGCGCCAGAACCAGCAAGATCGAGATCGGCACCGCCGTGATCGACATGCGCTACGAGAACCCGCTCTACATGATCGAGGACGCCGGCAGCGCCGACTTGATCGCGCGCGGGCGCTTGCAACTCGGCATCAGCCGCGGCTCGCCCGAGCAGGTGATCGATGGCTGGCGCTATTTCGGCTATCAGCCCACCGAAGGCCAGGACGATGCCGCCATGGGCCGCCGCCACGCGGAGGTGTTTCTGGATTTGCTCGCCGGCAAAGGCTTTGCGCAACCGAATCCGCGGCCGATGTTTCCGAATCCGCCGGGGTTGTTGCGCCTCGAGCCGCATTCGGCGGGATTGCGCGAGCGCATCTGGTGGGGCGCCGGCTCCGACGCCACCGCGGTCTGGGCCGCAAAGCTCGGCATGAACCTGCAGAGTTCGACGCTCAAGAACGACGAGACCGGCGAGCCGTTTCACGTCCAGCAGGCGAAGCAAATCCGCAGCTTTCGCGCAGCCTGGAAAGAGGCCGGTCACACCCGCGAGCCGCGCGTCTCGGTCAGCCGCAGCATTTTCGCGCTGGTTGACGATCGCGACCGCGCCTATTTCGGCCATGAGGGCGAAGGGCAGGACCAGGTCGGCTTCATCGACGCGAGCACGCGCGCCATCTTCGGCCGCAGCTACGCCGCCGAGCCGGACGTGCTGATCGAGCAGCTCAGGCAGGACGAGGCGATCGCGGAAGCCGACACACTGCTGCTCACCGTGCCTAACCAGCTCGGCGTCGCTTACAACGTCCATGTGATCCAGGCCATACTTGGCCACGTCGCACCCGCGCTAGGATGGCGTTGAAGTCCGGACAGGATTTGGCCGTCCGCCTCTGCTCGAGGTTGCAGCCGCCAGGATCTTGCCGTACCACTTCAGGGATCTCGTCTCAGATAATTGCGTGGGGACGCCATGGCGAAGGACATCGTCATTTGCTGCGACGGCACCGGCAATGAGATCAACAACACGCTCTCGAATGTGCTGAAGCTCTACCGGGTCCTCGAAAAGGACGCGGGCCAGCGCGTCTACTATCATCCAGGCGTCGGCACGATCGGCCTGCAAAGCACCTGGGGCCGTATCAAACAAGAGGCCTATGCCATCCGTGGCCTGGCGACGGGAGCCGGGCTCGATGAGGATACGCTCGCCGGTTATCGCTTCCTGTGCAAGACCTACGAAAAGGACGATCGGATCTGGCTGTTCGGTTTCAGCCGAGGCGCCTACACCGTGCGTGTGCTGGCCGCTTTCATTCAGGTGATCGGTCTGTTGCCGCCGGACCAGATTGATCTCGCCGGCTATGCCTTCTCGGCTTACAAGAGCGCCAGCGCGAATAGCGACAGTTCCGACGGCAAATTTCTGGATGGCGCCTGGCACTTCAGCCGGGTCGCGGGCGGCTATCATGTCCCGATCGAGTTTCTCGGAGTCTGGGATACGGTCGCTTCCGTCATCGTCCCGCGACAGGACAAGTTCTGGTTCGACCTGCAAACCCTGGTCTATACGCGCACCAATCCGAGCGTGAAGAAATTCCGCCAGGCGATGGCGATCGACGAGCGCCGCCGGATGTTCCGGCTCAACCATTGGACCGATCCGCAAAAATATCGCCCGGATATTTTCGATCCATCGAGTGCGATCGCTCAGGACATCCGCCAGGTCTGGTTCGCGGGCGTGCATTGCGACGTCGGCGGCGGCTATCCCGAAACGGAGAGCGGCCCCTCGAAATACCCGCTGCTGTGGATGATCGATCAGGCGGCGGCTTGTGGCCTTCGCTTCGATCCCTCCATGGTCGATCACCTCTGCTGGGGAAGGCAGCGAAGGGGCAGCAGCCACGTCTATCAGCCGCCGAGTTCGATCGCCCCGCTGCACGATTCGATGAACGCGGCGTGGGAAATTCTCGAGTGGCTGCCGAAAAACGAAAAATACCGGGAATGGCCGGAGCGCAAGTGCTTCCTCGGCTACTATTTGCCGCGCAGCGAGCCGAGGCTGATTCCGGACGGGGCCAACATCCATCAGTCGGTGGTCGATCGGATAGCGAGTGTGTCGTCGTACCGGCCGATCAACATGCCGAAATTGTACACGGTCGAACCGGGGCCGACCCCGCCTCCGCCCTCGCCCGGCGCGTAAAGCCTGCACAATTGCGATGCGGCGATAGTCCGCCTATCCTCCCTTGCATGTCGCAACAGGCGCGCGCAAGGCGCCGCTGATCGCAGGGGCTTGCAAGTGACCGTTTCCGTTCGTCCGATGACTTTGCAGGAAGCTTCGGAGATCATCGACTATTTCCACACCTCCACGCCCGAGCATCTGGAAGTGCTCGGGGTCGATCCGTCTCGCCTGCCGCCGTCCGCGCAATGGCAGCGGCGCTATGAAGAACTGTTCGACCAGCCCGTCGAGCAACGGAGCCACTTTCTGGTGAGCTGGTTTGAGGACAATCAATTCGTGGGCTTCTCGACCGCCGACAAGATCACGATCGGCGAGCGCGCCAATATGCATCTGCACGTCAAGGAGGCGTCACGGCGTCGACGCGGCATCGGTGTGGAGTGCGTCAGGCAAAGCGCCGAACTTTATTTTCAGACGTTGAAGCTGAAGCAGCTGTTCTGCGAGCCCAACGCGTTCAATGTCGCGCCGAACCGCACGCTGCAAAAGGCCGGCTTCAAGTATCTCAAAACGCACATGACCGTTCCCGGTCCTCTCAATTTTCACCAGGCGGTCAATCGATGGGTGATGGACAGAAGCTGAACTCGGTTCGATACCGGCCGGCTTCAGGTTCTGGGTGAAACGCCCGATTTCGAAATGCCAGCCGGCCGGTTGAGCAAGGCGTTGCAGGTTTCCTTTGAGGTGGCCGAGCCGTGGGCACTGGATTTTCCGAAGGCGAGCGTCATGCTCGAATGCGACAAGGCGTCTTCGGCCGCCGTGCCCCTGAACCTGCAGAACCTGCCGGTTGGCAAGTCGTAACTGCTCCGCCTTCTCAAGCCAATGCAGGTGAGTGAAGTGGCGCCGCGCGTTACCGCAGGCCGTTACCAGCGCCGGCCCCAACCCCAGCCCCGATACCATCCGTAATAGGGATAGCCGTAGCCGAAATACGGATAGGGGCGGTAATACGCCGGCGGCGGCCCGTAGTCCGGTTCGTCGTAGACCTGCACTGCACCCATCCTGCGTCCATGCGGGGCAGGCCGCGGCCCAAGCCCGACATTGCGTGCGATGACGTAGCCGTCCTTGCCGTCGAAGGATGCGGCGCACCAGCCATTGGTGCAATCGCCGACCTCCACCACGCCTCCCTTCGGGATAAGCGTCACAACCTCGGTATCGGTGCCCGGACCTTTGCGCAGGTTGGTTTCCCCGGTCGTGGCGATCGGCTTGGCTGTCGCGGAAACCGCCGACAGGAGGGTGACGATAGCGGCGGATGCCGCGGCTCTTGCGAAGCTCATGGCTGGGTCCCCTTTTTCGTGACCCGCAAAGAATGCCAACCGGAGCAAGCCTTGTCTTGTCAAAAATCTGTAAGCGCCTTCTGCTCCGCGGCATCGGCGACCAGTTTGCGCCGGGTCGGAAACAGCGTCAGATTGTAACGCTCGGCCACAAAGCCCCAGAGACCTTTCGGCGCGAACAGCATTACGACGATAGCGAGCGCGCCCAGCACAATGAGATACCAGGCGCCGAAGTCGGCGAGATATCGCTGCATCAGATAGAAGATGACGGCGCCGATCGCCGGGCCTTCGATGGTGCCGATACCGCCGATCACCGTGATGAAGATGATGTAAGCCGTCCAGTCCAGCACCGAGAAGGCGGCGTCGGGCGAGATGCGCGCCTTCTGAAGATAGATCACCGCCCCGATCATGCCGGTCATCGCGGCGGTCGCGACATAGACGAAAAGCTTGATGCGGTAGATGTCGACGCCGAGGCCGGCGGCGGCCCGCTCGTTGTCGCGGATCGCGCCGAGCGCAAGGCCGCGGCGCGAGCGCAGCATGAAGTAGACGAGCGCCAGCGTGCCGACCATCAGCGCCAGCACCAGCCAGTACGAAACGATGTCGCGCGCTGCCGGCGTGCGAACGTCGAGCAGCGCTTTCACCCATGCGATGCCGGGCACCGATGACGTGACTAACGGATCGAGCGACGTCCCGGTGCCGCCGCCCAGCATCCTGAACTGGGCGAAAACCAGGCGATAGACTTCCGCCACCACCCAGGTGCCGATTGCGAAATAAGCGCCGCGCAGGCGAAACACGACGAGCGCGGTCGGCAACGCCACGATCGCCGAGACGATTCCAACAATTGGAATCGCAAGCAACGGATTGATGCCGCCGGGCAAGGTCAATGCGAACAGCAAATAGCCGCCAAGACCGACAAAGGCCTGCTGGCCGACCGAAATGAGACCGGCATAGCCCGCGAGCAGATTCCAGCATTGCGCCAGCGCCAGCATGTAAAACAGGAAGATCAGGTTCTGGATCAGCTCGCGGCCGGCGAAGGCCGGCAGTATGATGGCTATCAGCAACGCAACACCGAGGATAGCGGCGGATATGCGCGAGGCGCGGCTCGCCGTCTCGATGCGGAATGTCGGCTTCGGCTTTGAAGTATCCTTGGTCATATCCCTGGGCGTATCAGCCGCCATCGCCGGCCTCCCCTAATCCAGCGCGCGGGGAAACAACCCGCGCGGCCGGATCACCAGCACGATGAGGAACGCGAGATGGCCCGATAATATCTGCCACTCCGGATCGATGCGCGCACCGATGGTTTGCGCCACGCCGAGCACGATGCCGCCGGCGAGCGTGCCCCAGAAGCTGCCAAGGCCGCCGATGATCACGGCTTCAAAGGCGTAAAGTAGCCGCGCCGGACCAATCGTCGGATCGAAATTCGCGCGTAGACCCAGATAGAGCGCAGCGATCGCGATCACGGCGAAGGCAAGCCCCATCGCGGTTGCAAAGATGCGGCTGACGTCGATGCCCATCAGTTGCGCGATCTCCAGATCGTCAGAGGTGGCGCGGAACGCCTGCCCGATCCTTGTGCGATAGAACACGAAGTTGAGGAACATGATCACCGCGATCGCGGAGACGAGCGTCAGTAGCGGCACGACGCCGACCGCGATGCCGCCGCCAAGCGGGATCGACGCGGTTTCGATCGCGCCAGAGCGCAGGCGCACGCTGTCGGCCGAGAATAGCTGCAACAGTCCGTTCTGGATGATGATCGACAGGCCAAAAGTGACCAGCAGCGGCGGCAGCAGGTCGCGCCCCAGTGTTCGGTTGAGCAGCACACGTTGAAGCGCATAACCGACGACAAACAGAACGGGGAGCGCGATCACCGCCGCCACGAACGGGTCAAGACCGAGTGCCCGCGCGATCAGCAAGATCGCATAGGCCGCAATCACGATGAAATCGCCGTGGGCAAGGTTAACCAGCCGCATCACGCCGAAGATCAGCGACAGCCCGGCTGCAAACAGCGCATAGAGCCCGCCGAGCAGCACGCCCTGGATCACTGCATCGAGCCAGCCGGTCATCTCTTATTGTCCGAAATAGGCGCGGTGAATGGAATCGCGCGTCAGTTCGTCGGGACGGCCGGCCAGCGAGAGCCTTCCCTCCTGGAAACAGTAGACGCGGTCGGCCACTTTCATGGCTTGCACGATGTCCTGCTCGACCAGCACGATGCTGCTGCCATCGGCCTTGACCTGCGGCAGCGCCGCATAGATGTCGGAAATCACAATCGGCGCAAGCCCGAGGCTGATCTCGTCGCACAAGAGAATGCGCGGGTTGGACATCAGCGCGCGGCCGATCGCCGCCATCTGCTGCTGCCCGCCCGACAGCGTCGAGGGCGCGGCCGACCGCCGCTCTCTGAGGATCGGAAACAGCGAATAGACGCGCTCAAGCGTCCACGCCCCCGGCGTCTTGTTGCCATAGCCGCCGATCTGAAGATTTTCCTCCACCGTCAGCGACGGAAACAAGCGCCGTCCCTCCGGCACGAGCGCGATGCCGAGCTTGACGATGTCAGCCGCCGCGCGTGCGCCGATCGGCTGCCCATCGAGCAGGATGCTCGACGGCGCGGCGCGGATGAGGCCGGCGATCGCTTTGAGGAACGTCGACTTGCCGGCGCCGTTGGCGCCGATGATGGCGATGGTCTCGCCTTTTTCCAGCACCGCGTCGATGCCATAGAGCGCCTGGAAGTCGCCGTAGAAGGCGGTGAGATTTCGGGTCTCGAGCAGCGCCATGCCTTACGCCTCGATGCCGATATAGATCTGACGCACTTCCGCGCGCTGCATCACGTCCTTCGGCACGCCTTCAGCAACCTTGCGGCCGAAATTGAGCACGACCAGGCGATCGACGACAGCGACCAGCGCATGCACGACGTGTTCGATCCAGAGGATCGCAACGCCGCTCTTGTGAATTGCCCGGATCGTATCGACGAGTTCGAGGCACTCGCCTTCGGTGAGACCGCCCGCGATTTCGTCGAGCAGCAACAGCCGTGGTTCGGTCGCGAGCGCGCGCGCCATCTCCAGCCGCTTGCGCTCCAGCAGCGTCAGCGATCCGGCGAGCGTATTGGCGCGCTTGAGCAGACCCAGCGAGGCAAGAATCTCGCCGCAGGATTGCGCGGCTTCTCGCTCGGTCTTGCGCCGGCCATGGACAGCGCCAACCAGAAGATTCTCGAACACCGTGAGTTTTTCGAACGGCTGCGGGATCTGGCGGGTGCGTCCGAGCCCGGCGCGGCAACGGCCCTGCGGCGACACGCTCGCGAGATCGCCACCGTCAAAGCGGATCACGCCGCCATCCTGCGCGAGGTCGCCGGTGATCAGGTTGAACAGCGAGGTCTTGCCGGCGCCATTCGGTCCGATGATGCCAACGGCCCCGCCCGCTGCCACGGCAAGATCGAGATCGTCAGCGACCACGATCGAGCCGAAGCTTTTCTTTAAGCCCGCAACGTCCAGTATCATCGCGTTGCTTAAGCGATCGCTTCCATCTTGCCGCCGACGGGAATCGCCGGCGCGGTTTTGTTGTCCGTGATGACAATATCGTATTTGCCGTCCTTGTAACGCCATTGTCCGCCGACCAGCGGCGTCTTGGTGACGTTCTTGGCGGCGAACGGCGGCAGGTTCGCCCCGTTCCACTGCACCTTTCCGACGACAGTGTCGAGATTGGTGGAGGCCACGGCCGCGGTGATCGCCTTGCCGTCACGATCCTGCGTGCGCTTCATCACGTCGACCGCGAGTTCAAACAGCGCGTGCACGAAGCCGATAGGCTGGGTCCATTGCTTCCTGGTCGCCGTCTCGAAGCCGTGGGCGAGGTCCTTCGCGCTCACGCCCGTCAGCGACGACTTGAACGGATGGCTCGGCGTCCACCACACTTCCGACGACAGGTTGTTGCCGTCCTTGCCCAGCGCCTCGACCGCGACCGGGAAAAGGATCGCCTTGCCGATCGAAGCTACCTTCGGCTTGAAGCCCTGCTGCAACGCCTGCTTCCAGAAGGTGGTGAAATCCGGCGGTATGACCACGCCGGTCACGATCTCGCAATTGGCCGCCTTGAACGCGCCGATCTGCGCCGAGAAATTGTCGGTGAGGTTCTGATAGCGCCCGGGATCGGTCAGCTTGTAACCCTGCTTGTCGAGCACCGGCGGGAAGCCGACGACCTTGTCGCCCCAGGCGTTGCCGTCGCCGTCGTTCGGAAACAGCCCGCCGACCGATTTGTTGGTCGCGACCTGAGCCCACATGTTGGTGTAGACGGCGATGACGTCCTCGAGGCCCCAGAAGAAGTGATAGGTGTAGTTGAAGCCTTTCCACGCCGGCGGCCCGCCGGCGGGATTGGCCTGACGGCCGATGAACCACGGCTGCCATGGCGCCATGGTGGAGATGCACGGCACTTCCTCGATCTCGCACTGGGTCGAAACCGGATTGGTCGTCTCGGGCGTCGATGCCACCAGCATCAGGTCGATCTTGTCCTGGACGATCAGGTCCTTCGCGACCTGGGCGGCGCGGTTCGGATTGGACTGGCTGTCCTTGACGACGACTTCGACCGGCACGGTGGCGTTGCCAACCTTGATGCCGGCTTTGGTCGCTTCCTTGAATTGCGCGATGATGAAGTTGTCGGCCTCGGCAAACGCCGCGAGCGGACCGGTTTGCGGCGAGACATAGCCGAGCTTGATCGGCCGCGTTTGCGCGATCGCCGGCGATTTCAAGCCTGCGGAAAGTACAGCGCTCGCCGCGGAATATTTCAGGAGCGTGCGGCGGTCGATCCTCTGGCGATGAAACGAACTGGTGTTCTGGCAGGTCATCTGCACGTCCTCCCCCTCTTAAGGATGCGCCGGATTCTCGTTGATCTGTCGGATTGACAGTCGGACCGGCGTTCGATATTCGAACAAGCGTTCGTATGCCGACCAGTGTCCGACAAGGATTCCACGGAGTCAACAGTCCCGCGTCATGACCGAAACCGCGCAGCCCCATAAAGACGACCGCGAAGACAAGGAGTTCATGACGACGCTCGCCAAGGGCCTCGCCGTGCTCGGTGCGTTCGGCAAAGAGCGCCCGAGCATGACGCTGTCGGAAGCGGCGCAAGTCGCGGACCTGTCGCGGGCCGCCGCGCGGCGCGTGCTGCGAACCCTCAACCAGCTCGGCTATGTCGACCAGGACGGCCGTACTTTTTCGCTCTCGCCGCGCATTCTCGATCTCGGCTTCGCCTATCTCTCGACGCAGAGCTGGATCGACCGCGCGCTCCCCTTGATGCGCGAACTCAGCGAACGGTTCGGCGAATCCTGTTCGGCGGTGATCCTGCAAGGCAACGACATCGTCTATGTCGCGCGCGTGCCGGCGCGGCGGATCATGTCGGCGGCGCTTTCGGTCGGCAGCCGCCTGCCGGCGCTGCACACCGCGCTCGGGCGGGCATTGATCGGCTATCTCGACGAGGCGGAGATCTGGCGGCGACTGAACGCGCGGCGCATCGAGGCCTATACGCCGCAGACCATCACCGACATCCAGGCGCTGTTCGACCGCATCCGCGACGACCGCGTGCAAGGGTTTTCCATCGTCGACGAAGAACTAGAGCGCGGCCTGCGCGCGCTCGCGGTGCCGCTGCTCGACCGCAGCGGCCAGGTAGTCGGCGCCATCAATCTCTCCACGCATTCGACGCGAACGACGCGGAGCGAAATGCGCGAACACTTTCTCCCCGCACTGAACCGCCTCGCCGCGCAGGTCTCCTCGCTCACGGTCTGAAGCGTTTTCGAGCAAAGCCCCTCCCCTTGCCAATCCGCAGGCACGGCCGTATCGTTTCGCTAAGTTCGGAATACGGACACAAGTTCGATAATCGAACATTCGGTAAAGACAAAACGAGGAGGGAGAGACGATGGCAGGCAAGGCGTCAGCGGCACAGGCCATTCCGGGCGAGCATACGGGCAACGTCAAAGTCAGCCGTCCGCAGACCGGGGCGGAATATCTGGAGTCGCTGCGCGACGATCGCACCGTCTACATCTACGGCGAACGCGTGAAGGACGTCACCAGGCATCCCGCCTTCCGCAACACCTCGCGCATGGTCGCCCGCCTCTACGACGCGCTTCACGACGACAAGCACAAGGACAAGATCCTGTTGCCGACCGACACCGGCAATGGCGGCGTGACGCACGCCTTCTTCAAGGCGCCGAAGACCATGGAAGAAATGATCCAGGGCCGCAGCGCGATCGCCGAATGGGCCAGGATCACCTATGGCTGGATGGGCCGTGCGCCCGACTACAAGGCCGCTTTCCTCGCGACGCTTGGCGCGAACTCTGATTTTTACGATCCGTACCAGGAAAACGCAAAACGCTGGTACAAGTTCAGCCAGGAGCGCGTGCCCTTCATCAATCACGCGATCATCCATCCGCCTGTCGATCGCGACCGACCGCCGAACGAAGTCGCCGACGTCTGCTGCCATATCGAGAAGGAAACCGATGCCGGCATCATCGTGTCCGGCGCCAAGGTGGTCGCGACCGGCTCAGTGCTGACGAACTACACCTTTGTCGCCCATCACGGCCTCATTCCGCTGCAGGACAAGAAATTCGCCGTCGTGTTCATGGTGCCGACCAACGCGCCCGGCGTGAAATTCATCTGCCGCACCTCCTATGAGATGAGCGCGAGCGTGATGGGAAGTCCGTTCGACTATCCGATCTCGAGCCGGCTCGACGAAAACGACGCCGTCTTCATCATGGACAAGGTGCTGGTGCCCTGGGAGAACGTGTTCGTCTACGGCGACATCGAGAAGGCGAACAATTTCTTCCCGCGCACCGGATTTTTGCCGCGCTTCGTCGTGCATGGCTGCACGCGGCTCGCCGTCAAGCTCGACTTCATCAGCGGGCTATTATTGAAGGCAACCGAAGCCGCCGGCACCAAGGATTATCGCGGCGTGCAAGCCAATGTCGGCGAGGTGATCGCCTGGCGTAATCTGTTCTGGAGCCTGTCGGACGCCATGGTGCGCGACCCCAAGCCATGGATCGGCGATTACAAGCTGCCGAACATGGATCCGGGCAACGCCTATCAGATCATCGCCACCATGGCCTACACCAAGGTGAAATACCTGATCGAGCAGACGGTGGCGTCGGGCCTGATCTATCTCAACAGCCATTCCAGCGATTTCAAGAACGGCGAGATCCGCCCCTATCTCGATCGCTATCTGCGCGGCTCCAACGGCTACAAGGCCGAGGAGCGCGTCAAGCTGCTCAAGCTGCTCTGGGACTGTATCGGCAGCGAATTCGGCGGCCGGCACGAACTGTACGAAATCAACTACGGCGGCTCGACCGAGGAAATCCGCCGCTACTGCCTGTTCGGCGCGCAGGCTTCCGGCAACGCCGATCGCTTCAAGGGCTTTGCCGAGGACTGCATGGCGGAATACGACCTCGACGGCTGGAAGGTGCCTGACCTCACCGATCCCGGCGAACTCAGCTATCACATGATGAAGAAGTAAGGGCGCGCGATGTCGGGGTAGCGTTTGCGCTGCTCCGATGCGGGGCGAGCTAAGGAAATCAAGGCGGGATGAATAAACCGGTCCCATCTTCCATCGATCCGAAACGCTTCCGTTCGGTAATGGGCGCGTTCACAACCGGCGTCGCCGTGATCGCGACAGAGTGGAACGGCGAATGGTTCGGCGCGACCGTGAATTCGCTCGCCTCTGTGTCCAGATGACGTGCATTACATTGCGATGACCCACCTCGACCGCGATCATGCCGGCGGCCTCGCCAAGCCAACCGTGGTGGTTTTCATTCCTGGCAGCGGTTGCGGCATTTTTCTTTTTCTCTCTCGCGTGGCAATCAGTTCGGTAGGAACCTGAACGAAATGAAGTCGTCCATGCGCGCGGCGGACGCCCGGCTGATGGTTGCGGATTGCGCCAACAGATCGACCGACGCTTTGACGTCGGCGCGACTGGCGCGGAACGGCGGTTGGCCCTTCGTTGCGTCGGTATGATAGAGCGGGATGGTCAGCTTCAGCCCTTCGATCAGGTCGTCGCGTAGTCCTGCCTTGGGACTGACCTTCAGCATCGCGTCGACGGCGGCTGCTGGATCCTTTTCGGCGTCAGTGACCGCGTGCGTCGCCGCCCGCATGAAGCGCGCGACGAGGTCTCCATGCTTGTCGGTGGTGTCCTTCGCAGCAACGATCGACGAACTTGCGAGGTTGACGCCGTAGTCGGCGAACGGCAGCGTCGTCACCGGCTTGTGCGTGGCCGCGGTGATCCTCAGGTTTTGATCCATGGAATAGCCGAGCATGGCGTCGGCCTGGCCGTTGATCACGGCATTCAGCTTCGCGCGGTTGTCGCCGGCGATGATCGTCATGTCGCTTTCCTTCATGCCGACCTTGCTCAGCACGAGCGGGAGAATCTGGGAGAGCGAATCGCCGGGCGTCAGCGCAAGCGACTTGCCGCGCAGGTCCTGGGGCTCGCGAATATTTTTCTCGGCGAGCGAAATGAAAGCCATCGGGCTCTTTTGCAACAGCACGCCCACGACCACGACCGGTGCGCCCTTGTCAGCCGCCTTCAGGACCGACGCCAGATCGGCGTAGCCGAACGTCGCGGTTCCCGCCGCGACCGCCTGAACCGTCGGCACGGAACCGCGTCCCTGCCGGATATCGAGATCGATTCCTTCCTTCTCGAAATATCCGCGTTCCATGCCGAGGAAGAACGGCGCATGTTCCGCGTAGAGGTACCAGTTCAGGAGCAACGTCGCCTTGTCGGCCGCCCGCGACGGGGCGAATGGCGCCGCAAAAAGCAAAGCAATGACGATAACCAGAGATCGCTGGAGTGACATTCCCTCTCCTTGCACCTGTTAACAGCTTTTACGCGATCGCGATGATTTCGAGTTCGTGGCCCGCGGACTTCACCGCGTCGCCAACCGCCTTGCCGAACAGGGATTTCGCGACCGGAGCCACGAAGGAAATCGAGCCGGCCCTGGGATCGGCTTCGTCCTCGCCGACGATGCGATATTTCTGCACGCGCCCGTCCTCGCGGCTGAAGGTCACCGTGCTACCGAAGGCAACCGTGTCCGTGGACTTGGGAGGCTGAACAAGCTGGGCCGTTCGCACCCGTTCAGCGAGATAGCGGGCTTCGCGCAACGGAATCGCGGCTTGCCGCCGCCGTTCATTCACGTCCTCGACGCGTTGCGCTGCTTCAAAGGCCTCGCGCGCCTGGCTCAGCTGAAGTTCAAGCGCCTTCAATCCTGTTGCGGTGACGAGATTCGGATGAGGTGAGATCGGACGGTCCGGCAGCAGCGTCTCCGACGCCGTCTCGGCACTCTCTTCCTTGGTGAAGGCAACGCTCAATATCGAATCCCTTTGGGTGTTTGCAGCAGGTTGATCGTTTCGTGAAACGATTGGCTGGCGGCTCAGTTCGCCGCCGCGGTGGCTTGCCGGATTTTCAACCCCGGACGATGGTGCGCCATTTCCTCGCCGTCGATCGGGGCGACATGCGGCGGGTCCCGGTCCAAATAGGGACGTCCGAGTCCGAACTCGCTGCCGTGGTCGTCGACCCATTTCCAGAGCATTTCGCTGGCGCCAAGTCGTTCCGCACGCGTCGTGCCTTTGATGCTGACGATGTCGGCCGCAAGGCCGTGGCCATAGCCGCCGCGAAGGCTGCCGCCATGGTAAGAGCGGTTATCGGCGGCCTTCAGGCCGCTCGCGATCGACTGGCGGTAATCGTCACGAAATGCGCTGGTGATGCCGGGCGCCAGTCCGGCCTGATCCGCCGCCCGAAGCATTTGAAACAGCCTCAGCTTGAAACCCCGGTCGACGCCGCCGATCACATAATCCACCAACGACATGTCCGCATGTGTTGCGGCCTTGGGATCCTTCCAGGCAAAATCCTCGTCGATGACGGTCGTCGAAGTTCTGGTCACCGTCTTCAGCTTGCCCTTTTTGCGGATCGTGACCTTTCTCCGTGTGGTCTCCCGGATCGCATCCTCCTTCGGCGTGCGCTGGTAGAGCTGCCAGAGGTAGCGGTCGACGCAGGTCTCCAGCACCAGGCAGTCGTCGACGATCTCGACCGGGCTGCTCGCGTCGTAAATTTCTTCCGTCTGCGGACCCGCAACATTGCTCGGCTGCGTCGTCGCCTCGATCGATGGGTTGGGCGGCTGCTCGTCCGGCGTTTCCAGCGCGGCCATCACCGGCTGGCCGGTCGCCGGCGCATCCACTTTCGGTGGATCGATCACATCAGGCGGCGCGATGCTCGGCGCATCGACACTTGGCTCATCAATATTCGAGGCATCCACCTCGCGCGCCGGCGCCGGATTGATCAACGGATCGATCGTGGCTGTCGCCGGCTCGCTCGGAAGGACGATGTCTGCAGGGACAGGCGCGACTTCCGTTGCGTCAGGTGTTACCTCGGCAACGGCCAGGGAATAAACGTCGCTCAGCGGATAGCTGGCAATCACGAGCACAGCAAACACCGCAACCGGAATGGTGATTTCCCGGCACCAGAGCGCTATCGCCATGAACCGCCGATTGATGACCAATGCCTCGACCTGGCTAAATGCGGCGATATCTTCACCCGGCCGACCTTTTGAGTAAAGGCCCCGGCATCTGGCCCGCGCCCGGATTCGAGGTGGAACTCACAAGGCGGTGGGGCTGAAAAGACCAACCCCCGCGATGTGCCGTCATGGGCGCCGCCCCGCGCGCGGCGGCCGACGCGATCAGGGAGCGAATCTCGCCGGCTGACCGTGAAGATATCGCCGCACTGCCGGGCGATCACTTTCCAGCCCGGCCCGCATGGAATCGTCGATCCCCGAGCATGAGCAGATCATGCAGGCCATTCTTCGCAATGACGCCGCGCAAGCCGGCCTCGTCATGCGCTCGCACGTCACGTTGCTTGGCGACGGCCTTTCCGACCTGCTGCATTTTCCTGCGCCTCTAACGCGATCAAAATCTGCTGGCCGAACTCGCCTGAGCGGCTTCGCTGCGATGTTGTGTCGATTGCGGGTAGTGTCTCAGTTTGAAATTTCTGCCGCAGCACTTTTCTTGTAAGGACCGCGAATAGCGGGGATAGGATTGGCGGCGTCGATCAGCGAAACCGCATCTTCCATCTTCATAATTCGGTCAGTCACGCCAGCCGCCATTGCCGGGGTAGCGCCAAGGGTCTTATGGACCCGGCAGAAATTGTAAAAGAAGAAGTAGAGCGCCAGCGCGTGACAGTGGTTTTCAAACTTCTTGCTGAACGCGGTCAGGCGCGTAAACCGGCGCATTGACACCCGCATGGTCAGGTTCTGCCGTTCCACAAAAGACGTGCTGATGTGCTGCGGATCGGGATTGCCCATGACCGGGGTCTTGATCGTGCCAATGCAGGCAGCGGGGCTATAGCGTCCCGGACCAGCCGGGGTTGCCGCGAAAATCTTGTTCAGCATCGCAAAGTCAGCATCAAAATCGACCTCGCTAACAGCCTTCAAATAAGCCCTGTGACCGTCCGTGGTGAGCTGGACGCGGTTGGCAAGTCTCGCCTTTAGATCGGCCATAAATGACGTACCGGTGAAGGCGCTGCGGTCGCCAACGTGCCACGAAACGATAAGCTTGGAGTCGGCATCAATGCCGGTCCACGTCCAAGCGTCGCCCGCACCTTCCGGGGCAGCCTTGGCGTGTTTGACATTCTTTTGCTTGGCGTAGGAAAAACTCCAAATCTCATCGCACTGGACGCGCTGGGCAGGGATTTCCCGCACCACTTCGTCATGGAAGTTGGCGCAAGCTAAACCAGCATCGACCAAAAGCTTTGTGACGGTATTGATCGATACCCCGGCAACACGGCTGATCGACCGCATCGAGGACCCTTCGCACAGAAGGCGAAGGATTTGGACACGGGTTTCTATCGGGAGCTTGTTCATGCCCCCGACAATATGAACTTTTATGCTTAGCGTCAAGATATTTTTTCAGTTTCCGAAAAGGTGAGGTTTTGACGCCAACCGCACCCCTTTTTAAGGCTTACCCGCAAGCAACGCGCATGGGGGAGGCCTTTTTCCAACGTTGGCTATGCTCGTTGTGACGGAAGACTACTGGGGCCGGCATAGGTTCGTCGCCGTCAATAATCCCCTCGCACAACTCTTTAAGTTTTTGCAGCAGTTCTCGGCCTTGAGGCTGAGCAATCGGGCTGCCAAGGAACAACACGCGCAGCATGAAGTCGGCTGAGCCGGTCATGGGTACGGTTTCTCCTTTTTCCCATCGGGCCACAGTCTGATCGCTCACGCGCAAGAGCGCACCAAGCTGCGCCTGCGTCATGTCCATGTGGTCGCGCAGAAAGCGGATTTCTTTCGGCGCAAGAGTCTTCTTAGTCGTCACCAGATAGAGTCCAATGGACTTCCAGAGCCCATCTAGATTCTCAACGGTGATGTACTCCTCACCATCAATGATTTCGCGGGTGAAGCCGTTGTACAGATAAACGTCATCCAAGCCGCAAGCAGTGTAATGCAGCGGCTTTCCTACAGTTTCGCCGTAGCGTGCGTTTCGGAATTGGATGTTCATGTAACGTCTTCCCATTCCACGGTTTTGACTAATAGGCGTTCGGTGCGTACCGTGATTACAACCACACCTACCTCCCTGCGTCCGTTCGGACGGTACGCCATTTTTATTTTCCACTCTCCGCGTTCACGTCCTGCTTCGACCTTTCCTTTCGGCGATCCTTTGCGCATCACCTCAAGCGCGGTCTTATCGGTGATGCCACGTTCGCTCATGCGCTCGAACGCATGAGCCGACCATTTGATTTTCGTGGTGTCTGCGGCCAGTTTCCGAACCAACTCACCGACTGTTTCGGCGCGCGGCACCAGGCTGACTACATTTGCCTGTGGCGCCGGAATCCGCGACACCCTCGGCGCGGGTGCGAGGGCTGGTTTTAGTGGTATCGGCGGCTGATCTTCCTCAGACATTGCACCTATCATAATGATAGGTTGGTAACTAAGCAACAGTTAAGCTGTTCACAAGGTACGGTAACTTTCTTGTGTGACTCTGCGGCAACGAGGCTACTTATCCCATCGGGATTTCGCGGCTTTTTTCGCTATTTCGCGCCGTTTTCGGGCAGAAAGACCGGCCGCCCGTGCCTTGCCTCCCATGCGTCCCAATGCCACGGCGGCGGCGTTCTTGCCGTCCTCGGTGGTCAGGTCGTCGATCTCGCCGGTAGCGATCTTGCCGACCATGACGGCCGCGCCGATCACGTCGCCGGGACGTTTTTCGCCTCTAGGGCCTCGGGGCATACTTCTTGATCCCTAAACGCCACCACATGTAGCCGTGAGCGTGTACACGTCCCAGCAATTCCCTGAGAGCGGATTCGATTTCGTGTTCAGTCGATAGTCCGGCAATGGCGTCCTTAATGACCTGCTCGTCCGCCAGACCGACGGCATCAGCAAAATAGCCGGCCGCTGGCCTTGCCGGGCAGGTTCCAAGAGGGAAGTCTTTTCGGTCTTGGCCGGCTAAGCGGCCGTAGTACTCAGAAGGCTGCATGGGATGATTCCTGCGAGCCCAGCCGACAGTAGAATAATGCTTAGCGGTAAGCTTCGCAAGGTAGCCGGCAGCTAACCATTATGGCGGTGTACAGGTGATTTGCCCGACGGCACAAGTCCGGTTGGGTGTTCGAAATTTCAAACTGAGACACTACCCGATTGCGCAACACGCCGGACGTAAAAGCCACAGTTTTTTCGCAGCAACACAACGTGATCAACAGCGCATTCGATCCCGCCACGGGGGTTGATGAATCGCGCCGGATCAGTCCATAAGCGATCGTGACGGCGGTACGGCCCGCCGCGGAATTTCGAAGGAAGACTCTCGCGTGGCAAACATCAATCGGAAGATCGCTGAAGAACTTGGCGTCCGCGAACAGCAGGTCGCGGCAACGGTGGAACTGCTCAACGGCGGCGCGACGGTGCCGTTCGTCGCGCGCTACCGCAAGGAAATCACCGGCGGCCTCGATGACGCGCAGCTGCGCACGCTGGAAGAGCGCCTGACCTACCTGCGCGAGCTCGAAGAACGCCGCGGCGTGATCCTCGAATCGATCCGCGAGCAGGGCAAGCTCGACGCTGCGCTGGAAGCTTCCATCATGGCGGCCGACAACAAGGGCCGGCTCGAGGATATCTACCTGCCGTTCAAGCCGAAGCGCCGCACCAAGGCGGAGATTGCCAGGGAAGCCGGCCTCGAGCCGCTGTCGGAACTTCTCCTTGCCGATCCGAACAACGACCCGAAGAAAATCGCCCAGAGCTTCGTCAACCCGGACAAGCAGGTCGCGGACATCACCGCGGCCCTTGAGGGCGCGCGCGCGATTCTGGTCGAGCGTTTTGCCGAAGATGCCGACCTGATTGGCGAACTGCGTGAGCGGATGTGGTCGAACGGCCTGATGTCGTCGACGGTGCGCGACGGCAAGAAGACCGAGGGCGAGAAGTTCAAGGACTATTTCGAATTCAGCGAGCCGTTGGTCAAGCTGCCGTCGCACCGCATCCTGGCGCTGTTTCGCGGCGAGAAGGAGGAGATCCTCGATCTCGCGATGCAACCGGAGCAGGTAGCCGCGACGCCCGCCCCGGCGGCAACGCCAAGTTCCTATGAACTGAAGATCATGCAGCGCTTCGGTATCTCCGATCGGGGCCGGCCGGGCGACAAGTGGCTGGCGGAAACGGCGCGCTGGGCCTGGCGCACCAAGATCCAGGTGCATCTCAACATCGACATGCGCGCGCGGCTGTGGGCCGCCGCCGAGGAAGAAGGCGTGCGCGTGTTCGCCTCCAACCTGCGCGACCTCCTGCTGGCGGCACCGGCCGGCGCACGCGTCACCATGGGCCTCGATCCCGGCTATCGCTCCGGCGTGAAGACGGCAGTGGTCGATGCAACCGGCAAGGTCGTCGCGACAACGACGATCTATCCGCACGAGCCGCAGCGCGCCTGGGATGCCTCATTGGCGATGCTCGGCAAGCTCGCTGTCGCACACAAGGTGGACCTGATCGCGATCGGCAACGGCACGGCCTCGCGCGAGACCGACAGGCTGGCGTCGGATCTGGTCAAGCTGCTGCCCGACCTGAAGATGTCCAAGATCGTGGTGTCGGAGGCCGGCGCATCGGTCTATTCGGCCTCCGCCTTCGCCTCCGAAGAACTGCGCGAACTCGATGTCACGCTTCGCGGCGCGGTGTCGATCGCGCGACGTCTGCAGGATCCGCTGGCGGAACTGGTGAAGATCGATCCGAAAGCGATCGGCGTCGGCCAGTACCAGCACGATCTCGGCGAAACCAAGCTCGCCCGCTCGCTCGACGCCGTGGTCGAAGACTGCGTCAACAGCGTCGGCGTCGACGTCAACACCGCTTCCGCCCCGCTGCTCGCCCGCGTGTCGGGCATCGGCGGCGGCCTCGCACAAAGCATCGTTCAGCACCGCGACGCCAACGGCCCGTTCAGGTCTCGCAAGGCGCTGAAGGAAGTGGCGCGGCTTGGCCCCAAGGCCTTCGAGCAATGCGCCGGCTTCCTGCGCATCAATGACGGCGAGGATCCGCTCGACAAATCCGGCGTGCATCCGGAGGCCTATCCGCTGGTGCGGAAGATTCTGCAAGCCACCAAGAGCGACATCAAGGCGCTGATCGGCAATGTGGACGTGCTGCGCAAGGTGCAACCGAAAACGTTTGTCGACGACACGTTTGGCTTACCTACTGTCACCGACGTCCTGCGCGAACTCGAAAAGCCCGGCCGCGATCCCCGCCCCGCCTTCAAGGCTGCGGTGTTCATGGAAGGCGTCGAGAAGGTGAGCGACCTGAAGCCGGGGATGGTCCTTGAAGGCGCCGTCACCAACGTCGCGGCCTTCGGCGCCTTCGTCGACATCGGCGTGCATCAGGATGGCCTCGTGCACATCTCGGCGATGTCGAAGACCTTCATCAAGGACCCGCGCGACGTCGTGAAGCCCGGCGATATCGTCAAGGTGAAGGTGCTGGAAGTCGACGTCGCCCGCAAACGCATCGCGCTGACGCTGCGCATGGACGACCCGGTCGGCGCCAAGGCAGGTGTCAAGGCCGATCGCCTGCAATCCGATCGCGGCCCGCGCTTCAACGACAAGCAGATGACCTCGCGTGGGCCGGCCAGGCCGGATATCGGCGGCGGTGCCTTTGCGGAAGCGATGCGCCGCGCGGCGGAACGCGGCGGCCGGAAAGCGAAGTAGGCTCGCTCTCGCCGCGAGGAGCCTTTTGAAAGGCTCCTTGCGCAAGTAAGTCTCACTTCCCCGGCGGGAAGGCCGCGATCATGTCGAGCTCGATGCGGGCGCCCGGCGTCGAAAGCTGGTTGATGCAGATGGTCGTGCTGGCGGGCGTCCAGGATCCGAAATATTCCTTCATCACAGCCACCATGCCATCCTGATCGCGAATATCGGTCAGATATTTCGTCACCTTGACGACGTCGGTAAAAGTCAAACCCTGATGCTCCAGGATCGTCTTGATCGTCTCCATCGCGCGACGCGTCTGGTCCTCGATCTTGTTCGGATGATCGTGCTCGGAGATCACATGCGGATGCTTGTGATAGAGCGGCGACGGAGTCGCGCCGGAAATGAACAGCAGGCCGCACGGGCTTTCGACCCGCATCGCCGGCGCATAGGGCATGTCAACGCGCCGCTCCGGCTCGGTCTGGATTTCCTGCAAGTTCGGGTTGGTGGGCGAAGTCTGAAAGGCGGGTTTCCTGGTCATGTCAGCTCCGAGGGCGCCACGATCGTCACGATCTCGTCGGGCCGCGGCGCATTGGGGACCATGACGCCGAGCGTGTCAATTTGACCGAACGACCAGACGTCGTCCTAGTGCTCCGATTCCGAAGTTCGTATCATATTGCGGCTCCACGTTTACGAACTTCGGAATCAAAGGAGCACTAGCCAATTATATGATTTCTAGTGCGGTTTAGAATTTGAAGTTCCTATGACGAGGTTACCGCGAAACTGATAGGAACTTCAAATTCACCGCACTAGTGGCCCAGCGGAATATCGATCGCCGCGCCGACGCAGCGTCACGCGCTCAATCCACCGTCGACCATCAGCCGGCTTCCCGTCGTGAAGCTAGAGGCGTCGGAAGCAAGATAGAGCACCGAGCGGGCAATCTCCTCCGCGCGGGCATGGCGCCGCAATGGCACTATCTCGTTGAAAAAAGCGGTCGCATCCCGCCCAAGCGCGGTGCTGAGGTTCTTCTCCACATGCGATTGAAATTCATTGTCCACCGGACCGGGATGAATGGTGTTGACGCGGATATTGCGCGGCGCCGCTTCCTTGGCCAGCACCCGCATCAGTCCGACCTGGGCGTGCTTGGCGGTTACATACGCGCAAACACCGGCGTCACCGGTGACGCCGACAATGCTGGATGTAATGACGATGGAGCCGCCGTCATTCATGTGTGGAAGTGTGTGCTTGGCGACCAGAAAAGCGCCTTTGACATGGACAGCCAGAACGGAGTCGAAAACGTCCTCCGGATATTCGGTCACCGAGGCGACGACACCGAAATTGCCGGCATTGCTGAACAGCAGGTCGACATTTCCCCATCGGCCAACCGTCTTTGAGACGAAGTTCGCAACGCTCCCCGATTGACTTACGTCCGCCACGCAGCACGCCAGACGGTCGACGGTCCCGAAATCCGCCCCGATTGCCGCGACGGCCTGCTCGAGGGCGGCATCTGTAAGGTCAACGAGCATGACCTTCGCACCTTCCGCGAGCAGGAGCTTCGCCGTCGCCAGGCCGATACTGCCGGCGCCGCCGGTGATCATGCATACCTTGTTTTGCATCTGCTGAGACATGGGATTTCCTGACTTTGGGGTGCGACCATAGCGGCGAGAGCGCCGCGGCGCATTTCCGAGAGTGCATTCGGCATTGCTCCGCAGCGAACAGTCCGAGGCCCTTGCACAGCGGCGTTTGCTGCGCCGCGCACATACGAGATGAACCATTGCGGTTGGTCCGCGCGGTTTCGGCAGAGCCTGTGCCTACGCCTTATTTCCCGGGAATGGGCCGTTGTTGGCGCACCGCTGGTGGGATATCGTTGATCATGCGAGATCGGCGAAGCCAAAGGCGAGGGCGTCACATTGTGGAGTACAATTCGATCATGACGCCCCCCGGGTCAGCGAGCCCCGGCGGCAGCCGCATCGACATCTTCTCGACTGATGACGTCGACCGTAACGATCGCGTGGAATATTGGAACGGGATCGCCACCCGCTACTTCGGTCATCTTGAGGCGCACGCGACCGGCCCTTCCGAATTCCGCGCCACCTTGACCACGCGGCCGGTATCGTTCTTGCGGGCGTTCCACATCGCCGGCTCGGGCCATCAGGTCCGCCGTGACGCGCCGAATGGGGGTGCCGTTCCCGACGCTATCAAGCTTTTGCTGCAGGTTCGCGGCCGCTGCCGGGTCGATCAGAATGGCCGGACCGCGCATCTCGATCCGGGTTCGTGGTGCGTTTACGATACGTGGCGGCCTTACGAGATCACCAATCTCGGCCGGGTCGAGCAGATTGTCATTCAGATCCCGCGCCATCAAATCATCGACCGGAGCTTTCGTCGTCTCTCCGAACCGTTTCTCGCCGATCCAAATCGGTCTGCCATGGCGCAGATCGCAGCCTCCTTCATCCGCTCATACACCGATCCGGGGATTGTGCCGGAAGACGGCGACGAGTTTCTGGCGGAGACGACCGTCGGCTTCGTCCGCCGCGCACTCCATGCCAACGCGTCGCAGCGCCGCAGCGTGCAGACCCCGTCGAACCAGCTCCGCTCCCGCGTCCGGCAATATATTCTTGCCCATTTGAGCAACCCCGATCTTTCAATCGATCGGATCGCTCAATCGATGGGCTGTTCCAAACGTTACCTGCATCAAGTCTTTGCCATGGAGAACGTGACGATCGAGCGTCACATCTGGCGGCTGCGCATCGATCGCTGCTGCGAGGCGCTGGCTGAACAGGGGCAAATGAAGAAGTCGATCTCGGAGATCGCGTTTGAATGGGGCTTCAACAGCAGCGCACATTTCTCGCGCCTGTTCAAGGCCCAGGTTGGAGTCGCACCGACTTCGTTCCGCCGCAAGCCAACGGCTACGCCCGTGCAGTCCGGAAAAGGCAGAGTCGGCCTGGTTGCCTGATCGGACCTCGGTTTTCCAAACCCAAGGTCGCCACCGCCGGACTGTCAGGCATTCGGCCGGTCGGCGCATCATGAGAGCACCGGCAAGCGCCTCGCTTTCGATCAAAGGGTGGATGCGCTTTCAGGCAAGACGTGCGGGACGGCGACCGGCTAGTCTCGCGCGATAAAATGGCTTGAACGTGGCCGCATCCGCCTTGGCGAGAAGAGCGTCGCAGAATCCTTCTGCGCGCGAGACCGCCGTGACATCCGCTTGCATTGTGCTTCGACCGGTTACGGAGACGAAGCCTCGTCATGCCGCTCGGATTGGCCAGAGAAGCCAGAGAAGAATGTCTCTCATGGTGAGGAGCTAAACGCGATGAACAAGGGCAAGTTACCGATCAATCGCCGCAGCGTCGTCCAGGGCTTGGCGGCCACCGGCGTGATGGCCACGTCGGTCGCACGGCCGGCCTTTGCTGCGCCGAGAACCATCAAGATTGGACTGGTGCAGCCGTCGACCGGGCCGCTCGCCTTCTTCACAGAACAAATGCCGTTCACCATCGCCCAGATCAAAAAGGCGACCGGGGGCACGATCAAGATCAACGGCACCGATCACCCGTTCGAGGTCGTCGTCAAGGACAGCCAGTCCAATCCCAACCGCGCGGCCGAAGTAGCGCAGGAACTCATTCTGCGTGACAAGGTCGATATCATCGCGACCTATGCCACACCGGAGACAGTCAATCCTGTCTCGGACCAGTGCGAGCTCAACGGTATTCCCTGCGTTTCGAATGATGCGCCGCTGGAACCATATTTCTTCGGACGCAAGGGCGACCCCAAAAAAGGTTTCGACTGGACCTACCACTTCTTCTTCAGCGGAAAACAATTGGCCAGTTCGCTGGTGCCCTATTGGAACAGGCTTTCGACCAACAAGACAGTCGGCGGCCTGTGGCCGAACGACGGCGACGGCATTGCGCAATCGAGGGACTTCCCGCCTTTTTTCCAATCGAAGGGCTACAAGTCGATCGATCCGGGCCGTTTCGACATGCCGGCCAGCAACTACAACGCCCAGATCACGAAGTTCAAGGCCGAGCAGGTCGACATCGTCCAGGGCGTGCTGCCGCCGCCGGAGTTCACCACCTTCTGGAACGGTGCCGCGCAGCAGGGTTATAAGCCGAAGGTCGTCTACGTCGGAAAAGCCTGCGAATTCCCCGAAGCGATCTACCCGCTCGGTGCGCGCGCAAACCACCTGACTACCGAGGTTTGGTGGTCGAAATTCCACCCCTTCAAATCCGGTCTCACCGGCGTGTCGTCGCAGGATCTTGCCGATCAGTGGGAGAAGGCGAGCAACAAACAATGGTCGCTGCCGCTCGGCTTCCGTCATGCGTTGTTCGAGGTCGTCATCGACGTGCTCAAGCGTACCCAGAACATCGACAAGGCGGCATCCATTCGCGACGCGATCCGTGCGACGAACTACAAGTCGATCGTCGGTCCGATCGATTTCCGAACCGGGCCGCTACCGAATTGCGCGCAAACGCCGCTTGTCATCGGGCAGTGGTTCAAGGGCAAGAAATACCTGTTCGAGATGTCCATCGTCGACAACTCGACGGCGCCGGAAATCCCGACCAACGCGGCGCCCGAACTGGTCACCTACTGACGGCGGTGGGCTCACATGGAATGCTCGGCCGCCATTGACTTTGGTGTCAGCGGCGGCCGATATCGCAAAAGCGGCCGGCGACGACATTTTCGCGTCGCGGCATTGTCGGGCCGACGAGAGAGGTCGATCTTGCTTGAGCTGGTTGGGCTCGGTCGCCATTTCGGCGGCCTCAATGTCATAAAGGGCCTTGATCTCACAGTGGCTGAGGGCGAGATTCTCGGCATCATCGGTCCCAACGGCGCGGGAAAAAGCACGCTGTTCAATCTGATCGGCGGCAATTTGGCCCCGAACAGCGGTCGCATCGTTTATGCCGGGCGCGACATCACCCGAATGACCTCCTGGCATCGTTGTCGGGTCGGCATCGGCCGCACCTTCCAGATTCCAAGACCCTTCCACCAGATGACCGTGTACGAGAACGTGCTGGTGGCAGCCGTGCATGGTTCCGGCAATACCGTCGCGCGCGCCAAGGGCCGCGCGCAAGCGGTGCTGGAGCAGACCGGGCTTTGGCACAGGCAGGACATGCCGGCGGGCCGGCTCTCGTTGCTCGATCTCAAGCGCCTGGAACTCGCCAAGGCGCTTGCATTGACGCCAAAGCTCTTGCTGCTCGACGAGCTTGCCGGCGGCCTGACCGATGCCGAATGCAACGGCTTGCTGGACATCGTGCGCAAGGTGCACAGCGGCGGAACCACGGTGGTCTGGATTGAGCACGTCATCCGCGCCCTGCGCCGCATCGCCGGCCGGTTCGTCGTTCTCTATGGCGGCAACATTTTCGCCAGCGGCACGCCGGACGAGGTCTTGGCCGATGCGCGTGTGAAGGAGGTTTATCTCGGCGCGGAGGGAAATGCCGGTGACAGCGGCCAGTGATACTTCTCCCTTGCTGGCAGTTCGGCAGCTCTCCGTGTTCTACGGTCAGTTCCGCGCGGTCGATGCGGTCGATCTCTCCGTCCGGGCCGGCGAGGTCGTGTCGATCATCGGGGCCAATGGTGCCGGAAAATCGTCGTTGCTGAAGGCGATCATTGGCCAAGCCGACCGCATCGAAGGCGTCATCAGCTATTGCGGCGAAGATCTTGCCGGTCAAGGCACGGCCGAGATCGTCGCCAAAGGTATCGCGCTCGTGCCCGAAGGACGCCGGTTGTTTCCTTCGCTCTCGGTCGAAGAAAATCTACATATCGGTTGGGAGGTGGGAAGGCAGGGAGAAATCGGCATCGAGGATGTGTTCGGCTTCTTCCCCATTCTCAAAGAGCGATGCCGACAGAAGGCAAGGGAGCTGTCCGGCGGTCAGCAACAGATGGTGGCGCTCGGTCGCGCGCTGCTCGCCAATCCACGGTTGCTCCTGTGCGACGAAATCAGTCTCGGCCTTGCGCCTGTCGTCATCGATTCCCTGTACAAGCTCATTCCGGCGATCAAGGCGCGCGGCATCGGCATTCTGGTCGTCGAACAAGACATCACGCGCTCGCTCGCCGTGGCCGACCGTTTCTATTGCCTTCTGGAGGGCAAGGTCACGCTTGCCAGCCGGCCGAGTGCGACCAGCCGTGAGGTCGTCATGCAGCATTATTTCGGATTGTGAGGAATCGTGGCCGGCGCTTGGGCAAACCAGATCATCCAGGGCATCTTGCTCGGGGGACTCTATGCGATGTTCGCCATCGGCCTGTCTTTGTCGGTCGGAATCATGCGCTTCGTCAACATCGCACATGGCGATTTGATCGTGTTGGTTTCATTCCTCTTGCTGACGCTGACGACCAGGCTAGGCGTGCCACTGCTCGTCGCCACGGCCATCGTCGTGCCGGTCGCCTTTGTCGGCGGTTACCTGTTGCAAAGGCTGCTGCTCCAGCGCGTGCTCGGCCAGGGCGTGCTGTCGATCGTGCTGGTGACGTTCGGCCTTTCGGTGATCATCCAGAACGCGCTGCAGGGCATTTATGGCGCCGATACGCGCCTCATTCAGGGTGGCGGCATCGAAACCGAGACCATCCAGTTGGCCGGTGGCATCAACATCGGCATGTTGCCTCTTGCGATCTTTGTGTTCGCCGTCGCTCTCGTCTTTGCCCTCGACCTGCTGCTCTATCGGACGCGACTCGGCGCCCGTATCCGCGCAGTTTCCGACGACGTCGCCAGCGCCAATCTGGTTGGCCTGCGGTCGGCGCACATCTATGCCGTCGCGATGGGCATCGTCGGCGTCACGGTCGCGCTCAGTGCCGGCTTCATGTCCGTGTGGACGAATTTCGATCCGACGTCCGGGCCCAGCCGCCTGCTCGTCGCCTTCGAGGCGGTGGTGCTCGGCGGTCTCGGCAGCTTGTGGGGCACACTGGCGGGCGGCATCATCGTGGGCATCGCCCAGAGCCTCGGTGCGCAGGTCGATGCCGGCTGGCAACTGCTCGCCGGTCACCTGGTGTTTCTCGCCGTTTTCCTGATCCGGCCGCAGGGCCTGTTTCCGAAATAAGGCCTGTTTCCTAAATGACCGGTGTGCGAAACGTGACTTTTCAGTTCGATAAGAGGCTGCTGGTCCTGATCGGCCGAGGAGTTCTGGTGCTGTTGGCCGCGATGCTGGTTGCCGCACCGTGGATTTTCGATCTGGCCGACTTGCAGGTCATCACGGAACTCCTGTGCCTGCTGGTTCTCGCCGTGATGTGGAACCTGTTGGCCGGTTATGCCGACATCGTCACCATCGGCCAGCATGGTTTCGTCGGCATCGGCTGCTACGCCTTCTATGCCTTCGCAGTGTTCACGGATGTAGGCCCCTATGCCGCGATCCTGCTCGCTGGATTGACCACGCTTGTTTTCGCGCTGCCCGCGATGATCGTCGTCTTCCGTCTCCGCGCCGCTTATTTGGCGGTCGGAACATGGGTACTCGCCGAGGTGATGATGCTGGGCGCCGGCAAGATCGACGCTTTTGGCGCCGGTCTCGGCATCAGCCTGCCGGTCTCGGTCGTGCGCGAATTCGGCGGCAACATTGCAGAGCGATTTACGACCATCTATTGGATGGCGCTCATCCTGGCGGTTACCGCCATGGCCGCAACTTATTTCCTGATGCGCTCGGCCACCGGCATCGGCCTGACGGCCATGCGCGACAATGAAGAGGCGGCGGGGGCGGTCGGCGTCAATCTGTTTCGCGCACGTGTCATCTGCTTCTTGTGGGCCGCACCCTTCCTCGGTCTTGCCGGCGCGCTGATCACGCTGCAGAAGTTGCGGATTGCGCCTGCCGCTTCATTCAGCATCATCGACTGGACGGTTTATATCATCTTCATCGTTGTCATCGGAGGCGTCGGCAGCTTCGAAGGTCCGGTTATCGGCACATTCGTGTTCTTTCTGATCCGCGAATATCTGCAAAGCTGGGGTGTCTGGCACTTTATCGTGTTGGGCGGGGTGTCCATCGCGATGGTCCTGATCGAACCACGCGGGATTTGGGGCCTTTTGCGCCGCGTTGTTCCGGGCGATTTGATCCCTGTCTCCCACAGGCCCCCGCGTGGATCGTAGCGAGCCGAACCTTCTGATGTTGGAGGGAAGACGATGAGATTTGCAGGACGAACCGCCTTGATCACGGGGGGTGGCACCGGAATCGGCGCGGCGGTGGCGCGGCGCCTCACTTCCGAGGGGGCACGGGTGGCCGTCATGGGCCGGCGGCGGGAGCCATTGCGCGCGCTGGCCGATGAAACCGGCTGTCTTGTCCTGCCGAGCGATGCCGCCAACGGCGAAGCCGTGCGCACGGCATTGGCGGAAATCCACGACAAGTTTGGCAAGCTGGACATACTGATCGCCAACGCCGGCGGCCATGGCGTGGGCCCGACGATTTCAATGACAGACGAGACCTGGGCGGAATCGACACGTCTCAATCTCGACACGGCATTTGTTTGCGCACGCGAGACGCTTCCCGATCTGATCGAGCGAAAGGGCACAATCGTCATCGTCGCTTCGATTGCGGGTCTGGCCGCCGGTCCCGAGGCCGCCGGCTACGTCACGATGAAACATGCCTGTGTCGGGCTCGGCAAGTCGCTGGCGCGCGACTATGGCCGCAAGGGCGTACGGACCAACGTGGTTTGTCCGGGCTGGGTGACGACGGCGATGGCCGACGAACAAATGCAGGTCCTTGTCGAGAAGCGCCGGCTGTCCTCGGTTGAAGAGGCCTATCGATTGGTGAGCAAGGACGTGCCGCTTGGCCGGCCGGCAACGCCGGACGAGGTTTCCAACGTCATTTGCTTTCTGGCCTCGGATGAAGCAACCGCAATGAACGGATCGATCGTGACCGTGGACGGCGGCGCGACCGTCGTCGATCTTCCGACGCTGGCCTTCGTCGAGTGAACAGGAGCGCGAGATGAAACAGGAACAAGCGAGCAGGCCTGCCGACTGGAAGAATTTCGAAGACTTCGCCGCCGGCATTGCCGCCAACCGGCTGCCGGCCACGGATACGCTTTCCGGAGAGACACTGGACATCACGCTGAGCAACGCGCGCGCGGTGCGGCTGAAATTCGTCTCGTCAAACAGGGTCGCATGGACCGAAGGCGGCGCCGGCGGAAGAGATTGGTACGAGGCAGTTAATGTGGCCGCGGACGCATTCTTCATCAACATGACGTTCGCAGCCAGGCCGGACGAGGACGAAGCCTTCATCGTCAACGTCAAGACCCGCCGCGTGTTGTCGGTGCGCGAGCGGGTGCGGCCCGCGGATGAAGCGTTGGGCGAGCCGCGGGTGATGCAGGTCTATACGCCCGGTGTCCTCGGCGTTTCCGCTACGCCCCCTTCAGGCGTCGAGCCTGCGCCAACCAGGGATCTGATCGGGCGTACCGCGCATTACGAGTACAGCCCGCAACATATTTACGAGCACGTCTATTTGAACTCGCAGCGCTATGCCTGGCAGAATCTCGTCGGCGTGCAGCGTGGCCATGGCGACGTCGACCTGACGACGGCCTACAAATTCGACCAGAACCAATATGTGTTCGGCTTTCGCGAGTTCATCATCCCCGTCGCTTCCATCTTTTTCTACAATTGGGACGCCATGCGCTCGACCGGGAAGTTTCTTGGCGTCACCAGCGACGGTCGAATCGAAAACAAGCCCGCCGGCGCGTTCATCCGGATGAAATCCAGAATGATTTACGACAAGGGAACAGAGCCCATTTGACCATGCCGGGCACCAGAGCGCGAGAGCGACTGGTCGATGGTGGCGCCATGGACGATGGCCGGGTCGTGCGCTTTGAGCAGTTCACCGATTCCAGGCTCGTCGTCGAGGCGGCGCTAAAACCATAAGGCCCAGGCGAGCGCTTTGGGGTGTGACATGCAAGAGTACGACTATATCATCGCAGGCGGCGGCTCGGCCGGATGCATCGTCGCCTCGCGTCTGTCGGAGGATTCGAGAAACCGCGTATTGCTGATCGAAAGTGGACGACGCGACACGGACAAATACATCCACATTCCAGCGACCTTCTTCAAGGTTCTCGAAAAGGGCCGCGACGCGGTGTTCTACGCTTCGGAGCCGGAGAAAGGCTTGAACGGCCGGTCGTCGATCGTGCCGCAGGGCCACGTGCTCGGCGGCGGCAGTTCCGTGAACGCGATGGTCTACATTCGCGGTTCTCGGCAGGATTACGACACCTGGGCACAGCTCGGCTGTCGCAATTGGAGCTACGACAAGGTTCTTCCGGTCTTTCGCGATCTCGAAAACAATCAGCGGCTTTCCGGCGAATATCACGGTGTCAGTGGCGAACTCACGGTTTCGGACCGAGCCTTCGGTCATCCGTTGTGTTGGGCGTTCATCCGCGCCGCCCAGGAGACCGGCATTCCGTACAACGAGGATTTTAACGGGCGACGGCAGGAGGGCGTTGGGTTCTATCAGACGACGACCCGTAGCGGGCGCCGACGCAGCTCAGCCGGGGCTTTTCTTCGGCAAGCCGAGCGCCGTGACAATCTAACGGTCAGAACGGGAAGCCGCGTTCACAAGATCCTCTTTGAGGGCAAGCGAGCGACCGGCGTGCGGCTTGAGGATGGATCGACCGTGAACGCGCGGCGCGAGGTGATCCTGACCGCTGGTGCGCTGGCAACGCCGAAAATTCTGCAACTTTCGGGCATTGGGCCGGCAGCCCATCTGCGCGACCACGGCATTGATTGTGTCGTCGATCTGCCGGGGGTCGGCGAGAACTACCAGGATCATCTCGAGGCAACTGTTCAGTGCGAGACCAGGGATCCGATCTCGATGTTCGGCGAAGACAAGGGGCTCAGGGCCGTTTCACACATGATGCAGTACGTTCTGACCAGGACCGGTCTGTTGACATCAACGGTCGTGGAGGCCGGTGGCTTCGTCGATACGGCGAGAACCGGCGAACCGGATGTTCAGTTCCATGTGCTGCCGATCTTCACTGGCTTTGCCGATCGGTTGGCGGATGCAGGCCACGGCATCTCAATCAACCCCTGCGTCTTGCGACCGCAGTCGCGCGGGTCCGTCCGATTGCGCTCTTCGAATCCGGCCGACACCGCATTGTTCATCGCCAACTCGCTTGCCGAACAGGCTGACGTCGATACACTCGTGCGGGGCGTCCAGATCGCGCTTCGAATTTCGGAAGCGCCGTCGCTGGCCCGCTTGGTGAAGCGTCGCGTTCTGCCAAAACCCGGGATCGAGAAAGACATGGACGCGCTTGGCGAATATGTGCGTTCGATCTCCAAAACCGTGTTTCATCCGTCCGGCACTGCGAAGATGGGCGCATCCAGCGATCCGATGGCGGTTGTCTCGGAGGATTTGCGAGTGCACGGGGTCCAGGGACTTCGCGTTGCGGACGCGTCAATCATGCCGCGTCTGGTTTCCGGGAACACGAATGCACCGACGATGATGATTGGCGAACGAGCAGCCCGTTTCATCTTGGAGCAGTCGAGCTCTGCAATCGCAAACTAAGCGGGCAGCCGCAAGGCGTCCGCTCGCCTATTTCGGCTTCTGCAAGCTCACCCCGTAACGGTGGTAGATGCGCTCAATCGTACCGTCGGCACTGAGCCGCTCCATGACCTGATCGACCGCGTTTCGGAAGGCATCGTCCGGCCGGACCATGCCAACCGCGACGTTCCAGGAGAGGTTGGGCTCGCTGTCGTCGAGACCCAGGATACGCACCGCGTTGTCCGGATGAGTCTCGTTGAAATAGCTCGCCATCGTCGGCGTGACCGCCGCGGCGTCAATCTCGTGATTGGCGAGCGCCTCCAGGCTGTCGACCTCGAACCCGAAGGTCGATGTCGGCACGTGACGTTGCCCGAGCGTCATGGCCGCGATCGATCCGACCAGGACACCGACCTTGGTTCGCTCGTTGAGGCTCCTGAACGAGGTGAGCCGGCTCGTCGGAAGCACGGCGAGCGCGACACCTGTGCGGTAATACGGCTTTGAAATCTTCAGGTTGGTTTCGCCCTGCGCCTCGCGATCCGCGATGACGTCCAGGACGATGTCGCAGCCCGCACTGCGCATCTGGTATTGGGTGATGATCCAGTCAGGCCTGAGCGAGACGCCAAGTTCGTGGGCAAGGGCCTTTCCCAGCTCGATCTGAAAGCCGGGCGGATCGCCGGCCTTGCTGGCAAATGGCAGCGAGTTGGGATGGGCGCACAGCGCGAGCGTGCCGGACTCGCGAATCGCATCGAGCGATCGGGCCTGCGCCAGATCGGTCAGCCCGAGCAGGGCGCCGATCATGAGGGGAAGAATGATCTTCATGATATGTCCGATGTGTTGATCCTGTTTCGCTGCTCAACCCTGGTCCGGCTTGAGAGCCCGGATGTATTTTATGATCTCGTCAATCTGCGCATCGTCGAAGGTGGCCCCGAAGGCCGGCATCGCCCCCGACTTGCCGTTCTTGATGCGGTTGCGGATGAAGTCGTCGTCGCGTTTGGTGTCCATGAGCTGAGGGCCCTTGCCGGCAGCGCGACCACCGTCGGAGTGACACCAGCCGCAGGTCGTTGCGAACAGCTGCGGGACATCGATCTGCCCCGCGGGGGCGGCAGGCTGCTCGGCGCGAGCGGGCGTGGCTGAGACCGTAAGCGAGGTGGCGAGTATCAGCGGCAACAATGCCGAAATCTTCCGATTCAACAAGCTATTCCAGTTCAATTTCATGCCCGCCACATCCAGCTATCGGGAGCCCAATCAGCGCTTCGACATGTGGAGAACGGCGCAACGCCGCTCTCCACATTCGTTTGCTGGCTGCCTATTTCAGGCTGTAGACGATGAGCGCGCCGTCATCGCGCGGCATGCTCTTGTAGACGCCGCCGAAGGTCGGCGCGTAGTCATCGGAGGCCATGCCGCCGAAGCCGGCCACGACCGCGATGTACTGCTTGCCGTTGACGCCATAGCTGATGATGCCGCCCTGATGGCCGGTGCCGTCGCCATGGTTCCAAAGCTCCGTCCCCGATTCGGCATCGTAGGCGTGAAGCGTGCCGCGCGAGTCGGGCACGAACACCAGGCCGCCTCCGGTCGAGAGCACGCTGGCGAGCGGAGGCTCGGGGAAGCGAACTTCCCACTTCTTGGCCCCCGTGATTGGATCGCGGGCGTCGAGGTGACCATAGATCTGGCCGCCCGGGGGCGGCGCGATCTTGAAGTCGGCGCCGATGTTGAGCTGGGCCTGGGGCGCCACGATCGGCGTCGTCTTGACGATGTCGAGCGTCATGCACCATTCCTGACCGAGCTTGTAGTAGAGGCCCGTCTTCGGATCGTAGGAGCCTGCGTTCCAGCTGACGCCGCCGGAAATGTGCGGGCAGAGCGGCTCGGCGACCTTGCCTGCGGAGAAGTCACGGCGGCCGATCAACTCGCCCGTCTTGGGATCGATGTTCTTGACGAAGTTGCTGTTCTGCGTGATCCGCCAGACGTTCTTGAGGCCGAGATTGCGGTCATAGACGAAGATGTATCCGCTCTTGTTGGGATGCACCACGTACTTCTGGCCGTCGCGATCCAGCATCACGAATTCGCCGACGGCGCTGTCGAAGTCCCAGGTATCGTGCGGCAGCTCCTGATGATAGAATTTCAGCTTGCCGCTATCGACATCGAGGCCGATCACCGAGCTGGTGTAGAGATTGTCGCCCGGGCGCGCGCCTTGCGTCTTGTAATCGCTTCCCGACCAGTCGTAGAGCGGCGCCGGGTTGGCCGTGCCCCACAGAATTGTGTTGGTCTCGGAGTCGTAGGTTCCCGGCATCCAGCCGCCACCGCCGCCGGTGCGCCAGGAGTCGTTGCCCCAGGTCTTCATTGCTTCGTCGGTGCCGGCTACCGTCAGGAACTCCCATTTCTTCTTGCCGCTTGCGGCGTCGACACCAAAGATCGGCCCACGGCCCGGCCATTCGCCGCCCTGCGCGCCGATCACGATCGTGCCCTTGGCGTAGAGCGGCGCACCGGTGAAGCCGACGGTCAGTTTCTGGGAATCGATCAGCTTGGTGTCCCACATGACCTTGCCGGTCTTCATATCGAGCGCGATGAGGCGCCCGTCCATGGTGCCGACATAGACCTTGCCTTCGCCGATTGCGACGCCGCGGTTGTACGGCGAGTGCGTCTGTCGTGCGATCAACCCTTCGTCGAGCTCGGGGAAGTAGGACCAGATCACTTCGCCCGTGGCGCCGTTCAGCGCAAAGGTGCGGCTATAGGAGCCGGTGTAGTAAAGCACGCCATCGGCCACGAGCGGCATCGACTGCAACCCGCGAGTAGAGCGGCCCGGAATATGAATCCAGGCGACGTTCAGATTGGCGACGTTGCCGGGGTTGATCTGGGCAAGCGGACTATAGTGATACGACCGGTACGAACCGTGATAGGTCAGCCAGTCATTCTGGCCGCCGGCATCGATGCGCGCCGTATCGACGCCTTGCGCGAACGCCGGCGAGGCGGCGAGCGCCGCTATCGTCGCGATATAGAAGCTGGATTGACGCCACTGCTTCCTCATGGACATTTCTCCCATTGCTTTTTTAAGGACGTTGGACGCGAGCGGCGGCTGCAGTCGAGTATGCGTCGGCTTCTCATTGCACAAACAGCCTGTCGGCACGTTCGACCCTCCGGCCAACACCGCCGATGAAATGATTCAGGCCGCTGGTGCACACCCCTTGCCCGACGCCGATAGCGTACGGGGAGGGAGTTTGACTACCAAAGATGGTGAACCGATGACAATGCAATCAGGTCAGTAATGCTGACCAACTTGGTGACCGTGCCCACTCCTGATCGCCAGGTCGACTGTGGGCGCGGCGCCATTGCTGCGCGCGAATGACTCGATCAGGATCGCTGCCGGATCAGACCCAAATCCAGCCCGCGAAACATGAAGGAATTCCGCCGGATGCGTTGGTGTAGCGATGACTTCACCAAACGTAACGGACTACGCCTTTGCCAGCGTAACCGAAAGTTCGAATGAAAAATAGGGCCGTCCTTTGTCGCCACAAGGAAACTGGAGAGCTTTAGGGCCTAAACTTATCCGCAGAGCGAGATGCATGGCAGCGAACCGCGTCGCCTGCGCATGGTGACCAACCCGGACGATTGGACGCCGTACCCAAAACCACCGCTCCAAGAACCTATGGCCTTCTCGCGCAACGTCGAGACCACCGACATCACCCGGACATCCATACGCGCTTTAATCCTCATTCGGACAATCGACGCCAAACAAATTCGCTGACGATCATAAGACGATGTCCCCGGTCGATTGCATAGACTGGAACGCTCGCTGTTCACGAACGTTGCACGTGTAGATGTTTTATTGGCGGTCCGCCTTGCTGGTGGCCGGCAGTTCGACCGGGGGCGGGTATCGGGAGGTAGCTCTCTTGTCACGGCAAGCTCTCGTTTCGGTTTGGTTGGAACGCACTGGAATCGTTGCACGCGCCGTCAATGATCGCATCTCGCAAGAACCGCCTCAGGACATTGATCGCCAAGGTTCGCTTGCCAACATCAGTTCGACAAGATGAAAAAGGTTGAGACAAAAGCAGCCTCTTCCCAACGCAACCACAGGCTGCGATGGAGCATCGGCGTGTTGCTCGGCGTCGGCGTTCTGATAAATTATTTTGACCGAATTAATCTTTCCGTGGCCGCGCCGCAGCTGAAGCATGACTTCGGCCTGACCGACGGCGAACTAGGCTGGCTCCTTAGTGGCTTCTTCTGGTCCTACGCGCTGCTGCAAATTCCTACCGGCATGATCCTCGACCGCTTCGGCGTCACGCGTGTCAATCGCGTCAGCACGTTTTTCTGGTCTCTCTTTTCCACCCTGACTGCTTTTGCCAGCGGATTCGGCAGTATCTTTGGCGCGCGCATCCTGCTCGGTGTCGCCGAGGCGCCAGGCTTTCCGGCAAGTTCGAAGGCAACGGGCTACTGGTTTCCACGCCAGGAACGGGCGTTTGCGACATCGATCTTCGATGCCGCGGCGAAATTTTCCAATGTGATCGGAGTGCCGCTCGTGGCCTTGGCCGTCGTGCATTTCGGATGGCGCTGGGGGTTTGGCATCACGGGCGCCCTGAGCTTCTTGTATTTTCTCGCCTTCGTAATCGTCTACCGAGATCCAAGCCAACATCCTCGGCTGAGCGCGGAGGAACGTGAATACATCCGCGAGGGCGGAGCCACGCCTGAAGGGCCTGCGCAGGGTGGCGAGTTCGGCATGCTCGGATATCTCCTGCGCAATCGGAAGGTATGGGGACTTACCATCGGGTTCGCGGCCTATGGCTATTCGTTTTATTTGTTCCTGACTTGGTTGCCGAACTATCTCGTGGACACGATGCACATGAGCATTCTTAAGTCCGCCGGCTACACTGCAATCCCCTGGGCTTGCGCCACGGTTGCGGATCTCGTCGTGGGCGGCTGGCTGATCGATCATTTGATCGCACGGGGCTTTCCTGAAACGCCCATTCGCAAGACCGTGCTCGTGGCAGGCATGCTGCTGGGCCTCGCCGTGTTTGGCGCCACCCGCACCACCAGTCCGGTCTGGGCGGTCGTCTGGATCTCTATCGCGTTGAGCGGTTTGGCGGCGGCCGCGCCGGTGGGCTGGTCGATACCTTCGCTGATCGCGCCTCGCGGTGGAACGGGTACGATCGGCGGGATCATGAATTTTTTGAACAATCTGATGGGCGCCGTAGCGCCGGTGACGACGGGATACATCGTCGGCGCTACGCAGTCGTTTACCGGAGCATTCCTGACCGCCGGTGTCGTTCTGATCGTCGGCATCATCGCCTACGTCTTCCTGCTCGGCCGGCTGGACCCGATCGCAGATCCGCCAAGCCGCAGGAGCGATTGATGCGCCGGCTCGGCGTCAACGATTGGCAAGTGCTCGTTGCACTTCGTCGATGAAGGAAAGCTTCTTGATTGGATCTAGCGCGGCGAATTTGACGTTCCTATCAGTTTCGCCGCGAGTTCGTCATAGGAACTTCAAATTCAAAGCCGCTACTCAAATCAATGAGTTGCTAGAGCTCCTTTGATTCCGAAGTTCGCATCAGAGGGGCCGCAATAGCTTGCGAACTTCGGAATCGGAGCTCTAGTAACCTTCGGACCGACATCCGGGTGGCGTTCATTTCGAAGTAGGGACTGGCGTAAATAGCTCGAATGTCGCACGCGTGCGACAAACAAGTGTCGCACGAGGTCCCTTTGTTCACGTTCTGGTTTGGCTAAGTATTTGACTTGCTTGGTGGGCGCACCAGGGCTCGAACCTGGGACCCGCTGATTAAGAGTCAGCTGCTCTACCAACTGAGCTATGCGCCCGGAACCGGTCCGGAAATGGGCCATCGCAAGAGCCGGTCGTTTAGCAAAGCGACCTGACGATGTCCAGCAAGCCTGTGGGCTTTTCCCGGCCAGATCGGGGGTGGGTAACTGTCGGAAAATCCGCCGGATTTCGGCCGCCCGGGCGGAAGCTGACGGGCGGCCGATGGAAGGTGATGTGCCGATCGACGAAGTTTTTAACCCGATTACAACCGTTCGGAATCCTGCCCGCGGTCGCGGTCGCCGCCAAACCGGTGCTCGAAGCGCTCGCGCCAGCCTTCGCCGTCGTGATCGTGATGATGGGTCAGCATGGCAAGCCGCCGCTTCTGGCCGTCGTCCAGCGTCTTGTAGAGCGGGTCAGCCGCATCGGCGATCTTCTTCAGCGCCGCCGCCGTCGCAGCCATTCTGTCGGCGCGATTGCGCAGGCGCGTTACCGGATCGGGCTTCGCCGCCTGATCGCCATCGTTGGCCGCGGCGGCAGCTTCGCGCGCCTTTTCCCGCTCCTTGGCGTGGTCGATCCGGGCCTTGACGAGATCGCGGACCGCGCTCTCGACCGGCGGCCAGAGCTTTTCCTGATCGGCGGTCAGCTTCAGGCCGGCATGAACGGCTGCAATCTTCGCATCCGCCATCGCGGCGCGGTCTTCCGGGCTCATCCGCACATGGTGGTGGCCCATGTGACCGCGGAACCACTCGTGCTGCGCATACACCCCGGTGGTGCCGGCAATGACAAGGGCGGCGATTCCGGCGATAGCAAACTTTCTCATGTCAACCTCCCTTGAAGGTGGCTGGGAGCATGGGCAAAGGCGTCTCCGCAATCAACTTACGGTTCGGCAAGAGACGCTCCCCTTACCAAGAATTAATTCCGTTCACGATTGGAAACACTCCAATAGTGATCCCGCCTGACACTCAGATCATGCCGAGCAGGTGCGGCAGCCACAGCGAAATCTCCGGCACGTAAGTGATGAGGCCGAGAAAGACGAGCATCGCCAGGAGCCAGGGCAGCACGGCGATTGTAATCTCGCTGATCCCCATCTTGGCAATGCCGCTTGCGATATAAAGGTTAAGACCGACCGGCGGATGGCACAGCCCGACCTCGGTATTGACGATCATCAGCACGCCGAGATGCACCGGGTTGATGCCGATCTTGGTCGCGAGCGGATAGAGGATCGGCGCCATGATCAGAAGGATCGATGACGGATCCATGACGTTGCCGGCGGCGAGCAGGATGACGTTGACGACGAGCAGGAAGGTCCAGACACCGAAATGCTTGTCGATGATCCAGGCCGCCATTTCCTGCGGGATCTGCTCGTGCGTCATCAGGAAGGAGAACAGCACCGCATTGGTGATGATGTAGAGCAGCATCGAGGACATGCTGGCGGCCTGCAACAGCACCTTGCCGACTTCCCTGAACTTCAGCTCCTTGTAGACGAATACGGTGATGAAGAAGGCGTAGGTGGCGGCGACCGCGGCCGCTTCGGTCGGCGTGAAGATGCCGCCGTAGATGCCGCCGAGCACGATTGCAATCAGCGCCAGACCCCAGAAGCTCTCGCGGAACGCTTTCACCTGCTCACGAAGCGTCGCCCGCGGCATTTTCGGATAGTCCCTGCGGCGGGCGATGAACCAGGTCACGG
>NZ_DAHUXJ010000118.1 GCF_027307225.1 Bradyrhizobium sp. | reverse complement strand
TGTTTGGAGCTCGCGTCGCGCAACCCATCTTGGCCAGCGACCATTGCGTGTCGCATCAACAGGCCGGACATATGGATGCAGCGATCCGATCTACTCAGAAAGCTCTTGTGCCACGGGGGCCGTCCACATATGGGTCCCTGCGTTCGCAGGGACGACGTTGGAGCTTTGCTCTTCATTACCACATCCAAAATTCACACCGGCTTGATGCCGGCCTTGACGATAATGTCATGCCAGCGCGGCACTTCACCCTCGATGTATTTGCTTAAAGCCTCCGAACCGTGGGCTACGACGTCGTAACCATTGTCGCGCAGCTTTGAGATGACCGCGGGCCTCTTGAGCACCTCCATCGATTTCGTCGCCAGCGTCGCTACAATGTCAGGCGACGTTTTTGCCGGCGCAAAAAGGAACTGGGCTGTATCGGCGACAAAATCCTTATACCCGAGCTCGATCATGGTCGGCACGTTGGGCAGATCGATCCAGCGATGCTCGCCGGTCAGCGCGAGCGCCGTGAGCTGGCCGGACTGCACGAAGGGCAGCGCCGCCGGTAACGCAGCGACGGCCATTTGGGTGGTGCCGGCAAGCAGGGCCTGGATCGCCGGTGCCGCGCCGGAAAACGGAACATGCGTGATCTGAACGCCGCCGACGATCTTGAGCAGTTCGGCGGAAAGATGCGGCGTAGTGCCGGCGCCGGGGCTGGCGTAATTGAGTTCGTCGGGCTTGGCCTTGGCGCGCGCGAACAATTCGGCGATCGAATTGATGCCAAGCTTCGGCGACGCCACGATCATGTTGGGCGTGGTGCCGAGTTCGGTGATCGGCGCGAAGTCCTTGTACGGGTCGTAGGGAATCCTGGCAAAAAGGCTCGGATTGACGACGTAGGCGCTGGAGGTGACCAGCAGTGTGTAACCATCGGCTTCCGCATGCGCCACATATCCGATGCCGATATTGCCACTGGCGCCAGGGCGGTTTTCGACGATGACGTTGCCGCCAAGCGCATTGCCCAGACCATCCCCGAGGATGCGCGCCATGATGTCGGTGGGGCCTGCGGGCGCAAACGGCACGATGATCTTGATCGTCCGCTGCGGATAACCGGCAGCGAGGGCCCGCCTTGTTGTGAGCAGCGGTACCGCCGCGCCCGCTGCAAGGCCCGCGGTCTTCAAGACCTGGCGGCGCGAGGGCAGGACCCTTTTGTTGTCGTCCATTGCTTTCTCCCCGGGCTTTTCTTTAATCGGCTTCTCTTGAGCTGGCCTTTGTTGGCTTTAATCATAGTTGACGGCCTTATTCGAGCATCCTTTTGGGTGTTGGGCCGCGTACCTGTAATGCTCCGCCAACCGGTTGGCTCATATTGACGCGGAAAAACGTTCCCGCGGCGTAAATGGCGCGCGGGTGGGTCCATATCTTTCGCCCAAAAAGAGGGCGCAGGGAATGCCGGGTGCTCTGACGCACCCGCAGCCTTGCGTGCAAATAAAGAAAGCACGCAAGCAAGTCACCGCAGGTACACCGAAAGACATCCGGCATTCCCCGCGCGGCTGGTTTTAACGGTTTACTTCGTGGTCTCCCTGGTGATCGGGCTTTCTTGCCACCATCCCCGTGCAATGCGAAGCATTGTCACGAGTTGATACCAGCGTCGAGGCATCAGGACCGCACGACTTCGCCGTCCGCGAAAGCCGCATTCGTCGTTGCGCCACCGCGTCCACCGCATCTTCCGTCCAACGTTTAGTGACGATCGCGAAACGCCCCTCATCTCGGGCGGAAGACGCGCGAAGAAGTGCCAGTGATTTGCCCGACGTCACAAGCGAGGAGGCCTGCGACAGATTGGCACGACGGGCAAATCAGGTGAGGGTAGGAAAAAGCTGTCAACCGCATTCTCGTGTCCCGTACGCAGTGCAGCGCGTGGTGCTGCTCCGCAGGGCCGGGACCGGGAGCGACAAAGGACATGGACCCCGGATCGGCAGCGCACCACGCCGCGCTTTGCGGCGCGTTGCGCAGCATCCGGGGAACGCATTCACCCCTGCTCGAGAATGCTCTTCGTCCTGGTCTGCGGCCAGCCCTCGCCGAGCGGACGGATGCGAACGCGCGTTCCGTCATCGGCATTGACGAGTGCATGTGACGCGATTTCGTCGTTGATCTCAAACAGCCGCAATTCGCTCGTCGGCAGCCACGTCAATGTCTGATCGATGTCGCCGGGAAAAATCTGCCAGCTCGATCCGTCGTATAGTTTGACGATGTGGCTTTCCGAGTGTTCGAGAATCTTCATCACTATACTTTCGCGAGGGGCCGTTGGTGGTAGAATGGGCTACGCCGGTCTCGCTGACAAATGGCCGTTTGCCACTGCAATGCGCGCCGGCGACACTTCGCCGTCGAGCCAATCCTGTTCGTTCGCCAGTGCAAGCCATGCTGCTTCCATTCGCTTGTAGCGATTGAAGAGCGGTTCGCTCGCGGCGCTCTCGGCAAGATGCGCGCAGTTCTCGGCATTTTCGCGGAAGAGTTCTGACTGCTTCATGGTGTCCTTCCTTTCCCTTGATGGAAACGTAGGCAGCACGAGCACGATTGCAACGAAGTTCCAATGAAGGATCGGTAACGGTTGATCGCTTCACGCCCTGTCACAAGGTTGCGACCGGTCGTTCGGTTCAGCTACCGTTCATGGCGATGGGAGCGCGCCAAAGCAAAATGGCCGGATCGAAAGAGTCGGCCGTTGAGAGTTATTTAACGTACCAGGAGACTTGAAGGACATTCTACTTATCGTTGAAACACTTCGACCGTCCGACCGTCAGGGTCTTTGCACGTGAAAGATGAGCGGCTCGTCCTTCTTTCTATCGATGACACGTTAGCATATTTGATTGATCGAAGATTGTTCCAGCAAGTTTCAATGTTATCCACGCCAACATAAACGATCGATCCTTCACCGACAGCGCGCACGAGATCATTCTGTCTAAGGACTAAATGATCGCCTAGCGCCACTAATGTCTGAGTATCACGCTTAGCTGGAAGGCCTAAGAATTCGCAGTAGAACCGTCGCGATTCTTCCAAATTGCGCGCGAACAAACTGATGCCAGCAAACTTTCCATGCGGCGTGCCTGTAGTCAAATCTAGGTTTAGAGTCACTTGGGTTGCCGAGTGCCGATTTGTTTCTTTCTTAAGCTGTTTGATGATGAAGGTTTGCCCAAATTCGTCTTCCAATTTCCACGAAGCGGCTCGTATCTTATCGGATTTTGATACAACGCCGCCGTCTCCGATCACATGAGCCTTCGCGCCCGTCGGTAGAGTTACGGATTTTTCTCCCCGAGTGAGCGAAGATAAGAGCGACCGCGTGTCAACTGACGCCGTCGGATACGGTAGCTCACGGCCATTTAAACGATCCTCGAGAGACCTCGCGAGATTAGCAAGGAAGCTCTCATCCTGCAGCTTTCGCGTAAACTGTAGCAGCCAGTCAGTTCCGTTTATTGCCCCAGCTATCGCGCCTGTCATCGATGCGATTGTGTCAGTATCGGCGCCCCTTGCAAAAGCGGCGCGAGCTATGCCCTCTGTTGGGGCAGCTGCGTACTTGGAACTAAGAAAAATTGCGGCTGCAGCTGACACAGTTCCGGCGCCGTTCATTTTTTTGTCAAAACACCCGATCTTGCTTAGTACTTCGTCGTCGAAGTCTAGCGCACCTGCAATAAGACCAGCAGACGCCTCCTCCAGTTGTCGTGAGAGGTCATTTGCCGATTTCGACCAAGTATTCCGATACGCTTGTGTTAGGACCGCCTTTTCCCACGACGGCCATCGCTCAGATAGTTCCGGGATTTGCGACCATTCGTCGGAGGAGGTCCGAACGGTCTCGAGGAGTTGGCCGAACTCTAACGTTCCTTTTCGTCGAAAAGCAGTCCAAAGGGCGTATGCGTACGCGAGGGCTCCGACTAGGCCCGTCGGATGACCATGGGTCAGCACGCTATCCGCCATGACGTTAGTCGCGGTCGAACGGAAATCTTTTTCCAGATATCCGAGAACGCAGTGAGCAGCGACGCGCATGGCCGCGCCGTTGCCGCCTGCTTGAAGATACTTGGCCTTATCTGATGTCGGTCCTTCCCAAGGAAGGATGTGATTTGCAAGAAGCTTTGCTGCGCGCAACGACGCACCGCCAGCTCCTCGACTATATGCGATCCAGAAAGGAAATTCGACAAAAGCTAGATATTCCCACCATGGTCCTTCCCGCAGCCGCGATCTTGCGACGGCAATAATTAATTGCGTATCGTCGCTATAACTACCAGGTTCTATCCGTTCCTCATGAGGCTGAAATCTACCTCCAGACCGCTTTGTCCATGCTTCGAAATTGAGGCCGTATTCGCTAAGTGTTGACGCTCTGCGGGCCCTGTCCTCGTGAGGCCAGCCGAGCGCGTCGCCAAGGGCTGCTCCTAGGAGCGCACCTTCGATCTTCTTCGTATCAAACTGTAAGCCAGCTCTGATCATAATGCGCCGCTAGTTTTGCTATTCGGGATGAAGACGGTTTCCTGAAGCTGCGCACCGTTCTTTATAGCGTTGGAAAGGTCATACTTGTTGAACATAAGCGGAGCTAAGATAAAACGAAACATATCAGGGTCGGACCCGGTTGCTCTTAATCGCGCTCGCTCTGTCTTTGCCTGTTGCTCATTCTTTACAGCGATACCCAATATGTCCGCGATCGCTATCTTGTCGGGTACGAGAACTTCGGCTTGCTGATCGGTGGGACAAGCTGCCGACTGGTCCTTGGTACGACGGTATATGTTTCGCCCCGTCCCAATAACCTCGTTTGCAAACATTGCTTCGAATGCCGTTGGGCCTTTCGCTATGTAGCGCCCATATTCTGCGGCCGCATTCCGGGGGCAAAACAACGTTCCTTCCTGCCAAAGGTACTTCGGGTCGACCAGAAGCACTACCCAATCCGGGAAGAGGTCATTTCCTGACCGCGCCCGATCAAAATACCAAGCATTCGGGTATTCAATCGAACAGCAAATGTGCGATTTCTGGCCGTCGAGGCGCTTCAAGTCCGTCGCGTTGAACGTCGCTCTTTCACTATGTTCTAGGGCGGCGGTGCATAATACCCCGGACTTGCCCGCGGCAATGTGGACCAAATTGCGGGACGGAGTGAAGTGGCACAGCCTTCCGATTCCCTTTGCCTCGACCAGTGCTTTGATCTCGGTCGTCATCGCCGCACCACAGTGTAGAGGCTGGGGGTGTCAGGTAACAGAGCACAAGGCGTCCCAGAGTAGGTAATAATGAGCGACGTGCGCGCGCGGGTCACTCCAACGTAAAGGAGCCGCCCGTCGGTCGCTTGGGCTTCTTGATGTCCGAAATCATGAACTGCTTGTGGGTCAGGAAATAAATTATCGGAGAGATAGGGTAAAACTACTGCATCAAATTCTAGGCCCTTTGCCGAATGATAAGTACCAACGAATAGCCGAGGGCCAGCCACCCATTGCTCCGATTCATTACGCAAATTTATCACGGTTTGTGGGAGCCGCGTGCGAACTTCTTCTAGCTGGCGGACAGTCCTAACTAGAATGGCAACCGATTGGGTTCGTGACAGTCGGGTCGCTTGATCTACGAAAAAAGCTGTTTCCGATTTTTCGTCGGGGAGATTCACAAGGGTAGGTTTCGGGCCCGCCGCGTTAGGCGCTGTTGGAGCGACCATGTCCGGAATACCAGCGTAATAGGGCATTCGCGAGATTGCCAGACCTAGGGCGGCTATCTCTCTACTATTTCGGTAATTTTCGGTGAATTGCCAGACGCGGCCCGGGCGTAGGCCGGCAGACCTCCAGGACATACGATGCCCGTAGATTTGTTGGGCGACATCGCCAAAAAAAGTGATCGAACCATTTACAGGGATTGCGCTTGCTAGGGATCTCAGTATTACCGGCGAAAGATCTTGCCCCTCATCGATGACAATGTGTCGGTAACGACGCGGTTCGCCATCAGCTGCGAGTTCCTTTAGTGCCGTGGAGGCGAGGTCGTCCCAGTCGTAGTCGTAACCTGCGCGTGCACGCCGCCTCAAATAGGCTTCATAGACGTCCCACATCTGTCGGCGCATTCGTCTTTCGAGACGAGCTTCCGCGCGACCAGTACGTGATTGTGACTCATAATCCTGCAGAGAATCGACACCATGTTTCTCCAACCAACCAATCTCGGATGAGAAGAAGTTCAGCGGGCGGGAAAATAGCGGCGAATGCGCGTGTAAGGCGTTGGCATCTTGGATCGCTCCAGTAATAACGAGGTCTCGCGCGTTGCCGCTGATAATTGAATTCCGTCGCATCTTGCCACGGGAGGCGAGATAACCGCGGGCAAACTTGTGGTAATGCTCAACGGTTACTCCTCGTAATTCGCGAGCGGCCAGCGCGCGAATGTAAGCGCACAGCGCTTTGTTGTAGGTAAGGAGGAGTGTTCGACCGTGCTCGGGGAGGTCGGGGTCGGAAAGATATGCCGCGCGCAAGATTGCCATCGTCGTTTTTCCGCTCCCGGCCGTGCCAAGAACGACTTGATGACCTGATGCCGGTAGGCAAACGACCTCTCGTTGGCGCTGGACTGGGACTGGAAGTGCCACCGCTCCTCAATAAATTTTAGAAAATCAAGTTTTGCACCTTGTAGATGTATAGCATGATCCGCAAAAATGCGGCTACCAAACAAAGATGGCCGGATCTTTCGATCCGGCCATTTTAAATCCAACCGTGGAGGGCGATCAGCTCGCTTTCGCGACCGGCGCGGTGCCGACCTTCTTCTCGATCTGGCGCTTGAGTTCGAGCGCGCGCGGCGAGAGATCGGCGGCGCGGGCCTTCAGCAGGAAGGTGTCGAGACCGCCATTGTGATCAACGCTCTTGATCGCGTTGGTGGAGACGCGCAGGCGCACGTTGCGGCCGAGCGCATCCGAAATGAAGGTGACGTTGCACAGGTTCGGCAGGAAGCGCCGCTTGGTCTTGATATTGGAGTGGCTTACCTTGTGACCCACCAGCGGGCCCTTGGCCGTCAGTTCGCAGCGCCGCGACATTGTCGAAAATCCTCTTCCATCCTGGCTCGCGCCCGTATGACAGGGGTCAGCGCCAAGGGTCAAAATCATGTCCGTCTTGGGAACCGCGGACGTATAGGGGCTGACGGCTGGGGCGTCAAGGTTGGCGAGGGCCGGAAACCTCGTTTCGAGGCCGTTTTTGGCGGCATTTACCGTTTTCCGCATCATATAAACGGCGTATTCGCCGCCAATATCTGGGGTTCCGTGCTATTGGGGCGGACTTGAAGGCGTTGCTCGCCGCAGTTTTTGGATCAGATGAAACAACGATCCCGCTCCGTCTTGAGAACTGCCGCTTCCGCAACCGAACGCTGCACGACTTTGCCTTCGCGAGCCAACTGGCCGCTTCGGGCGTTGGCGGGGCTGTGCGGCTTGGCGGCAGCATTTGGGCTCGATGCCTCTCCAGCCTTCGCACAAGGAAAGCTTGAAGCGCAATATGAGGCGACGCTCGCCGGCATCCCCGTCGGCAGGGGCGCCTGGAATATCGAGATCAGCGAAGACCAGTATTCAGCCTCGGCGGTCGGCGGCACGGCGGGCCTGTTGAAGGCCTTTGCCTCCGGCTCCGGTGCGGGTGCCGCGCAGGGCCGTGTCGTCAACGGCGCGCTGGTCTCGACCAATTACAGCGCATCGACCACGACGTCGAAGAAGACCGAAGCCATCCACATGGTGCTCAACAACGGCACCATCAAGGAATTTGCGATCGAGCCGCAGCCCCCGGTCGATCCCGATCGCATTCCGGTGACCGAAGCGCACAAGAAGGGTGTGTTCGATCCGATGACCGGCTCGATGTTGCACGTCCCGGGCACCGCCGATCCGCTCAGCCCCGAAGCCTGTCACGCCAGCGCTGCCGTTTTCGACGGCCGCATGCGCTACGATCTGAAGCTTGAATTCAAGCGTATGGAGACGGTGAAGGCAGAGAAGGGCTATCGCGGTCCGGTCGTGGTCTGCGCGATCTATTTCTCGCCGGTCGCGGGCTATATCCCCGCGCGCCCTGTGATCAAATATCTGACTGCCGCGCGCAACATGGAGATCGCGTTCGCGCCGGTGCTTGGAACCCGCATCCTGGTTCCGTATCGTATGATCATTCCGACGCCGCTGGGAGTTGCCATGCTGGAGGCGACGCAGTTCATCACGCAGGTGACACCGCCCCGCATGCCCAAGACGAATTGACGCCGAAGGCGTCATTCCGGGGCGCGCGAAGCGCGAATCCGGAATCTCGAGATTCCGGGTCTGGTGCTCAGCGCAAAATTGAATGCCAATTTTGTCGCTTCGCACCATCCCGGAATGACGATCTCCAATCCGCGCTTTCGCTTGTCCGGGACGACGAGGAACTCACGAATACCTGTTGACTCCTTGCCAGTTCTGATTCGACTCGGGCTTGCCGCGCGGTTTAAGAATTTCGTCGTCAAACCGTCGCTTGAAGGCGGGTGCCAAACTTGATCTAGTGCCGACAAAGATTATCTGCGCGATATGTTGCGGTGAACGAAGCAGGCGATCCCAGGAGTCAGCGATTCGGGCGCGATTCGTTCCGTACCCGTTCCGAAGCTTAAAACTCACCCTCACAAGCGTCGCATTGTGAAACACTTTTGGCGAGAGGCGTCCGCCGCTCCCAGCCCCGATAGTCACGCTTGCGCTATTTGCGCTCAACGCCGAAAGCCGTAGAACCCTCTCAAGAACATGGCTCTTTCGTCACCTCCGCTTCCGCTTTCCGGCAATGGAAAGGCTCCCGGCTCGGGCGTTACCGCCGTGCTGGGGCCGACCAACACCGGCAAGACCAGTCTCGCGATCGAACGCATGCTGGCGCATTCGTCCGGCATCATCGGGCTGCCGCTGCGGCTACTGGCGCGCGAGGTCTACAACAAGATCGCGGACCGCGCGGGTCGTGACGCCGTGGCGCTGATCACGGGCGAAGAGAAGATCAAGCCGCCGAAGCCGCGCTTCTGGGTCTCCACGGTCGAGGCCATGCCGCGCGATCTCGATGTGTCGTTTCTGGCCGTCGACGAAATCCAGATCGCGGCCGACCTCGAGCGCGGGCACGTTTTCACCGACCGAATCCTCAACCGGCGCGGCCGCGACGAGACCCTGCTGCTTGGCGCTGCGACCATGCGCAGCATGGTCGAACGGCTGTTGCCCGGCGCCAACACCGTGACCCGGCCTCGCCTGTCGCAACTCGAATTCGCTGGCGACCGCAAGATCACGCGCCAGCCGCGCCGCACGGCGATCGTCGCGTTCTCCGCGGATGAGGTCTATGCGATCGCCGAATTGATCCGCCGCCAGCACGGCGGCGCGGCCGTCGTGCTGGGCTCGCTCTCGCCGCGCACCCGAAACGCGCAAGTGGCGATGTTCCAGAACGGCGACGTCGACTATCTCGTCGCCACCGACGCGATCGGCATGGGCCTTAATCTCGACGTCGACCATGTCGCGTTCGCATCCGACCGCAAGTATGACGGCTATCAATTCCGCCGCCTCAATCCGGCCGAATTTGCCCAAATCGCTGGCAGGGCCGGCCGCGCCACCCGCGACGGCACCTTCGGCACCACCGGCCGGTGCGCGCCGTTCGAGCCGGAATTGGTCAATGCGTTGCAGAACCACACCTTCGAAAGCGTGCGGGTGCTGCAATGGCGCAATTCGAAGCTCGATTTCTCCTCGCTGGGCGCCTTGCAGGTGTCGCTGGCGCGGGCGCCCGCGCATGAGGCGCTAACCCGCGCGCCGATCGCGGAGGACGTCCGGGTACTCGACCATGTCGCGCGCGACGCCGAGATCCGGGAGATGGCCCATGGTGCTGCCGCGGTCGAGCGGCTGTGGGACGCCTGTCAGATCCCCGATTACCGCAAGATCGCCCCGGCGGCCCATGCCGAGCTTGTCACGAGCCTGTTTGCATTCCTGATGCAAAAAGGACGCATCCCGGATGGCTGGTTCGCCGCGCAGGTCGACCAGGCCGACCGAGTGGACGGCGATATCGACACGTTATCGGGCCGGATTGCGCAAATCCGCACCTGGACCTTCGTCGCCAACCGTCCGGACTGGCTGGCCGACCCCGAGCACTGGCAAGGAATTGCGCGCGAGGTCGAAAATAAATTATCCGATGCGCTGCATGAACGGCTTACAGAGCGTTTCGTTGATCGCCGTACCAGTGTATTGATGCGCCGCCTGCGGGAAAACGCGATGTTGAATACGGAAATCGGCAAGACCGGCGAAGTGATTGTAGAAGGCCATGTGATCGGCCGCCTGGACGGATTCACGTTTGCGCCCGATGCGGCGGAAGCGGGCTCCGAAGCCAAGGCGTTGCAGGCCACGGCACAAAAGGCGCTGGCCGGCGAAATCGATGCGCGTGCCGAAAAGCTCGCAGCCGCGCCCGACGATCAATTCGTGCTGACCTCGGAAGGAATCATCCGCTGGACCGGTGATGCGGTTGCCCGACTGACCGCGGCCGACGATGCGCTGCATCCGCGCCTTCGCATCATCGCGGACGAGCGCCTGACCGGCGCGCCGCGCGAGGCGGTGCAGACCAGGCTCGATCTGTGGCTCAAGACCCATGTCGAGAAGCTCATGGGGCCGCTGTTCGAATTGAGCAAGGCCGAGGATGTCACTGGCATCGCGCGCGGCATTGCCTTCCAGCTGGTCGAGGCGATGGGTGTGATCGAGCGCTCGAAGATCGCGACCGAAATGAAGGATCTCGATCAACCCTCGCGCGCCACGTTGCGTAAATACGGCGTTCGCTTCGGCGCCTATCACATCTACGTTCCCGGGCTACTCAAGCCGGCGGCGCGCGCGCTTGCCGCGCTGCTCTGGGCCTTGAAGCAAACCAATGTCGATCTGTCCGCGCTCTCGGGCGCGCAGCATCTGGCCGGAAGCGGCCGCACCTCGTTTCCGGTCGACAAGACGTTGCCGCGCGATGCCTATCGCGTGCTCGGCTATCGCCAGTGCGGCGAGCGCGCGGTGCGCGTCGATATTCTGGAGCGGCTGGCCGATCTCATTCGCCCGGCCCTCGCCTGGCGCGAGACCTCGCCCGGCGAAAAGCCCCCAGGCGCATTCGATGGCCGCAGCTTTGTGGTGACGCAGGCGATGACGTCGCTGACGGGATCAGCGGGCGAGGATTTCGCCTCGATCCTGCGCGCGCTCGGCTACCGCATGGATCGCCGGCCGCCGTTGCCGCCGAAGCCGGTGGCGGTTGAACCCGCAGCGCCAGCAGCGCCAGCCGAGACATCTGTCGAAGCGACGGCCGCGACGCCTTCCGAAGCGACGGTCGATGCGGTTGCGGAAACCGTGGCGAACGAGGCCGTATCGACGGCCGACGCTACGCCAGTCACCGCTCAGGAACCGGCGCCGGTTATTGAGGAGATCGTCGCTTCCTCGACCACGCTGTTGCCCCGAATCGATTTCGCGCAAACGCGGGACATCCTCGACGTCGCAACGACGACCGCGGAAACGAAACTGGCAGGCTCCGATGTTGTTGAGGCGGCGCCATCCATTGCCGCCGAAGTGACGGCCGGCCAGGGTTCGGCCGAAACCTCTCCTGGGGCAGCGAGCGACGCCGCTATTGCGGCCGCGGCTCCGGCCGAGCCAGAGCTGGTCGATGTCTGGCGCCCCGGTGGCCGTTCCGATGAGCGGCGTCCGCCGCGTCACGATCGCAACCGGCAGCATCATCGCCGTCAGGAACGGCCCGCCGACGGGGCGCAACCTCCTGCCGCGGCCGGCGAAGCCGCCTCAGGTGAGGCCGCGACCGGCGAGCAAGGCGAGGGTGCCAAGCGCGAACGGCACCGCCGGCGCGATCGTCATCGCGATTTTCGAAAGCCGCGACCCGATCGGCCGGCGGATGGTGCTGTTGCGGCTTCGGCCGATGGCGCGCCGGCGCGCGAACCGCGCGAGGACAGAACAGATCGGCCGCGCGATCGTTTCGAAGGCAAGGGACGCAGCGGAGATCAGAACAAGGTCAAGTTCCGCGACCGCGACGATGCCCGCAAGGGCGCGCGCGACAAGGGGCGTGACAGAGGTGACCGCAGTGGCCGCGAGAGCGGCCCGTCGCATCGGCAATATGCATCGAGCGCCAGCCCGCGCGAGCGCGATCGTCCGATCGATCCCAATTCGCCGTTCGCCAAGCTCGCCGCGCTCAAGGAACAGATGACGGCCAACCGGAAGGACCCGTAGCGTTTTCAAGCGAAGTGGATGCCGGTTCGCTTGAAGAAAACGCGTCAAGAACAACCCGGTCACCTTGGTGGGAATGGTTCGTTGGAGCGCCAGCGTCTCGACAAATGGCTATGGCATGCGCGTCTGGTCAAAGCCCGCACCAGTGCGGCCGCGCTCGTGGAGGCCGGCCACGTCCGGATCAACGGGGTGCGCGAGAGATCGCCAGGCCATGCGGTGAAAGCCGGCGATGTTGTCACGGTGGGACTGGACCGGTCCGTGCGTGTGCTCAAGGTGATCGGATTTGCCGAGCGGCGCGGCGATGCAGGCTCTGCACGCGTGCTTTATCTCGATTTGCAGGGCCGCGCGGAGTGACTATCTGCGCTGGTGCGGCTGCCTGCCTGCCTCCCTTGCAGCGCAAGGGTTCATGCGCTAGGCAAACCCTTAAAATTGACCCGTTCCGGAGCCTTGGATGACTTACGTCGTCACTGAAGCCTGCATCAAGTGCAAATATACCGACTGCGTCGAGGTCTGCCCTGTGGATTGCTTCTACGAGGGCGAGAACATGCTGGTGATCCATCCGGACGAATGTATCGACTGCGGCGTGTGCGAGCCTGAATGCCCCGCCGACGCCATCAAGCCGGATACCGAGCCGGGCCTGGAAAAGTGGCTCGAGGTGAACACCGAGTACGCCAAGTCCTGGCCAAATATTACCCAAAAGAAGGATTCGCCGGCGGACGCCAAGGAGTTTGAGGGTGTCGAGGGCAAATTCGAGAAATATTTTTCTAAGAACCCCGGTAGCGGGGATTGATTGTCAACACCGTAGTTTTCGCGGCTATACGCGGTTTGGTCGCGGTATTAGGGTCATCTCCAGCTTAACCCTGTTCACACCAAATGCCCCGAAACGCCATCCAAACGGCGCAAAGGGGGCATAAATCATTGATTTTTGCGGGAAATGTGCTATATTTGCGTTTTAGCTAGCCGAACCCGTCAGTCCGCTTGTCGGCCCCCATGGGTTCCCGTGAAAACATCCAACAGGGGCGTGGCAGTTCCGCGCACAGGCTGTGTCGCAAAAAACGCGTACAAAGAGTACTTCGAAGGCTTCAAAAAAAGCCGCCGCGACCATTAGTCGGGGCGCAACCAAGGGTCGCACTCAGGCTTCTGTGAAGAAGGCCAAGGCGACGGCTGCCAAGTCCTCTAAAAATAAAAGAAGCTCAATGCCAAGCAAGACTGCCAAGACGGCCGCGAAAGCGACTGGTTCGAAGAACTCTGCCTCCAAAGTTGCTGCTTCCAAGCCTGTTTCCCACAAGGCCGCCCCGGTCAAGGCACCGGCGGTCACCAAGCCTGTTGCTGCGGCCAAGCCGGCAGCGGCTGCGCCGCGTATCGAAGAGAAGAAGCCGCTGACCCAGCGTCAGGGCTTCAAGACCAACGAATTCGTGGTCTATCCGGCCCATGGCGTCGGCCAGATCCTCGCCATCGAGGAGCAGGAGATCGCGGGCGCCCGGCTTGAGCTGTTCGTGATCAATTTCATGAAGGACAAGATGACGCTGCGGGTTCCGACGGCGAAGGTCGCCAATGTCGGCATGCGCAAGCTGTCGGAGCCGGTGCTGGTGAAGAAGGCGCTGGAAACTCTGAAGGGCCGCGCCCGCGTCAAGCGCACGATGTGGTCGCGCCGCGCCCAGGAATACGAGGCCAAGATCAATTCGGGCGACATCGTCGCGATCGCGGAAGTCGTGCGCGACCTCTATCGCTCCGAATCGCAGCCCGAACAGTCCTACAGCGAACGTCAGCTCTATGAAGCCGCGCTCGATCGCCTGTCGCGCGAGATCGCCGTCGTCCAGCATGTGACCGAGACCGAGGCGGTCAAGGAAATCGAAAGCCAACTCGCCAAGAGCCCGCGCCGCGGCGCCAAGGCCGAGACCGATGCTGAAGCGGATGCCGAGGCCGAGGGCGACGAGTCCGATAGCGACGGCGACGATACCGCTGTCGCGGACGAAGCCGCGTAGGCTTTTCCAAGCGATGAAATGCAAAAGCCCGGTCGCAAGACCGGGCTTTTTGTTTTGGCAGAGGATAGTGGAGCTTGGCGATCGATATCCCCGGTTCGCGCTATTTATGCGCGCTCGGTGGAGTGGATTTGACATTCGCTTCGCATCTGACCGCGGGCTCGACAGCGAATGTCAAATCCTAAACCCCACCGGGATTTATATTTGCTGGTGGTCTAAGAATTCTAACATTCGCTATGCGTTCGCCGCGAGGGTGGCGAATGTTAGAATTCAGACCACCAGTGATGACCCGCTTTCGCACGTCAATCAACCACGATCTTGACGCGATCGCGCGGCTTGACCTGGGCGTGGGCGTCGAGCCCGTTGAGGATGCGGAAGCGCTCCGCCGGCCGGTCGACACCCGCCATGCGATGCGACAGCGATTCCACGGTATCGCCCGGCTGCACGTTGATCACCTTGATGCGCAAGGGGCGCGCCGACTGGATTTCATCCAGCGACAGGCGGCGGAACGAGTTGACCGTCTCGCGCGCGTTGCGGTCGCTTTCGGTCGTCTTCTGCTTGGTAGCGAAGATGAAGCGATAGACGTCGCTGCCGAAGCGCAACGCATAGACCCTGAATTGCCACTGATCGCCGTTGGCGACCGCGGAAGCCGCCGGAAGACCGTTGATGGTCAGGTCCTCGGTCGAGGCCTTGTCGACGTTTTCCATCCAGCCCGAGTTGAGGTAGTCGCCAAGCGACTGCTCGGCCGGTACCCGCACGACGTCGAAGCGCATCGCCTGTGAGCCGCCCTCGCGCACGCCGATCACGGCCTGCGCGGTATTGTCGAGGGTGAAGTTTTCCGGCGCCGTGAAAGTAAAGCCGAGCTTGGGATGCAGGAATCGGCGCCCGCGCACAAAGCCTTCGCTCGGATCCTCGCCGTAGACGATGTTGTCGATCGCGGCGAGATAGGCATCGCGTTCGCGCTCGTTGGATTCCGGCGAAGTATATTGCCGCGCGGCCGCCTGGGCGTTGGCGACGCGTTCGGGTGTTGCCGGATGCGACGACAGGAAGTCCTGCGCACGCAAGTCAGTCGAGGTCTTGCTCGCCTTCAGTTCGGCGTTGCGTTCCATCGCCGTCAGGAATCGTGCCGCACCATAGGGGTCGAAATGCGCGTTGGCCGAGATGCCGACGCCGATCTTGTCCGCCTCGAATTCCTGCTGTCGCGAGAAGCTTGCCATGGTCAGCTTGGTCTTCGCGAGCGCGAGCGCGGTAATATCGGGGTCGTTGCCCATGTCGGCGACCACGCGGGTTGCAACCGCGGTCTCGCGCGCCTTATCCTCGCGGCTGGCGGCGTGCCTTGCGATGACATGCGCCATCTCATGGCTCAGCACCGATGACAATTCGGACGTATCGCAGGCGAGCGCGATCAGGCCGCGCGTCACGTAAAGCTGGCCACCTGGCAGCGCGAAGGCGTTCACCGCGCCCGAATTGAGGATGGTCACCTTGTAGCCTTGGTCGGGCCGTTCCGAAGCCGCCACCAGCCGGTCGACGGTCTTGCTGATCAGCGTTTCGAGGTGCGGATCGTCATAGGCTCCGCCATAGGAAGCGAGGATACGCTCGTGCTCTTTTTCGGACGCCGGGCTGCTTTGGACGATGGCGCGGGCGGGTTTGGCGGTGCTGGGCGCGGACGAGGAGGCGGAGGGCAGGGCGTTCTGAAAGCGGCCGAGATCGCCACAGCCGGCGAGCAGGACCGATGCGCCGATGCTGATAGCGATCGGCACTGCCCAAAGCCGCACACCCACCCTCGGGCTCATTGTTGCCTTGCGATGTCCCACACCGTCCACCACGATGGTCACTCTGGCAGGTCATTTCCCGCCTAGTATCTCGATTTGTCCAGCCCGGAGCACTTCAATTCGTGGCCCGGTACGCGCCTCAACGAACCCCCTGACACGAATACGCTTGTTTTCCAGTGACTTGGGCACCAAGCCGGCCGCGGCCAAATTGGCCAGCGCCTGCTTTGGAATAGTCACGGCGAAGTCCCGTGTCCAGCTACGTCCAAAGTTCAGATAGGTAATTGCCCCTGACTGCCGGGCGGACAAAACCTTGCCCTCGACCAGCATGAAACGCCCATTCCCAGCCAAAATATCGCCCGGACTTTCGGTGTTTTTTATGACCGTCGGGTCGGCCCAGATGCCTCTTTTCGCATCACGCGCGGTTCCCTCGGCGGCCATCAACGCGGCGGCGCACTCCTTGTCGTCGACGGTTGGCGAAACCAGCGCCAGGCCCTGGAACAGAAGTTCGCGCTGCACCAGGGTGTCGTCCGGCAGCCGCCATACAAAAGCGAGTTGGCGGCCATAGCGGTCCGGCGTGTCATCTCGCCCAGTCAATCGAACGTCGTGGCCGATCAGCATCGCGGTAAGCGCTTGCGTTGGCGCGAGGTCGGGCTTCTCGGAAAAGGCGGGCTCGATCCCGATAAGGCGCACTTCACGGCCGTCCTCCATGCGAACGCTGCGCGCATCGATCACGGCGCTCACGCGGCCCTCGCCCTGCGGCTCGAAGGCGCAAGGCACAGCAGCCAGCGTGTTCGCGGTCATGGCGGCCGAAGCGCCAACGACGAGCGCGACTTTTGTCAGCCGATGGAATCCGTTTGGCATCGTGGATGCGTACCGTGTCGGGACCACTCATTCTACCCGTTCCGTCCCGCGGAAAGACATAAGTCCACCGGCTTGCCGCTGCTGTGGCCTTACGGCATGATTGCCGTAATGGAAATTGCGGTTCGCCCGCAACACTATAACAAAGCCCCAGGGAGGTTTTCATGAGACGGGTTGTTTCCGGCTTTCTCGGTGTATTGCTTGCGGCGGTCTCCACCGCGGCGCTTGCGCAAGGCAAGCCTCCGCTGAAGCTCGGCGGCATCCTCGATATGTCCGGGCTCTATGCCGATATCACCGGATCTGGCTCGGAGACGGCGGCGAAAATGGCGGCGGAAGATTTCGGCGGCGAAGTCCTGGGCCGCAAGATCGAGATTCTCGCTGCCGACCATCTCAATAAAGCGGATCTTGCCGCCAACATCGCCCGCGACATGCTGGATAATCAGGGTGTCGAGATGATCTACGACGTCGCGGCTTCGGCGACCGCGCTCGCTGCCGGCGGGATCGCCAAGGCCCGCAACAAGATCGTCATGTTCTCCGGGCCCGGATCGATCCGTCTCTCCAACGAAGCCTGCGGCCCTTACACGGTCCACTACGTCTTCGATACCTACTCGCAGGCTAGGGTCACCGGCCTTGCCGCGGTCAAACAGGGCCTCGATAGCTGGTTCTTCATCACCGTCGATTACGCCTTCGGCCACGACCTTGAGAAGGACACGGCCAATGTGGTGAAGAAGGCCGGCGGCAAGGTGGTGGGCGAGGTTCTGCATCCGCTCAACACCTCGGATTTTTCGTCCTATTTGCTGCAGGCGCAGGCTTCCAAAGCCAAGGTGATCGGGCTTGCCAATGCGGGCGGCGATACCATCAACACGATCAAGCAGGCGGCAGAATTCGGTATCATGAAGAGCGGCCAGAAGATCTCGCCGCTGCTTGCCTTCATCACCGATATCGACGGCGTCGGGCTTGAGACTGGGCAAGGCTTGTTGGTGGCAGGCGCCTTCTACTGGGATCTCAACGACGAAACCCGCGCCTTCTCCAAGCGCTTCATGCAGCGGGTCGGCCGTCCGCCGACCGCCGCGCAGGCCGGCGTCTATTCCTCGGTGATGCATTATCTGCAGGCGGTGAAGGCGGCCGGCACGACCGACGCTGCGCCGGTCATGAAGATCATGAAGGAAACCCCGATCAACGACATGTTCACCAAGAACGGTCACATCCGCGAGGACGGCCGCATGGTGCATGACATGTATCTGTTCGAGGTCAAGAAGCCTTCGGAGTCGAAAGGCCGCTGGGATGATTACAAGCTGCTGGCGACCATTCCCGGCGACGACGCCTTCCAGCCGCTCTCGGAGTCGCGCTGCCCGCTGGTGAAGAAGTGACCGCGTAACTTTGTACGCGGTCATTCCGGGGCGATGCGAAGCATCGAACCCGGAATCGAGATTCCGGATCGGTCCGCGGCGCGGACCGTCCGGAATGACGGGCTAAACAAGAATGAAGAAAGGCACCACTCATGACCACCGAAATCGTCCTGCAACATCTCGAATCCGGCCTGTTGACGATCACCATGAACCGACCCGAGCGCCGCAACGCGCTCAATGTGGACATGACGCTGGGGCTGGTGTCGGCGGCCAAACGGGCGGCCGAAGATCACGAGGTCCGCGCCGTCCTCTTGAAAGGGGCAGGCGGCACGTTCTGCGTCGGCGGCGACGTCAAGTCGATGGCCGAGGGCCGGGCGCCGATGTCCTTTGAAAACCGCATGGTGAACCTGCGGCGCGGCATGGAAGTGTCACGGATCCTGCACGAGATGTCGAAACCGGTGGTGGCGCAGCTCGATGGGGCTGCCGCAGGCGCCGGGCTTTCGATCGCGCTGTCCTGCGATTTTCGCGTCGCATCCAGTTCGGTGAAAATCACCACCGCCTTCGCCAAGGTCGGACTGTCAGGCGACTACGGCGGGACCTATTTCCTCACCCAGATGCTCGGCAGCGCCAAGGCGCGTGAACTTTACCTGCTGTCGCCGGTCTTGACGGCGCAGGAAGCGCTGGCGCTCGGCATGGTCACCCGCGTCGTTCCCGACGGCGAGGTCGGTGCCGCCGCGCACGAACTCGCCATGTCGCTGGCGCAAGGGCCGTCGATCACACTCGGCTACATCAAGCGCAACATCAACAATGCCGAGCGGCTGGCGCTGGAAAACTGCTTTGATGCGGAGGCTTTCCACCACTCGCGCGCCGGCGAGACCGCCGACCACAAGGAAGCGGCCATGGCCTTTGTCGAAAAGCGCAAGCCGCAATTCCAGGGGCATTGAGTTAGCCGCGATCGGACCGCGCTCCTATGAGGGATTGGTAAAATTTCACGCTTGATTGAATGAACTTCGACCTGCCGGATTTAATCGACCGTAGGTTATACTCGCAATAATGGGTCTCTCGGCAAGGAGCCGAGAACGAGGCAGGTCAATGAAAATCGCACCGTCGTCACCAGGCGAGGTGTATCTGGCATTCGCCGTTGTCAGCACAGTCCTGATGATCGAAATGGCGGCCTTCGCCCTGTTAGGCGGCTAAAGGGGTCGCATCGCAGTCGACGCTTCTTCGACGGCGGTCGCACGCAGCGCCGCACGTTGTGGCGGCCGATGTGGTTCATGCAGTGCCGATCCTTGCAGGCGAAGTCCGGCCTGACGCCGGCACCGCGCTTGCCCGGAGCTCGTCTATGACCACCTTTTCCCACAAAGCGGAGAAGGCGAAGAAGCCTCACCGTCCCTTGAAGTTGGGTACGCGCCGCTCTTCGGTCGCCTTGACGCCTTCCTTGAAGTCTTCGGTGGCGCGCAGCCGCGTCTGTTCGGCGAGTTCGTGATGGGTTGCGGCGAGCACGCGATCGGCCAGACCGTTCCGCATGGTGGCGCGGGTCGAAACCAGGCCGAGCGGCGAGCATTCGGCGATTTCCTGCGCGAGCCTCAAAGCTCGGTCGCGGACCTGATCCTGCGGCACGCATTCATTGGCAAGGCCCATGCGGGTGGCTTCCTCGCCCGTCACCCGGCGCGACGTGTAGAAGATCAATTCTGCATTGTTCTTGCCGACCAATTCGGGGAGCGTCACGGTCAGCCCGAAGCCGGGATGGAAGCCGAGCTTGGTAAAATTGGCGGCAAAGCGCGCTTCGGGACACGTCACGCGGAAATCGGCCGATACCGCGAGACCGAGCCCGCCGCCGATCGCCGCGCCATGCACGGCGGCTACGATCGGCTTCTGGTTGCGGAAAATGCGCACCGCCTGGACATAGAGATGCGCGATCGGGCCGAGGCTTGAAGCCGGATCGGTGTTGGCGCGTGCTTCCTGCTCCTGCCGCGCGGGATCGTTGAAATTTGCGCCGGCGCAGAACGCTCTGCCTTGCGCCGCCAGCACCGAGGCGCGGATTTCGATGTCGCGATCGAATTCCTCCAGCGCATCCGCGATCTGGTTGATCAGCGAGATATCAAAGAAGTTCAGCGGCGGCTTGCGGATTTCGATCAGGCCAACATGCCCGATCTTCTCGACGCCGATATCCTTGGTGGTGCTCATCTCAGACCTCCACGAATCACAAATGTTTCCGCGGCGGCGATATCCTCTCCCGCAAGGGGAGAGGGCGAACGCACTCGGCCGCACGTCTCATACGAACTACCGCAGGCCCAGCCCGCGCGCGATGATGCCGCGCAGCACCTCGGTGGTGCCGCCCTGAATGGTGAGTTTCGGCGCGGTCTTGATCGCGAAGGCAAGTTGCTTCTCCAACGTCTCGCGGTTGGACGCGGTCTCATCGATGAAGGCGGCGAGGTCGCGCACCCGGTGCGGCAATTGCTGCTCCCAGATGGTGCCGATGTCCTTGACGATCGAGGCTTCCACCACCGGCTCCTTGCCGGCGTGCAGCATGCCCGCGACCGAAACCGACATTCGCCGCATGGTGTGAAGTTGCGCCACCAGCCGTCCGATGCCTTCGGCGGCGCGGGTGTCCGGCGAGGGGCCGACCGCCCGCACCAGTTCCGTCAGCACGTAATAGGTTTCCAGGAAGCGCTCGGGGCCCGAGCGCTCATAGGCAAGCTCGCTCGTCGCCTGTTTCCAGGCGCCGTCGATTTCGCCCAACATGTGATCGTCGGGAATAAAGGCATCGGTGAAGACGACTTCGTTGAACTCGAACTGCCCTGTGATCTGGCCGATCGGATTGACCTTGATGCCCGGCGTCTTCATGTCGACCAGAAACTGAGTCAGGCCGTGCCGGCGATTTTCCCTGGTCGGCGGCGAGGTGCGGAAGATCGCGATCATGTAATCGGCGATATGCGCCGACGAGGTCCAGATCTTGGTGCCGTTGATCAGAAAGCCGCCGTCGGTCTTCGTCGCCTTGGTCTTGGCCGCGAACAGGTCGGAACCGGAATTCGGTTCGCTCATGCCGATCGCGAAGCAGACTTCGCCGCGGCAGATGCGCGGCAGGATGTCCATCTTGATCCGCTCATTAGCGTATTTCAGAAGCACCGGACCGCTCTGGCGGTCTGCGACGAAAAAGCGCCGCGTCGGCGCGTTGGCGACGCGCATCTCCTCGGTGACCACGTAGCGTTCCAGATAGGACCGTTCGTGGCCGCCATACCTTTTCGGCCAGGTCATGCCGAGCCATCCGCGCGCACCGACACGACGGGAAAATTCCCGCGCGTCAATGTCCTCGCGGTTGGGCTTGAACGGGCTGAAGGTGCCGGCGGCGATCTCTTCCGCCAGGAACGCGCGCACTTCATGGCGCAGTTTGACGCATTCGCTCGGCAGGCGGATCGGATCGAAACGAAGGGCTGCGGTCATTGACGTAGGTCCGAAAATTTAAAGATAAAGTTCAGCGCGAAGCGACCAGCGGCCACAGCTCGTCCGCGCCATTTGCGGCGACGCGCTTGCCGAGTTCGACCGCCCAGTAGCTCTCGGAGCCGAAGTCGTCGCGCCAGGCGAGCGCCCGCAACGTATAGCGATGCAGGATGTGCTCGATCGTAAAGCCGATCGCGCCATGAACCTGGTGGGCAATCGCGGCCGCCTTCTCGGCCGCCTCCGAGCAGCGGATTTTGGCTGATGCTGCTTCCAGGAATGCGGCATCCGCAGGCGCACCGCCGGCGAACGCATCCGCCGCCGAAGTTGCGGCCGCGAGCGCCGCCGCGGATTCGCCGGCGAGCTTCGCCAGGTTGTGCTGTACCGCCTGGAATTTCGAGATCTTCTTTTCGAAGGCGACGCGTTCGTTGGAATAACGCACGCTGATATCGAGCATCGATTCAAGGCTGCCCGCGATTTGCAAGGAACGCACGACCGCGCCCATCAGAAGCAGCGAAGTAAGGCTGAAACCTTCCGGCGCCGGTTTGATGGCAACGGGCGCGACCCGGTCAAACGTCACGGTGTCGCTGTTATCGCCGCCGAGATTGAGACTGGATTCGACCCGGCATTTTGTCGCGTCGAGCAGGGCAACCGATGCCTTGCCGCTGCCATCATGCGCGAGCACCGCGATGTGCCTGGCTTCGCGGGCAAAGGGGATGCCGCGTGCGCGTCCCGACAGCGTGTTGTCGCCATTGAGCGTGATGCGATCTTTCGGGCCCGCGGGCGCGACCGTCATTTCGCCCTCGGGTGAAGCGATTTTGGCTTGCGACAACATCCAGCCAGCGAGCATGGTTTCGGCCAACGGCACGGGAAGCGCAGAACGGCCGGCCGCGCCCAGCACGGCAAAACCATCGGCCATTGAGGCGCCCGAACCGCCATATTCCTCGGCGACCCAGGACAGCGGCAGGCCGGCTTCGCTCAGCGCCTGCCAAAGCGGTGCTTTCCAGCCGTCCTTCTTGTCGCGGTTGATGGTTTGTGCGTCGGCCAGGTCGGCAAAGATGCGTTCGGCCGTTTCGACGACAATATTTTCGGCTTCTCCCACGGCGTTCCTCGGAGGGTTCCTGGTTGGGGCCATGATGGGGAAAAGGCGCAAGGCTGACAAGCATTACTGGTCGCAAGGGCCCCTGCGGCTTCGGCATGAAGCGACGCGGGTAGCGTGCGGCTTATTCCGCGCAATGGAGTTCCTCCATGCGCAGCCTTATGCTAGATCGCAAAATTGGTTCTAAATCCGATGGGGAAAATGCGATGTCGAAGGATGGTCTGTGCGCTGTTATAACCGGCTCTGCCTCGGGCCTTGGCGCCGCGACCGCGGCCATTCTGGCGAGGGGCGGCGCGCGAATTGTCATCAATTATTCCTCCAGTCAGAAAGAGGCGGAACAGACCGCCGACCTCTGCCGCAGCGCTGGCGCTGACGTGGTGGTGGTTCAGGGCGATGTCTCGCGCGACGAGGATTGCCGGAAGATCGCGGCCGCGGCCGCGCCCTGGGGCCGGCTCGATGTGCTGGTCAACAATGCCGGCACCACCAAGCACGTTCCGCATGGCGATCTCGACGGCCTGTCGTCGGAGGATTTTCAGCGCCTGTTCGGCGTCAACACGATCGGACCGTTCCAAATGGTGCGCGCGGCGCGATCTTTGCTGGAAGCCGGCGCCAAAGCATCCGGACGTGCGTCTTCCGTCGTCAATGTCTCCTCGGTTGCGGGCATCAGCGGGATCGGCTCGTCGGTCGCCTATGCGGCGAGCAAGGGTGCACTCAACACCATCACGATCTCGCTTGCACGCGCGCTGGCGCCGCTGATCCGCGTCAATGCGGTATGTCCCGGCTATATCGATACGCCCTGGTTCACCAAGGGCCGCGGCGTTGAAGGGGCGGCGAAGGTGCGCGACGCCGTGGTCGCCAAGGTGCCACTGAAGCGGGCTTCCTCGGCTGAGGATGTCGCCAACGTGGTCGCGTTCCTGGCGCTACCGCAGTCGGGCAACATGACCGGCGAGGTCGTCCGCATCGACGCCGGCGCGCATCTGATTACGTAGCGAAGGTCATTCCGGGGTTCACGCTTCGCGTGCCCCGGAATGACTTCGTCACTTGTTGAAATCGCGGAGCGTGCCGCTGGCGACCAACCTGTTCCAGATGAACAGCACCGCCAGCGCGCCGATCGTTGCGGTGATGATGCCCGCGCCCTGTCCTGGGCTATAGTGGCCGATCGCCTGGCCGATAAAGGTGGCGAGAAACGCACCGACGATGCCGAGCACGGTGGTGAGAATGAACCCGCTCGGATTGTTCGGACCCGGCGAGAGCAGCCGCGCGATGATGCCCGCAACAAAGCCGACGATAATGACCCTGATCATGTCCTTCTCCCCGTCAAAAATCAGAACGAAAATTCTTTCGGCGACCGGCCGGTCAGAGCCGGCCCGCCAATTCCTCTCCCGTCGGCAGCCGTCCGTCCGGCGTCAGATGGTTGATCACCTCCGGCAGTTGTTGGCTCAATCCGCTCAGCAAATCTTCGCGCGACAGGCCGCTCTGCGACGCCAGATGGTCGATCTGATCGGAGCCCAGCGCGCTGGCGAGATCGCCCGGCGATATCTGCTTGTTCGGTCCCTGGCCCACCCACGAATTGGCAGTGTCGCCGTGGCCGTTCTGCTGGAGCTTGTTGAGCAGATCACCGAGGCCGCCGCTCAGCACGCTGCCGGCCGCGCCTCCCGCAAGCACGCCGCCGAGAAGACCGCCAAGACCCCCTCCAAGACCTCCGCCACCCAGGCTGCCGCCAAGTCCGCCACCGGGAGCAGGCGAGGGCGCCGGAGCCGACGTTGAGGCGGAGGAGCTGCCGCTGATGTGCTTGACGGCCTTGTAGGCAAGCAGCGCCAGGATCGCCATGGTCATCGGCGACATTCCGCCGCCGGATTGCGCGCTTGGCGTCGAGGGGCCGCGCGGACCGTTCTGCATTCCATTCAATACATCGAGTAAGCCCATGGTTGTCTCCTGCCGAGTGTTCGCCCCGCTTCGCCCGATCTGGAACCATATCGGCGGGGTATGACGGTTACAAGGCGACAAGGCTTTCGATGTCGGCTACCACCGGGGCAAGCGGGAGCGGAAGCGCATGACGGAAGATCGGCCGATTGTCGTGGCGGGCGCCGGCAGCATCGGCTGCTATGTCGGGGGTCTCTGCGCGCAGGCCGGCCGCCGCGTCTCGCTCCTGGCGCGCCCGCGTGTGATCGCGGAGATCGAGCGGTTTGGGCTCACGTTGACTAGTCTCGAGGGTTCGTCCTGGCATGTGGCATCTCAGCAAATAACACTGTCTGAAGATCCGAAAATACTCGCCGATGCCGGCGCGGTGCTGGTCACGGTCAAGAGCGCGGACACGGCGGAGATCGCGGACACCATCGCGCGCCACGCGCCGCCGGATGCCGTCATCGTCAGCTTTCAGAATGGTATCGCCAATGTGCCGATGCTGCGCGACCGGCTGCCGGGACGGACGGTGCTGGCCGCGATGGTGCCGTTCAACGTGGTCGCCGCCGGCGATGGACGGTTTCACCGCGCGACCTCGGGCGACATCGTGATCGAGCGCGATGCGGCGGCTACCGCCGAACGGCTTTCCATCCCGGAGCTTCCGATGCGCGCCACCGCCAACATCGCGGGCGTGCAATGGGGCAAGCTCATCGTCAATCTCAACAACGCGATCAACGCGCTGTCCGGCCTGCCGCTGCGCCAGCAGCTTTCCAATCGCGGTTGGCGCGGGCTGTTCGCCGATCAGCTGGCCGAAGGCCTGGCGGCGGTCAAGGCCGAAGGGATCGTTCCGGTGTCGCCGACTCCGGTGCCGTCGAGTTGGACGCCGTATCTGCTACGTCTGCCGGATACGCTTTTTTCGCTCGCGCTCGCGCCAGCGATGAAGATCGATCCGCAGGCGCGTTCGTCGATGTGGGAAGATCTCGAGCGCCACCGCCGCACCGAGATCGATTATCTTCAAGGGGTCATCACCGCCATTGCCGACCAGCGCGGGCTCAAGACGCCGCTATCGCGCCGCATCGTCGGGCTGATCAAGCAAGCCGAAGCCGCCGGACAGGGCTCGCCGGGCTGACGGTTGAGCAGATTCGCGGAGGCGTCTCGGCGGATTAGCCCGGCATCCCCTGCTTCGGACGGGGAGACTTGCTCGAAGGAGAGCCGAACAGGGCTTTTTTCAGGTCATTGAGACTTTCGGAAAGCCTCGGCCATTCGCAGGAGAAGGAGTCCCGCGGGCAGCCGGCCGGTTTGACCCGCTTGAGATCGCTTGCCGACGCATGTGGCTTTGCGATGCCGGCGGTGTTGGGCGGCGCCTTCTCAGCCTCGCTCTTGAGCGAAGCCTGCTGCTGCAATTGTTGTTGCCTGGCAGCAAAGGCGGCCGCGATGCGGCTGCGCCGCTGTTTTTCGAGATAGGCTGTATACTGTTCGTCGATCTGTCTCTGTTCTTCCGGCGTCGGATTGGGGCCGGCGATGTCGAAGCTTCGATTTTGCATGAAATCGAAATAGGCGTAGCCGCCGCCGGGTTTGCGGCGCCCGGCGAATTTCGCGTTGCATTCCGAAAGCGCCGCACTCTTGGCTTCCTTGGTGGGGGCCTTCTCCGCAAGGTCGGCGCATTCCTCGAAATCGGCCGGTTTGTGCGACCACCATTGCGCCCGCGCCGGCGGCGACGAAACGATGGCGCAGCCGATCAGCGCGGCCATCAGGACGATCTGGTGACGGGATGCCAGCAACGGCTAGTGGTCCAATTCTAACATTCGCATTCCTTCTCAGCGGCCCCTTTTGCGAATGTTAGAATTGCAGGGACCACTAGCAAATATAAATTTCTAGTCCAATGGGAGACCCCCCGGCTCTGCCGGGGTGGCAGTAGAAGTTTGACATTTCCAGCAGTGGCCCATCGACGAAACGCCCCGACTCGTGAGCCACCACGCGCACGAAAAGGAGTTTCGCGATGGGCCTGTACTT
>NZ_DAHUXJ010000116.1 GCF_027307225.1 Bradyrhizobium sp. | reverse complement strand
TGTTTGGAGCTCGCGTCGCGCAACCCATCTTGGCCAGCGACCATTGCGTGTCGCATCAACAGGCCGGACATATGGATGCAGCGATCCGATCTACTCAGAAAGCTCTTGTGCCACGGGGGCCGTCCACATATGGGTCCCTGCTTGCCGCCTTCGCTGAAGCTTCGGCGGGCCCTGCTCTATAGCCCCGGCGAAGCCTTGGCGGAGACGGGTCGCAGGGACGGCACAAACCATCAGTGTCCCAGCGCCAGCGCGATCAGGCCGAGTGTGCCGACGACGACGCGCCACCATGCAAACAGCGTGAAGCCACGGTGTGACACATAGCCGAGAAACGCCTTCACCACGATGACCGCGACAACGAAGGACACCACGAAGCCGATCGCGACAGTGCCGAGGTGATCGGCCGTCATCTCGGCGCGGTTCTTGTAAAAATCGTAGGCGAAGGCGCCGATCATGGTCGGGATCGCCAGGAAGAACGAGAATTCCGCGGCGGCGCGCTTGTCGGCGCCGAGCAGCATCGCCGCGACAATGCTCGCGCCCGAACGCGACACGCCGGGGATCATCGCAAGACATTGCGCGACGCCGATCCAGAGATAGGTGAGCAGCGGAAATTTCGTCGCGTCGTGCTCGTGCGGCTTGTGATCGATCTGGTCGACCCAGAGCAGGATGGCGCCGCCGACGATCAGCGAGAAACAAACCACCCACGGATTGAACAGCACCAGCTTGATGTATTTGCCGATCATCAAGCCGATGACCACCGCCGGCAGGAACGCAATCAAGACTCCGATGACGAAACGGCGGTCGTCGGGATTGGAAAACATGCCGAGCGCGATTTTCCACAATTTGCCGAAATACAGCACGACGATCGCGAGAATCGCGCCGAGCTGGATCAGCACCACGAAACTGTTCCAGAAGGCGCCCTCGCCCAGGCCGAAGAAGCGTTGCACCAGCAGCATGTGGCCGGTCGAGGAAACCGGCAAGAACTCGGTGATGCCCTCGACAATGCCGAGAATTACCGCTCGCAACGAATCAGTCAGCATGATGAAGCACCCTCTTGATCAGTTTGGTGATTGACACGACGGCGATCCGGCGGGATCGCACCAGGCCGCAGCGGCGGAAAACAGGCGGATTCTTCTCGCTTATTCGTATGCATGCCGCAACGGCAAAAACGCCAAACTACTAGTGGAGGGGATTTGACATTCGCTACCCACCTAGCCACAAGCTCAGAAAGCGAATGTCAAATCCTAACCTCCACTAGAAACTTATATTTGCCAGTGTGGTGGTTCAGAAGTTCTCTTCAGTTCTGCCGCGAATTCGTCAAGAGAACTTCTGAACCAAAACCACACTAGATTCATAGGTTTCTGGTGTCCCTTTGAATCCGAAGTTCGCAAATGAGGGGCCCCAAGCGTGTGCGAACTTTGGATTCGGGACACCAGTGATCCTTTGATTCTAACATTCGCAAAAGTGCCCGCCGCGAAGGGGTGCGAATGTTAGAATCGGACCACTGGTAGGGTTGCCACGGTCGAAGCCTTCGCTAGTGTCCCGATTCCGAAGTTCGCATCATTTTTCGGAGCCACGTTTCGAACTTCGGAATCGAAAGGACACTAGCAAGTCTATTATTCTAGTGCGGCTATGGTTCAGAAGTCCGCATGACGAATTCGCGGCACATTTGATGCGGACTTCTGAACCGCCGCACTATAGTTTGGCGGCCAATCAGGTGCTACCTCAGGGCTTCATGTTCACGCTGTTCCATCATCCGTTCTGTCCGCATTCGCGCTTCATTCGCCTCGTGCTCGGCGAACTCGGCGCCGAGCTGCGTCTCGTGGAAGAACGAAGCTGGGATCGGCGCGAGGCTTTCCTGGCGCTCAATCCCGCCGCCACCACGCCCGTGCTGATCGCGGAAGGCGATGGCGCAATTCCGGGTGCCGGCGTCATTGCCGAATATATCGACGAGATTTTTGGCGCCGAGATGGCCGAGCGCAGGCTGTTGCCGCAAACGGCCATGGAACGCGTCGAGGTGCGGCGGCTGATGGCGTGGTTCAACGAAAAGTTTTTCGAGGAAGCATCCAATCCGCTGGTCACCGAGCGAATCTACAAGCGCTTCATGAGCGAGGAGAACGGCGGCGGCCCGCCGTCGGCCGATGTGATGCGCGCCGCCAAAACAAACGTGCGCTATCACCTCGCCTATATCGGCTGGCTTGCGGGGACGCGAAATTATCTCGCCGGCGACCGGATCACGTTTGCGGATCTCGCGGCGGCCGCGCATCTGTCGGCGATCGATTATCTCGGCGACGTGCCGTGGAGCGAGGACGACGCGGCGAAGGCCTGGTATGCGCGGGTCAAGTCGCGGCCCTCGTTCCGTCCGCTGCTCAGCGAATGGCTGGCCGGCGTGCCGGCGTCGCGGACCTACGTCGATCTCGATTTCTGAGCGTTGGTCTAACCGAACTCGGCGACGGCAGCGAGAATCCGCGCAATGTCCTGTGGCCGCGACAGGCGGTGATCGCCGTCCTGGATCATGGTCAGCACCAGGTCTTCGGCGGGCAGCCGGTGCGCCAGCGCAAAGGCATGCTTCCACGGTACGTCCGGGTCCTTCGCGCCCTGCAGGATATGCACGGGACATCCGACCTCGATCGCGCCGCCGAGCAACAGGTGATTGCGGCCTTCCTCGATCAGCTTGCGGGTGATCGGATGGGGATCGCCGTATTCGGATGGACGCAGCCACACTCCTGTGGCTTCGATCTGGCGGCGAACGTCCGGCGAGAAGGCCTTCCACATCAGTTCTTCGGTGAAATCGGGCGCCGGCGCGATCAGCACGAGACCTTTCAGCGAAGCGCGGGATGCGGGCCGTTTGGCTAGTTCGCGCGCGAGCAGGAGCGCCATCCATCCGCCCATCGAGGAGCCGATCACGATCTGCGGGCCTTCGCAGAACCACCCGAATACAGCGACGCTCTCCTCCAGCCACTGCCCAATGGTGCAGTCGACGAAATCTCCGCCGGATTCGCCGTGGCCGGAATAGTCGAACCGGGTACAGGCGCGCTGCCGCTCGGCCGCCCACTCATCGAGTGCGAGCGCCTTGGTCCCCCGCATGTCCGACTTGAAGCCGCCGAGCCAGAAAAGCCCCGGTAACGCACCTTTACGGGCGCGGACCGCGATCCGGCGGGGCGCACCGCCCCGGGCAACCTCGATGAAGACGGGGGTTTGGCTGTCGGTTTCGGAACCGGTCATGAAATCGTCACTCCGAAATCTCTGTGCGAGAGCCGAAAGAGTCCGTCAACCAAATGAGCCCATAGGCGTTATGATGCTTGCGGAAAGCAGCCTTGCGTCCTATGTCGCCGACGGACAAGCATTCCCGTGGCCAAAAAGCCTCTCATTTGATGCTTTTTGGCTCCGCGGGGCCAAGTTAGCTTGCCCGCAAAGCCTTAATCCTTCAAACTGCAAGCTTCGTTCACAACTTTGGAGAAATACCCATTCGCCGTCCCAATAGAGCCCCGCCCACCGTTACCAAAGACGGGCCGCGCACCAATGATGAAATCCGCAACGCAACGGTTCAGCTAATCGACCAGCACGGTGCCAACCTGGGCACGGTGGAAACGATCGCTGCCATCAAAATGGCGCTCGAAGCCGGAATGGATCTCGTGGAGATTTCGCCGAACGCCGCCCCTCCCGTCTGCAAGATCATGGACTACGGGAAGTACAAGTATTCGGCGCAGAAGAAAGCGGCAGAAGCCCGCAAGAAGCAGAAGACCGTCGAGATCAAGGAAATCAAGCTGCGGCCGATGATCGACGATCACGACTACGACGTGAAGATGCGCGCCATGCAGCGGTTCTTCGAGGAAGGCGACAAGGTCAAGATCACCTTGCGCTACCGCGGCCGTGAAATGGCGCACCAGGAAATCGGCACCAAGCTACTCGACAAGATCAAGACCGACGTCGCCGACTTCGCCAAGGTCGAGCAGGACGCCCGCTTCGAAGGCCGCCAGGTCGTGATGGTTCTGGCACCACGCTGATTATCCCACTAGCGGGGACGGCCGGACGCCGCCGGGCTCGACGGGCCGGACGTCTCTCGATGAAGCCGATTTGACGGTTCACCGTTGCCAAAAGAGCCTTGTTCTGTCATAAGCCCGGCCTTCATCGCCCGGCTTGATCCAAGGGCTGCCGTGGCGATGGCCGTGCTGGTTTTGTCGAAATTTTACAAAACTTTAGCACTTTCAACGCTCTAACGAGCATTTTTGCCGCGAAAGCGCCGCCTCGAGCGGGCTTTTTCTGTGGCCTTTAGGAGAGCCAAATGCCCAAGCTGAAGACCAAGTCGGGCGCCAAAAAGCGCTTCAAAGTGACTGCCACAGGCAAAGTCCTGCACGCCCAGCGCGGCAAGCGCCACGGCATGATCAAGCGGACCAAGAAGCAGATCAGGCAGCTGCGCGGCACGCGCGTGCTGTTCAAGACCGACGGCGACAACATCAAGAAATACTTCCTGCCGAACGCCTGATCGCACGCTTTCCCTGCGCCGCGCCCGCGCGGCGACCCGTCATTTTTGTTTTCAGATCAAGGAGACCCGTCATGTCTCGCGTCAAACGCGGTGTGACCGCTCACGCCAAGCACAAGAAAGTCTACAAGGCCGCCAAGGGCTATTACGGCCGCCGCAAGAACACCATCCGCGCCGCGAAGCCCGCGGTCGAAAAGGCTGGCCAGTACGCCTTCCGCGACCGCAAGCGCAAGAAGCGGACCTTCCGCGCGCTCTGGATCCAGCGCCTCAACGCCGCCGTCCGTCCGTTCGGCATGACCTACAGCGTGTTTATCAACGGCCTGTCCAGGTCAGGCATCGTGGTCGACCGCAAGGTGCTGTCTGATCTCGCGATCAACGAACCCGCGGCGTTCCAGGCGATCGCCGAGAAGGCCAAGGCCGCGCTCGCGGCCTGAGGCGCCAAGCTCCCGCCACCAGGGCTGCTTGCAATTCCGCTGTCATGCCCCGCGCAGGCGGGGCATCCAGTAGCTACCCACCGACTAATTGGCTTCCGTGGTTACTGGATCATCCGCTTACGCGGATGATGACAGGCTGGTATGGATTGCGCGCACAATCCCAAAAGGTCACCGTCGCCATGTCCGACCTCGCAACGCTTGAACAGGAAATCCTGAAAGGTATCGCCGCGTCATCCGACGAGGCTGCGCTGGAAGCCGTGCGTGTCGCGGCCCTGGGCAAGAAAGGTTCGATCTCGGCCCTGCTCGCCACGCTCGGCAAGATGTCGCCGGACGAGCGCAAGACCCAAGGTGCTGCGATCAATCTCGCCAAGGACAAGGTGACGGAAGCGCTCACCGCGCGGCGCGAGCTGCTGAAATCGGCCGCACTCGATGCCCGCCTTGCTTTTGAGACGGTCGATGTCACGCTGCCCTTGCGCGATGCGCCGGCCGAGACCGGGCGCATCCATCCGCTGAGCCAGGTCTGGGACGAGCTCACCGCGATCTTCGCCGACATGGGATTTTCCGTCGCCGAGGGACCGGACATCGAAACCGACGACTACAACTTCACCAAATTGAATTTCCCGGAAGGCCATCCGGCGCGGGAAATGCACGACACGTTCTTCTTCAATCCGAAGCAAGACGGCTCGCGCATGCTGCTGCGTACCCACACCTCGCCGGTGCAGGTGCGTACCATGCTCAGCCAGAAGCCACCGATCCGCGTGATCTGCCCGGGACGCACCTATCGCATCGATTCGGACGCGACGCACACGCCGCAATTCCACCAGGTCGAAGGCCTCGTCATCGACAAGGGCTCGCATCTCGGTCACCTCAAATGGATCCTGCACGAGTTCTGCAAGGCCTTCTTCGAGGTCGATCAGATCAACATGCGCTTCCGCCCGTCGTTCTTCCCGTTCACCGAACCCTCCCTCGAGGTCGACATTCAGTGCCGCCGCGACAAGGGCGAGATCCGTTTCGGCGAAGGCGAGGATTGGCTGGAGATTCTCGGCTGCGGCATGGTGCATCCGAACGTGCTGCGCGCCTGCGGCATCGATCCGGACGTGTATCAGGGCTTTGCCTGGGGCATGGGCATCGACCGCATCGCGATGCTGAAATACGGCATGAGCGATCTGCGCCAGCTGTTCGACAGCGACGTACGCTGGCTCGCGCATTACGGCTTCAAGCCGCTCGACATCCCGACGCTCGCGGGAGGGCTAAGTACATGAGGATAACCCGATGGTGACGCACGGGGGAACACCTCCCCCCTTGAGGGGGAGGTCGGTTCGCGAAGCGAACCGGGAGGGGGGTACTGCGCCCGCCCACAGGCCGGTCGCAGGTATCAATCGATTCCGAGCCAAATCGATGCGATCAGAAATGACCGATGCTGAACGCGTCCTTTGGATCCAGCTGCGTGCCCATCGTCTCAATGGACTGAGCTTTCGTCGCCAGGTCCCGATTGGTTCGTTCATTGTCGACTTTGCGTGTCACGAATACCGCCTCATCGTCGAGCTTGACGGGAGTCAGCACGCCAATGACCGAGAAGCTCGACGCGATCGGTTGCGCCAAGCTTGGCTGAACGCGAAGGGCTATCGAGTTCTTCGGTTTTGGAACACCGACGTGCTTCGCCATCGCGAGTCGGTGCTGGAAGCCATCATCGAGACGATCGCACGATCAACACCCCCCTCCCGGTCGGCAAAGCCGACCGACCTCCCCCTCAAGGGGGGAGGTGAAGCGAGCCGAGGCCAGCCATGAAATTCACCCTCTCCTGGCTGAAGGAACATCTCGACACCGACGAGCCCGTTGAAAAGCTCGCCGACAAGCTCACCATGATCGGGCTCGAGGTCGAGGGCCTTGAAGACAAGGCCAGGCAGCTCGCGCCCTTCACCATTGCGCGCGTGATCTCGGCCGAGCAGCACCCGAACGCCGATCGCCTGCGTGTGTGCATGGTCGACACTGGAGGCGGCGCGGCACCGGTGCAGGTGGTCTGCGGCGCGCCGAATGCGCGCGCAGGGCTGATCAGCGTATTCTCGCCACCCGGTACCTACATCCCGGGCAAGGACATCACGCTCGGCATCGGCACCATCCGTGGCGTCGAGAGCCGCGGCATGCTGTGCTCCGAGGCGGAGCTGAAGATCTCCGAAAACCACGACGGCATCATTGAGCTGCCGGCGGACGCGCCGATCGGTACGGCCTATGCCGCATGGGCGGCGCTCGGCGATCCCACCTTCGAAATCAACCTGACACCGAACCGGCAGGACTGCACCGGCGTGCACGGCATCGCGCGCGATCTTGCCGCCGCCGACATGGGCAAGTTCAGGGATCCCGGCATCAAGCAGGTCAAAGGCGAATTCCCCTGTCCCGTGAAGGTGAAGGTGGAAGACGCGGATCTCTGCCCCGGCTTCGCGCTGCGCCTGGTGCGCGGCGTCAGGAACGGCCCCTCGCCGGATTGGCTGCAAAAGCGCCTGACCTCGATCGGTTTGCGGCCGATCAACGCGCTGGTCGATATCACCAACTTCATGACCTACGACCGCGCCCGCCCGCTGCACGTGTTCGACGCAGCCAAGGTGAAGGGCGATCTGGTGGTGCGCCGCGGCCGCGACGGCGAGACGCTACTTGCACTCGACGGCCGCACCTACACGCTCGACAATTCCATGTGCGTGATCGCGGATGAGCAGGGCGTCGAATCGCTCGCCGGCATCATGGGCGGCGAAGCCTCCGGCTGTTCGGAGACAACCACCGACGTGCTGATCGAATCGGCGCTGTGGAACGAGATCAACATTGCCCAGACCGGCCGCAAGCTCGGCGTCAATTCGGATGCGCGCTACCGCTTCGAGCGCGGCGTCGATCCGGCCTTCATGGTGCCGGGGCTGGAAATGGCGACCAGGCTCGTGATGGAACTGTGCGGCGGCACACCGTCGGAAAACATCGTGGCCGGCAAGGCGTTCGGCGACGACCGCATCATCGAATTCCCGGTGGCGGAAGTAAAACGCCTCGCCGGCATCGATGTCGCGTTTCCGGAAATGAAGCGCATCCTCGGTCATCTCGGTTTCATGGTGGCAGGCAGCGGCCCCGTGGTGAAAGTCGCGATCCCCTCATGGCGCTCGGACGTGCACGGCAAGGCCGACATCGTCGAGGAAATCGTGCGCATCGTCGGCGTCGATCAGGTGCCAATGACGCCGTTCGAACGCGGCGAGGCGCCGCGCAAGCCGGTGCTCAAGCCGATGCAGCTGCGCACCCGCCGTGCCAAGCGCGCGCTCGCGGCGCGCGGCATGGTCGAGGCCGTGACGTGGTCGTTCATCTCGAAGCCGCAGGCTGAACTGTTTGGCGGCGGCAGGCCAGAGCTTTCGCTCGCCAACCCGATTGCGGCCGATCTGTCCGACATGCGGCCGAGCCTGCTGCCGGGTCTCGTCACCGCAGCGCAGGCCAATTCCGACCGCGGCTTTGCCGATGTCGCGCTGTTCGAAGTCGGCCAGGTGTTCAGGGGCGATAGGCCGGATGAGCAACTCACTGCGGCCGCCGGCATTCGTCACGGCTTTGCCTCACAGGCAGGGCTCGGGCGCAACTGGACCGGCTCGGCGACAACGAATGCGTTCGACGCCAAGGCCGATGCTTTTGCGGTGCTCGCGGCCGCAGGCGCGCCGATACAGGCGCTGCAGGTCGTGCCCGGCGGCACCAGCTGGCTGCATCCCGGCCGTTCCGGCACCATCCAGATCGGACCGCAGAACGTGCTCGGTCATTTCGGCGAACTGCATCCGCGCGCGCTGGAGAAACTCGGCGCCGACGGTCCGCTGATCGCCTTTGAAGTCATCCTCGATCGCATTCCGGACGGCAAGCAGCGGCCGACCCGCGCCAGGCCAGCGATCGAGCTGTCGGCATTCCAGCCGGTGTCGCGCGATTTTGCTTTCATCGTCGACCGCATGGTGAAGGCCGGCGACATCCTGCGCGCGGCCTCGAGCGTCGACAAGAAACTCATCACCGGTGTCACCGTGTTCGACGTCTACGAAGGCAAGGGCATCGACGAGGCCAAGAAGTCTGTCGCGATCGCCGTGACCATCCAGCCCCGCGAAAAGACCATGACCGACCAGGAGATCGAGGCGGTCGCCGCCAAGATCGTGGCGGAGGTCAACAAGAAGACCGGCGGCGCTCTGCGTTGAGCACTCAGTCTTCTTGGACGAGTAGATCGAGAGGCACGTTTAGCACGTTCGCGATGCGCCGGAGAGCCGCCACCGTTCCAACCCGGCGCCCGCTTTCGATGTCTGAGATATACCCCTGGCTCAGATCCGTCTTGAAGGACAGGTACATCTGAGTTTCGCCACGCCATTCGCGCAAAACCCGCACGGGATTTTCCGCGTTTGCTAAGCGGTCCACGACGCTCTTGGGTAACAGCGGGCCACCGTTTTCAATTTCCTCGCGTGCATGCGCGACAAGACGGGCCGTGCCGGTATCTTCCTCAGCTTCCGCCGCTTTGGCGACCAAAAGTTCATATTCCTTCTTTGGAAGGATTGCGACTTCCCCACTTGGGGTCTTTTGAAATCGAACGCTCATAGCCGTCTTTCAATCGTAAATTTCTCGTCGATGCCCGACTGCCGCGACAACGATCGTGTTCTGATCTTCGTAGAAGACCACGCGCCAGTCTCCGATCCGGAGCCGGAGGCCATGTCGTCCCCTAAGACGCTTCACGTCACCATGCCCGGTCTCAGCAAATACAGTCAGCCGTTTATCGATCCGGTCACGAATATCGGGCGATAGCTTCGCCCACTGGCGCGCGCTAGCAGCCGTAAAGGCGATTGGCCTCATTTAGAAAATATCGCATATCGCGATATAGATTTCAAGTCCGTTAGTTGTGCGACGCCCCGCGCGTGCGGCGTCGACTGGGCGCGCGCGCCGGCGCAGCCGTGCGATCGGTGAGCGCGCCGATCTTGCGTAGTGCGGCTTCGGCCGCACGCTCGCCGCTTTCCCAGGCGCCATCGACCGTGCCCCACAACGTTTCGTGGGTCGCCTCGCCGGCCAGGAACAGGTTGCCAGTAGGTTCGGTCAGAATTTTTCGCGACGGCTGTCCGCCGGTCGGAGCGACCGACATTGCCCCGAGAATGAACGGCGAGGAATTCCAGCGGGTCACGCTCGACTTCTTCACGGCAGTTGCGAGATCGTTGCCGAACAGCTTTGTCAGCCATTCCGTCGCAAAGGCAACCATCGCCGCCTCGCCCTGGCCCGAGAGATCACGGCCGAAGGAACCGGCGACATCGATCAGACAGAGCGACGAGCCGGCGATATTGGCCGACAACAGCGCAGTGCGGGTGGAATTGCTCTGCTCAATGAGCGCGTCGTCATGCGCGAGCCCGAGCGGATTGCCGGGCAGCATGATCGCAACGCGATCATAGCTGCCGAGCGAGAGTTTTGATGCGGCCTCGAGCTGACGCTTCGGCAGCTCCGGCGTGAACTTGATGTTGCCGGCTGCCAGCACATTGCTTGACACGGTGACGATCGCCGCCCGCGCCGCGATCCGGCCCGCAGGCGTTTCGACGGAAACCTCGCGGTTATTCCAGATGATCTGACGGGCTGATGTCGACAGCGCGACCGGCAGCGGCTCCGCCAATTTGGCGATCAGCGCGCCGAGACCCTGGCGAAATCCGATCGCCACCATGCGATCCTGCGCGCGCGCCTTGTCCATCACCGAAACGTCGCGAAGGTCCTTGCCGACCGCATTCGCGCCGAGCATGAATTCAACCGTACCCGCCCAATCGCCGAGGTCTTTCGGCAGCACGGACTCGCAGGCGGCGTCGGCCTTGCCGGGGCGCGCGGCATCATCGATGGCGCGGTTGGCGCGAACGAGCGCCGCGAGAAACTGCTCGGTTTCGCCGGCCCGGGCGTTGCGCTGGCCGACGCGGATTCTCTGACCCGGCGGGGCGGTCGAGATATCGAGCCCGGCGCTGCGCGCCAGCCTGATCATCGGATTGGTCCCGGGATTGTGCAGCCAGCGGGCGCCGCGATCGAACGGGACATCGAAGGTTCCGCTATCGGTCCAGCAGCGGCCGCCGAGACGCGTATCGGCCTCGACGACGATCACTTTGCGATTGGCGGCCTGGACGCGACGCGCCGCCGCAATGCCGGCCGCGCCGGCGCCGATCACGACAATGTCAGCTTCGCGCGGCAATGGCGCGGCCCACGCGCCGCGACGGCCCGGCAAGGCCGCGATGGCGGCCGAGCCCACCAGAAGATCGCGCCGCGTGAGCGCCATGTCAGGTTTCCGGGATTCTTGAGAACAAAGTGAACAACTTATAATTCGCGGCGGGCACTTTTTCAGACTATCCACATCCAAGCTTGAGCGGCAAGCATCATGGTAAATCAATCATGATTGACCGGCCATTGGCATGAACCAAATTGCAACTGCTTTCGACCATGATAATGGTTGCAAAAAGCAGCCGAAAAACTGCTTGGGGGGAACAATGGGCGTAATGCTCGATACCGTCGGCAAGTGGATCGCTTCCTATCTTCAGAAGGAAGTGCCCGGCTACGAGCCGTTCACGCCGAGCGACCCCGGCCATCTGCGCGAAATTGTCCAGCCCGGCGACGTGCTGCTGGTTGAAGGCAACAACCGCATTTCGGGCATCATCAAATACCTGACCCAGTCGACCTGGTCGCACGGCGCGCTTTACGTCGGACCGGTCGATGGCGCCGTGGAAGCGGACGGCGAGCCGCATGTGCTGATCGAGGCCAATGTCGGCGAGGGCGTCACCTCGGCGCCGCTGTCGAAATATTTCACCTACCATACGCGGCTGTGCCGCCCGGTAGGGCTGTCCTATGAAGACCGCTACACGGTGTGCCGCTACGCCATCAACCGGATCGGCTTCGGCTACGACACCAAGAATATCCTGGACCTGATGCGCTTTCTGATTCCGTTGCCGATCCCGCAGCGCTGGCGGCGGCGGATGATCGCGTTCGGCTCCGGCGATCCCACCAAGATCATCTGCTCGGCCCTGATCGCGCAGGCCTTCGACGCCGTGCGCTACCCGATCCTGCCCAGGGTGACGCTGGCCGGTTCGCGGCAGGCGCGCCGCGAAATCCTGCATATCCGCGACTCCTCGCTCTATATGCCGCGCGATTTCGACATCTCGCCCTATTTCGAGATCGTCAAGCCGACGATCATTACCGGGTTCGACTACACCGCGCTGCACTGGGCCGACAAACAGAAGCCGCTCCCGGAGGTAGCGGGCCAGTTCGGTGTGTTTCCAGAAGCGCCGCCGCTCGTTCCTGAAGAGGCTGACGAAGAAGCGCCGCTTCCAGTTGCGTAAGTAGGCGCGTCAATTCCTCGCACGCAAAACGCCTCCCTTCCACCACATCCGCACCGAGACACGCGCAGCTCCCGAGAGGGCCTTGCCGAACGCTGATGTCATGGCTAACTCTCGCGTGGGCTTCGCGGGGCGCCTACTTGCGCGGCACGAACTTCGGAAAGTGGGCATTAGATGATTGACGCTGCCATCAAGGCGCTGTCGCAAATGCTGTCACCGCCGATGCGCTCGATCCTGTGGCGATCGATCGGTCTGGCTCTGGTATTGATCGTGGTGCTGGCGATCGGATTGCAGCGGCTGTTGAGCTGGCTGGCGACCTCGGGCGAGGGGTGGGCAGAGGCGGCGCTCGGTCCGTCCTTTCAGACACCGCTCGATATTCTTGCCTGGATCGTTTCGGTCGCCGCCGGCCTCGGCATCGTCTTCGGCGCGGTGTTCCTGATGCCGGCAATCACCTCGCTGGTCGCCAGCTTCTTCGTCGACGAGGTCGCCGACCATGTCGAGCGCGAGCATTATCCGGCGGAACGGCCCGGCACCGCGCTGCCGCTTGGCATTGCGGTTCGCGAAGGCATCAAGACCGCTGCTCTGACGATCCTCGTTTATCTGGTCGCGCTGCCGTTCCTGCTGTTTGCCGGCGCCGGCTTCATCATCTTCTTCATCGCCACCGCATGGCTTCTGGGCCGGGAATATTTCGAACTCGCCGCCATGCGGTTCCGTTCGCCGCATGAAGCCAAGCTGATGCGCAAGGAGAACGCGACAACCGTGTTCACCGCCGGTCTGTTCATCGCGGCTTTTGTCTCGATTCCCGTCGTCAACCTGGCGACGCCGGTCTTCGCCATGGCTTTCATGGTTCATATGCACAAGCGGCTGAGCGGGCCCGGTGCTGAGCTGATCGAGCCAGCGAGCAAGACGAGATTACCGCTGGCGTGATCGCGCTGCCTCCTCAGTCGGCGACGTAGCCTTGCGGAAGGTTGACGATCCGGCCTCCCCGCGTGAGCGTGACGGCGTCCGGAAATTCCTGTTCAAATGTCACGCCGAGATCTTCCAGCCTAAGCAGCAATTCCGGCAGGCACGCCAGACATCCGCCTTCGATATCGTGCAGAACCACGACGCTCCAGGGCTCGTCCAAGGCCACCGCGACGCAGCGCTCGACCCAGCCGTCCGGATCCCGCCAGTCACCGGGCACGTTATTCCAGATGATCGTCCGGTAATTTTGCACGACGAGGTGATCGAGGGCCGCCCGGCTCAGAAGATGAGGTCCGAGATGTCCGGAGTTGCCATAGGGTCGAAACAGCTTTTCGGCTTGCGCGAAGGGCCCGATGCGCGCTTGTGCGCCCTCGATCTCGCTCACCGCATAATCGCAATCCGGCCGATCCCCCAGAGCAACCGTGTGCGAAAATGTGTGGTTGCCGATCCAGTGACCCGCCGCATGCGCGCTCTTCATCAGTTCAACTGTGCCCGGCTTGTCGAGATTGCGTCCGATCACGAAGAAGGTCGAACGAATCCGCGCCTGCCCCAGAATATCCAGCACGCGCTCGGTGACACCAGGCACCGGGCCGTTGTCAAAGGTCAGCGTGACGCGTCTTGATGTCATTTGGACTCAATTTAGTCGAACGATCTGGCGTTTGTTCGGCAACACTAGAAGCTCCATGAGCCTTCTACCCGTCGGGCCCGCTTCCCCGGCGAAGCGGACCTCGCAGGCGTCGCTTAGGCGCGAGAAATCGAGACTTCCGCGGCGACCGGGTCGTTTTATTGATTTTCCGGCGACGGCTTCAGGATGGTATCGACGCGCCCTTGAAGATTGGCGGGCGGCTTTTCCCCATTCGCCAAGCGACCGCGAATGACGGCTATCACGCGTGCTGCTTCGGCGCTGTGACCCAGCCCCTGTTCGACTTCGGCCAGCGAAACGATGATCGTCCAATTGTCGGGGTTGATGGTTGCCGCCTTTTGCAGAACCTGGCTGGCAGAGTGCATCTCCTTTCGCCGCCGCAGGTCTTCGGCATAGTCCGACAGCACACCCGGATTGTTCGGGGTCTGCATCGTGCCTGTCACCAGCGCCTCAGTTGCGCCCTCCGTGTCACCTGTCGCGCGAAGCACCTTGGCGAGCCGCCGGTATGCTCCGGCGTTTTTCGGAAACAGCTCGATGCTCTTCCGATAGCATACGATGGCGTCGGCGTTGTTACCGCTAGCCTGATAGATCCAGCCGAGGACAAAATGCGTGCTGTGTTCGTTGGGGTAACGCTGGACGTTCCCCAATTGAACGGCAAGCGCGTCGTCGAACCTCTTGGCGAGCGTCAGCGCAAATGCCTTGGAGTTATCAGCGGGGAACAGGACGCCGCCAAAAGATCTAACCCGCTCTGAAGCGGCAAGCGCGTCATCGATGCGGCCATCGACGGCGAGCATGTAGGACTTCAGGTTCCAGGCAAATTTTTGCGAGTTCGGGTCCGGGCTCACCAGCGCGACCGAGAGCAGGCGCTTTGCCGTCTCGGCATCGCCATACTCCCGCCAATAGACGCCCGCGGCAATTTCCGGGTCGAGGCGTTCGAGCAGGTTCATGCCGCCTTTGGCGAAGAGCGCTTCGGGACCTCCCGACGACTCCACATCAATAAGCGTCTCTCGGCCCGGCGAGCGCCTCAGGCGTAGCCGGGCCACTTCCTTGTCATTCTGCTTTCGCAGGGTGATTTCGCCCGAGAGCTGAATGATATCCTTGCCGAAGAATCGCCTTATCAGCGTTTGGACCGATCGTGCATCAATCAGTCCAGATTGAACCTGGGTGGCGGCGACATCGCCGAGAAAGCTGGTGTCGCCGACGTACGTCTTCGGCTTGCCTCCCACCGATATGCTGTTGATGTTGGCGATCTCGTCGAGGAGGCGTTGGGTCGCAGCTTCGCTTGAATATCCATTTTTCTCGTACGCCTCGGGCACGCTGATCGGAGTCAGCACGATTGGCGTGTGCAGCAACGACTGCAGGATGATTACAAAGCCGATCACGGTCGGGAGGACACCCGCCATGATGACGATCGTCGTCTTTGCAACCCCATAAAGCTCCGACGTCGTCCGGCTCGACACATGGGAATGGATGCGCCGCGGCATCGCAAAAACGACGGAAGAAAATTTGGCGCGTGGCGTTGCGCGTTTGTCGGGTTGAGCACTATTGCTCATGTCCTGCATATCAATGCGTCCAGGCGTTGCGCGAGGAACGTTCTGGGAGTGACGTCATGAAATCTACCAAGGTCCCGGAGGGGGTTGTCTCCCTCGCGACGTCATTTTTGCAAAAATCAGCCTCGATGGCAGACGCGGCGTTCAGTTGATCGATGGCAGCAGCGCGCTGGCCACATATTTCTGTCCCGCGGCGTTCAGGTGAATCCCGTCCGCTACCACCATCCCCTTGCTTCGCGCGGCCATATAAAGCGGCATCGCATTGATCACACGGATACCGCGTGCTCGCAATCGCGACATGATTTGTGCCACGCCTGCCTTTGCGTCGGCGACGCTAGCGCCACGGCGAATGTCGTTTCCGCCGATCATCAAGATGACGATGCGCGTGCTCTGGGGCACGGCGCTGTCGAGCCGGCTCAGAACGCCAGCGGTGGTGTCTCCGGAGACGCCCTGATTGCTGACTGAATACTGCTTGCCCTTGGCGCGGAGCATCCCCTGCAATTGCTCCGGAAACGCCTCGCCGGAGTTGACGCCATAGCCCTGAACCACGCTCGCGCCGAGTGCGACGATTTGTGCTTGAGAAGGGGCAGCCCAAGCGAATTGCGCCGCAAGAAAAACAAAAGCGCAGGAAATTGCGCGTCGTCGCTTGATCATAAAATGCTTCATATTATCCTCCACTTTCAATTTCTTGTGGCAATTGGAAAACCAATCACAGTTTGCATGGTGCGGCAAGCGGCCGCCAGCTTGGCGCGTCGCAGTAGATTGTGCGTTGCACGAGAAGGACAACCGCCATACGACGATGGCACATGCGCCACTGCCGCCAGTACTGCCATTTTCCATGATCTGCGGTTGCCGCCGAAACGGCCTGCCCCGCAGGCCGTCGAAATGATCGGTCGCAAAGCCAATGGCACTTCCGCTCTTTGCCCGTCGCGTCATTTCGCTGCCGCGCGGTAGCTAGTGCCCACTTTCCGAAGTTCGTGTTACACCTCAGCGCGCTCCTTTCACGAACTTCGGAAAGTTATGGGCACTAGCAAATATATGTTTCTAGTGGAGTTTATGATTTGACATTCGCTTGCGAATTCGCGGTCGGATGGTAGCGAATGTCAAATCCACTCCACTAGCCACTTATGCCGGTAAGTGAAAATGGCCGGTCATCTGCCAGCCGGTCATCCACCATGTATCGCGACAATGACGCGCCCTAAAGGTCTTTTCCCAGAGCGCGACCGGGGACGGCGGACCCAGGCGCCACAGCCCCTGAAATTTTAGACTGCGCGACGCTTTGGCGGCTTCCCGGACAGTTGACACCGCTTGGGGGCGCGGGTGAGATGAAGTTAGCCCGGCGCGGGCCTGGGGTATCGCCGCTTACGCGTTGAACCGACGCACAAATTGCCTGGACAGAAGCAGAATGAGTATCCGCCTTTCGTTGCTGGCTCTTTTGGTTCTTTTGCTTGCCCCGAATTTCGCTTGGGCGGCTGGCCCGGACCGGATTGCTCTCGTCATCGGCAATGCCAAATATCCCGACGCAGATGCGCCGTTGAAAGAGCCGGTCAACGACGCGCGGAGCCTCGCCGACGAACTCAAGCGTGACGGCTTCACGGTCGAGGTCGGCGAAAATCTGACCAACGACGGAATGCGCAAAGCGCTCGATCGCCTGTACGGCCATATCAAGCCCGGCAGCGTGGCGCTGATCTTCTTCAGCGGTTTCGGCATCCAGTCCAATCGCCGGAGCTTCATGATGCCGGTGGATGCGCAGATATGGACCGAAGCGGATGTCCGGCGGGATGGCTTCAGCCTGGAGACGATGCTCGGCGAAATCAATAATCGCGGCGCCGGCGTCAAGATCGCCCTGATCGATGCATCGCGGCGCAACCCCTATGAACGGCGGTTCCGCAGCGCTTCGGCCGGCCTTGCTCCGGTGATCGCGCCCAACGGCTCGCTGGTGATGTATTCGGCGGCGCTCAGCTCGGTGATGTCCGACAATGGCGGCGACCACAGTCTGTTCGTCCAGGAGTTGCTGAAGGAGATCCGGGTTCCGGACCTGATGGCGGAGGAGACGCTCAACCGCACCCGCATCGGCGTCACCCGCGCTTCGCAGCGCGAACAGGTCCCGTGGATTTCGTCCTCGCTGGCGGAAGACTTCTCCTTCATTCCGGGCGCGCGGCCCACTGCTTCGGCTCCGCAACAGCCGACCGCCGACGCCTCGCCTGCGCCACGCGTTGAACCGCCGGCGCCGCCAAAGGCGGAGGTGCCTCCGCCGCCGAAGATGGAAGCGGCGATCCCACCGCCGCCCGAGCCCCCCGTGGCGAAGACGCCGAGCAGCGAGGCGACACCTCCACAGCCCTCGCTCGCCGATGATCTGATCATCAAGGGCCTGAACCAGAAGCTTGCGGAAAATCCTGACGACGCCAGCAGCCTTTACAGGCGCGGCCAGGTCTATGCCAGCAAGGGCGCCTATGACCTTGCGGTCCGGGACTTCAGCGACACCATCCGCCTCAATGGCAAGGATGTCGAAGCCTATAACAACCGATGCTGGGTGCGCGCCGTGACCGGCGATTTGCAGCCGGCGCTGCGGGACTGCAACGAGGCGCTCCGGCTGCGCCCGAACTTCGTCGACGCCCTCGACAGCCGCGGGCTAGTCAACCTGAAAAGCGGATCGAACAAGAACGCGATCGCCGATTTCGACGCCGCTCTACGGCTCAATCCGCGGCTGACCTCGTCGCTGTATGGGCGCGGCCTGGCGCGGCAGCGTAGTGGCGCTGCTTCGGATGGCGAGGTGGACATCAACAACGCGAAGGCGATGGACCCGAATATTGTCAAGGAATTTGCAAGCTACGGCGTACACTGAGACATTCAACCCATCTATCTAAAGCTCCCGCAGACGGAGCCACCTGATTTCGCGCCAACGCGCCGCTAGTGAGGTCTATTTGAAGTTCCTGCACCACAAGCGGCGAATTCAATCGGGGACTTGAGATCGAAAAAGCGGTACTAGAATCAATAAGTTTGTGAGTAGCCCATGACTTTTCCGAAGTTCGTGAAGGCGGGTGCTGCGATGGAGCACGAACTTCGGAATCGGGACACTAGTCCGCCCCGACCAAGGAGCGCCGAGCCCGGCAATGAACCTTTCCCACTACGTCAAGCCCGCGCTGGCGCTTGTATTCTTCATCGTCCTCGGGGCCAGCTGGTACTGGTTCGAGCATCGCTGGCACGCCGGAAAAAAGGAGATGGCCGGCAACGCACTTGTCGTCGTCGCCAAATCGGCCAACGCCTGCTTTTCAGATCTGGTGCGGGCGACCGGATTTGTGGTGCCGCGCCACGAGGCCGTGGCTGGCGTCGAGCAGGAGGGTTCGAGGGTCACGGAAGTGCTGGTCCGCGAGGGCGAGACTGTCGCCGATAACCAGGAATTGGCGCGCCTTGCCCCTCCGCCAGGGGGAAATTATTCGCGCAACCCGACCTCGCTGCGCGCGCCCGCCGCCGGACTTGTCACCCAGGTCAACACCATTGCCGGCGCGCCCGCCTCGCCGCAGGCCGGACCGATGTTCCGCATTGCCGTCAATAGCGAGATCGACCTCGACGCCGAGGTACCGGCGGTTCACATGGCAAAGCTGAGCCCCGGCGCGACCGCGCGGATCGTCCGTGACAATGGTCCGGAGATTGTCGGCCGCGTGCGCCTGGTGTCGCCACAGATCGATCGCAACACCCAGCTCGGCCATGTCCGGATAGCGCTGAATGGCAGTTCCGATGTCAAGATCGGCATGTTTGCGAAGGCCAGCATCGACGCCAAGCGCAGTTGCGGCGTTGCGATCCCGCGCACCGCGATTGACCATCTCACCGTTCAGGTGGTCAAGGACAACATCATCGAAACGCGGAAGGTGAAGGTCGGCCTCGTCTCCGACACCTCGACGGAAATCCTCGAAGGCCTCAATGTCGGCGAAGTCGTCGTGGCCGATGCCGGCTCTTCGCTGCACGACGGCGACCACATCAAGACCGTATTCCCCGATGCACTCGACCGGACGCAGGTACGCTGATGGCTCTCAATATTTCGGCATGGTCGATCCGCCACCCGCTTCCGTCGGTCGTCTTTTCAATCATTCTCCTGTTGTTGGGCTGGGTCAGCTTCACGCACCTGGCGGTGACGCGGCTGCCCAGCGCCGATATTCCGGTGATTTCGGTGGCGGTCTCACAGTTCGGCGCCGCCCCCGCCGAACTTGAAGCGCAGGTCACCAAGACGATCGAAGACGGCGTCTCCGGCGTCGAGGGCGTGCGGCACATCTCGTCGTCGATCACCGACGGCCTGTCGGTGACGACGATCCAGTTCGCGCTGGAAACCAACACCGACCGCGCGCTCAACGACGTCAAGGACGCGGTGACGCGCGTGCGCGCCAACCTGCCGCAGAACGTCAACGAGCCGCTTATCCAGCGCGTCGATGTCATCGGCCTGCCGATCGTCACCTATGCCGCGATTTCGCCCGGCAAGACGCCGGAGCAACTGTCTTACTTCGTCGACGACGTGGTCAAACGCGCGCTGCAAGGCGTGCGCAACGTCGCCCAGGTTGAGCGTATCGGCGGTGTCGAGCGCGAAATTCTGGTCTCGCTCGATCCCGATCGCCTGCAGGCCGCAGGGCTGACCGCGGTCGATGTCTCCCACCGCCTGCGCGGCACCAATGTCGATCTCGCCGGCGGGCGGGCCGAAATCGGCAAGAACGACCAGGCTATCCGCACGCTCGCCGGCGCCAAGACCCTCAACGAACTCGCCGGCACCATGATCAGCCTGCCGAACGGCGGCGAGGTCCGGCTCGACGATCTCGGAACGGTCACCGATACCATCGCCGATCGCCGGACGTTTGCGCGCTTCAACGGCGAACCGGTGGTGGCGCTCGGCATCAAGCGCTCCAAAGGCGCCAGCGACGTGGTGGTCGCGGCCGCCGTGCAGAAGCGCATCGACGCTCTGAAAATTGCCCATCCCGAGGTCGATCTGAAGCTGATCGATACTTCGGTCGAATACACCAAGGGCAATTACGAGGCAGCGATCTCGACCCTGTTCGAAGGCGCGATCCTGGCCGTCATCATCGTGCTTTTGTTCCTGCGCGACATCCGCGCCACCATTATCGCCGCAATTTCACTGCCGCTGTCGATCTTCCCGGCGTTCTGGGCGATGGACATTCTCGGCTTCTCCCTCAATCTCGTCAGCTTCCTCGCCATCACGTTGTCGACGGGCATTCTCGTCGACGATGCGATCGTCGAGATCGAGAACATTGTGCGCCACATGCGGATGGGCAAATCGCCCTACCGCGCGGCGCTCGAGGCCGCCGACGAGATTGGTCTGGCGGTGATTGCGATCTCCCTGGCGATCATCGCGATTTTTGCGCCCGCCAGTTTCATGTCGGGCATCGCCGGACAGTTTTTCAAGCAATTCGGCATTACGGTTTCGGTTCAGGTGTTCTTCTCGCTGCTCGCGGCGCGCTTCGTCACGCCGGTGCTGGCCGCCTACTTCCTCAAGGATCATTCGCACGACGATCCGGCGCCCGGCCGCGTGCTCCAGACCTACACGAAGCTCGTGACCTGGTCGGTCAAGCACTACTTCGTCACGGTGATGATCGGGTTCGGCATCTTTGCCGCCTCGATCTGGAGCATCACGCTGCTGCCGCAGGGCTTCCTGCCGGCACAGGACACCGCGCGTTCGCTGCTCGCCATCGAGCTGCCGCCCGGCTCGCAGCTTGCCTTCACCGAGAAGGTCACCGAGCAGATCGTGGCCCGGTTGCGCAAGCGACCCGAAGTACGAAGCGTTTTCGTCGATGGTGGCCGGATTCCGCCCGGCACATTCGAAGTGCGCCGCGCGGCTTTGATCATCAACTACACGCCGAAGACCGAACGCGAGATTACCCAGCGCGAACTCGAGCTTTCGATCGGCAAGGAGCTCGCAAACGTCCCTGACATTCGTTTCTGGTTCCTCGACGAAAACGGCCTGCGCGCGATCTCGCTCGTCGTCACCGGCGCCGACAGCAACATCGTCAACAACGTTGCGAGCGAACTCGCCAACCAGATGAAGCGGATTTCGCTGATCGCCAACGTGATCTCCGAAACCGCGCTGGACCGGCCGGAGCTGCGCATCCAGCCACGGGCCGATCTGGCTGCGCGGCTCGGCGTTTCCACCGAGAGCCTGTCGGAGACCATTCGCGTCGCCACCATCGGCGACGTCGGCCCGGCGCTCGCCAAGTTCGATGCCGGCGGCCGCCAGGTGCCGATCCGGGTTCAGCTTGAAGATAGCGCGCGCGGCGACTTGCAGACGCTGGAGCAGTTGCGGGTTCCGCTCGGCGGCGGCCACGGCGGCGTCCCATTATCCGTGGTCGCCGACGTCAAACTTGGCCAGGGGCCGACCAGCATCAACCGCTACGACCGCGAACGGCAGGCGACGGTCGCCGCCGATCTTGTCGGCACGGCCGCGCTCGGAACCGCGACCAAAAGGATCTATGAACTGCCGGTCATGAAGACCCTGCCGAAGGGCGTGACCGTCAATCCTTCCGGCGACGCCGAAAGCCTCAACGAATTGTCGGCGGGCTTTGCCACCGCCATCACCGCCGGCCTGATGATGGTCTACGCGGTGCTGGTGCTGCTATTCGGTACGTTCCTGCAGCCGATCACGATTCTGTTCTCGCTGCCGCTTTCGATCGGTGGCGCGATCGCCGCGCTGCTTCTGACCGGAAAGCAGCTGACGACGCCGGTGTGGATCGGCATCCTGATGCTGATGGGCATCGTCACCAAGAACGCGATCATGCTGGTCGAATTCGCGGTGGAATCCATGCGCGAAGGCAGGACGCGTGAATATGCCATCATCGACGCCGGCATGAAACGCGCCCGCCCGATCGTGATGACTACGATCGCGATGGCGGCCGGCATGATGCCTTCCGCGCTGGCCTTCGGCGCCGGCGGCGAATTCCGTTCGCCGATGGCGCTCGCGGTGATCGGCGGCCTGATCTTTTCGACCATCCTGTCGCTGGTGTTCGTGCCGGCGATGTTCATGGTGATGGATGACATCGGCACGCTGATCTGGCGCTTCGCGCGGCGGTTCGTCACGTCGAGCGATCGTCGCGACGATTCTGGCCAAGGTGAGGATCGAAAGCCGCCGGCGATTCTCCATTCACCGGCAGCCGAGTGACCAGTGCGGCGAATTGGAGGTTCCGCCTTCGCCAGATTCGATCGCTTCACGCAACGGAACTGCATCGAACGACTTGTGTCATAAGTCACACATCTTTGCAGCTGGAAGACCGATATGAGAGCCTTGAAAATTGCAGGCGGGGTTATTGCCGCCATGGTCGTCGTGGCGGCATTGCTGCTGATCGTCGGAATGCCCGCCGGGTCTTTGACGTCCAGCATTCAACAGCGGGTCGCGCGCGAGACCGGCTACCGACTGACGGTCAAGGGTTCGACCAGGGTCGGGCTGTGGCCTTGGCTCAACGTCACGATGAGCGAGGTAACGCTGCAGCCGCCCAAGGACCGGGACACCGAGGACCACGACACCGGCCATCGGTTGACCATCGGCAGCCTCCGGGCCGACTTGACGCTGCGCAGCCTGTGGTCGGGCCAGCCTGATATCACCGAGCTTGTGATCAATCGCCCCACCGCCAGCATTCCGCTGCTCCGTGAACGGCGCGCTGTGGCCAAATCGACTTCCGCCGCGCCGGCCGCGCCGCCAGAAGCGGCCACGTCGAGCGCCACGACCATCAAGCGCATCGCCGTCACTGAGGGCACGGTCATTTTTTTCAATACCCATGATCGGGTGGAAGAGCACATCGAGGGTATCAGCGCCAATGCGACGATCGGCGCTGACCGCCATCTCAACCTCGATGGCAACGCCCGCGCGGGCGGCCATCCGCTGACATTCAACCTCAAGGCTTCGTTGGGCGACCCGTCGATGCAACGGCAGACCCTTCCTGCCGAGTTCTCGCTCGAGGCGCCCGGCCTGTTGCAGGCGCCGCTGTCGAGCAAGGCGGAGCTTCGGATCAACGGCAGCACGGTCCTGATCAATAGCCTCTCCGGCACGATCGGCAATGGCGCCTTCGACGGCTGGGCCTCGGTCGATTTCGCCAGCAAACCCCTGGTCAAGCTCGACCTCGATTTCAAGCGCCTCGACATCGCGGCAGCCGCAACGCAGGCCAGGCCGGAGGCCGCTGCGAACGCATGGAGCACCGAAACAATTGAGCTTGCCTGGCTCAACTATGTCGATGCGCAGGTCCGCCTGTCGGCCGACGAACTCAATATCGGGCGTGCACACTTTGCCCCCGCGGCGATCGAGGCGTCGCTCGAAAGCGGCATCCTGAAAGGCACCCTGTCCGATATCGGCGCCTATGGTGGAAAGGCCAATGGCACCGTCGATATCGACGTTTCGCAGGAAACGCCGGTCTACACGATCCACAGCGATCTCTCCGGCGTTCGCGCGCTTCCCTTGCTGAGCAGCACCGCCGGATTCGACAAGCTCGACGGCAAGCTGCAAGCGAAAATCGACGTTCGCTCCAATGGCCAAAGCCAGCAGGCGATCATGTCGAACCTTTCCGGCACGGTGAAGGCCAATTTCGCCGACGGCGCCATCCGCGGCCTCAACGTGGCGCAGATGATCCGCTCGCTCACGTCAGGCACGCTTTCGGGCTGGCAGGAAGGCCAGGAGAAAGCGACCGATCTTTCCCGGCTTTCGGCATCCTTCCGCATCGACAAGGGTCAGGCGAAGACGACCGACCTCAATCTGGTTGGCCCACTGGTGAAAATGACGGGCACCGGCACGGTTGATCTCGGCGCGCAGACGCTGGCGCTGCGCGTTGAACCGAAGCTGGTGATGAGCACCGAAGGTCAGGGACGCACGTCGGACCCGGTCGCCTTCGGCATTCCCGTTGTCATTGACGGGCCGTGGACGGCGCCGCGCATTAATCTCGACGACGCCGGCAATGATAACAACACGACCGGCGGCAACTCGCTCGGCGACACCCTGGGCAAACTCATCCAGCAGGGATTGGACGCCGCTCGCGGCCGCAACTCGCCTGACGCCTCGCCGAACGATCCCTCGCGCCAGCAAGATAGCCAGCCGCTGAATGACATCATGAAGCAGCTGTTTGGCAGGTGATCGGTCGGCCAACTCCGCGCGCGGCGGCAAGACGTGATGAAGCAGTAGCCGCTCTCTGTCGTCCCGGACAAGCGAGCTCTTGGCAACGCGAAGCGTTGTCCAATGCGAGCGCCGATCCGGGATCCATACGCCGCGGCCCACCGGTTGGAGTGCGGAAGCCTGACGCCTGTTTAAACCACGAACACCTGTGGTTATGGGTCCCTGCTTTCGCAGGGACGACGAAGCGGATGTGTAGGATTTCAATTTTCAAACATCCAAGCGTTGCAGACACACGACGATATTTCCGCGACGCAAATCGCGCCCGGATGATACCTGGAATCTTCACCCTTGGATCACCGAGGGCGCAGGGAAAGCCGGATGCTTTGCGCACCCGCAGCCTCGCGTCCAAAAAAAGGTAGGACACGAGTTAGTCACCACAGGTACGCCGGAGCGATCCGGCCTTCCCTGCGCGATGGTTTTAACGGCCTATAGCGCGCTCTCCCTGGTGATCGGGCTTTCTTGCCACCATCCCCGCGTGATGCGCAGCATCATCGCGAGTTGACATCAGCGTCGAGATGTCGGGACCACACGCCTTCGCCGTCCGCTTCAAGCCGCGCCCGTCGTGCGCCGCCCAAGCGTCCACCGCATCCCGCGCCCAACGTCCGTGACGATCGCGAAACGCCCCTTGTGTGAGGCGGGACGGCGAGGCTTGTAGAAACGATTTGCCCGACGGCGAAAGCGGAATATTTTTCGAGGAAAGGGTAGACAGGAATGCAAATCAGATTGCAGCGCCAAAGGTTTCGAAAGCTATGCTACCGCGCTGTCGCGTGACGCTCCGCCTCCACCTCGTGCACGGCAGGGAATTGAGCGGCGAGGAAGGCGAAATTCGACATCAGGATCTTCCTTAGGCGGCGTCGGCCACCGCGCGCACCTGCAATCGAACCCCAATCTCCGCTTGCAAAACACCGATGACGGCGAGCAGGTTTTCGGCGGTGGGATTGCCTGTTGGTCCGAACATACGCATCAGGCTCTTCGGCGATTGGCCGAGCGTCGCGCCGAGCTTTTCAAAGCCGACCGTGGCGTTGATGCACGAGCGCAGCGCAGCACGACCGTCCTCCAGATTGCTATCGAGCAGCGCCTGTATCGCCTCGCCCAGCAGCGCCCGGCGAAATTTGGCGTCGCGTCGCGCCCGCGCCCGCACGGTTTCGCGAAAGCTTTTCGTCAGGGGCATGGTCATTTCCTCTTCGTCCGTCCGGCAGCCTTGCGCGCCTTGTAGGTCCGCCAGTGGCGCAGTGCAGCCTGTATGTCGCTCTGCTGCCTTCTTTTGGTGCCGCCTCCGAGTAGAATGACGAGCACCTTGCCGTCCCATCCGAAGTAAACCCGGTAGCCGGGGCCTCGGTTAATTCGCAGTTCAGAGACGCCTTCACCGAGCGCCTTGGCATTCGAAATGTTGCCTTCGCCAAGCCGATCGATGGCAATGGTCACCAGCGCCGCCGCCTGTTCGTCGAGGCCGTCGAACCAACGCCGAAAGGGACTCACATCCTCATCGGTGATAAATTCCTCAACGTGGATCAATTGGTATCATATATGTTACTAAATGGCAAGCGGTTATCCCGCACGTGGCCATGTCGGGTCCAATAACGCAACCACCGGGCGGAAATCACTATCGCCAGCTGTTGGAGCGGCTGCTCTCTCGGTGGGATAGTGAACGCAGCGCGATTGAGGCAAGCCATGTTGATGACAAAACGCAAGCCGGCGACATCCGGCGAAATTCTGGTCGAAGAGTTCATGAAGCCGGTCGGCCTGACGCAAGGGGCACTGGCTGAAGCCATGGGCGTGCAACACAAGCACGTCAACGAGCTGTGCAACAACAAGCACAATGTGACTGCGGTAACCGCCCTCATCCTCGCCCGCGTGTTCGGCAATAGCGCGGAGTTCTGGCTCAACGTGCAGCGGCGCAGCGATCTGTGGGAGGCAATGCATTCTCCGCGCCAGCGCAAGCGGATTGAGCGCGCGCGGCCGCTGACGTCAGCGGCGTAAATCACCGCGTCCCTTAACCCAACGTCCGTGACGACCGCGAAACGCCCCTTGTGTGAGGCGGGACGGCAAAGAAGAACCATTGATTTGGGTGGGACGTGAAACGAAATATTTTTCTCGGAAGGACGGGACTGTCAGGCAAATCAGTCGAGGCTTCGGATACTCAGGCCGCGCTTTCCTTGAAAGGGTTCACGATCGTGAGGTCGCCGAATTTGCGGCCGTGCTGCAAATCTTCGGTGAACAGCGTGTCGCACTCGGCTTCGATGGCGGCGGCAACAATCAACGCATCGTAGACGGACAGCCGGTTCTCTTCGGCGAGCAATCGCGCTGACGTATGCAGATCCAGCGTCAACGTCAGCGGCGGATCGACCAGGGTGAGCACGTCGGAAATCGCCTCAGCGATTTCGCGCCAATCCTTGGCCTGCTTGCGCCGCGAGACCGCGGTGAACTCGTTCAATACCTGCACGCTGAGTTTGCCGCCGCCTGCGAACAGCGCACGCGCGCGATCGCCGTTCATCCCGGGTTGTTGGGCATAGACAAGGATATTGGTGTCGAAGAAGGCGCTCACCTTTCGTTGGCCTCGTCGCGATCGAATTTGTAATCGGGAGGAAGCGTCCAGTTGCGCGCCGCCATGCGCCCAAGCGCAGCCTTGCGCTGATCTTCCTTCGTTTCGACTTCGAGCGTGCCACTCCTGGCGGCAACCAGGTTCAACTCATCGCCTTCCTTGAGCCCAAGTTTATCGACCAGCGCCTTCGGCAGTCGAACTGCCAAGCTGTTACCCCATTTCGAAACCTGCATCGTCGCCTCCATGATATCCGCACATCCATGTATATCATACAATGTATATCTTTCGTTTTCAAGACGACCTTCGCCTGATTTTATGAGCTCTGACAAGGTCTTGTCGAATGAAGGACGCAGCCTTCGAGCTTCGTGGGGTTGTGCTTGAGCCCATCCTCCCGTTAGGTTGCGACCATGGGGGAAACCAAAAACACCGAAGCCGTTGAAGCCTTTATCAAGCGATGGCAGGGCCGAGAGGGAGGTCAGGAACGGGCGAATTACGTCTCGTTTCTCAACGAACTCATCGCACTCCTTGGACTGCCCCCGCCTGATCCCGCCGATGCTACCCACGAACACAACGACTATGTGTTCGAACGGGCCGTCACCAAACACAAGGACGAAGGCGATTCGCATGGCCGGATCGACCTGTACAGGAAAAGCAGCTTCGTTCTCGAAGCGAAACAGAGCCGCCTGAGAGGCGTCAAGAAGGTCGCGGGCCAGAACGACCTGTTTACTGCCGATATTCCCGAAGGTTCACGTGGGCGCCGTAGCGCGGATCGCGCCTGGGACGTCTTGATGCTCAACGCCAAGCGACAAGCGGAGGAATACGCGAGGGCGCTTCCAACCTCTCACGGCTGGCCACCCTTCATCCTCGTCTGCGATGTCGGACATTGCATCGAGGTCTATGCTGACTTTTCCGGCCAGGGAAAGAATTACACTCAGTTCCCGGATCGTCAGACCTTCCGCATCTATCTTGAGGACTTGCGTAGCGAGGTCGTCCGTGACCGTCTTCGCAAGATTTGGCTTGATCCAACCTCGCTCGATCCTGCACAGGCGTCTGCAAAGGTCACGCGAGACATCGCCAAACGACTGGCACAAGTCTCCCTCGCGCTAGAGAAGAGAAATTATCCCGCGCAGGACGTGGCCATGTTCCTGATGCGATGCCTGTTCACGATGTTTGCCGAAGATGTCGGACTGCTGCCGGAAAAATCTTTCAAGGAAGTTCTCGAAGAATGCGAGAAGAGTCCGGAGGCGTTCACACATGATGTGGGGCAGCTTTGGGAAGCAATGGACCTTGGCACGTGGGCGCATGTGCTGAAGACCAAAGTCAAGAAATTCAACGGCGAGTTTTTCCGGAACCGAGCGGCGCTGCCACTCGGACGCGAGGAAATCGGCGAGTTGCGGCAGGCCGCAAGCTATACTTGGAGAGAGGTTGATCCCTCGATATTCGGCACTTTGCTCGAACAGGCGCTTGATCCGGACGAGCGCAAGCGTCTTGGTGCACATTATACGCCTCGCGCTTATGTCGAGCGGCTCGTAGTCGCCACTGTCATTGAACCCTTGCGCGAAGACTGGCGCAACGTGCAGGCCACGGCGGAAATAAAACGCGCCTCAGGCGACCTTAAAGGCGCTGCGGCCGAGGTCCAGGCGTTTCACGATAAACTTTGCGAGACGCGCGTGCTCGATCCCGCCTGCGGCACTGGAAACTTCCTCTATGTTTCACTCGAATTGATGAAGCGGCTTGAGGGCGAAGTACTGGAGGCACTCCTCGATCTCGGCGGGCAGGAAGCGCTACGCGGGCTTGGTTCGCACAGCGTCGACCCACATCAATTCCTTGGACTTGAAATCAATCCGCGCGCCGCGGCGATTGCCGAACTGGTGCTATGGATCGGCTATCTGCAATGGCATTTCCGCACGAAAGGCGCACCGCCGGATGAGCCGATCCTGCGGGCGTTCAAAAATATTCAGGTCAAGAATGCGGTGCTGACGTGGGACGGTGAGCCGGTGCCAAAGATCATCGATGGCAAGGAAACCTACCCGCACGCGCGGCAGCCGGAATGGCCTTTGGCAGAGTTTATCGCCGGCAATCCGCCGTTTATCGGCAAAGGATTGTTTATGCGGGCGGCCTTGGGAGACGCACAAACTGAAGCGCTCTGGTCGGCGCACCCGCATATCGGCGATTCCACTGACTTCGTTCTGTATTGGTGGGACCGGGCTGCTGAACTTTTGACACGCAGGGGAACGACGCTTCGACGATTCGGGCTTGTCACCACAAATTCCATCACACAGGTCTTCAATCGACGGGTGATGGAGCGACACTTCAAATCCAACAAGCCGACTTCCCTTGTGATGGCAATACCCGATCATCCATGGACAAAGGCGACACCAGACGCGGCGTCTGTCCGAATTGCGATGACAGTTGTCGAGGCCGGCAATAGGGACGGCCTTTTAGAGGAAGTGACTCGTGAACAAAACCTAGATACCGATGCTCCCAAGGTCGATTTTAAAATCAGTTACGGCCACATAAATTCCGACCTAACGATCGGCTCGGACGTTACGACTGCGAAGTCCCTTCGCGCGAACGACAACCTTTCTTCGAACGGAATGATGCTTGCCGGCGCAGGGTTCATCCTTACGCCTTCCGAGGCAAGCCATCTAGGACTTGGGAGGCGCCCTAGCCTAGAGAAGCATATTCGCGACTATCGCAATGGCCGCGATCTTATGAGCCGATCGCGCGGAGCAATGGTGATCGATCTATTTGGCCTCACGTCCGACGAAGTGAGGGACCAATATCCCGAAGTATATCAACACGTCTTGCTTACTGTTAAGCCCGAGCGAGATTTGAACCGAAGAGCCAGTTTCAAGGAAAACTGGTGGAGATTTGGAGAACCACGGAAATTGCTGCGTAGCTTTTCTGTAGGTCTTCCGCGCTATATCGCGACGGTCGAAACGACCAAGCACCGAGTTTTTCAGTTTCTGGACATTGGAATTGTGCCCGACCACATGCTCATAGCGATCGGCTCGGATGATGCAGCAATCTTGGGCATCTTATCGTCACGGATTCACATTGTATGGGCGCTTCGTGCCGGCGGCTGGCTCGGCGTAGGAAATGATCCTCGCTATTCGAAATCCCGCTGTTTCGACCCCTTTCCGTTTCCCAACGCCAACAACATCCAGAAACAGACTATTCGCGTCATCGCCGAAGAGCTTGACGCCCATCGCAAACGCGTGCTGGTCGATCATCCGCGCCTGACGTTAACGGGGCTCTACAATGTGCTTGAAAAGCTTCGCGCCGGAGCCAAACCAGATGAACTCGACGAAAGCGATCGCGGAATTTTCGACAACGGCCTCGTACTCATCCTGAAAGAGCTACATGATAAACTCGACGTCGCGGTGGCCGAAGCCTACGACTGGCCCGCTGACCTTGCGGACGAGGAAATTCTGAATCGGCTGGTAGCGCTGAACAAGGAACGGTTGGCGGAAGAGAAACGTGGTTTGGTGCGCTGGCTGAGACCGGACTATCAAATCCCCCGTTTCGCCAAGGAGCTAGACAAGCAGGCGGCCAAGGAGGAAGGCGCGCAGGTTGCGGCCGAACTTATTCCCTCTGTAGAGCAGAAGCCTTCGTTCCCAAGCGGCGCCGTCGAACAGACCGCAGCTGTATTCGCGGCCTTGGCCGCCGCCACCCAACCGCTTGATGCCAAGGGTCTCGCCCAGCTGTTCAAGCGAACCAGGACAACTGAGAAAAAGATCAGCGAGGTGTTAGCGTCGCTAGCCCGACTTGGATACGTTACATCGGAAGACGGCAAGACCTTCGCATTTCGAAGAGTAGCATAGCTTCAGCCACGGGGCTTTGCTCCTTTCCTGCCGGTCTGGTATCCATGCTAGTAGAAGCTGGGACGCAATGCGGATGATCAATCTCGCTCGCGAGAACGCGCTCAAATTTTCGGCCTTGGGTTTTGCCGCCCTGCTCGCCATCGCCGCCCCCGCCCTCGCTGCCGACAATCCGAGCGCGCCTAAGGACGGCCCGCAAGGCGCTGCGGTGACGGTGCTGAAGGCTTCGAAATTCTGCTTCCCCAACGTGGTCGAGGCATTCGGCATCCTGATCGCGCGCGAGGAGACGATGGTGCGAGCGGAGCGGCCGGGGCTGAAGGTGGCCGAGATCATGGCCGAGCCCGGCGACACCGTCACGGCAGGCCAGGTCCTCGCCCGGCTGATCCCATTCGAAGGCGGCGGCACCACCGCGGTATCGTCTCCGGTCGCGGGCCTCGTGCTGAGCTCGACCGCGACCATCGGCGCGGTGGCCTCGCCGAGCGGCGAGGCCTTGTTTACCGTCATCGCCCGCAACGAGTTCGACCTGGTCGCCATGGTGTCGACGGAGGACCTGCCGAAGATCGCGGTGAACCAGGGCGCGCGCGTCCGCCTCGTCGGCGGCGGCGAGGTGGAAGGCAAGGTCCGCCGCATCGGCGCGACCGTCGAGCCCAACACCCAGCTCGGCCAGGTCTTTGTCGGCCTCACCACCAATCGCAAGCTGTTCGTCAATGGTAGCGGCCGCGCCATGATCACGACGGGCAAGAGCTGCGGCGTTTCGGTGCCGCTCACCGCCGTGCTTTATGGCAACGCCGGCACGGTGGTGCAGGTGGTGCACCGCGCGCGGATCGAGACCAAGCGCGTCGAAGTCGGACTGACGTCGGGCGGCCAGATCGAAATCCGCGAGGGACTGGCCGAGGGCGACATCGTGGTCGCGCGCGCCGGCGCGCTGCTGCGCGAAGGCGACGTGGTGCGGCCGGTGATGGAGAACGCCGAGGCGCGGTAGAGGCTTGGTCTAACCGGTGTCGTCCCTGCGAAAGCAGGGACCTATAACCACCGGCCTAGGATATTGAGGAAGTCGTTGCCACCGTGCCCTAAGATGGGCCGCGGCGGCGCGATGAGCGCAATTGCGCTCACGCGGGGGTCCCTGCTTTCGGCAGGGACGACAGATCGATAAATTTCGAGCATGTTTCACGTCTATGTTCTTGCCAGCCGACGTCACGGAACCCTCTACATTGGGGTGACGAATTCCTTGCAGAAACGGCTGGACCAACATCGAAACGGCGATGGGTCTTCGTTTGTGAAAGCCTATGGCGTCCATCGGCTTGTCTACGTCGAATCGTACGATCGCGCGGATGAGGCCATTGCCCGCGAAAAACAATTGAAACGGTGGAAGCGCGATTGGAAGATCGAGCTTATCGAGCGCGACAATCTCGAATGGCGCGACCTCAGCGATTTGCTGGCCTAGCTGGGGAAGAAAAAGTTTAGCGTCGTTCCTGCGAAAGCAGGAACCCATACGCCGCGGCCTTGCGGATGGAACGCCGCAGATAGACACCTTTCTGTAACCACACAAGCCAGTGGTTATGGATCCCGGCTCGCGCTTCGCTTGGCCGGGACGACGAAACAGAGATTGCTCTTTTGGTCGTCCCTGGTTCGCAGGGACGACGACAGGCGTTGAGCTACCGGGCTTTAGCCGGGTCGGCGTTGAGGCTGACGTCTTCCATCAGCGTCGAGGAGACGGAAGGCACCTGCGCGCCGCCAGAGGCGCGCGAGATCGCGACGCGGGTCTGGTTGAAGATCGCCTCCGCGGCCCGCGCCTGGTCGGCCTGCTTGCTGTCGATATGGCTGAGCAGTTCCGTCACCAGCACCGAGTCCGGACCGGTGGAATCATCGGCGACCGTGCCGGGCGATGCCGACGTCAACAGCAGCGCGTTGTCAGGCAGGTTGATCGGCGCCAGACCGTGGGAGAACGTGCGGAAGCGGCGCTCGTAAGGGTTGCGGCGCGAGGCATCGAGCACCACGACCTTGGCCGAGGCGCCGAAATCCCTGGCGGCGTCGAGCACGGACTCGACGCTGACGCCATCGCGGCGCACGTCGGCTTCCTTCCAGATCCTGGCATCGACCGGGATCATGTAGCTTTCGCGGCCGACCTGGATGCCATAGCCGCCGAAGAACAGCATCACCACCGAATCCGGGCGAACCTTCGATTTCACCCGGGCGACGGCGCGGGTCATGTCGTCATGGGTCGCATCTTCGATGACGTCGACGTCGAAGCCTTCGTGACGCAGCGCCGAGGTCAAGGCGCGCGCGTCGTTGATCGGTTGGGTCAGCGGGGCGTTCGCGTCAGGGTAATGGCCATTGCCGATGACGAGCGCAATCCGGGACGACGGCCTGGCGGCGCTGTCCACCTGGTCGTTGGCTGCCACCCTGGTGGCGTCCGCTATCCGCTTGTTCAGCGCCGCATGGGCACCAATGGCCAGCGAGACCGTCCCGACCACGGCCACCGCAATGGCAAGCGAGCGACGGGAAATGCCAAGTCGCAAGAACTGGCCGAAAAGCTCCATCACAGGTCTCATTCCGCAATCACTGGATCTCTTGATTGAGCATCAAAACCGGTTTCCACTTTTCCGGATCATGCCCTGCCGCGCGCAATTTGGTCGCGCGGGATACTGGATCGGTTTGTTGGGATCGGCGTCGTTTGCTGTCGAAATGTGCTCAATTTGCGGCACCGCAACAAACAAAGTCTTAACCCGTTAGGTAACCTGCTCGCAACCTTATTCGTCCGTTAACGGGAACCGGCTGGTGCCAGTTCCCTGATGCTCATCACGCAACATGGCTCGCTTTTCGCCCAATCCGCTCCGGCTCTCATTTCCTTGAAATTGCTGCAGCTTTCGTGCGAGTTCTCGATGCGCTTGCAGATGCCTTCCGCAAATGAGCATTTTGCGGGGGAACTGGCGGAGCGCGCGGGCGTCGGCTGTTCGAGAAAGAAAATCCATGGCGTTTCATGAAATGGCCGGGGCCGCCTGCCGCGCGCTGACGGCCCGAAAAGACGGCCCGTCGCTCTATGACGTCTGCGATCCGATCCTGCGGGGCGGCGCCGGCGGCGATCCGCATCTCGCCAAATTCTACCGCACCGCGCTTGCCAACCCGGCCTTGCGGCCGTTGCTCCGCCGCAGCGGCTTAACCGAATTGAACGACGCATCGCGCCTGGACGCGGTGCGCCAGGCGTTGATCCGGGCGCGTGACGACGAGCGGCCGGACTGGGCCGCGATCGGCCGGCCGGTCGCGGACCTGCTCGATACGATCGAACTGCACCATCCCCGGCCGCCCTCCGCTCCATCATCGAACGCCGCGCCGCCAAGGCTTTTCGAGATCGAGCACGCGATCCGCACCTGCGGCGCGCATCTGCTGCGATCATACCGGAGGTGCGGCTTCATCCCTGCTTATGCGGCTTTCAACCTGATCGGCGATCCCGACATGCGCGGCCGCGACTTCGTGACCGCACTGACCGGGCTCGATGCGCGCGGCTACAAGAACTCGACGCTGTTGTTCAATCTGGCGCGCATCTTCATCGCGCGTTCGCCGGCGCGCGAGCTGATCAACCCGCCCTGGAAAGGCATCGCCGAGCCGATGTGGCAGCCGGTGCAGATCCGCCATCGCTCGGCCTATTACGATGCGTTCTACATCGAAGCACTCCTGAGCTTTGCCGAGAGCGGGCTTGCCTCGCATGAAGAGAGCGCCGCGGCGCGGCGCGCCATATCGGCCATGGCCGATTTTTGCCTCGGGGCGAGCCGCGAGCGGGTCACCGGCGTCGACGGCCGGGCCTTCGATGTCGTCACCGCGATCGCGCCGCACCCGCATCCGCAATTTTCGCGCTTCTTCGCGCAGATCAAGCAGACGCTCGGCTTCGGCCTCTACGTGCCGGACTGCGACACCACGGCCTGTTCGTTCTCCGCCGCCTTGCAGGCCGGCTCCAGCGATCCGATGCTCGATCAGCCGCTTCCCGATTTCTATGCCGGCTATCAGGTCAAGCCAGGCGCCAACGCACCCAGGGTCACGGTCGCGATCAACGACCACATCGACTATGACGGCGCGATCGTCACCTGGATCGACAACATCAACGGCGACCGCCCCTACGGCAACGACCTCGATCCGACGCTCAATCTCGACGTCCTCGAGGTGAGCTTTCGCAACCTCGCGCGCTGGAAAATTCTGGAAACGCCGCAGCGGCTCGATTTCCTGCGCGGCATCGTCAAGTTCCAGAAAAATCTCGCAGCCAGCGGCGCCTTCACTGAGCCGCGTTCGCACATCTATTATTTGCCCGAACTTTACTGCGCCTATTTCGGCCGTTGTTACGCCGCCTTCATGGCGCTGCCCGCCGACGCGCGCCAGGTGATCGATCCCGACGGCGCGCTCAGTTTCATTCGCGCTCGCGTGCTGGCCTATGTGTGCGACGACCTGATCGCCCATGAGATGAACGCGTTTGACGCAGCGCTGGCGCTGATCGCAATGGGGCATCTCGGCGCCGAGGCCTCTCACCTTGCGCCAGCCTTGCACTGCATCGTGCGTCACCTTGGCGAAGGCGGCCGGCGCGGTCCGTTCAAGGCCTATGAGTGGAACAAGATGAAGACGCCGACGCGCATTCTCGTCGGAGGTCCGGAAGCCACGTCAGCCTTTGTGCTGATGGGCCTGTCACTGGCGCACAAGGCGCTCACGAAGGTGAACGGCTAGCGCAGAGTACGCTGACTTCAACATATTCGGCGCGGCGGGATTCTACTGGCGCTGCCGCCAAATCCGCATCACAATCCAGCGCGATCGTGATTTCCTATTTGAACGGGTCTCATTTCACATGCGCCAGAAATTCATGCTCGCGATGACGCTATTGTGCCTGCCGGTCGCGGCCGGGGCCGCCGACATTACCGGCACCGCCAAGGTCCGCGAGGGCGACACGGTCATGATCGGCACCACCCGCATTCGGCTCAGCGGCATCGACGCGCCGTCGGTCGATCAACTCTGTCTCAACAGCAAGGGCGAGCGCTGGACCTGCGGCGTCGCGGCCCGTGACGCACTCATCAAACATACCGACAGCAAGACCTGGACCTGCCATCCCGGCCAGGCGCACGATCGCCGTGGCCGGGTCATGGCGCGATGCGAAGTCGACGGCGAGGACATCCAGAAATGGCTGGTGCGAAGCGGATGGGCGCTCGCACGGATCTCGCATGATTACGACGCCGATGAGAAGGCCGCGCGCGAAGCCAAGGCCGGCATGTGGCAGGGCGCGTTCATCGCGCCGTGGGACTGGCTGGTCCGCAACAAGAAGACCACCATCCTGGGAGCGACGAAGCCGCCGGAAAGCGCGCACGCGATCCTGCTCGCGTCGGCGTCAGGGCCGATCGCACCTTCGCCGGATTGCACCATCAAGGGCAATGTCAACCGCGCTGGCGAGTGCATCTATCACAAACCGACCAGCCGATGGTACGCCCGCATCGAGATGAAAATCAGCAAGGGCACGCGCTGGTTCTGCTCGGTCGAGGAGGCCGAAGCCGCAGGCTGCCGCGAGACCCGGCGCTAACAGAACACGTCTGGCTCGAACATTCGAAACGGAAACGCGGTGACGTTCTTCTTTGTCATCTTGCCGTCTCGCCATCCGCACGGGCGGCTCGAGCAGTTTCTGCTCGGCGCGCTCTGCGCCGTATTGGCCTACACGGTGCTCGCCTATCTGGCGTTGCCCGCGTTGTGGAGTCACTACGAGCATCAACGCGGCCTTGCCGATCTGCCGATGGTGACGCGCACCGCGCAAGGCATTCCCGGCGATCCCATCAATGTCGGCCTGATCGGCGACAAGCGCGATGTGCTCTGCGCGATGCAGGCAGCAGGCTGGCTACCGGCCGACCCCGTGACCGCGCGATCGTCCATCGAGATCGCCGGCAGCGTGCTGCTCGACCGCCCCTACCGCCAGGCGCCGGTCAGTCCATTGTTTTATCTCGGCCGGCACGAGGATTTCGCGTTCGAAAAGCCGTTCGGCGCCAGCGCCGATCGCCGCCATCATGTGCGGTTCTGGAAGGTGCTGGATCAGGGCCAGGAAAAACGTCCGGTCTGGCTTGGCGCCGCCACCTTCGATCGCGGCGTCGGCATCAGCCATTATACCGGGGCGATCACCCACCACATCTCTGCCGATATCGATGCCGAGCGTAGCCTGCTCGCCTCCGACCTCGAGGCGGCGCAGATGGTCGACGCCAAATACCAGGTGACCGGCGTGGGCGTGACGCTCACCGGGCGGAACGGCGGCGGCGATTCCTATTTCACCGACGGCGAAGTGTGGATCTTGCGGCTGGTTACGGCGTGCCAAAAAAGAACAGCGCCGGTCGATGTGATCCCGAGCCCGCCGGCGACCGAGTTGAAGGACCAGATCTGGCACGCGGTTGCCGACGCGCTGACGAAATAGGTGTCGGCGCATGACAGCCTCACCCGAATATCATCCCAATCCGGCTTGAATTTCCCGCCATTCCCCTGCATCCCTTTCGCAGTCGAACCTTTCGGAGGAATCACGAAAATGGCCGTTCGCGCGGGCCGGGAATTCCTGGCGATCCCCGGACCCACCACCATGCCCGACGAGGTGTTGCGGGCGATGCATCGCCCTGCGCTCGACATCTATTCCGAGGAGATGGTGCAACTGTCCGACGGACTGTTGCGCGACCTTTCGAATCTGTTCGCCACCAAGGGCAAATCCTACATCTACATCGCCAACGGCCATGGCGCGTGGGAAGCCGTGCTCAGCAACGTGCTGTCGCGCGGTGACAAGATCCTGGTGCTGGAAAGCGGCCGGTTCGCCATCAACTGGGGCAACGCGGCGAGCGCGATGGGCGTCGATGTCGAAGTGCTCAAGGGCGATTGGCGCCGCGCCATTCGCGTGGCTGATGTCGAGGAGCGTCTGCGCCAGGACAAGGACCACAAGATCAAGGCGATCCTGGCGGTTCAGGTCGATACCGCCTCGGCCGTCTGCAACGACATCGAGGCGATCGGCAAGGCGATCAAATCGACCGGTCACCCTGCTTTGTATCTGGTCGACACCGTGGCATCGCTTGGCTGCATGCCGTTCGAGATGGACGCCTGGGGTATCGATGTCACGATGTCCGGCTCGCAGAAGGGCCTGATGACGCCGCCCGGCCTGTCCTTTTGCGCGGTCAACGATCGCGCGCAGGCAGCGCACAGACGCGCGAACCTGCGCACGCCCTACTGGGACTGGACCGAGCGCGAGGGCACCGAGCACTACCGCAAATATGGCGGCACCGCGCCGATCCATCTGTTGTTCGCGCTTCGCCAGGCTCTCGACATGATCAACGCCGAAGGCCTCGACAACATCTTCCTGCGCCATCGCCTGCTGGCAGAAGCGGTGCGCGCGGCGGTCGCGACCTGGGCCGAGGGTCAGGTGCTCGGCTTCAATATCACTGAGGCCAGCGAGCGCGCCAACACGGTCACGACGGTGTTGATGGCCGATAGCCACGACCCGGCCGCGCTTCAGCGCTACTGCAAGGAAAAATGCGGCGTGGTGCTGGGGGTGGGCATCGGCGAATTGACCGGCCAGGCGTTCCGGATCGCCCATATGGGCCACGTCAACGCGCCGATGATCCTAGGCGTGCTTGGCGTGGTCGAAGTCGCGCTGCAGGCGCTCGGCATTCCCCACGGCAAAGGCGGCGTCGAGGCCGCCATCGGCTGGCTCGGCGACAACGTTCCGGCCTGACATCGGATTTGACAATCGCCTGAAGGCGGCTTCCCGGCCGCCCCGCATTCGTGCTTATATTAATCTGGCGATAAATAAGCAGCCGGCATATTCCCGTCACCGTCACCATCAGCTTGCCACCCGGAGGCACTGATCGCGGCGGAATGCGCAAAAGAACGAACAGGGAGTGGAGCGATTGGCGTCGGTTGAATTGCGTGACCTCACCAAGCGATTTGGATCGGTGACGGTCGTTGATAACGTCGGCTTGCGGATCGATCACGGGCAACTGGTCTGCCTTCTCGGCCCCTCGGGCTGCGGCAAAACGACGACATTGCGGCTGATCGCGGGCTTTCTCGAACCGACATCCGGCGAAATCCACGTCGGCGATCGCCTGGTCTCGTCGGCCGCGCGCACGCTGCCACCCGAGCAGCGCAAGATGTCGATGATCTTCCAGAGCTACGCGCTGTGGCCGCATATGACGGTTGCCGGGAACATCGTCTACGGGCTTCGCTTGCGGAAGATGGATCGCGACACCATCGCCAAGAAGCTCAAGCTGATCCTGCAAACGACCAAGCTCGAAATTCTCGCCGAACGCTATCCCGGCGAGTTGTCGGGCGGCCAGCAGCAACGCGTCGCGCTGGCGCGGGCGCTGGTGGTCGAGCCCGAAACCCTGCTGCTCGACGAGCCGCTTTCCAACCTCGACGCCAATCTGCGCGAGGAGATGCGCTTTGAAATCCGCAGGCTGCACGACCAATATCGCTATACGACGGTTTACGTCACCCATGATCAGTCGGAGGCGATGACGACGGCCGATCTCATCGCCGTCATGAACGGCGGCAAGATCGATCAGCTCGGCACGCCGGAAGACATCTACGACCGGCCGCAATCGGAATTCGTCGCGCGCTTCATCGGCTCCAGCAACGTCATCAAGGGCGTCGCCCGCGACGAGAACCACATCGCGTTTTCCGGCGCGACGTTGCGCGTGGTGGGCGCGAAGCTCTCGGCCGATCAGGACGCCGCCGTCGCCATTCGCCAGCACGATATCCAGCTTTCGACCACTGCGCCGGCATCAGCCGACAACACCGTGAAAGCGACCGTGACACGGCAGGTGTTTCTCGGCGCCAACCGCGACTACGTGCTCGAAACGCCGGACGGCACCAGCTTGCGCGCGGTCACCCCGCCGCAAACCGCGATTTCCCCCGGAACAGAAGTATGGCTGACGCTCCCGCCGGAGCGCTGCCGCGCGTTGAGCCGATAGGCACGGACGCGATGACGCGACGAAACGGTCAACGACTGAACCTGCATGACGCGCTGGGCGAGCGCGCGATCATGGCCGACGGCAACGAATATAATGTCGTACTCGTGAAGGAAGCAGGCCAGCCGGTCTATCCGGCCGATGGCACGCCGACCATTTCGGGTCCCACCGCGATCTTCGCCAGTGCACCACATCCCAATGCCGAGCGGCTGTTCCAGGCATGGCTGCATACGCGCGAGACGCAGCAATTCTTCGCAATTCTTCACCGACTATACCGCGCAATATTCAGCCCATCCGCAGGTGACGCCGAAAGCGGGCCGTCGCAGGATTTCCGACATCAAGCTGATGAAGGAAGATACGGCCGGCGTCGAGAAGATGACGGACGAAATCAAGACGCGCTATGCGCGGCTGTTTAGGGTGTAGATATGCCGCATCCTAAATTGATTTTTGCGTCATTCCGGGATGGTCCGAAGGACCAGACCCGGAATCTCGAGATTCCGGGTTCGCTCGTTTCACTCGCGCCCCGGAATGACGACTTTCAAAGAAACGGATCAATCGGCAAGTGACCATTATTCAGCAAAGCATCGTCACCCCCGCAGCCAAGATCGACTGGACCAAACCGGTCCTTTGGCTGTTTGCAGCCTTCATGATCGTCATGATCGTGCTGCCGATGTCGTGGCTCTTGATCTACAGCGTCACCGACAAGGGCGGCCACCTGACGTTGCAGAATTTCGTCACGCTGTTCACCGATCCCGATTTTCTTGATCCGCTGCTGACGACCGCGATCATCGCGGTCAGCTCGGCCATCATCTGCTGCCTGATCGCAGCACCCATGGGATGGCTGGTCTCGCGCACCGACATGCCAGGCCGGCAGATCATCCGCGCGCTCGTCACCGCTTCGTTCGTGACGCCACCGTTTCTCGGCGCCATCGCCTGGGAATTATTGGCCGCTCCGAACAGCGGCTTGCTCAATCAGCTGTTTCGCTTTGTCACGGGCGCCCAGTCGGACGAACACCTGTTCGACATCTACACGCTGACCGGCATTATCTTCGTCATCTCCTGCTATACGTTTCCCTTCGTGTTCGTGCTGATCGCGAACGCGCTCGACAACATGCCTGGCGAACTCGAAGATGCCTCCGCCATCCTCGGCGGGCGGACCTGGACCACCGCGCGGCGCATCACGATTCCCTTGGCGATGCCGTCGATTGTTGCCGGCGCGCTGATCGCCTTTCTTCAGGCCCTGACCCTGTTCGGCTCGCCCGCCATCCTGGCGCTGCCGGCCGGCTTCCACGTCATGACGACCAAGATCTGGAGCCTGTTCCAGTATCCGCCCAAACTCGAACTCGCGGCCGCAGCCGCCGTGCCGCTCCTGGTGCTGACCATCCTTCTGTTGCAAGGACAGAAATTTCTGCTGGGAAGGCGCGGCTTCTCGGTGCTCGGCGGCAAATACGGCGCGCCGCGCCGGGTCGAAATGAAGAAGTGGCGCTGGGCAGCGCTGGCCTTCTGCCTCCTGATGCTGCTCAACCCGGTGTTCCTGCCCTATTTCGCGCTGTTCAACGCGGCGTTCTCGCCCAACGCAACGACGCTGGTCACGCCGTCAACCTTCACGCTGCACAACGTCGTGTTCGTTTTTACCGAGCTGTCGTCAACCCAACTCGCGCTGAAGAACACGGTGATCCTCGGCACCTCGACGGCGACGCTGGGCACCCTGCTCGCGCTGGTCGTCGCCTACGTCACCACGCGAAAGGTGATATCAGGCCATCGTATCCTCGGCTTTCTCGCCACCGCGCCGGTTGCAGTTCCCGGAATCGTGCTCGGCGTCGGCCTGTTCCTGAGTTACACGCGGCCGCCTTTCGTGCTCTATGGCTCGCTCTGGATCCTCCTGATCGCGTTTTTGACCATCAACCTGCCGTCGGCCTATCAGCAACTGCAGGCCGCGTTCGCGACGGTTCACCCCGAGCTTGAGGAAGCAAGCCGAATCCTCGGTGCCAGCCGGCTGCAATCGCTGCGCCAGATCACGGCACCGCTGCTGCGCACCGGCGTGATCGCGACCTGGTGCTTCATCTTCATCGGCGTGATGCGCGAACTCTCGGCCGCGATCGTGCTGTTCACCTCGCAGACCAAGGTGATCAGCGTGTTGATCTACGACCTCAACGAAAGCGGCGATCTCGCCGCCATTTCCGTGCTCGGCATCGCGATGCTGCTCATCACCTTTGCCGTGGTGCTTGCCGTCAACCGGATTCCGATGCTGGGCGGCAACGCCGGCGCCCGGCTGCGAAATTAAATATTCCGGCCAACAGGCCTCGGTGTGGCGGCACTGCTGGCCCGTGTTCAACGGGGCAGCCTCTGGCCGTGAAACCTGATCTCTGGCAATCCGCTTTCCCAAACCCGATATGTTCGGTAACCCCGCATTTGAAGTGAGAACCAGGATGGATAAAAAGAGCCCGTTGACGCCGCCGATCGCGCCGCGCCGCCCGCATTCCCTTACGACCCACGGCATCACGATCGTCGACGACTATGCGTGGCTGAAGGACGGGAACTGGCAGGAGGTGCTGCGCGATCCGTCCATCCTGAACGCGGATATCCGCAAATATCTCGAAGCGGAGAACGCCTATACCGAGAGCCTGCTCGGTCATACCGGCGCTTTGCAGAAGCTGCTGGTCAAGGAAATGCGCGGGCGCATCAAGGAAGATGACTCCAGCGTGCCCTCGCCCGACGGCGCTTATGCCTATCTGCGCAAGTTCCGCGAGGGCGGGCAACACGAGTTATTCGGACGCACCCTGCGTGACGGCGGCGAGGCCGAGATCATACTCGATGGCGATGAACTCGCGGCAGCCCACGATTATTTCAGGTTCGGCGGGGCGCGGCATTCGCCCGATCACCGGCTTCAGGCCTGGAGCGCGGACACCAAGGGGTCTGAGTATTTTTCGATCCGGGTCCGCGACTGGGCGGGCAAGAAGGATCTCGACGACGTCGTCGAGGAAACCGAAGGCTCGGTGGTGTGGAACAGCGACTCGAGCGCCTTCTTCTACGTCAAGCTCGACGACAACCACCGGCCGATGCAGGTCTGGCGTCATCGCTTGGGAACAAGGCAGGCCGACGATCTGCTGGTCCATGAGGAACATGATTCCGGCTGGTTCACCAATATCCACGAAAGCTCCAGCGGCCGCTACTGCGTGATCGCCGGTGGCGATCACGAAACATCCGAACAGCGCCTGATCGATCTTGCCGACCCGAAAGCAACGCCACGACTGGTGACCGCCCGCGAGGAAGGCCTGCAGTACTCGGTCAACGACCGCGGCGACCAGCTTTTCATTCTGACCAACGCCGACGGCGCCATCGACTTCAAGATCGCCACCGCGCCGATCGCCTCGCCGGAGCGGAAAAACTGGCGCGACCTGATTCACTACCGCGAAGGCATCTATGTCCTCGATGTCGAACTATTCGCCGGCCATATGGTGCGGCTGGAGCGCGCCAATGCGCTGCCCGCTATCGTCATCCGCGATCTCGATAGCAGCGAGGAACACGCCATCGCGTTCGACGAGGCCGCCTACTCGCTCGACACCATGGGCTCTTACGAATTCGAGACGACGAACCTGCGCTTCTCCTACTCGTCGATGACGACGCCGTCCGAAATCTACGACTACGACATGGCGAAGCGGACGCGCACCTTACGCAAGCGTCAGGAGATTCCGTCCGGCCACAACCCGGCCGACTATGTGACGACCCGCATCATGGCGAAATCCCATGACGGCGCCGAGGTGCCGGTCTCGATCCTGCATCGTCGCGATCTCAAGCGCGACGGTAGCGCGCCATTGTTGCTCTACGGCTACGGCTCCTACGGCATGGCGATGCCGGCGTCGTTTTCCGCCAACCGCCTGTCGCTGGTCGATCGCGGCTTCGTCTATGCCATTGCGCATATCCGCGGCGGCGCCGACAAAGGCTGGGGCTGGTATCTCGACGGCAAGCGCGCCAAGAAAAACAACAGCTTTGACGACTTCGCCGCCAGCGCCCGCACATTGATCGCGGACAACTACACATCGGCGAAGCGCATCGTTGGCCATGGCGGGTCGGCCGGCGGCATGCTGATGGGCGCGGTGGCCAATCGGGCCGGCGAATTATTTGCTGGTCTCGTCGCCGAAGTGCCCTTCGTCGATGTGCTCAATACCATGCTCGATCTGTCGCTGCCGCTGACGCCGCCGGAATGGCCGGAATGGGGCAACCCGACCGAGAGCGCGACCGACTTCAAGACCATCCTGTCCTATTCGCCTTACGACAATGTCGAGGCGAAGGAGTATCCGGCGATTCTGGCCATGGGCGGCCTCACCGATCCGCGCGTCACCTATTGGGAGCCGGCGAAATGGGTTGCGAAGTTGCGCGCGACCATGACCGGCGGCGGCCCGGTGCTGTTGCGCACCAACATGGGCGCGGGTCATGGCGGCGCTTCCGGCCGCTTCAACCGGCTCGACGAAGTCGCGATCGCCTATGCTTTCGCGCTGTGGGCGGTGGGACTGGCGGAGAGCTAAGTCTCTCGTGTCCCGGACGCGGCGCATCCCTCGAGACGGCGCTACGCGCCTCCTCGGGATGAGGCCGAAACCAAACAGTTCCGTATCTTCATGGTGAGGAGCCGCGTTCTTCGCGGCGTCTCGAACCATGAGGCCCCGACGTGCGCGACGTAAGAACTACCGCCCCTTCTCCTTCCGCCACGCGGCGAAATCGACCAGCGTCTTCTCGTCGGTGGCGGGATAGAGCCCGACAATCGACTTGCCGTTTTGCACCTGCTCGGTGACGAAGTCCTCGAACGCGGTCATCTCGACCGCCTCAGTGGCGATCTCGTCGGCGAGATGCGCGGGGATCACGATCACGCCGTCGCTATCGCCAAGAATGACGTCGCCGGGAAACACCGGCGCGTCGCCGCAGCCGATCGGCACATTGATCTCGATCGCCTGATGCAGCGTCAGATTGGTCGGCGCGCTCGGACGGTGATGGTAAGTCGGAAAACCGAGCTTGGCGATTTCGGCAGAATCGCGAAAACCGCCGTCGGTGATCGCGCCGGCGACGCCGCGCTTCATCAGCCGCGCCACGAGAATGGCGCCGGCCGATGCGGCCCGCGCTTCCTTGCGGCTGTCCATCACCAGCACGCTGCCGGCCGGACATTCTTCCACCGCCTTGCGCTGCGGATGGGCGCGATCGCGAAACACCTCGATCTTGTTGAGGTCTTCGCGCGCCGGCATGTAGCGCAGCGTGAAGGCCTCGCCGACCAGCACTGGCTGATCGGCGCTGAGCGGGTGCACGTCCTGGATCATCTGGATGCGAAAACCGCGCTTGAAGAGCGCGGTCGCCACCGTCGCGGTCGAAACGGTCCTGAGTTTGTTGCGGGTGGCGTCGGAGAGTTTTGGCATGATCTAACCCCTGCTGTCATTCCGGGGCGATGCGTCAGCATCGAACCCGGAATCTCGAGGTTCCGGGTTCGCTTCGCGCCCCGGAACGACGAACTAGAAAATCGAGGGCTCGCCGACCGGCTTGCCAAAGCTGGTTTCAAGAAAATCGAAGTCGCAGCCTTCGTTGGCCTGCTTGATGTGCCTGGTGAACATCCAGCCATAGCCGCGTTCGAACCGCGTCTCCGGCTGCTTCCACACGGCGCGGCGCTTGTTCAACTCCGCCTCGGACACATCGAGATTGATGGTGCGCGCGGCAACGTCGAGCGTGATCTTGTCGCCGGTCATCACCAGCGCCAGTGGCCCGCCGATATAGGATTCCGGCGAGACGTGCAGGATGCAGGCGCCGTAGCTGGTGCCGCTCATGCGCGCATCCGACAGCCGCACCATGTCGCGCACGCCCTGCTTCACGAGCTTGGTCGGGATCGGCAGCATGCCCCATTCCGGCATTCCCGGACCGCCTTGCGGGCCCGCATTACGCAGGATCAAAACATGATCCGCCGTGACATCGAGATCAGGATCGTCGACCGCCTTCTTCATCGACGGATAGTCGTCGAACACCAGGGCCGTGCCGGTATGCTTGAGGAAGCGCGGATCGCAGGCGGAAGGCTTGATCACGCAGCCATCGGGCGCGAGATTGCCTCTCAGTACGGCGAGCGCGCCTTCCGCATAGATCGGGTTGTCGAGGTTGCGGATGACATCGTCATTATAGACTTCCGCACGCTCGATATTCTCGCCAAGCGTTTTGCCGGTGACCGTCAGACAATCAAGATGCAGATGTGGCTTGACCCGGCTCATCAGGCCGGGCAGCCCGCCGGCATAATAAAAATCTTCCATCAGGTATTTGTCGCCACTCGGCCGAACGTTGGCGATGACCGGCACCTTGCGGCTCGCCTTTTCGAAATCGTCGAGGCTGATGTCTTGGCCAGCGCGGCGCGCCTGCGCGATCAGATGGATGATCGCGTTGGTCGAGCAGCCCATCGCCATCGCGACCGTGATTGCATTCTCGAAGGCTTTTCGGCTCTGGATCTTGCGTGGCGTCAGATCTTCCCAGACCATCTCGACGATGCGCCGTCCGCATTCCGACGCCATGCGGATATGGCCCGCATCGGCCGCCGGAATCGAAGAGGCGCCGGGCAGCGTCATGCCGATCGATTCCGCGATCGCCGTCATGGTCGAGGCGGTGCCCATGGTCATGCAGGTACCATAGCTGCGGGCGATGCCGGCCTCGACGTCGATCCAGTCCTTGTCGGAAATTTTTCCGGCCCGCCGCTCGTCCCAATACTTCCAGGCGTCCGACCCCGAGCCCAGCGTCTTGCCCTTCCAGTTGCCACGCAGCATCGGACCGGCGGGCAGATAGATTGCCGGGATGTTCATGCTGGTCGCACCGAGCAGGAGCGCCGGGGTGGTCTTGTCGCAACCGCCCATCAGCACCACGCCGTCGACGGGATGGCCGCGCAGCAATTCCTCCGCATCCATCGCCAGCAGATTGCGATAGAGCATGGTGGTCGGCTTCAGGAAAGATTCCGACAATGACAGCGCCGGCAATTCCATCGGGAAGCCGCCGGCCATCAGAATGCCGCGCTTGACGTCGTCGACACGGCTCTTGAAGTGCATGTGGCAGGGCTGCGCGTCCGACCAGGTATTGAGGATCGCGATGACCGGCCGGCCCTTCCATTCCTCTGGCGCATAGCCCATCTGCATCGCGCGCGAGCGGTGGCCGAAGGCGCGCAGATCGTCGGGCGCAAACCAGCGCGCGCTGCGCAGCGTATCCGGATTTTTCTTGCTTTCAGCCATGCGACACCCCGTGACCCTTAATCGAGTCATGTCACAGGCGATCCATGGCGAGCAAGGCCCGCTGGTCTCGAAGCCGCGATTTTTCCCGTGCCCGATTTCCAAACCAGAGCGACGGGGCGAAGCTCGTCAGGACGCGCGCGAGGCGGTCATCACGATCCGAACGAGGTCGGCGGCATTTCGCGCCCCCAGCTTTTTCATGATGTTGGCGCGATGGTCTTCGATCGTTCTCGGGCTGATTCCCAAATGCCGCCCGGCTTCCTTGTTGGAGGCGCCGGAGGTGAATTGCTCCAGCACTTCGCGCTCGCGGCGCGTCAGCGGCTCGCGGCCGGGCAAATTTACCGCTCCGATATCCGAGGCGGCGCGACCGGCCTGACGGCGAGTATAGGCTTCGATCGCCTCGTTCAACCGCATCACGATCTCGTTGCCGCGGAACGGCTTCTCGATAAAATCCAGCGCCCCATTCTTGATCGCGCTCACCGCCATCGCAATATCGCCCTGTCCGGAGATGATGAAGATCGGCGCGGGGTAGTCCTCGCCGCGCAATTCCTTCAGGATATCCAGCCCGGATCTACCGGGAATATGCACATCGAGAAGAATAGCGGCAGGAGTGCGATTTCGCGCGACCGACAGCAGTGCGGCGCCATCTGCAAAGCAGATGACCTTGTAGCCTCCGGCGGAAAGGACGATCGAGAGGGTTTCGCGGACGGCAGCATCATCGTCGACGACGAAAATCTCACCGCGAGAGGACGGCTTTTCGTTCATGTGACATCGTCCCTTGAACGGCAGAAAAACGGCACCGATTTGCAACGCAGTTCGCAAATCGCCTGCTCCCGTAGTTCTACGGGACGACGACTTAACGCACAAGTAGCAGCGTGATTTGGTCTAGTGCCGCCTATTTGAAGTTCCTGCACCACAAGCGGCGAATTCTGTCCAGGAACTTCAAATAGAAAAGCGGCACTAGCATCAATAAGTTTGTGAGTAGCCCATAGCTTTCCGAAGTCCGTGAAAGGTCGTGCTGAGATGTAACACGGACTTCGGAAAGTGGGCACTAGCGCGAAGCCGCAAAACTTTAGGCCAGAGGCTCGTTTCTTTTCGGACTTTGTTCCACGAGCCGCAACCGTTCGATCTTTTTTCCGCTGCACGTCTCGCGGATGATGTGGCGGTTGGGCCGCGCGGCCCTTGAAAGAGCTAGTTCACATCGTTGTTGGACTTCTTCTTGCGGCCCTTGGTCTTCAGGAACTGGATATCCATGTCGGTTCCATTGACGCGGACGAGTTCGCAGCGGCGATAGGCAAGGCCCGTCGACGACAGCAGCAGAAAGAACTCCTTGAGATTGAGACCCTGGATGGAACCCTCGATGGTTAGCAGGGCGTCCGTGTCGGAGATCGCGTGCAGCATGCAGTCGCGACGCCAGGTTCCATCGATGCCCATGATGCAAACATCATAGCCGCGGCCGGTGACGCGATCCAGAACTTTGTTCTCTTCAGCCATTGTGGCCGCCGCTACCGGGCGATGCGATGCTCCGCCGCCCAGCAGGTCGCCGATCGCTGTGAAGGGTTAAGTTTCTCCTAATCGCTCGCAGCGCGAAACAGGATGGAAAATACTGTCGCATTTTGAGCGACATGTCCGGATTGGGGCAGCGCTATCGGCGGCTAACCAGAATGTGAATCAGTACTTTGCGGGGAACAGCAACGTCTTACCGCTTTTTTTACGACTTAATTTACGGCGGCCTGCTTTGATTGCTTCTTGTGCGGGCCATGGCCTGCAAGGGTTTCCCTTAACAATCGTAACCGTCTGCGATGATTCAGACCAGCCTCAGAGAGTTCTTGCAGCGATTGACGCCGCCGACGCGTAGCAATCTGCTTGACGAACTGGAGCGGTTGGAGCTCTCGGGGGACGAAATCCCCGGGGCGGGCGAAGTCATCGAGACATTGCGCGCCGAGTTTCGCGGCGGAGGGCAGAGCCAAAAGCGCAATAATCCGCCCACCCGCTATTTCTTCACACCGCTGGAGCCGTTGCTGGTCGATGGCGCGCCCCAGCACGCGACGACCGGCGGAATCCAGCGCGGTTCGCTTTCGGCGATCTGGGAGTGGATCAGCCGCGATCTCCTGCCGACCATGGCGCGCGACTACACCAAGAACCTCAATGACCTGATCGCGGTCGATAAACAGCGGGAGGCCCGTCAGGCCGCCGCGACGTTTCAGGTCAAGGTCCTCAAAAGCATGGAGGGCGTGCTCGGTTCCCCGGAGAGCGCCGACCAGATTCGGGCAAGGCTCGCAACCTACACCACCTCGCCGGCAGCCTTCGACGACCTGACCAAGATGCTGAGTGCGCTGCGCGCGCGTGAGGAGCTCACAAAATTGAACGAAGCGTTGCCGGCCAAGCTCGCCCGCTTCGACAACGCCGAAGTTGCCAAGGTCGCGACGCTCCTGGCCGCATTCGCCAAGACTCACCCCGAACAGCTTCCGTTCGCGCTGATGCTGGTGTCGCGCCGCCTCAAGATTCAATGGCAGCTGATCCGCCTCGCCACCAAGGCCGCGTCATCCAAGAAAGCGGCCGACGTCGCCGCCACGCCCTATGCGGCCGCCGTCTCGATGGTGCTCGACCGGATGGAAGACAGGCGCACCATGCTGCGCATCGCGCTCAAGCATGAGCGTATCCTCGTCGCCAAGGAAATTCTGATCGACCTTTACGACACCGAATATGCGCTGAGGGTCCGGATCGACCAACTGGCGGAATCCGACTGGGGGCAGAGAATCGATGCACTGATGGCGTCGATCACCGAGCTTGTGGAATGCGAGGTCAAGCGCTTTCCCGACAATGTCGGTCACGTCCTGGGATCTCGAAGCCTGCGCAGCTACAATTCCCTGTCAGGCCGCCTGACCCACCTGGCGTGGAAAGGACGCGACGCCGTCAACGACGGGGCCGCGTTCTTCAAGAAGGTGCTTGGCGGCCCCGAGAAATCTCGCGCCTGAGCGTCCTGATCGCGCCGGCCCACGCTTGATCGTTCCGGCGGAAAAATTCCCTGAAGCCTGCTCTTTCCCGCAGCGAAACGGTTCGCAAGCAGCGAAGGTTCGGCCTTCCGCCAAAAGTCTAGGCGGCGATGGCTCGTTGCAACGGAACCTTCGCCGCGACGCGGGCGTTTCCCAACAAACGCCCGCTGGCGAATTCTGTTTCCGATCCTGTGCATGCGGAGCCGCCGCGGGACGAGTGCAGTGGATTTGACATTCGCGCCCACATAGCCGCGAACTCGCCAGGCGAATGCCAAATCCTGAACTCCACTCGAAACCTAAATTTTCCTAGTGGTCCTTTGATTCTGACATTGGCAAAGGTGCCGGCTTCGAGGGAATGCGAATGTTGGAATCGGACCACTAGCCGGAGGCATTGCCATGTCAGCGCTCGACGCCAACAACGTTATCCCACTCAGCGGCCCAACCCTCAGCCCCGACGAACATCAGACCCAGCTTCGACGCGCGGTGATCGCCTCGACCATCGGCACCGCGATCGAGTGGTACGATTTCTTCCTCTACTCGACCGTGACCGGGCTCGTTTTCGCCAAGCTGTTCTTTCCGCACTCCGACCCCTGGGTCGGCACGCTTGAAGCTTTCGCCATCTATGCCGTCGGCTTCGTCGCTCGACCGGTGGGCGCCGCGATTTTCGGTTATTACGGCGACCGCATCGGCCGCAAATCGACGCTGATCGCAACGCTGCTTTGCATGGGGCTCGCGACCTTCGCGGTCGCGCTGGTGCCGGGCTATGCAAAAATCGGCGTCTGGGGCGCGGTGATCCTAACGGTACTGCGGTTCATCCAGGGCGTCGGCGTCGGCGGGGAGTGGGGCGGCTCGGTGCTGATGTCGATGGAATGGGCGCGCACCAATCATTCGCGCGGCCTCGTCGCATCGTGGCCGCAATTCGGCGTCCCCTGCGGATTGTTCCTGGCCAATCTTGCTGTGCTCGCTTTCAGCGGCATGTCCGGCGCGCAGTTCATCTCCTGGGGCTGGCGGATTCCCTTTGCGCTCAGCATCGTGCTGGTCGGCCTCGGCCTCTACATCCGCCTTGGCATTCTCGAGACGCCGATCTTCACGAAATTGCTTGCCGAGCGAAAGGTCGAGCGCGCGCCGATGCTCGCCGTGATCAAGGAGTATCCGAAACAAATCCTGCTGTCGGCCTTCGCGCGGATGGCCGAGCAGGCGCCGTTCTACATCTACACCGCTTTTGTCTTCTCTTACGGCATCGGCACGTTGCACCTCACCCGCGACTTCCTGCTCACCTCGGTGCTGGCGGCCTCCGTGGTGTCGTTCGTCTCCATTCCGGTGTTCGGCTATGTCTCCGACCGCATCGGCCGCAAGAACATGTACATGATCGGGGCGGTGGTCACCGGCATCTTCGCCTTCATCTACTTCGCCATGCTGAAAACCGGCTCGGAGCCGATCATCCTTTTCGCGATCATTCTTTCGCTGATCCCGCATGACATGATGTACGGGCCGCAAGCGGCACTGATCGCCGAAAGCTTCACCGGGCGGCTGCGCTACAGCGGCTCATCGCTCGGCTACCAACTTGCCTCGATCATCGCCGGCGGCCCGGCGCCGCTGATCGCCGCCTGGCTCTATGCCACCTATCATTCGGCGACCGCGATTGCGATCTACGTCGCAGCCTGCGCCGTGATCACGTTGATCGCGACCGCGCTGATGACGGACTACACCGGCAAGGATATCTCCGCCGAATACCAAACACGGTGATGTGAGGGTCGGATTTGATCCCGGGTCGGCGATGATACTCCATCGCTGACCCGCATCTGTTCCGCTTCACGAAATTAAGCTCCTCGTGAACGGTGCTATGGTAGGTAAACGGCCCAATTTCAATCTGACTGGTCAGATTTTATGCATTTGGCGTTGAAATAAGTCGTTTGGTCGCATATTTGTCATGGTCTGAAGAAGGATTTCTCATCCTTCGCGGACCAGAACATCCGTCGGGAGCCTGATATGGCCAGACCCAGCCTGCGCGAAAAGCTCGCCAGCAGCGCGGTGGATACGCTGCACACCCATGGTTTCAGGGGTTGCTCGATCCAGGACATTACCGAGGCGGCCGGCGTTCCCAAGGGCTCGTTCTTCAATCACTTCGAGAACAAGGAAGACCTCGCGATCGACGCCTTGCGGCGCTATCTCGATGAGAATGCGTGCTCGGACATGCTGTTCGACGAGAGCGTCTCGCCGCTGACACGCCTGAAGAATCATTTCGGCTATTTGTCCGATCGCCTTATTTCGCTGGGTTTCACGCGCGGCTGCATGCTCGGACTTTTCGCGGCCGAGATGAGCACGGACTATCCGAGGATGCGCGAGGAGCTGCGGTCCATCTTCGAGACCTGGTGCGGTGGCGTCGAGCAGGTCTTGCGCGAGGCGCAGGCCAAAGGCGAGGTCGATCCCCGTCACGATGCGGGGCAAATGGCGCGCTTCCTGGTCAATGCCTGGGAAGGCGCAACGGTACGGCTGAAAATCACGCAGAGCCGCGAGCCGATCGACGACTTCCTCAACGTCGCCTTCAAGGCGCTGTTAAAGTGAACGTGATCTTAATCCCGTTGACATTTTAAGCTGACCGGTCATATTCATTCCACTGCGTAACTGAGGTGGGTTTGGGTTATTGCCTCGCTCCGAATACAAGCTGACCAGTCACCTTCAATTCGGAGTGTTAGTATTTAAATACCGAACGCCCACTCGGATGACGCTTTAACCGAGAGAGATGCACCATGTTGAAATCTTTTCAGAACACCCGAGCCCTGAGTCTCGTTTTCGGCGCCACCGCTTTCGTCGCGCTGGCGTTCGCCGCCCCGGCGGCCGCCCAAGGCGTCCCGGACGCGCTACGCCGGCTGGATACGCCTCAGGTTTTCAATGCCGAGGCCAGCGTGGCTGAACTTCAGCAGCCCAGGGTCCGCGCTACCTACGCCCGCGTGCGCAAGCACCACCACCACGTCGCGGCCCAGTAATCCGCGACGCCGAATCCTCCCTGTAAAGAGTACCCCTCTAAGTGCGATGGCCCCCTCGCCATCGCACTCTTTTTTTGCGCGAGGTTCTGCGGAGCTACTTCGCGGGCTCGGTCGTCGACCACAGCACCGTCTTGGCGTCCTTCTCGTAGGCCATGCCCTTCGGATAACTGATGAGCTCCATCTGCAATCCCCAGGGCGTCAGGAAATAGAGAATCGACTGGCCGGCCGCGGGACCTTCCTTCACCGGAATCGGACCCTTCATCGTCGTGATGCCCTTCGAGCGCAAATACTCCGCCGCCTTGTCGATGTCGTCCACATAGAGCGCGATGTGGTGCCCGCCGTAGTCGCTGTTCTTCGGCTCGGCCTTGGACTGATCGGGCGAGGTGTACTGGAACAACTCGATGTTGGAGCCGTAGCCGCAGCGGACCATGCTGATCTGTTCGATCACGGCGCGCGGATTGACGTTGACGACATCCTGCATGAACGTGCCCTTGTCATCCCTGAACGGGCCGAACGACATCGCATGCTTGCAGCCGATCACATCGGTAAAGAAGTCCGTTGCCGCTTTCACATCCGGAACGGTGATGCCGGTGTGATCGTGGCCGCGCAGGCCCGGGATTGAATCGGCCGAGGCCGGCATCGCGGAGGCGCCGAGCGTCAGCGCGGTGCAGGCAAGCAGTACTCGCAACTTGGTCATGGTCGTTTCCTCTCTCCTTTTTTGAACAGTTAGACTTGATTGATAGAACTAGCCCGTTGATTGATAGAACTAGCCGGGCGAGGCGAGCTGGCGCTCGACACCCTTGGGATCGGCGGCGAGGCCCTGGGCGAGCCCGCGGGCCATCTCGCCGACGTAGGTCTCCTCTTCGCCCGCCTCGAACCCGTCGAGAATTTCCCTGGCCGCGTCCGCCGTGGTCATCTTCGGGATGGTGAGCATCGCCGTCATGCGGGTATCGATCGCGCCCGGCAGCGCGGCCGCAACGTGCACACCCTTTGGCGCCAGTTCGCCGCGCAGGCCCTGCGTCAGGCTGAGGCCGGCCGCCTTGGATGCACAATACGAACCCATGAACGGCAGATTGACCCGCGACAGGATGGTCAGGAGGTTGAGCACCGCGCCCTTGTTCCTGATCAGCGCCGGCGCAAACGCCTTGGTTACGCGGAGCGGCGCGAGATAGTTGATCTCGATTTCCTCGCGCGCGATCGCGACATCGGGCGCCACCATGAACGCCGTGTTGTGATTGATGCCGGCATTGTTGATCAAAATCGTGACGTCGCTGGCTTGGGCGGCGGCTGTCGCCACATCGGCGTCGCTGGTGACATCCATTTTGATCGGCACCACCCCGCTGGAGGCGGCGAGCGGGGAGATATCGCGCGCGGCGGCATAGATCTTGGTTGCGCCTCGCGCCTTGAGCTCGGCGATGAGAGCCTTTGCAATCGCGCCGGTGGCGCCGGTGATGAGGACAACGGAACCCTTGATGGTCGCGGTCATGCGGCTGATCCTTGAGGTTGGGTGTTGATGACGACAGGAGCATCGTCGAGCCAGCCCGGCTCGACGTCAGGCAGTGGAATCGCGGCGAGCAACCGCCGCGTATAGTCGTGCTGCGGGGCGCTGAACACGCGCGCGACAGGGCCGTACTCGACGACCTCGCCACGATAGAGGATCGCGACATCGTCGCAGAGCACGCGCACCAGCGACAAATCGTGGCTGATGAACACCATGGTGAGGCCAAGCCGGGCGCGCAGCTCTTTCAAGAGCAGCAGAATGTGCGCCTGGGTCGAGACATCGAGGCCCGACACGATTTCGTCCGCGACGATGAAGTCAGGCTCGAGCGCGAGCGCCCGCGCAATGCCGGCGCGCTGGCGCTGGCCGCCCGAGAGCTCATTCGGATAGCGGTCGGCGAATTCCGCCGGCAGACCGACGAGATCAAGCAGCGCCGCCGCGCGCTCGCGCTGGCCGCGCCGCCCCTTCAACCGCCCATAGGCGTTCAATGGCCGCGTCAATGTCGTGCCGAGCCGCAGCCGCGGATTGAGCGAAGACTGTGGGTCCTGAAAGATCATCTGGATGCGCGCGCGCATCGGACGCAGCGCGGCGTCGTCGAGCCCGCCAATTTCGGCGCCGTCGAACTGGATGTGGCCTGCGGTCGGCTTGAGCAGGCGAACCAGCAAGCGACCGAGCGTGGTCTTGCCGGAGCCGGATTCGCCGACAAGGCCAAGCACCGAGCCGCGTGGCACGGCGAGATCGACGCCCTTGATCACCTCGCGGACATCAGCTTTGCGGAACAGGCCTTCATGTTGCGGATAACCGAAGCGGAGACCACGGGTGCGGACCAGGACGTCGCTCATGCCGGCCTCGCTACATCCAACCAGTCGAGCCGGCGCGCGTCCGACCATAATTGGTCGATCAGCGCCGGCGGCACCGGGCGCAGCGTCTCCGCAGGCCGGTCGGCGCGCGGTGTCGCGGCCAGCAGCGCGCGCGTATAGGCGTGGCGCGGGTGCGCCAGCACCTCAGCGGTTTCTCCCTCTTCAAGCACGCGGCCCGCATGCAGCACGGTCATGCTGCGACAGATCTTCGCGACCACGCCGAGATCGTGCGTGATGAACAGCACGGCGCTGCCGTGACGCTGGCGGAGGCGCTCGACGAGCTGAAGTACCTGGCGCTGCACGGTCACATCGAGCGCGGTGGTCGGCTCATCCGCAATGACGAGCGAGGGGTTGCAGGCGAACGCCATCGCGATCAGCACCCGTTGCCGCATGCCCCCGGAGATCTCATGAGGATAAAGCGAAAGCACCCGCTCCGGCTCCCGGATCGCAACCTCCGTCAGGAGTTCGGCCGCGCGCTCGAGCGCGGCACGCTTCGACAGGTCGAGGTGATGCCGCAACAGACGGCCGATCTGCGCGCCGACGCGCTTCACCGGGTTGAGCGAGGTCATCGGGTCCTGCGGGATCAACGCGATTCGGCGGCCGAGCTCGCTGCGCCGTTCGCCCTCGCTCATTTTCAGGAGGTCGCGGCCTTCGAACGCGATACGCCCCGACACGATGGAAGCGTTCGACGGCAGCAGGCCGAGCGCCGCGCGTCCCAGCATGGATTTGCCGGCACCGGACTCGCCGACGAGACCGCGGACCTCACCCGGCTGCACCTCGAGGCTGGCGCCGCGCAACACGATGGTGTCGCCGATCGCGATCCGCAAGTTGTCGACGGTGAGCGCGGCGGTCATGAGCGCTGCACCGGATCCAGCGCGAGCCGCAGGCCATCGCCCAGCAGATTGAGGCCGATGACGCTGACGATGATGCAACCGATCGGCAGCGCCATGATCCACGGCGCCTGATAGACGATCTGGCGTCCCTCGGCGATCATGCTGCCCCAGGTCGGGGTATCGCCGGCGACCGAGATCCCGACAAAGGACAGGATCACCTCGACGAGAATCGCAATTCCCATTTCGACCGCGAGCAGCGTGACCAGCAACGGCACGAGATTGGGCAGGATTTCCAGCCGCAGCACTTTTGAGCGGTTCAACCCGATCGCACGCGCGGCAGCGGCATAGTCGCGGGTCAGCTGCACCATGGTCTCGGCGCGCACCACGCGGGCAAAGCGGGTCCAATCGACCACCACGATCGCAACGATGACCGAGGTCAGCCCGGCGCCAATCACCGCCGCCAGCACGATCGACAGCAGCACCGGCGGAAACGCCATCCAGACATCGATCAGCCGCGAGATGAACTGATCGACCCAGCCGCCGAAACTGCCGGCGAATAGGCCGAGTGAAACCCCGATCAGGGCCGCAAGGCTCGCCGCGATCAGCGCCACGATCACAGCGGTTTGCGCGGAATAGATCAGCCGCGACAGCACGCAACGCCCGAGACTGTCGGTGCCGAGAATGTAGGCGCCATCGCCGCCATGCATCCACATCGGCGGCAGCTGCGCCGACAACAGGTCCTGTTCGAGCGGATTGTGCGGGGCGAGTATCGGCGCGAGCAATGCAGCCAGCACCAATATCGCCGTCAGCGCCGCGCCGACCCACAGCCGCGCGCCGCCCCGCCTCACACCTGCGAGCAAGCGCGAGGGCGGTGCGGCCATGGCACGGACGGCAATGTCAGCCATGGCGCAGCCTCGGATCGAGCAGGGTCACGAGAGCGTCGACGGCGAGGTTCAGCACGATGAACAACACCGCGAAGGTCAGAACCAGTCCCTGGATCAGCGGAAAGTCGCGGTTAATCACGGCATCGATCGCCATGTTGCCGATCCCTTCATACGAGAAGATGCGCTCGACCAGCACCGTGCCGCCGAGCAGCAAGGTCACCTGCACGCCGCCGAGCGCGACGGTTGGGATCAGCGCGTTGGGAAACACCTCATTGAGGAGGATCGAGGGGCGCGAATAGCCGCGCGCGCGAGCGATCTGTGCGTAGTCCTGATCTTCGGCTTCCACCAGCGACGCCTTCAACAGGCGCGCGATGATGGCGGAAAATGGCAACGCCAGTGCCAGCGCCGGCAGGATCATGTGGCGCAGGAGCGCCGCGGCAACGTCGAGGCGGCCGGTCAAAAGGCTCTCAATCAGATAGAAATTGCTGTGAAAGTCGATCTCGACCTGCGGGTCGATACGGCCGGAGATCGGCAGCAACGGGACCAGCACGCCGAACAACAGCAGCAGGATCAGAGCCCAGAGAAAATCCGGAATCGCGAGCAGAACGCCAACGCCGCCGTCCACCGCCCATTCGGCACGGCGGCCCCGCGCGAGGATGCCGACCAGCGCGGCGAGAACACCGATAACGACCGCGATCAAGGTTGCGAGCAGCGTCAGTTCGATGGTCGCGGGCAGGCGCGTCAGGAGCAGGTCGAGCACGTCCTGGCGCACGCTGATCGATCGCCCGAAATTGCCCTGCACCACCTGGCCCAGCCAACTCACGAATTGATGCAGGATCGGCTGGTCCAGCCCGTAAAGCGCGCGCAGCCTGCCGATGTCGGCTTGCGATGCGCCAGGCGGAATCATCATTGAGATGGGATCGCCTGGCACAACGCGCAGCAAAACGAAGACGATCACCGCCACGCCGAACAGAGTGGGCGGCACCAGGACGAGTCTGCGGATGATCTCGCCCCATCGCATCGCTACTTCACCATTCCGTATAGCCTTAGGCAGGCGAGATCAGTTGCGGAAGAATCATGCCATTGGCTTGCGCCACGACCTTCAGGCTCTTCTTGTGGATGATCGGCTGCACATACTGGAACAGCGGAATCACCTCACCCTCTTCGGCGATGTATTTGTCGACCGCCTTGTAGCCGGCGATGCGTTTGGCCTCGTCCTTCTCGCCCCACAGCGGCCCGATCCGTTCGACCAGATCCTTGCCCTTCCAGGCGCAATGCGGCGACGGGCCGAACATGGCGAATCCGGTCGAAGTGGAGGGATCGCCGATGGCGTTGCCCCAATTGTAGAAGGCCGCAGGCGCCAGCGCGTGGCGCGCCCGCAACTCGAAGTGCTTGGCGATTTCGTAAACCTCGATGTTGGCGTCGATGCCGACCTTGCGCCACATGCCGACGATCGCCTGGATCATCTCGTAGTCTTTCGGCTTGAAGCCGCGCGTGGTCTGGATCGTGAACTTGACCGGCTTGTCCGGCGAGTAACCGCTCTTGGCGAGCAGGCTCTTGGCGAGGTCAGGATCGTAAGCCACCTTGATCGAGGGATCGAAGGCCTCATAGCCGGGCGCTTCCAGCGTCGAGATCGGAACGCCGTACCCTCTCAGCAGCCGGTCGACGATCGCCTTCTTGTCGATCGAATGGCTCGCGGCGAGCCGGACGTTGCGATCCAGCATCGGGGCGATGTCGGTGATAAAGATCATCGCGATGTCGGACACCGGCTTGGCCACACCGGCGAGGCCGGGCTTGGCCTTCAGGCGATCGAATTCCTCATAGGGAATTTCGAAGGTCAGGTCCGAGCCGCCCGATTCCATCTCCGCAACGCGGCTGGTCGGGTCGGTGACGAACTTGAACACCACGGTCTCGAAGGCCGGTTTGCCGCCCCAATAGCCGGGATGCGCCTTCAGCCGCAGGAACGCATTGCGCTCGAACGCATCGACCTTGTAGGGGCCCGATCCGATCGGCGCCTTCTCGAATCCCTCCGCGCCGACCTTCTGGTAATAGGCCTTCGGCAGGATATAGCCGGTGAGGAAGGCCATCCATTTGAACAGCGTCGGCTCGAACTGGAGCACGTCGCCGGTAATGGTGTTGCCGTCGATCTTGTAGTTGCCGACCTTGGACCAGACGAACTGGATCGGATTGCCGCCCTTCGGATCGGCCGCGCGTTGCAAGGACCACACGACGTCGTCGGGGGTGACCGGCGAGCCGTCATGCCAGGTGGCACCCTTGCGCAATTCCATGTTGATTTTGGTGCGGTCGGCGTTCCAGCCCCATTTGGTCAACAGGCCCGGCTTGAACGAAAGATCCGGCGCCTGGCCGATATAGGGATCGAACACCGACTGGTAGATCGACTGGATCGTCGGATTGACCGCCGACAATCCAACAGTCGGATCGAACGACGGTAGATTGACATTGTAGGCGATGGTCAGCGTGCCTGACGCAGCATGGGCTGCGCCACCACCCAGCAGGCCGGAGGCGACCGGCAGCGCGGCCGCGCCACCGGCGAGTTGCAGGATCGAACGGCGAGACAGTGAAGACATCATGATCGTTACCCCAACGCTGTGAGACAGATTGCATCGACACTTCCACGAGCCGCTAGCCGGCTCGTTTCGATTATTTGCCCGAACTCTCCGACCAGCGCGCCATCAGCGTGTTCGATGGCAAGGCTTCATCGACGAGCTTTTTCGCGGTTTCGACACCGGCGACGGGAAGCTTCTTCGGATCGAGCAGGCCGACCTGGACCAGCACCGAGGCCTGATCCCAGTAGATGTGCTCGTTGTAGAGCTTGTCGCCGCGGAAGCGCACGATCGCGACCAGCGGGATCTCGACATATTTGCCGGTCGGCGGCACGCCCGGCAGCATCCAGTCGATCTCGATATCGTGCGTGAAGCAGAACAGCATCTCGTCGACGATGCGATCGGCACCGATGGTGCGCGAGATCGGCACCAGCTTGGTGTCCTTCGGCGTCTTCGGGATGAAATGGTGCTTGTAGAAGCGCAGGAGATCGCGATAGCCGACGCCGCCGGTCATGGTCGGGATGTGGTTGACATAGGGCTCGGCGACCATGGTCGTCATGGTCTGTTCAGCCGAGCGCGTTGCGAATTCGAGTTCGGTATGGCGGTCCCACAGCGACGAGAGATCGTAGTGCGGACCGAGCACCTTGCGGAACAGGGCGATCGAGCGCGAATGCGCCATCAACGTCGCCGGCTTGTTGAAGCTCGTGCGTTCTGGCGCGGCGAAGGCGTGGTCGCAGCCGGGATAGAGATAGAATTCGACGTCGGAGCGCCCCTTGAAGGCGGCTTTGACCTGCTCGCGCGCCTCAGCCGGCGCGTATTTGTCGAGCTCCGCGAAATGGAAGACCATCGGCCCCTTGACCTTGCCCGCTTCCGCGATATCGGCCTCGAGACCGACGCCGTAATAGCTGACCGCGCAATCGACATCGGTGCGCGCGGCGACGAGATAAGCGAGCTTGCCGCCGAGGCAGAAGCCGAGTGCGCCGACCTTGCCTTTGCATTCGCTTCGCGCGCGCAACACCTTCAACGCGTCGGCGGAATCCTTGATCGACTGGTTGACGTCGAAGCGCTGAAAGTAGCCGAACGCCTTGGCGAAGTCGGCTTCGCCGTAGCCGAGATCGACGCCGGGCTCCATGCGCCAGAACAGGTCCGGCGCCAGCACGACATAACCCTCTTCCGCGTAGTAGTCGGCAGTCTCGCGCATCGACTTGTTGACCCCGAAGATCTCCTGCAACAGCAGAATGCCGGGGCCCGAGCCCGAGGCGGGGACACTGAGGTAGCCTTTGAACTTGCCGCCATCCTGGGCCGCAATATCGATCCATTGTCCCGCCATCGAATCCTCCCCTGGTTCGAAGCCTTGCCGGCTTCTCGTTGAGACGCCTGCGCGGCGCCTTGCATGGACTACCTAGCGCCCACTTTCCGAAGTACTAGGGGCCATGCCTTTTCATCATGTTTTATTACTTGAATTTTTAATGTAAGAATCGAACTTGTAAATAGGGTAGATTCGGCACTAGTGGTCCGATTCTAACATTCGCATCCCTTCTCAGCGGGCACGTTTGCGAATGTTAGAATCAAAGGACCACTAGCAAATTCAAGTCTCTAGCGGAGTATGGGATTTGACATTCGCTTTTCGAATTCGCGGCTAAGTGGGTAGCGAATGTCAAATCCACTCCACTAGGCCGCCCAAAGGGCCGATCCAGCGACTGATCGAAAGCGAAAATCGGGAGACGAGGTTGAGGAAGACGCAAAAGGCCGCGGCAAAACGAACCGGTCCGGCGGTCAAACCGAAGCCGGCGACCGGCGAGCGGCCGGGCTCCTGGCATCTGGCGCGCACCGAGACCGAGCGGCGGCTGTCGGAGTTCGAATTCCGCCTGGAACGGCTGGCGCAGGCCTATTACCGCTGGAAGGCCTCGTGCCTGGCCGCGGTCTGCGATGTGCCGCTGACAGGCGACGATGTCGCCGTGCTCAACGTGATCCGGATGGGCGACGAGCCGAAGCGGCTTTCGGAGATCGGCCAGCTACTTAACCGCGTCGACGTCCCCAACATGCAATATGCCACCCGCAAGCTGGTGAAGGCCGGACTGATCGAGACCGAAGGGTCGTCGTCGCGCAAGGAAACGCGCTACCGCGCCACCGACACCGGCCACTCCGTCACGGAGGCCTATGCGGCGCTACGCGCCACGACCTTGCCGCCGATGCTGGAGGCGCTGGAGGGCTGGGCCGACAAATCGGTTGCAGCCGGCTCGCATCTCGAACTGGTCTCGAGCCTTTATACGCAGGCCGCGCAGGTCGCGATCACGCGGCGGCATCAACCGTAAGGACGGCGGCCGTCGTTTTCTACGAATTATAACGACGCCATTGAAGCCGGCGGCGCCGATCGGTTGGCTTGTGCCGCCGATCTCCTCACACGCTGGTCGCAGCGCGGCTCCTTGGTGAGCGCACCCTTCATATTTCACTGAGCGGAAATTGCGACGCGAGTTCCTTCGCGGCAACGTCGAGTCCATTTGACCGACAACGAGCGCTGCTCTTACACTCCAAGAAAAATACCTTGGAGGAAACGATGGCTTTGCCGCAGCAAGATGCTGGATCGCAAGCGTACCAGTCGCTCGCCGCCACGCGTCTGCCTCGCTTCCGTTTCGGAAAGACCAATCAGGAACAGATCGTGCTCGCGATCACGATCGCGCTGTTGATCGTGTTCGGTTTCACGCTCAACGGTTTTGCCACGGTCTCGAACCTTCTCAACCTGCTGCGCAGCATCTCGATCCTCGGCATCCTCGGTCTCGGCATGGGACTGATCGTCATCAGCCGCGGCATCGACCTCAGCGAAGTCGCGATCATGGCGGGATCGTGGTCGATTGCCCTGATCGAAATGCAGCGAGGCATGTCCACGCCATCGGCCGTGCTGATCGCGCTCGTGCTTGCGATTGCGATCGGCGCGATCAACGGCGTGATGATCGCCTTCGTCGAGGCCCCGCCGTTGTTCGTTACGCTCGCCGCGGGCTTCGTCATCTACGGCCTTGCGTTCTGGTTTGCGCCGGCCTGGGTCGTCTATGCGCCGAAGGATGCGCCGGGATTGATGTACCTCGGCGCCGGCCACCTGTTTGGCGTGCCGGTCCCGATCTTCGTGTTCGCTTTCGCGGCGATCGTCATCCAGCTTTTCCTGTCGCGCACCTCGGTCGGGCGCTTCATCTACGCGCAGGGTGACAATCCCGAGGCTGCGCGGCTCTCCGGCGTCGCGCTGCGGCCACTGATCGTGCTGGAATATGTGATTGTAGCGATCCTCGCCTGGCTTGCGGGCTTCGTCTGGGTCGGCACCACCGGCAGCATGCAGATGGCCATCACGCAAGGCACCATGATCTTCGACGTGGTGCTGGTGGTCGTGATCGGCGGCATCAGCCTGATCGGCGGGCGCGGCAGCGTGTTCAGCGTCGTGGTCGGCTGCGTTCTGATCGGCACGCTGCTCAACGCCTTCACCATCATGGACGTCAACACCGAGGTCCAGAACATCATCAAGGGCATCGTGCTGCTTGCGGCCATCGTGCTCGACAACTGGCTGCATCCCCGCGACGAGGAAACCGCGCGGCAGGGCGATTAACGAGTTTCTCGCAACGAAGTGAAATGAACCAAAACCAACAGGGAGGACGGCGATGAAGATGACAAAGATCTGGGCGTTCTTGTTCGCGGGAGCGGCATTGGCCGCACTGCCGATGTGGGCCGCAGCGCAGGAGAGCGGGACCAAGACGGCGCGCGAGCTCCGCACATCCTATGACAAGGCCTTGCAGGGCAAGACCATCGCCTACCTGCCGATCGCGCTCGGCGTGCCGCTATCCGACGAGTGGGGCCGCGTGGTGAAGGAAGAAGCCGAATGGCGCGGCATGAAGTTCGAGGTGCGCGATCCCAACAACAATCCGGCCGCCATGCAGCAGGCGCTGACGGCGCTGGTCGATCAAAAGCCGGACGTGCTGATCGTGCAAAATCCGAGCGTCACGCTCCTGATGAAGGACCTGAAGCGCGCCGAGCAGCAGGGCACGCACGTCATCCAGATCAACATGTCCTCGAACTACAAGTCCGGCGCGTTCGTCGGCGCCGACTGGCATGAGATCGGCAAACTGCTCGCGACCGACGTCGTCAAGCAGTGCGGCACCGGCTCGGGCAAGTCCGGCAAGGTGCAGATCGTGCAAGGGGAATTGACCGCAGCCGCCAGCGTCGACCAGGTCGGCGGCATCATGGAGGTCCTCAACAAGGACTCCAATATCAAGGTCGTCTCCAACCAGGCGGCGAACTGGGACGCCAACACCGCGCTCAACGTGACCGCAACCGTGATCCAGCAGCATCCGGACCTCTGCGCCAGCATCGGCTTCTGGGGCATCATGGAATCGGGCGCGGCGCAGGCGATCAAGAATGCCGGCAAGATCGACCAGGTGAAGGTCTACGCTTCGGGCGAAGGCTCGCAGCTCGACTGCGACCAGGTCAACTCGGGCAATTTCTACAAATTCCTGAGCTACAAGGCGACCGAACAGGGCCACGACCTGATGATGGCGGCCGAGACGCTTCTGGAATCCGGCGAGAAGCCCGGCACCAAGAACCTCGAATACTACACGCAGCCGATCTGGCTCGATAAGACCAACGCCAAAGGCGCCAACTGCTTCGCTCTTCCCAAGAAGAGCTAGCCAGCGAACCCCGACCCGGCGCGCGGGACGCGCGCCGGACGGCGCCCGAGGAGTCCTTTCGAACATGTCGACGATGGATACGCTTGCGACGTCGGTGCGGCGGTTTTCGCCCCGTCTGTTGCTGTCCGAGTTATTGCTGAAGCAATGGTTCGAGCCCGTCATTCCCTTCACGGTGATGATCGGCCTGTGGGTCTATTTCGCGCTGACGATCCCCAACTACGCTTCCATGCAAAACATGCTGTCGCTGCTGCGGCTGTTCGCCGAGTTCGGCTTTGTCGCGCTGGCGATGGGATTTTGCCTGATCTCGGGCGGCATTGACCTCTCGGTCGGCGCGATCTTCGCGCTGTGCAACTTTTCGGCGCTTTATTTCCTGCTGGTGCAGGAATGGCCGGTCGGCGGCGTGATCGTGGCAACGCTCGCCGTCGGCGGCGTGCTCGGCAGCATCAACGGTCTTCTGATCGGCTTTCTGAAGACGCGGCCATTCCTCACCACGCTGGTGACGCTGATTATCCTGCGCGCCTCGGTCAACCTGCTCAACACCGGCTATGCGCAGGTGTTCGCGACCAATTCGGTCGACAGCGACGCCTGGGATTTCATCGGCGGCGGCAGCGTGCTCGGCATTCCCATCAACGCGGCCACGCTGTTCGTCGTGCTGCTGGTCTGCCACATCTTCCTGTCGCGCTCGCGCTATGGCTGGCACCTGACCGCGATCGGCGCGAGCCGCAAGGCGGCGCGGCATGCCGGCATCCGCGTCCGCTTCATGCTGTTCATGACCTATGTGCTGTCGGGCGTGCTGTGCGCGGCAAGCGGCATCTTCTACGCGGCGCGGCAGGCGAGCACGGATTCGACCACCGGCGTCGGCTGGGAGTTTCAGGCACTGACCGCCGTGGTGCTCGGCGGCGTGTCGCTCGCCGGCGGCAAGGGCACGGTGTGGCGCGCGATGATCGGCGCGCTGATCATCTTCCTGTTGACCAACGGCCTCGTGCGCATGGGCATCCCCGGCTATGTCACCTCGGCGGTGACCGGGCTGATCCTGCTCGCTGCGGTCGGCATCGACGTCAAATGGTCGAAGAACCGCGGCAAGGCGATCCAGAAGATCTACGTCAATCCGGCCTTTGTCGCGTTGTCGCCGGCGCCGTCGGTGCAACCGGGCGCGAATTCGCCCTACGCGCAGAACGACCGCCTGATCAAAGCGCAGGCGATCGGCCTCGACCAGGTCGAGGGACCGGAGGACGTCATCCTCGACCGCCAGGGCCGCCTCTATGGCTCGACCCGCGACGGCAATGTCATCCGTTTTTCGGGGCCGAATTTCGAGAAGCGCGAGGTATTCGCCCATATCGGCGGGCGGCCGCTCGGCATGCAGTTCGATCGCGACGAGAACCTGATCGTCGCGGTCGCCGGCATGGGCGTCTACGGCGTTGCGCCGGAAGGTAACGTCTTCAAGGTCACCGATGAGACCAACCGCACCTGGTACAAGCTCAACGACGATTCACGGCTGCGCATGGCCGACGACCTCGACATCGCGCCCGACGGCAAGATCTATTTCAGCGATTGCACCACGCGCTACGAGATGACGACCAACACGCTCGACATCATCGAGGCGCGGCCGAACGGACGCGTGGTCTGCTACGATCCCGCCACCAAGACCACGCGCACGGTGATCAATCATTTCTATTTTCCGAACGGCGTCTGCGTCTCGCATGACGGCAAGTCGGTGCTGATCGCGAGCACGTCACTCTGCAAGATCTTCCGCTACTGGATCGAGGGCCCGAAGAAAGGCCGCACCGAGATCCTGATCGACGAATTGCCGGGCAATCCCGACAACATCAACCGCGCTTCGGATGGAAATTACTGGCTGGCGCTGGTCGGTATCCGCACGCCGACCTTCGACCTTGCCGCGCGCAAGCCGGGCTTCCGCCTGCGCATGGTCAAGCAGGTGCCGGCCGACGAATGGCTGGCACCGGCGCTCAACCATGGCTGCGTGCTGAAGTTCAATGAAGCCGGCGAGGCGCTGGAATCCTGGTGGGATCCGACCGGGATTTCGCATTCGACGCTGACCTCGATGCGCGAGCACCAGGGCTATCTCTATCTTGGCGGGCTTGAGAACAACCGGATCGGCCGCATCAAGCTCGACGGCGTCGACGAAACATGGAGCGGCTATGACGCCTATTGGGGCGCCAAGAGCCGCATCAAGAGCCCGGCAAGAGGATAGCGCAATGTTCGATCATCTGTTGCGCGACATCCGCAGCGTCGTCGACCGCGACGGGGTGCAGAACGCCATTCCGCCGCTCGACGGCGCGCTCAGCCCCAATGATCGCCTCGATGCCTGCGCGCCGATCGGCGATCCACTGCCCGGCCTCGACGATGTGATCGTGGCCAAGGACGGCAGCGTCTACGTCTCCGCCGGCAAGAAGGTCTTGAAGCTCAGCGGCAACGGCCTCGGCGAGCGCAGCCTCGTCGCCGAGTTCGAAGGCGACGCCGGCGCCCTCGCGATCCATCCCGACGGAAGGCTTCTCGTGTGTGTCGCCGGCCGCGGGCTCGCCGCGCTCGATCCGGCTCGTCCCAGTCCGCGCTGGCTGGAATCCGCTGACGGGCGCGGCTTTGCCGGGCTCACCGCAGTGACGGCAGCACCGGACGGACGCATCTTCGTGGTCGAAGGCTCTACCGGCCGCGCGCCCGGTCAGTGGCGGCACGATCTGATGGAAAAGCGCAGCAACGGACGCCTTGTTGTCTGCGGTCCTGATCTCGGCAATGCGCGGGTGTTGTTGAACGACCTGCCCTACCCCTATGGCGTTGCGGTCTCGGCGGATGGAAAACGGCTCTGGCTCGCGGAAAGCTGGGCGCATCGATTGAGCCGCTTTGCGCTGACCGCAAACGGTATCGGCCCGCGCGAAGTCGTTGCACCCAATTTGCCCGGTTATCCGGCGCGGCTGCATCTCGACGCCCATGGCGGCTTGTTCCTGGGCGTGTTCGCACGGCGCACGCATCTGATCGATTTCGTGCTCAACGAAGACGACTTCCGCAAGGACATGATCGAGACCATGGCGCCGGACTACTGGATCGCGCCGGCGTTTGCCGGCGGCAGCGATTGTCTCGAGCCGATGCAGATCGGTGGCGTGAAAGCGCTCGGCATCCAGAAGCCCTGGGCGCCGCCGCGCTCTTACGGCTTTCTGGTTCATCTCGACGGCGACGGCAATGCCACCGACAGCCTGCACAGCCGGGCCGGCGGCCGCTTCCACGGCGTGACCGGCGCCTGCGACACGCAATATGGCGTCGTCATCGCGGCGCGCGGTGCGGCGCGTTTGCTCCTGCACACCGGAGAGCTGCGATGAGCGACGGAGCCACAATGGCGGCCACTTCCACAACCGACACTGCCACGCGCGAGCCGGTGCTGCGCATCATCGGCGGAGCCAAGGTCTATGGCGGCGTGCATGCGATCGAAGGCGTCAACTTCGATCTCTATCCCGGCGAGGTGCATGCGCTGGTCGGCGAGAACGGCGCCGGCAAATCGACGCTGTGCAAGGCCATCGCCGGCGCGATTTCGTTCACCTCGGGGGAGTTCATCCTCGACGGCAAGCCAGCGAGGTTCGATCAGCCGCGCGACGCGCTGAAGGCCGGCATCTGCATGGTCTATCAGGAGACGAGCCTGGTGCCGACCATGACGGCGGCGCAGAACATCGAGCTCGGCAACGAAAAGCTGCTGACGCGTTTTCGCACCCTCAACATCCAGGCGCAGCAACTGTTGCAGTCGCTGAATTTCCATGTCGATCCGGCCACACCAGTCGGCCTGCTCGGCACCGCCAAGAAGCAGATGGTGGAAATCGCGCGCGCGATCTACAACAAGGCGCGCATCATCATCTTCGACGAGCCGACCGCGAGTCTCACGCCGGAAGAGATCGTGCATTTCTTCCACCTGGTGCGCGACCTGCGCGCGCGCGGCGTCTCGGTCATCTACATTTCGCACGCGCTGGAAGAATCGCTGCAGATCGCCGACCGCATCACCGTGCTGCGCGACGGCAAGCTCGTGATCACCGCGCCCGCCAAACAGCTGACGCGCGATGCGCTGGTGCAGCACATGGTCGGCCGCGAAGTGGCGCAGGCGGTCTACGGCCGCAAGGAAAAGACCGCCCATCGCCGCGAGAAGGTGTTGACGGTGGAGAACGTCACCATGGGCATGGCGGTCAAGAACATGTCGTTCTCGGTCTATGCCGGCGAGGTGGTCGGCATTGCCGGGCTGATCGGCTCGGGCCGCACCGAGATCGCAAAAGTCATCTATGGCGCGCTGAAGCGAAACCTGATCAATGGCGGCACCATCCGCCTGCGCGGCAAGCCGATCCGCTACCGCGTGCCGCGGCAGGCGATCAACGACGGCATCGCCTACATCACCGAGGACCGCAAGGCCAACGGCTTCTTCGAGACCATGGTGGTGGACGACAACGTCTATATCGGCAATCTCGCCACGAGACTGGGCTGGAGTTTCCTGTTGTCGCGGGGGCGCCGCAGCAAGCTTGCCAACTACTGGGTCGAGCGGCTGAAGATCAACGCGCTACAGCGCAAAGCGCGGATCGTCGAACTCTCGGGCGGCAACCAGCAGAAGGTCGTACTCGCCAAGACGCTGGTGCAGGACCCTTCGATCATCATCTTCGACGAGCCGACGCGCGGCGTCGATGTCGGCACCATTCCGCACATTCATGCGGAAATCCGCCGCCTCGCCGACGAGGGCAAGGCGGTGGTGGTGATCTCATCCTACTTGCCGGAAATCCTCGCGGTCTCCGATCGCATTCTCGTCGCCCGCACCGGGCGCATCGTCGCCGAGTTCGACGCGGCCGACGCCACGCAAGACAAGATCCTGTACGCGGCGATTCATTGACGGGCTTTCTTATCCCTCCCCCGCGAAAGCGTGGGGAGGGTCGGCGAGCTCAGGAGCGCTCTGCGCTCCGAGCGAGCCGGGGTGGGGGCTTTTAGACTGAAGTTTGCGGCCGCGACACGCAGAAAACCGAATCTCTTGAATCACTTGAGGCGAAATTCGCTTGCCAAAAGTGTCCATGTGATTGGCCGCGCCGATGTTCACAAATCATCCAATTTGTGATTCGATTCGAAGCTCCACAGCAGCGAACTGCGTGTCCAGTAGCGGAAAAGGCGATTTTCGAGAATCGTGAGTCAGATCAGTC
>NZ_DAHUXJ010000115.1 GCF_027307225.1 Bradyrhizobium sp. | reverse complement strand
CCATCACGTCGAAATCCCACGGACGCTTCACCAACATGGCCGAGCAGGCATCGACATAGAGCCGGTCGGCCTTCACGCCCGGATGGCGTTTGGCGGCCTCGTCGAACATTTCGCGAAAGAATGCAAAGGCCTTGAACACATTGGCCTTGTCGACGCAGGTGAGCGCGCCCGGCCGGCCGCGCTTCTTGCGGCGTTCGGCAAGCCGAAACGAAAACTCGAACAATCGCTCGGACGTCTTTCGCGTGATCACCAAGGTCTCCCGCGCATCCTCGTGGGTCACCACGCCTTTCCCCATCGAGGCGAACAGGCCTTCGGTGGATTCGCGGATCACGACGAGGTCGATGCCGCGCTTGTCCGCCCCGACAATCGGGCTCGGCACGCCGGGGATGAGACGGGCCGGACGCACGCCGGCATAGAGATCGAAATGAAAGCGCAACTCGACCTGCGGCATGATCTCGGTGTTGTCGGGATAGCGCACCGAGGGCAGGCCGCAGGCGCCGAGCAGGATCGCATCCGCCTCCTCGCACAGCCGGATCGTGGAATCCGGCATCGATTTGCCGGTCTCACGGTAGTGGTTCGCTCCGGCCGGAGCCTCGGTGAAGCGGAACTTCAGGTCGGTGGTTTTCTCGATCCTGCGCAGGACTTCGAGCGCCGGCGCCATCACCTCGGGGCCGATGCCGTCGCCGGGGAGCACGGCAACGTGGAGCGCAGTATTGGCGGACATTCAGATTCCCCTGATTTGATAATCATTTTTGGCCTCATGGTCGAGACGCGTGTTGCCACGCAACTCACCATGAGGAGCCTAAACCTCTTCCTGAGGAGCTTGCGCCAGCAAGCGTCTCGAAGGATGAGGCCCGGCTCTCGAAGGTCTCACGGCGTCAGGATTGCCCGCCCGACCAGCCGGCCTTCCTTCAGACTGGTGAGCGCATCGTTGGCCTTGGCGAGCGGCATCGGCGTCACCGGGATCGGCGCGATCTTTTTCGCCCGCACGAGATCGAGCAGTTCCTCGGTTTCGCGCAGATTGCCGACATAGCTGCCCTGGATGGTGACCGCCTTGATCGGGATCAGCGGCAAGGCCCAGGGGGCGCCGCCCCCGAACAGGCCGACGATCACGAGCTTGCCGCCCTTGGTCAGGCAATCAAACCCAAGCTGCGTGGTCTTGGCATTACCGACGAGGTCGATCACGGCGCGGATCGGCTCGCCGGCCTTTTTGGTCAGTTGCTCCAGCGCATCCGGCGCGCCGCCGTCGACGGTTGCGAGCGCGCCGGCCGCTTCGGCGGCTTCGCGTTTTTTCGCATCGATATCGACAACGATCGCGCCCTTGCCACCCATCGCTTTCACGAGCGACAGCGCCATCAGGCCGAGGCCGCCGGCGCCGAAAATCACGATCGGGGTGTCGAAGACGGTTTCCACCTTTTTCAGAGCGCTGTAGGTCGTGACGCCGGAGCAGGCGTAAGGCGCGGCGGTGACGGGATCGAGCCCCTTCAAGTCGATCAGGTATTTCGCGTGCCGCACCGTCAAGTGGTCGGAATAGCCGCCGTCGCAATAGACGCCAAGCGCGCTCGGCTTGACGATGCACATGTTCTCATCGCCACCGATGCAGGTCTTGCACTTGCCGCAGCCGAGCCAGGGATAGGCGAGCACGACGTCGCCAACCTTCAGGCCGTGCTTGTCGCTTTCGGTAAGTTCAGGGCCGAACGCGACGATCTGGCCGACGGTTTCATGCCCCATCGTGAGCGGGAGCAACACGCCCCGATCCTTCAGAGACAGCGGCTTGCGGCCGTGGCCGAGATCGTAGCCGCCTTCCCAGATGTGGAGGTCGCTGTGACAGACGCCGGCCGCCTTCACCTTGAGCAGCACCTGCGTGCCGGAAGGCTGCGGCGTCGGCTCGTCCATCTCCTTCAGCGGCGCATTGAACTCGGCGACCCTAAAGCTCTTCATCGTTTCCCTCCCGTATGTTTCTTGTCGGGTTTGATAGGCCGGAAACCGTCACCCTCGCAAGATGGGTCAATTACCTCACGCCGGCTGCGACTTCTCGGCCATAGCCGCGATCTGATCGTCCGAAAATCCGGCCTCGCGAAGCACGGCGCGCGTATGTTCGCCGAGCGCGGGCGCGCGTTTTCCCGCCGACACCCTGCCGCCCGACATCCGGAACGGCAGGTTCGTGACCTTGAAGGTGCCACCGTCGTCTTCCACCTCGGCAACCGCGCCACGATGGACGATTTGCGGATCGTCCATCGCCTCAGCCACGGTTCGGTACGCCGAACAGGGCACGCCGTATTCGGAAAGCTCAGTGAGGCATTTTTCGGTCGAGACCGTGCGCGACCAGCTTTCGACGCCATCCATCAGCTCGGTCCAGTGACGCCGGCGGTCGGCATATTTCGCAAAACGGCAATCGCCGATCCATTCGGGGCGACCTGCGGCGCGGACCAGACCCTGAAACGTCTTTTCGCTGGCGATCGCCACCATCACGTAGCCGTCCGCGGTCTCGACCGGACCGAACATCGGGCGGCTCGGCGGCGGCAGCTCGAACTGCGAGGCCTGGACTTCGGTCGGCGTCAAGGTGAGCATCGATTCCAGCATCGACACGTCGATATGCTGGCCCGTGTCCGTGAGGGTACGCTGGTAGAGCGCGGCCGAGATCGCGCCAAAGGCATAGACACCGGTCAGGACGTCGGCGTGATAGATGCCGCAATAGTCCGGCCGATTTCTGCCCGGCTGGTATGCCAGGTGGGCCATGTCGTAACCGGACGCCGCATGAATGACCGGCGCATAGGCCGGCAACTCCGCCGATGGGCCGGTCTGTCCGTAGCCGGAGATCGAACAATAGACGAGCTTCGGATTCAGCGGCTGCAGGGACGGATAGTCGAACTTTAGCCGCCGCATCACACCGGGACGGAAATTCTCGACGAGAATATCGGCATTTTTCACCAGCCGATGCACAACTTCGACCGCTTCCGGCGTCTTGAGATCGAGCACGAGGCTTTTCTTGCCCGCGTTGAGTTGGCCGAAGAGGCTCGAGCAACCGTTGCGGACCGGAGGACGGATTCGCATCGTTTCTCCGTCGACCGCTTCGACCTTGATAACCTCGGCGCCCACATCCGCCAGCATCCGCGTGCAATGCGGACCGGCAATGGTGGTCGAGAAATCGAGCACGCGCAGGCCATTGAGGCTGCCTGTCGCAGTCCGCTCATCGATTCCCGCTATTGTCATCGAAGAATTCCCCTTCTGGTCTGCCTGACCGCCGATCCATCCCGACCCGAGACACTAGAGCGACGCGGCCGGGCGGAAAAGCGCAGAGGCCAACAAGACGTCGGCGAATGGCTGTTGCCGCGGCAACAGCCTATGCAATCGGCGACGGGAGATTGGAACTGATCTTGCATAGATCGCGTTAGCGACAGCGGCGAGTGAGGGCGTTGTGCGAGTCCTGTTCGTTACCACGGAGATGGATGACTTCGTTCGGGTCGGGGGTCTGGCTGCCGTGTCCGCGGCGCTCCCTCGGGCACTCCGGCGCTGGACCGACGTCAGGGTCGTGCTTCCCGGTTACGGCGACGTTGTCGAGCAATTCACGCACATTGAGATTATCGGCCATTCTCCGCCTTTCGCGGAGATGCCGGCCTGTTCGCTCGGGCTTGGCGCGACCAAGGACGGCCTGCCGGTCTACGTGGTCTTGTGTCCACAATTGTACGATCGGCCCGGCAATCCCTACGGCGATGAGACGGGCCACGACTGGCCGGACAACGATATCCGGTTCGCACGATTGGCCTCGGTCGCCACCGAGCTTGCCGAGGGCAAACTGGACCCGAATTGGGCGGCCGATCTGGTCCACGCCAACGACTGGCAAGCGGCGCTCGTGCCGGCCTATCTCGCCTGGCACGGCAGCAAGATTCCGAGCATCCTGACCATTCATAATCTGGCGTACCAGGGCCTGTTCGAGAAGGAGACGTTGCGGCGGATCGGCGCTCCGCAGGATTCGTTTCACGTCGACGGCCTCGAATTCTACGACAAGCTGTCGTTTCTCAAGGGCGGCCTCAACTACGCCTCGCACCTGACGACCGTCAGCGAAACCTACGCCAGGGAGATCACAACGTCCGAACTCGGCTGCGGGCTCGAGGGCCTGCTTCGGCGCCGCTCCGACGCCGCCCAACTGACCGGCATCCTCAACGGCATCGATGAGAGTTGGGATCCGCGTGCCTGCGCCCTGCTCGCCCAGCGCTTCGCCGCCGGCGATTGGCAAGGCAAGCAGGCCAATGCGGACTACATCCGTCAGCAATTCGGTCTCGCTTTGTCGCGCGGTCCGCTGTTTGGCCTGGTCGCCCGCCTCGTCCACCAGAAAGGGATCGACCTCGTGCTGTCGGCGACCGACGAAATTATCGAGGCCGGCGGACAGATCGTCGTCACCGGCCGTGGCGAGCCCGAGATCGAGCAGGCGCTGGTTGCCGCGCACCGGCGCCGGCCGGACGCCGTCGGCGTCGCCATCGGCTTCAACGACGCGCAGGCGCGACGGATTTTTGCCGGCAGCGACTTCACGCTGATGCCCTCGCGCTTTGAACCGTGCGGATTGAGCCAGATGTACGCCCAGCGATTTGGATCGCTACCGATCGGTCACCAGACCGGCGGCTTGGCCGAGACGATTGCCGATGGCGAAACCGGCTTCTTGTTCCCGCAGCCGTCGACGGAATCCTTTATCGGCGGCGTTCGCCGCGCGTTCTCGGCTTTCATGGCGAAAGATCGCCTCGACGCGATGCGCCGAAGCGCCATGGCACGATCTTTCAGCTGGAGCATCTCGGCAGCCTGTTACGGCGCGCTCTATCGAAAGACTGTGGTATCGCCCTGAATTGAGGTCTTACGTTTCCCGGCTTTGCGGCAGCGGCCGGGTTTCCGGCATCGCGAGCCAGATGACGACAAGGCCGACCGCGGCAACGATGGCAAGGCCCGCAAAGGCGACGCTGCTGCCGAACTTGTCGCTGACGTAGCCGGCGAGCACGGTGCTCAGCGAGGCGCCGATTCCGGTCGCGGTGCCGATGACGCCTTGTGCGAGATTAAAGTGGCCGCTGCCGAAGGCGACGTCCGCGACGACGAGCGGAATCAGGACGCTCAGCACTGCGGCGGTGACGCCATCGAGTACCTGGACCGCAACCAACAAATAGGGATCGCGGACGACTGCAAACATGATGCCCCGGACCGCGAGCGCACCAAATCCGAGCAGTAGCAGCGGCCGTCTGCCCCATGCTTGCGCCTTGCGCCCGACCGAAGGCGATGTCAGCGCGACAATCGCCTGCGGCACGATGATGCAGGCAGCGATGAGGACAGTCGCCCACTGGCTCGAACGCGTGGTGACGATGCCGGCCATAATCGGAAGCATCGAGGCGTTGGCCAGTTGCAGCAGCAAAATGCTGCCGGCAAAAATCAGGAGCGGACGTTGACGCAGCAACACGAGCGAGCTGGTCGATTTCGCGCTTGGCGCGGTCGACGGCACGGATCCGTGCGCGCGGGCGGCGTCGACTTCCCGCTCGCGGATGCGCATGAGCGCGAGCAAAGTCGGAATGGCCAGCACGAAGGCAACGAGAAACACCGCGCGGCTCGACAGCAGGTAGCCGCAGGTACCCATCAGGGCGGCGGCGACGCCGTTGCCGAGCGAGGCAAAACGCGCGTTACGTCCCAACCGCTCGCTGATCGCCCACGGCCCCACCAGACCGAGACTGATCGCAGCGATTGCCGGGCCAAGCACGCAACTGGCGGCGGCATGCAGCGTCGCGGCGGCCGCAACCACCGGAAAGATCGGCCATGCCGCATAAGCGAGCGCGCTGCATCCGATCGTCGCGATCGCAAGACCTGCGACCAGCCGCTCCGACTTCGCCGCATCGATGATCGCTCCGCCGGGCATTTGCCCGATCAAGGCGATGATGCTGCCGATGGAAAGGATCGACCCGATCTCGACCTGCGTCCATTTTTGCGTTGTCAGGTAAACAGCAACGAACGGACCGAAGCCGGTCTGCACATCCGCGAGAAAGAAGATGAACCAGTCGAGACCACGAAGACTTCCCCGCGAGGGATGCGGCAGTGCATTTGGCGTCACCAGTTCGGCTTCAGAACGAACCATTTGATTGTCACGATCCGATTGTCCGCGCTCTTCGGAGTGAGCGCGTCGGTTTTGGGACGAGGATCGGTGCGCAAACATCGCTCCGCCGTCTCACTGGTGATCGTATTGCCACGGTTTGAGGCTGCCGGCGGCGCCAAGCACCACGATAGGTGTGCCGTCCTTGTATTCAGGCGCAGCCATCACCTGTTCCTTGGTCAAATCAAGCGTGATGCTGTCGCTCTTGTTGGCGACGCGGCCAAAGTGCAGCGCGTTCCAGTCGACGACGATCTTCCGGCTGCCCACTCCGAGAAACCCGCCGAAATCGATGACCGCGGCGCGCACCGTCCCCTCACGGTCGACGATCACGTCGACGATGCGCCCCATGTTTTCATCTTTCGGACTTCGAACGTCCCGGCCCATTACACCGTGCGCTTCGCTCGCGCCGATAATAGTGACGGAGGCCGGCGGAGCAGGCTCCTTCGGTGCAGCGGCAGGCGGAACGGGCTGTTGCTGTTGGGGCGGCGGAGGTGCCGCGGCTTCGCCTTGTCCCCACGAATGGGCAGCGTACAGACTGGCAATACCTGTAGCCGCGAGCGTGAACAGAACTCTGGCGCGCATCTCATTCCCTCGGTTAACGGCCGGAGACAATGGCGGGATCCGCCGCTGCCGGTCAGAGTAGGTCCATCGCTTCTTCGAGGTCAGCGGGAAAGCACGATGGAAACCTGAATCTTTCCTCGCGTTTTTATCACCTCAAGCGACACCTCATCGCCATGTCGCCTGAGCCGGAGGTCAGCACTTGAAGCACCCAGCTCCAGATCACGAAGAACGACTTCGTTGAGAAAAGCCGGCAGACGCGGGTTGCGCAGACGGATTTCCCCCTGGTCGGCATCGAATTCGAGTCCGAGCGCGGCCTCAAGCAAGGTGAACGGAGTCGCGCTCGCCCAAGCTTGCGGTGCACATGCGACGGGATAGAGCGTCGGGCCGCGCGCCTTCTCGCGCCGGAAGCCGCAGAACAATTCGGGCAACCTGCGCAGGTCCATGTAAGTCGCGGCATCGAACAGCGCCTTGAAGACCTGTTCGACCGAATGTTTGAGCCCGTAACGCGCGAGCCCGAGCGCGATCAGCGCATTGTCATGCGGCCAGATCGATCCGTCGTGATAAGACATCGGATTGTAGCGCGCTTCGCCCTGGGCCACCGTGCGGATACCCCAGCCGGTGAAGAAGTTGGGCTGCATCAATCCCGCGGCAACCAGGCGAGCGCGGTCTTCCCGCACGATCCCGGTGAAAAGGAGCTGTCCCGCATTCGACGTGCGCACCCGGCATGGCTTCTTGTCACCGTCGAGCGCAAGCGCGTAGGTGGAAAGTTCATCGCACCAGAACGTATTTTCAAACCGTTCCGCAAGCTGAGCGGCTTCGCCATCGAGTTGTCGCGCGCGCTCAAACTTTCCCATCCGCCTGGCGCAGCGTGCGGCCAGCTGCTTTGCGGCAAAGACGTAACCCTGCACTTCGGCAAGCGCGATGTAACCTTCCGCCAGCCGGCCGTCGGCATGGAAGATTGCGTCAAAGGAATCCTTCCAGCCCTGATTGGCAAGCCCCTGTTCCGAGGCGCGCTGATATTCGACAAAGCCGTCCCGATCCGGATCGCCGGCTCCATCGATCCACTGCAAGGCGGCTTCGACGGCGGGCCACAATTCGGCAAGGGTATCGTCATCGCCGGTACGTTCGACATAAAGGCCGGCGAGAAGTACAAACAGCGCGGTGGCATCGACGCTGCCATAATACTGCGCGAACGGAACCTCGCGAAGCGCCGCCATTTCCCCCCCGCGCATCTCATGCAGGATCTTTCCCGGCGCCGCGTCCGCCAGCGGGTCGACTTCCTTTGCCTGGTAAAAAGCCAGCCGCTTCAGCACGCCGCGAGCAACCCGCGGATCGATCCACAGCATCTGAAGCGCCGTGATGATCCCGTCACGACCGAACGTCGTCGAGTACCAGGGAATTCCCGCGTATGGGTACCGGCCCTCCCGCGTATCCGTCATCAGGATATTGAGATCGGCCATCGAACGGCACAGCACCTCGTTAAAGATGTTGTTCGAGGTCTCGATGCTGGTCGCGCCCCTGGTCTGCTGGCGCATCTCCCGGCGGTGCGCCAGCAAGCCGCGAAAGAACGGAACAGGTTTGGAAGCCGCCGGCTTGTTGCAGGAGGCAATCACAAACAGCGAATGCGTCTGCTTCGGCGCCAGTTCGAGATGATAGGTCGCTGCATTCGCGGCGAGACGCGTCGGCTTCGGGTCGAACTGAAGCGCCGTGGAGCGAGAAATCCCGTCGAGCCCGGTATATTCCAGGGCAACATCGGAGGGGCCGGCCACCTTGCTCGACGCGACGCCGCGGCGCGCGCGCCGCTCGCCCCGCACCTCGAACAGGTCGGCGAAATCATTGCCAAACAACAGCGTCAGGTCGAAGCTTGCAGTGTTTTCGCTATGGTTTTGAACTCCGATGCGCTGATAGGCAGCGCCTCGCCAGAGAAAGATGGTGCGAACAATATGCAGCACGTCTTTTTGAAGGACGTTGCGCCCCTGACGATAGACGTCGGGGTTGGTCAGATCGACCGTAAGCCCCGAATTGTCGTCCCGGAGGTTCGAACCCAGGAGCAACGGCTGGACTTCATCCAACACCAGTTCGAGTCGCGCCAGATAACGCGTATCCGAGTTGAACAGACCGTCCGGCCCGCCTGCGGAAGCGCCGATATCGCCATGGCTATCGAGCACGATGAACGTATCATCATGCTTGAGCGAGCGCCGCGGCCGTGCCGCGGGTCCTGTCATCGGAATATAGAAAGGAGATTCCGCGACCGTTTCCGTGATCCGTAACGTGGCGACGTTGGTGACGGCTTCCGCTGACATGTGACCTCGCTTGAATTGACAGCGATAGACTTACGCACCCAGTAGCTAGTGTCCCCGCACTGACATTCCTATCCCTTCGCGGCGAGTAGCTTTACGAATGTCAGAACCAAATGGACGCTAGCAAATACCGGTGCCTCGTGTGACTTGACTCTGGCGGGCCTTCGAAGAGATCGCCGCAAAGCTTCAAGGAACGTCAGAGCCACCACACCTGCGTTGCAAATCAGGCTGCGTGCTTTGCGAGGCGCCTCATTTCCCGCGTTACCAGTTCGCGGTAAGGCCCCTGCCCCTGCATCAGACGATCGGGCGATCCGTCTTCGATGATCTTGCCTGCCTTGAGCATGACGACGCGATCGAAGTTACGAAGCGTCGCAAGCCGGTGGGCAATGGCGATCACCGTACGTCCCCGCATCAGGCGAGACAAAGCCTCCCGAATGGCCTCTTCGGATTCGCTGTCGAGCGCCGCGGTGGCTTCATCCAGCAGCAGAATTGGAGCGTCTTTCAGGAAGGCTCGCGCAATGGCGATGCGCTGGCGCTGACCTCCGGACAATTTGACGCCGCGGTCGCCAACCATGGTTTCCAAGCCTTCCGGGAGAGTTTCGACAAAATCGCATCGCGCAGCGATCGCCGCACGCAATACTTCGTCATCGGTCGCGTTCGGCCGTCCGTAACGGATATTCTCCATGATCGAGCGGTGAAACAGCGAAATGTCCTGCGGCACGACCGAAATCGCCTCGCGCAGGCTTTGCTGCGTGACCCGCGAAACATTCTGCCCGTCGATCGTGATACTTCCCTGTCGGACGTCGTAAAATCGCTGCATCAGAACGAACAGGGTCGATTTTCCGCCGCCGGACTGGCCGACCAGTCCCACCCGCTGTCCCGGCTGGATGCGAAGGCTGAACTTGTCGAAGACCGTTAACCCGCCCGGATAGCCGAACGAAACATTGTTGAAGGCGATCGTGGCGCCGCTTCTTATCAGCGGTTCAGCCTCCGGATGGTCGCGAAGTTCATGAGGCAACAGCAACGTGGCAATGGCCTCGGTCAAACGAGCAACGTGTTGCGTGGCATCGACCAGCGCGACTGCAAGATCGCGCGTCGCACTGAGGATCGAAATACCGAGCGTGCAGACCAGAACGACGTCGCCGGTCGTGGCACTGCGGCTTTGCCAAAGGGTGATCGCCCAGGCGAGGATCCCGACGGTCAGAACGACCGTCACCGCCGCATGGATGAACCGGAGTTTTTCCAGATATCGAAGACTGCGCCCGCGCGCCGTGAGCTCCCTCTTTACGGTCGCGTCGAAACGTTCATGTTCGAAGCTTAGTCCGCAAAATGCCCGCACCAGCGGCATATTGTTGATCACATCGACCATCTCGCCGTCGACGGCGGCGGCCTTGTCGGCGAAATCATCGTGCAGCGGCCTTCCGGCGGCCGCAAGCCTAAACATGGTCAGGACCATTCCGCCCGCGATCACGACCAGGACGGCTGACATCTGCCAACTTACGGTTCCGATCAGGCAAATTGCGGAAATCGTGGCGATGCAAGGCGGCAGGACGTTCCAGATGAACATGTTTTCGACGGAAAAAACCGCATTCGACGTCGCGGTGATGCGGCTGGTCAGCATTCCCGGCAACCGGTCGGAAAAGTAGCTGGGCGCGTGACCGGTCAGGTGGCGAAACATGTCGCGCCGGAGATCGCCGGTAACGCCGACAAATGTGAAACTCGCAATCCATCCAGCAATTCGCCAAAGAAAATTGTCGGCTGCGATCAGTGACATCAGTAAGGCAAACGCCAACCACACGGTGCCTGAGTTGGCGGGGCCGCCCGAGAGGCCGTCGACCAGGAATTTCACGCCATATTGCGTACCCACAGAGCAAGCAACGGCGGCAACGACGGCCGACAGAATGCAAGAATGTGATGCAGGCCTTTGACGGAGGTAGCGCAGCACAAAAGCGAATGGGCGGTTGGCGTAGCCAGAGAGGTTGTCCATGTGCTGCGAGACCTTTTTTGACGCCTTTTTAAGGCCCGATTGCCGGACCCGATTTCTTTTTCTTTCAGCCGATGGAATGCCGCACATCGCTCTGCGGTTCCCGTCCGGCTGTTTTGCGCGCAGCACCCCCCGTTCATCGAGTGCACCGACGGCGATGTTACCGATGAAAGAAGTGCCCACCCTACTGGAACCTCGCAGATACGGAAACGTTCCCCTCCCGGCGCGGTTGCGTCGGGCCGATGGGGCTGATCATCCATGACATCGAGAAGAGGGAGAGGTAGATGCGCATCGCGCAAGTAGCTCCGTTGACGGAGGCGGTTCCACCCAAATTGTATGGTGGAACCGAGCGGGTGGTACACTGGCTAACGGAGGAACTTGTCGCGCTTGGGAACGATGTGACGCTATTTGCGAGCGGCGATTCCCAGACATCTGCGAAACTCGACGCCACATGGCCACGCGCACTTCGCCTCGATGGATCGGTTCGTGACCCCAACGCACTTCACATGGTGATGTTGGAGCGGGTTAGGCAAAAATGTGACGACGAGGAGTTCGACTTCCTCCACTTTCATCTCGACTATTACCCGTTCTCACTTTTCTTTCGTCAACCGACACCATTTGTGACCACTCTTCACGGCCGACTGGACCTGCCGGAGCATCAGCCGGTCTTCAACACCTTCTCTTCCGTTCCGGTGATCTCGATTTCGAACGCGCAGCGGCGTCCGGCGCCGCAGGCGAACTGGCTCCGCACCATCCACCACGGCCTGCCGGAGAATTTGCTGACCCCCCGGCCGGTCAGGCCTTCCTACCTCAGCGTACTCGGCCGGATCGCGCCGGAAAAAGGCGTCGATCGCGCGATCAGGATTGCCATCCGATGCGGCATTCCGCTGAAGATCGCGGCCAAGATCGACCGCGCCGATCAGGAATACTACGACGAAGTGATCCGCCCCATGATGGATCATCCTCTCGTCGAATATATCGGCGAGATCAACGATCACGAAAAATCGGACTTCCTCAACGGTGCGCTCGGATTGCTCGTTCCGATCGACTGGCCTGAGCCGTTCGGTCTCGTCATGATCGAGGCCATGGCTTGCGGCACGCCGGTGATCGCGTACAACCGCGGCTCGGTCCCGGAAGTGATCGACCAGGGGCTGACGGGGTTCATCGTCGAAGACGAGATCAGTGCAATTGCCGCGGTATCAAGTCTGCCGCAACTCGACCGCGGAAAGATCCGCGAGCAGTTCGAGGCGCGGTTCACCGCAAAACGAATGGCGCTCGACTATCTGGCCGCCTACCGCAGCCTGATGGAAGTCAGCGCGCCGCGGATCAAGCTCGTAAGCAGCGCAGAGTGATGCTTCTCGTCACGCCGTCCGAAGGTCGGCCTTTCCGAAGCGCCGCTCGTAATCCTTGATGTAGGCTTCAGGCGCGGGCTGCAAATGGCGTCGGGTCAGAGACACAAGCTCTTCCCGACGCGAATTGCGTAGCGCCCTGATCATGTCACGGTGATCCCGGTGTGCGCGATCCAGCACGTCCGGAAACGCATTGGCATACGACCGGATGCCGTAGACCTTCTGCGCAAGAAGGTCGATGGTCTCGATGAGGCAGGAATTGCCGCAGAGACCGAAAACGACCTGGTGAAAACTGAGATTGCTATAGAACACCGTCAGCAGGTCGCCTGCCGCGATCGCTTCACCATGCCTTCGCTGCAGTTCCTCCAGCCTTTCAAGATCAACCGCGGCGACCGGAAGCGGGATAATCCCGACCGCCATTACCTCGAGTTCTTCGCGCACCGCATAGATTTCCCGCACCTCTTTGGGCGTCAGGCCGCGCACCACGGCGCCACGATTGGGAATTCGCTCGACGAGCCCTTTCTTCTCGAGTTCGAAGAGAGCCAATCGCACGTCGCCGCGATGAGTCCGGAATAGATCGCCAAGGTCTTGCTCGACCAGCCTTTCCCGCGGTTGACGTCGACCAAGGACTATGTCCTCCTCGATGCGCTTGGCGATGACCGCCGCGGCCGGCTGGCGCGACCGCGACGGCGGTATCCGCTGCGATTTCGGCGCCCGGACGGTCGTGCGCTTGGCTGGTTTTCCGGCCATCATGTCCCCGATATGACGCGGCCCTTGGGCGGCCGCTGAGGAGCCAGCGGTAAAGTTGCGAGTCATATTGTAAACAATTTTGAATACGGTTACCATCCCCAAAATAAGACTCGCGCCAACGAAGGACGTGGGCCCGACAACAGCGGCAAGGGAGGATCGCATGAAGAACGCGCGCAAGGATTCCGCCGGCAAAATCACTCTATCAACTTTGTCCAGGCGACAAAGCCGCCGCGAGTTCATGATCAAGACGGCTTTGGCAGCAGGCGCGTTTGGCGCAGTGCCGCTGCGAGGCTGGGCCGCGGATCCCGTCAACATCGGCGCGCTTTATCCGACAACCGGCAGCATGGCACAGATCGGCGTCGGCTGCGTCGCCGCTGCCAAACTCGCCGTCGACATGGTCAATGAGGCCGGCGGCATCAAGTCGCTGGGCGGCGCCAAGCTCAACCTGATCATTTCCGACGTGCAGAGTGACACTACCGTCACACGCACGGAAACCGACCGGCTGATCACCGGCAACAAGCTTTCGGCGATCCACGGATGCTATGCCAGCGCCCTCACCCTGATTGCCAGCGAGGTCGCCGAGCGTGCCAAGGTTCCGCTGATTACGGGATCAAGCTCCGACCAGCTCAACAAGGGCCGCACCTATACGTTTACGCCGTTTGCCCGCGCCTCCCAGTTTGCGCGCGCGCAATTGCAGATGTCCAAACTCGTCAGCGACAAGCCGAAGGTCGCAGTGATCTTCGAGAACACCGCCTTCGGTACCTCGACGTCGAACGGATTGAAAGAGCTTGCGCCCGCAGAAGGCGTCGAGATCGTGATGTTCGAGCCTTATTCGGCCGGCTTCACCGATGCAAGCCCGCTGATCAACAAGGTCAAATCCTCCGGCGCCAATACGCTGTTCTCGGTCTCCTATCTGAACGACCTGATCCTGATCGTGCGCACGGTAAAGCAGTTCGGCCTCAACATCTCGATCAATGGTGGCTCCGGCGGCTTTGTCATTCCGGACTTCTACAAGAACGTCGGCAAGCTCGCCGAGGGCTTGCAGGGCGTGGCGCACTGGAATCACGACGTCAGCGAGGACGCCCAGAAGGTGAATGTCGAGTTCAAGAAGCGCACCGGCGATTTTGCCTTTGAATATGCCGGCGGACTGGTGGCGCAGACCTTCATGCTTGCCGACGCCCTGGAGCGCGCCGCCTCCCCCGATCCGCAGAAGGTGCGCGCGGCACTGTCCACGCTCGACGTTTCCTCGGGCTATGCGGCGATGGCGCCCGGCGGCAAGGTCAAGTTCGGCCCCGACGGCAAGAACATTTACGGCCATCCGGTCGGCGTGCAGTGGCAACACGGCGATCTCGCCAGCATCTTCCCGAAGGAAGACGCCCGCGCGCCGGTGATGAAAATCTGAAGGCCGGCGCCGTCCAATGTTCGAGACAGTAGCCCAGGCCGTCATCAACGGCCTGCTTATCGGCGGGATTTACGCACTCGTCAGTATCGGCGTCACGCTGATCTTCGGCGTCGTCAAGATCGTCAACTTCGCCCAGGGCGAATTCGTGATGATCGGGATGTATATCAGCTTCTTTCTCGCCAACCAGTACGGCATCGATCCCCTGCTTTCGCTCTTCGTGACGATGCCGGTGCTGTTCGTGATGGGCGTGCTGATCCAGCATTTCCTGATCCGCCGGGTGCTGGGGCCGAACGACATGCCGCAGATCTTCCTGACGTTTGCGCTGTCGCTGTTGCTGCTGAATCTCGCCCTGATGCTGTTCAGCGCAAACTATCGCACGGTTCACACCTCCTATTCCGACGAAGCGTTCCATGTCGGCGGGCTCTACATCCCGGAGGCAAAGCTGATTGCGTTTGTCGTGGCGATGGCGCTAAGCGGCCTGCTCTGGCTGTTTCTGCACACAACCGATCTTGGTAAAGCCATGCGCGCGGCGTCACAAAACCGCGACGTCGCCATGCTGATGGGCATCAATCCCAACCGCGTGTTCTGTGTCGCGCTTGGCATCGCGCTGGCGCTGGCGGGTGCGGCCGGGTCGCTCTTGATGCCGTTTTATTCCGCCTATCCCTTCGTCGGGCAGGTGTTTGTGCTGATGGCCTTTGTTGCCGTCGTACTGGGAACGCTCGGCAATGTCATGGGCGCCCTGATCGCAAGCCTGATGATGGGCATTGCAGAGTCGCTTGGCATCCAATATGTCGGCGCCGACTCCGGGCAGATCGTGGTGTTCGCCATGCTTCTGCTTACCCTCGCCTTCAAACCAACCGGCCTTGGCGGAGGCAGAGCGCGATGACACAGACGATAAATCCGCGCCATGCCATTCTTATGGCGATCGGGATCGCGATCCTCATCGGCTTGCCGATGGTGGTGAAAAGTTCGTTTGCGATCGATATTTTCGTTCGGATCCTGCTGTTCGCTTTTATCGGCACCGCCTGGAATCTGATGGGCGGCTACGCCAAGCAGCTTTCGCTTGGACACGCCGCCTATTTCGGCTTGGGCGCCTACACCTCGACCCTTCTCGAGATCAACTACAACGTCTCGCCGTGGCTCGGCATGGTGGCCGGCGGCGTGGTCGCGGCGCTGGCAAGCCTGCCGATCGGCTGGCTGTGTTTCCGCCTGCGGGGCCCCTATTTCACCATCGCGACCATCGCAACGGCGCAAGCCTTGATGTTGATCTTCCTCAAATTCCGCGACTTTGCCTGGGGCGCCGAGGGCACGACCATCCCCAACCTTGGCGCCGCGCCGCTGATGATGCAGTTCGAAAACAAGGACTCCTATTATTATGTCGTGCTCGGCCTGCTCCTTATCAGCCTTCTCATCACCTGGCTGATCGAGCGTTCCTGGATCGGAAACTACCTCGTCGCGATCGGCGAGGACGAAGACGCGGCCGAAGCGATTGGCGTCAACGCGCCGAAAATGAAGCGCGACATCTACATGATCAGCGCCTTTCTCACGGCGCTCGCGGGCACGTTCTACACCCAGTACATCTACTTCATCGATCCGGCGACCGCGTTTTCCTTCAACATCTCGATTGAAGCCGCACTAGTGGCGATCGTCGGCGGCATCGGGACGCTGTGGGGTCCCCTGATCGGTACGGTGCTGCTGGAGACAACCTCGACGCTGCTGCAAAGCTGGCTCGGCAGTTCGATCGGCGGCATCCAGCTCACCGTCTACAGCCTGATCCTGATGGCCGTCATCCTTTGGCGTCCGACCGGACTGATGGGCATGATCGGGGAGTTCCGTCAACGCTATGCCGGCCGCGCGCCGGCGCGCGCGTAAGGGCACGCCCATGGCGGATGCGCTCGTCATCAGCGGCCTCAGTAAACGGTTCGGCGGCTTGCGCGCCGTCCAGGACGTCAGCTTCACCGTGAAGGAAAACGAAACCGTCGCATTGATCGGTCCCAACGGCGCCGGCAAGACCACGAGCTTTCATCTCATCACCGGCTTTCACCGGCCGGATACCGGATCGGTGAAAGCCTTTGGCCGCGAAATCGTCGGCCTGCGGCCGCATGACATCTGCGCACACGGTCTCGCCCGCACCTTCCAGGTCGCCAAACCCTTCGGCGCCATGACAGTGCTTAGCAACGTCATGACCGGCGCATTCCTGCGCGACAAGCACATGGCCGTTGCGCGCGAGAAGGCGCGCGAGGCGATCGACTTCGTCGGCCTTTCGGCCAGGGAACAGACGCCGGCGAAGGATCTGACCACCATCGACCAGCGCAGGCTGGAAATGGCGCGCGCGCTCGCCACCGAGCCCCGGATCCTCCTGCTTGACGAAGTCATGGCCGGACTCAATCCGGCGGAGATCGACCAGGCGGTCGCGCTGGTCGGCAAGCTCTCCAGCAAGGGCCTGACCATCATCATCGTCGAGCATGTGATGCGCGCCATCATGGCGGTGGCGCGTCACATGGTGGTGCTCGACCACGGACAGAAGATCGCGGAAGGCTCTCCAAAGGAGATCGTGGAAAACCCGGAAGTCATCCGCGCTTATCTCGGCTCCTATGTGCATCCGCCGGCGGGAGTGGTTTGATATGCTCAAACTAGAAAACGTCAGCGCCAGCTACGGCTCGGTGCCCGCGATCTCGAATGTCTCGATCGAGATTGCCGAAGGCGAAGCAGTCGGCCTGTTGGGCGCAAATGGCGCGGGCAAAAGCACGACGCTGCGCGCGATTTCCGGCCTCGTCAAACTGACGTCCGGCACCGTCACGCTCGACGGCGTCAATCTGGCATCAAATCCGCCGCATCGGATTCCGGAATTCGGCATCGCGCACGTGCCCGAAGGCCGCCAGGTCTTTCCGGAAATGACGGTGCACGAAAATCTCGAGATCGGCTCCTATGTGCCGAAGGCGAAGGCGGAACGCCGCCAGACGCTGGAGCTGGTCTACGGCATTTTTCCGCGGCTGGCCGAGCGGCGCAAGCAGCTCGCCGGCACCATGAGCGGCGGCGAGCAACAGATGCTGGCGGTTGGCCGCGGGTTGATGCTTAGGCCTCGCCTGTTGATGCTGGACGAGCCTTCGCTCGGCCTTGCGCCGGTCATGACCGACGTGACTTTCGAAAAGATCGGTGAGATCCACAAGATGGGCACGGCGATCCTTTTGGTGGAGCAAAATGTCAGCCGGGCGCTGTCGCTGGTGCAGCGGGCCTACGTGCTGGAGAGCGGCAACGTCATCATGAGCGGCGCGAGCGCGGAGCTCGCCAACAACAAGCAGGTGCAGGCCGCCTATCTCGGCATTTAATACGCATCTCCCGCGATCGCTCGGCGTCGTCCAGAACGACGTCGGCCTGACTACCGATTCACTTATCAAACAGCCATTTCGGGCCTCATGGTTCGAGACGACGCTTCGCGTCTCCTCACCATGAGGGTCTCGCTCTGCTTGCTTTGACCTCACCCTGAGGAGCATCGCGCCAGCGATGCGTCTCGAAGGATGAACTTCACGGGCACAAGGCTGCATTCTCGCAGCGTGATTCCGCCCGAGTCTTGGGTAATCCTTTGCCCAATCGAGGGCACAGGGAATGCCGGGCGCCAGGCGCGCCCGCAGCCTTGTGTGCAAGGTAAGAAAGCACAAGCGTAGTCACCACGGTCACACCGGAAACACCCGGCATTCCCCGCGCAATGGTTTGAACGGCTTATTCCACGCTCTTCCCGGCGATCGGGCTTTTTGTCGCCGTCCCGCGCAATGCGCAAGCATTGTCGCGAGTTAACGTCAGCGTCGAGACGTCAGAACCACGTGGCTTCGCCGTACACCTCGCATGCACTCGTCTGTCGCATGTGAAGCGTCCACCGCATTCCGCACTCCACGTTCGTGACGATCGCGAGCGTCCCTCTTGTGAGGCGGGATGGCGCGGGCTTGTAGAGATGATTTGCCCGACGGGCAAAGCAGAATTTTTTTGGAAGAGGACTGGACAGGTAGAATCAAATTGAAATGCTTCGAGAAATCCGATTTTACAAACGCCGGCCCACCGCGCCGGCGGGATGATGCGCCTCCGGCGCTCGCGGGCGCGCTATTGCTCCAACTGGATGCGCGAGCTCTTGGCGCCATTCAACAGCCGTCGAAGATGAAAACCAGCAAGCGCATCTCCAGCATTCGTGCCGACCAGCGCCGCAAAGGCCGGCATCGCCGCAGCGTCTCCGGCCTGCAGTTTGGCAAAGGCATCGCAATATTGCGCCGTCGCCGGCGCCTCGAATGTCGTCTCCGTCAGCGGCTCGTAGGCCCGCAGCGGCTCGCTGCGCCCGCGCAGCAAGAGATCGCCGACCGGCCTGCCGCAAAAGGCCTCGGCGCCGTCGGCGACCGCGGCGCTGACGCAAATACGGGTGCCGAGAAACTTGTTGGCCGCTTCAAGCCGCGCCGCCGTGTTGATGGTATCGCCATAAGCGGTGTAGTCGAAGAAGCGGCCGCCGCCGAAATTGCCGACCAGCGCTTGGCCGGCGTGAACGCCCATCCGGGTTACGCCGAAATTCACGCCTTTGGATTTCCAGCGCTGGCGAAACTCCTCAGCCCAGATATCGAGCGCATGCGCGCAGGCAATCGCGCGGGTCGCATAATCAGGCTGGTCACCCGGCGCGTTGAAGAGAATCTGGATGGCGTCGCCGATGATCTTGGCGACGGTGCCCTCGTGGGCGAAGACGACATCGGTCATCCCGCCCACATATTCGTTGAGCAGCGTGCCGAGCACGTCGGGTGCAGCGTTTTCCACCAACGAGGTGAAACCGGCGATGTCGGTGAAGATCACCGCGACGTTGCGCCAGTGCACCTCCATGCCGTTGCTTTCGCCGGCCGCGGCAAGCCTCGAGGCGATCTGCGGCGAGAAATACCGCGACAGCGACGCATGGGCGCGTTCGGCCTCGAACTGGCGCCGGCGCGCCTCGCGCATCGCCTCGACGTGACGAATGGTCTTGTCGATGGTCGTTTCGAGATCGCCGAAGTCGATCGGCTTGGTCAGGAAGTCGAACGCTCCGCGGTTCATTGCGGTACGGATGTTGCTCATGTCGCCATAGGCCGAGACGATGATCGTCGATTTCTTGTCTTCGGCCTCCTGCAATTTCTGCAGCAGCGACAGGCCATCCATCCGCGGCATGTTGATGTCAGATACCACCATGTCGACATCTGGATGATTTTCGATCGACTGCAACGCCTCGACGCCGTCATGGGCAAACATGAAAGTCACCGCGCCATCGCGAATTTGCTTGCGGAACTTCTGCAAGACAAGCGCCTCAAGGTCCGGCTCATCATCGACGACGAGGATGGTTGCGGTCATGCGGCCTGCCCGAGTCTTCCATCGATCTCGTGACGCAGCAGCGTAAAATCGATCGGTTTGGTCAGTAGTCCCATCGCGCCGCGCTCGATTGCCTTCCGGCGGGTTTCAGCATCGCCGTAAGCGGTGATCATGATGACGGGAACATCGGGCCGCTCAGCCCGCACTTTCGGCAGCATTTCGAGCCCGCTCATCCCGGGCATGTTGATGTCCGACAGGATCAGGATCAGCGACGGATCCCTGATCTCGGCGGCGCGAATCAAAGCCGCTGGCGCCGACGGCGCAAACTCCATCGTGAAGCGCCCGGATTTCAGGTCGCGGCGGAACTGCTGGCGGAACAGCTCTTCAACGTCGGGCTCATCGTCGACGACAAGTATGTAAACGCTCAATTCCGGCCTCCAGAATAATGCGGCTTTGACTCTGACGTTACTTTGAATTGGTCGCGGCGAAACTGAAAGGAACGTCAGAGTCGCCACGCTAGGCTGCCGCGCGAGGCAGCGTAATAATGAATTCGGTGAATGCACCAGGTTCGGTCTCGACGTCAATCTTGCCGCCGTGCTGTTTCACGATGATGTCGTGGCTCATCGACAGGCCAAGTCCGGTGCCCTCGCCGGCCGGCTTCGTGGTGAAAAACGGATTGAACATCTTTTCCTTGACTTCGGCCGGGATGCCGGTGCCGTTGTCGCGAATCCGGATTTCGACCCTGCTGCCGAGATTTTTCGTTGTCGCTGTCAGCAACGGCTCGAAGCCTTCGTCGCCGGCTTCCTTGCGCTTGTTGGCGGCATAAAAGCCGTTGGAAATGAGATTGAGGAACACCCGCGTGATCTCCTGCGGGTAAAGGTCGACTACCCCGGCAGACGGATCGAGGTCGCGCTGCAGCGCGATATTGAAGCCGGATTTCTCGGCCCGCGCTCCGTGATATGCCAGATTCAGGCTTTCCTCGACGATCGCGTTGATGTCGGCGGCTCGGCGCTCGCCAGAACCTTCGCGCGAATGCAGCAGCATGTTCTTGACAATCGAATCGGCGCGCTTGCCGTGCTGCACGACCTTGTCGAGGTTGCCCTTGAGCATATTGGTAAGCTCGTCGATCTCCTCGCGAGTCTTGTCGTCGAGCGTGGCCGATTGGATCAGGTCATTGAGCTCGTCGATCAATTCGCCCGACAGCGCCGAAAAATTATTGACGAAATTCAGCGGGTTCTTGATTTCGTGCGCGATCCCAGCGGTGAGCTGGCCGAGCGAAGCAAGCTTTTCAGTCTGCACCAGGCGATCCTGTGCGGTGCGGAGATCTTCCAGCGACAGTGAAAGTTCCTTTGTGCGCGCTTGCACCTGTTCGAACAGATTGACGTTTGAAATTGCGATAACCGCCTGATCGGCAAATGTCTCTACAGCCTCGACCTGCCGTGCTGTGAACGGGGCCAGGCTCGCGTGTTGCAGCGTTATCCCACCGATGACGCGACCATCCAGCATAAGGGGCACCGACAGAAGCGACCTCGGTCCTCCCGAATCCAATGGGCCGCCAAGTCCAGCTTCCGGGTCTTCCGCCGAGTTGGGAATGTGGACCGTACGTTTCTCGCGCGCGGCACGAGCTGTGATCGATCCTTTTTGATCCGGCGAGATCGGATTGGCGCGGATCGCCGCCTCGATGTACTCAGGCTTGGTGCTGGATTCGGCGGCGTCGTGAAACTTCCCGTCGCGCAGCAGAAAGATGACGGCTGTACGCGCATTGCAAAGTTCGCGCGAGGTTTCGACAATGACGTCCAGTACTGGTTTGAGGTTGTCAGGAGAACGGCTGATCACCTTCAGCACGTCAGCAGTGGCTGTCTGCTGCTGCAGAGATTCTTCGAGATCACCCGTCTTGGCTTGCACCTCGTCGAACAGGCGCACGTTTTCGATCGCGATCACGGCCTGGTCGGCGAAGGTTTGCAGCAGTTCGATCTGGCGTTGAGGGAACGATCCCGTTTGTGCACTCCCAATCACCATCACGCCGATCACGGCGTTGTCGCGCATCATCGGGACGGCCAGCGTCGAACGAATCTGGCCAATGCTCGAATCCGAACTGCCCGCGTTTCGAATTGCCTCCCGGATCCTGGGATCCATTTCCGGATCTTCGTAGAAGTCGGTGATGCATTGGACTTCGCCCGTCAGGATGACGCGTTCTGCGGCCGTGCCGCGACCCGCGCGGATCGGGCGTCCCTTGAACAGGCGGCTTGCCTCGGTAACGCCGACGCCGGCGATCGCCTTGCATTCGAAGGCCTCGTTGCCGCGTAGATACAGAAGGCCCAGGTTGGCGCCGCAAAGCTTGTATGCCGACTCGACCAATGTGTCGAGCACGGTCTGCAAATCGAAAACCGAGCGGCTGATGACTTTCAGTACGTCGGCGGTCGCGGTCTGCTGTTGCAGGGATTCGCTGAGGTCGTCGGTGCGTTCCCGCAATTCGCTCAGCAGGCGGGCATTCTCGATCGCGATCACGGCCTGGCTGCCGAAACTCGTCACCAGATCGATCTGCTTGACGGAGAAGGCGTGAACGTTCTGACGGAAGATGGCGATCACGCCGACAAGGCTCTTTTCCTTCAGCATCGGTACGAGCAGAAGCGTGCGGGCGCCGCCAAGTTCGACCAATTCCACGATCGGCGGGAAGCCGGTGAGGTAAGCCGGCTCTTGCTTGACATCGACGACATGAACGAGTTGCCGGGTCTCGATCAGCCGCCCTAACGGGTCGATTGGCGGCGGGTAGATCACCGGATTGCGCGAAAAGGTTTCCGCGAACGCCGGCGGCAGATTGAACATCGAGGCGAAACGGAAGCCGCCATCTTCACGGAGAAGCAACAGACCAAATTGGGCGTCGCATATGGTGGTCGCATTCGACAGGATCGTCTTGAACACCGGATCGAGTTCGCCCGGCGAGCGGCTGATGACCTTGAGCACCTCGGACGTCGCGGTCTGGTGCCGTAGAGATTCCTGCAGGTCGACCGTCTTGGCCTGCACCTCATCAAACAGGCGCGTGTTCTCGATGGCGATCACGGCCTGGTCGGCGAAGGTCTGTAGCAGCTCAACGTGATGATCGGCGAACGTGCCGGGCTCCTTGCGCGTGACGCTGATCATTCCGATCGGCTTGCCGTTGTTCATGAGCGGCGTGAACAACATGCTGCGATAGCCGCGCAACCGTGCCACCTCTCTGTTCGTGACCGGAACACCTTCTGCCTCGGTATCGGCGAACTGCACGGTCTCTCCAGCCCGAACGAACTGGAACGGCGGAAATTCGGCGAGCGGAATCGGGAATGAGGCCTGCAACGCTTCATCGGCTCTCGTATTTGTCGGCGTGAATGCCGCCAGGTGGAGCATGTCGCCAGCGATACGCGACACCGTCGCCGAAAAACCGCCGATCAGCGATTTGGCGTTCCTTACGATCGATTCGAAGACCGGCTGTACGTCGGAGGGCGAGCTTGCGATCACCTTGAGGATGTCGGCGGTCGCGGTCTGTCGCTCCAGCGCCTCCTTCGTCTCGTTGAAAAGCCGCGTGTTCTCGATGGCAATCATTGCCTGGTCGGCGAAGGTTTGCACCAGATCGATCTGGCCTTTGGTGAACGGGCCGGGCTCGGGCCGCGTCAGCACCATTACGCCTTCGACCTCGTCATTCCTGAGCATCGGCACGCCGAGTGCCGCGCGAATCCTGACCAGGGAACCCGCGGGCATCTCCATGTCCGGGTCCGCAAGCACATCAGGAATAAGTTCGACCCTTCCCGATGCGATGACGCGCGAGGTGGCAGAACCGCGGCCCGCCCTTGGCGGATTCGCTGCCCAATATTGCAGGAATTCGGGTGTGGTGCTGGACGCCGCCTTCAGCGGAAAGACCTCGCCTTCGCGAAGGAAGATCGAGCCCCGATTGGCTTTACACAACTCGACTGCGGACCTGATCAGCGTTTCGAGAACAGTTTGGAGATCGAAAGTCGAACGGCTGAGGACCTTGAGCACATCGGCCGTAGCAGCCTGCTGCGCAATCGACTCCTCAAGTCTACGCTTAAGATCAGCAATAACCTGCTGTGAATCGCCGGCAACGGTATCCGTCACAATGAGTATTCCAAATTATTGGCAAGACGCTGGGCATCATCTCGCTTTCACTCTACATCACAGCATGACGGCCAGACGTCAGCTAGTGCCCACTTTCCGAAGTTCGTGCTCCATCGCAGCACCCACCTTCACGAACTTCGGAAAGTCATGGGCTACTCACAAACTTATTGATTCTAGTGCTCCGATTCCGAAGTTCGTATCATATTGCGGCTCCACGTTTACGAACTTCGGAATCAAAGGAGCACTAGCCAATTATATGATTCTAGTGCGGTTTAGAATTTGAAGTTCCTATGACGAGGTTACCGCGAAACTG
>NZ_DAHUXJ010000113.1 GCF_027307225.1 Bradyrhizobium sp. | reverse complement strand
CTGCTTAGTCTTAAGGGAGTGTTACCGGCGCGCCTGCGCACCAGTTCTGGCAGGCGGCAAGGACGACACCTAAATTCCAGGTTATATGGCTCGCGAATCCAGCAATCAGGCAAACAGCGCCGGACGGAAGGAACCCGCCCCTTCCCGATCCGACCAGACGCACCCGGAGCAGGCCCAGAGTCTCGCGGCCGGCGATATCGATCCTGCGACCGTCACGGCCGACGAGGAGGACGAGGCGCGGCTTCCGGAAGTCGAGGCAGCCGAAGAGACCAACGAGGCGATCGCCGAAGGCCCGCTCGCGATCGGGCATGCCGCGATCGAAAATGCGGTCAGGCTGGCGCCGACCTCACCCGGCGTCTATCGCATGCTCAATGCCGCGAACGATGTGCTCTATGTCGGCAAGGCCAAGAATGTCCGCAAGCGGCTTTCTTCCTATGCGCGGGCCAGCGCACCGCAGCCGGCGCGCATCCTGCGCATGATTGCGGCGACCGTTTCGGTCGAAATCGTATCCACCACGACCGAAACCGAGGCGTTGTTGCTTGAGGCCAACCTGATCAAGCAGTTGCGTCCGCGCTTTAACGTGCAACTGCGCGACGACAAGTCGTTCCCCTATATCCTGATCACCGGCGACCATTGGGCGCCGCAGATCCTCAAGCATCGCGGCGCGCAGAGCAGACCCGGACAGTATTTCGGGCCGTTCGCCTCGGCCGGCGCCGTCAATCGCACGATCACCGCGCTCCAGCGCGCCTTCCTGATCCGCTCCTGCACGGATGCGTTTTTCGAAAGCCGCACCCGTCCCTGCCTGCTCTGCCAGATCAAGCGCTGCGCCGGGCCCTGCACCCGCGAGATCGATTTTCCCGGCTATACCGAGCTCGTGCGCGAAGCTAAGGATTTCCTGTCCGGCCGCAGCCAGGCCGTGAAACAGCTGCTCGCGGCCGAGATGGAAAAGGCGTCCGCCGAGCTCGAGTTCGAGACCGCGGCGCTCTACCGCGACCGGCTCGCGGCGTTGTCGGCGATCCAGTCGCAGCAGGGCATCAACCCGAGAACAGTGGAAGAAGCCGACGTCTTTGCCATCCACCAGGAGGGCGGATATTCCTGCGTTGAAGTCTTCTTCTTCCGCACCGGACAGAACTGGGGCAACCGCGCTTATTTTCCAAAAGCAGAAAAATCGTTCACGCCGGAAGAAGTGCTGGCCTCGTTCCTCACACAGTTCTACGACGACAAGCCGCCGCCGAAACTCATCCTGCTGTCGCATGTCATCGAAGAGAGCGTGCTGATGGCGAGCGCCTTGTCGATCAAGGCCGGCTTCAAGGTCGAAGTCACAACGCCGCAGCGCGGCGAGAAGAAGGAACTGATCACGCATGCGCTGACCAATGCGCGCGAGGCGCTAGGGCGCAAGCTGGCCGATACCGCAACCCAAGGCCGGCTGCTGACGGGGCTCGTCACCACGCTCGGTCTGCCGCATCCGCCGCGCCGCATCGAGGTCTACGACAACAGTCACATCCAGGGCACCAACGCGGTCGGCGCCTTTATCGTGGCCGGCCCGGACGGCTTCGTCAAAAACCAGTACCGCAAGTTCAACATCCGCTCGGAGGGGCTGACGCCCGGCGACGACTACGCGATGATGCGCGAAGTGCTGCAACGGCGTTTCAAGCGGCTTCTCGCCGCCGCGGCCGGGAACGAGACGGCCGGGGCCAAGGCCGAGGATGACGGCGTGCCGCAATGGCCGGATCTCGTCATCATCGACGGCGGCCGCGGCCAGCTCAATGCCGCCAAGGAAATCTTCGACAGCCTCGGCCTCCCGCAGGTCGCGCTGCTTGCGGTCGCCAAGGGTCCGGATCGTGACGCCGGGCGGGAAACCCTGTTCATGCCGGACCGTGAGGCGGTCAAGCTGGAGCCGCGCGACCCGGTGCTGTACTTCATCCAGCGCCTGCGCGACGAGGCGCACCGTTTTGTGATCGGATCACACCGCAAGCTGCGCAAGAAGGACATTCGAGAGGCCGGCTTGCAGGAAATCCCCGGCATCGGCCCCTCGCGCAAGCGGGCCCTGTTGCACCATTTCGGAACCCTGAAGGAGATCGAGCGGGCCTCGGTCGCCGACCTCGGCAAGGTCCCCGGCGTCAGCGCCGAGAGCGCGCGCAAGATTTTCGAGTTTTTCCACGCCCGGCCGGGCTAGGGAGCGCAACCCTGTAACCGCGAATTCGCAATGCGAATGTCCGATCCAAAACGCCAGTAGAAGCCTATATTTGCTAGTGTCCCGATTCCGAAGTTCGTTTGCGAAAACGCTCGGATGTCACCCGAAGGTCATATGTGTCGCATGGTTGACCTCGTGGAAGGGATTTGACATTCGCTAAGGCCGTAACCGCGGCGGTATTTGGTGGACGGATGAACATCGCAACGACCAGGGGACTGGCGAAGAGTTCGCTGTCCCTGCCCAATATTCTGACCTTCGCACGGATTGCCGCCATTCCGGTCGTGGTCGGCTGCATCTATGCGCAGGCCATTCTGGACTGGCCGCTGTGGCTGCGATGGGTCGCGCTGGCCGTATTTATTGCCGCCGGCGTGACCGATTTTCTCGACGGCTATTATGCGCGGATATGGGATCAGCAATCGGCCCTGGGCCGGATGCTCGATCCGATTGCCGACAAGCTCCTGGTCGCCTCCTGCCTCCTGATGCTGGCGGCCGACGGAATCATCCATGGCTGGACGCTGTGGGCCGCGATCGTGATCCTGTGCCGCGAAATCCTGGTGTCGGGCTTGCGTGAATATCTGGCGGGCTTGCGCGTCAGCGTGCCCGTCACCAAGCTCGCCAAATGGAAGACCACAGCGCAGCTTGTCGCGATCGGCTTTCTGCTCGCCGGCGAAGCGGGCGACCGGGTCATCCCGCACACCACCGAGATCGGGCTGCTGCTGCTCTGGATCTCTGCGATCGTCACGATCTATACCGGCTGGGATTATTTCCGCGCCGGCATCCGTCACCTCATCGAGGAGGATGAGGGATGAAACTCAAATACTTCGCCTGGGTGCGCGAGCGGATCGGCAAGCCGGAAGAGACGATCGAGCCGCCGCCGGGCGTTACAACCGTCGAAGAACTGATCGTCTGGCTTGTCGCGCGCGGCGAGACTTACGCGCATGCCTTCGAGAAGCCGCGTGTGATCCGCGCCGCGATCGACCATGCCCACGTCAAGCAGGATGCGGCGATTGCCGGCGCCCGCGAAATCGCCTTCTTCCCGCCCATGACCGGCGGTTAGCGCAAGAGCGATGCGGCCATGACCGACAACATCACCGTCCGCATCCAGGAAACCGACTTCGACATTGCGCGCGAAATCGCAGGCCTGACAGCGGAACGCAGCGATATCGGCGCGGTGGTTTCCTTCACCGGAGTTTGCCGGGGCAGCGAAGAGGGCTCCGCCATCGCGGCGCTAACGCTCGAGCATTATCCCGGCATGGCCGAAGCCGAGATCGCGCGCCACGCCGAGACCGCGATGTCGCGCTGGCCGCTCTTCGGAATAAGGGTTGTTCACCGCGTCGGCCGGATCACGCCGGGCGAAAATATCGTGCTGGTCGTGACGGCCTCGAAACATCGTCAGGCTGCCTTCGAGGCCGCCGAATTCATGATGGATTATCTGAAAGCGAACGCTCCGTTCTGGAAGCGGGTGGAAGCCGCGGGCGGCACCAAGTGGATCGAGGCGCGCGATCACGATGACGCGGCGGCGGCACGCTGGACCAAATCGTGATGGCCAAACGCGCCAAAGCCCCGCCTAGAATCTCGCCCAAACGCTCCCGCGCCCCGTCGAAACTTCCCAAGGTTTCAGCGGGCGAGTTGGTGACGCTGCTCGATTTTGTCCGTTATGCCGTGAGCCGCTTCAACGAGGCGAAGCTGACGTTTGCACATGGCACGACGGACCCGATAGCGGAAGCCGCGTTTCTGGTGTGCGAAACGCTGCATCTTCATCCCGACCAGTTCGAAAGCTTCGCGACCGCTCGAGTTGCGGCTCACGAAGCCCGGTCGATCCTTGATGTGATTGGGCGCCGCGTCGCTTCCGGAAAGCCGGCGGCCTATCTCGTCAACAAGATCTACCTGCGCGGCCTGCCCTTCTATGTCGATGAACGCACGATCGTGCCGCGCTCGTTCATCGGCGAACTGCTGGATTCGCATTTTGGCGGACTGGATGACGAAGGCCCCTCGCTGATTGACGATCCGGACGCGGTAGAAAACGTGCTGGAGCTTTGCACCGGCTCCGGCTGCCTCGCCGTGCTGGCCGCGCGCGCCTTTCCGAACGCGCAGATCGACGCCGTCGAAATTTCCAAGGACGCACTCGCAGTCGCCGCGCGCAATGTCGCCGAGTACGGCCTTCAGCAACGGGTGATGCTGCATCGCGGCGATCTGTACGGCCCGGTCGCAGGCCAACGCTATGATCTGATCATCGCCAATCCGCCCTATGTCGATGCCGAAGGGATGGCGGGTCTGCCGCGTGAGTGCCTGGCCGAACCGAAACTCGCCTTCGATGGCGGCACCGATGGACTTGATGTGGTCAGGCGCATTCTGGATCAGGCGAGCCACCACCTGGCGGCCGACGGCGGGCTGTTATGCGAGATCGGCCGCTGCCGCAGCGCACTCGAAGCGGCCTATCCGCAGGCCGAATTCCTGTGGCTGGACACCGAGGATTCGCAAGGCGAAGTGTTCTGGCTTCGCGCTGCCGACCTGCAAAACGCTGTAAAGCTGCAAAAGCGGCCTAGCCTTTCCTGAGAAACGCTCGATCCCTGCGAAAATAGCAGATCTCCCGGCGTTTCGGTCGGCGGCCGAAACTGCTAACCTGTCCGGCAGTGGAGTGGATTTGACATTCGCGAGCCACCCAGCCGCACATCCGGAACGCGAATGTCAAATCCTAAACTCCACTGGAAACATAGATTTGCTAGTGGTCCTTTGATTCTAACATTCGCAAAGGCGCCCGCTGAGAAGGGATGCGAATGTTAGAATCGGACCACTAGCCGTTTCACCGACAACTCAAAGAGGCCCGCCATGCTGGACAAGAGCCCGCGATCACCCGGCGTCAACGTTCCCAACGACCTTGCCGCGCACTGGATGCCGTTTACCGCCAACCGCGCCTTCAAGAAGACGCCGCGACTGCTCGCCGGCGCCAAGGACATGCACTACATCACCGTCGACGGCCGGAAAATCCTCGATGGCGCTGCCGGCATGTGGTGCAGCAATGCCGGCCACGGCCGCACCCAGATTGCGCAAGCGATCGCCAAGCAGGCCGAGACGCTGGATTATGCGCCGCCCTTCCAGTTCGGCATCCCGCAGGCTTTCGAGCTTGCAAGCCGCATCGCCGATCTTGCGCCGAAAGGCCTCGACCATGTGTTCTTCTGCAATTCCGGATCGGAAGCGGCCGATACCGCGCTCAAGATCGCGCTCGCCTATCACCAGATCTCCGGCCAGGGCGGCCGCCTCCGCCTGATCGGGCGCGAGCGCGGCTATCACGGCGTCGGTTTCGGCGGCACCTCGGTCGGCGGCATGGTCGGCAACCGCAAGATGTTCGGAACGCTGCTCACCGGCGTCGATCATCTGCCGACGACGTATGACCGGGAGAAGCAGGCCTTCTCGCGCGGCGAGCCGGAATATGGCGCCCATTTTGCCGACGCGCTGGAAAATCTGGTCAACCTGCACGGCGCCAACACCATTGCCGCCGTCATCGTCGAGCCGATGGCCGGGTCGACCGGCGTGCTGCCGGCGCCGAAGGGCTATCTCAAGCGGCTGCGCGAGATCACCCAGAAGCACGGCATCCTCCTGATCTTCGACGAGGTCATCACCGGCTTCGGCCGGCTGGGCTATGCCTTTGCGGCCGAGCGCTATGGCGTGCTGCCGGACATGATCACCTTCGCCAAGGGCGTCACCAACGGGGCCGCGCCGATGGGCGGCGTGCTCGTGCGCGACACCATCCACGACGCCTTCATGAGCGGCCCAGAGCACGCCATCGAGCTGACCCATGGCTATACCTATTCGGCCCATCCGCTCGCTTGCGCCGCGGGCCTTGCCACGCTCGATATCTATCGCGACGAAAAGCTGTTCGAGCGTGCGCGGGAACTCGAACCGAAATGGAACGATGCGATCTTCTCGCTCAAGAGCGGCCCGAACGTCGTGGACATCCGCACCGTCGGCCTGACGGCTGCCATTGACCTCGCCTCGCGCCCCGACCAGCCGGGCAAACGGGGATTCGATGCGCTCAACAGTGCCTTCTTCGACAATGATCTGATGCTGCGCATCGCCGGTGACACCCTGGCGCTGACCCCGCCCCTGATCGTCAGCGAGGCTCAGGTCGGCGAGATCGTCGAGAAGGTCGCCAAGGTGATCCGCGCGGTCGCCTGAGCCCCCAACTTCCTCCTGCGACGCAAACCGCGGCTCCCAAATCGGGGCCGCGGTTCCGTTTTGGGGACGCCAAGAAGACTGGTCTATCGAATCAACATTAATGCTAGTGTCGTGGCGCTTGAGGCGCGCGGCGAAGCAGAACGGCGCAAGCGGCTCGCCCGGGCAAGAGGGGCTCAAGGGGCTTTGCGCGCAACATGATCCGTATTTCCACGATCTTTATCGCCATTTGCATGGTGCTGGTTGCCGCTTCGCTCGGCCTCGTTCTCTACTCCGTCGCCGGATTGAGCGGCATGGAGTCGGCGATCGTCGCCCTCACCGCGCTGACCTTCCTGATCCTTTACAACGCCGTATCGATGCGCCTGCGCGACCGCACCGATGTGGGCGGCCAGATTGCCGACCTGTCGCGCGGGACGGCGGACCTCGCCCGCCAGGTCGCTGAATTCGGCAGGCGGCTCAGCGCGGTCGAGGGAAAGCTCGGCTCGCTCAATAACGCGGGCGCGGACCGTGTCCAGGCGGTGGTCGGCGAGATCAACGAGCTCGGAGGGCTGGTAAGGCAACTCGCGGTGTCGGTTGCAAGCCATGACGATCTCTTGTCGTCGAACGCGGCGGCCGCAGCGTCCGTGAGCCGTGCAGAGAATTCGTCGCCCAGGGAACCACTCTTCGCGGCCGAGCCACCGAAACTGGTCGTCGCGCCGTCCCCGATCGCCGCCGTCGTCGGTTCCGAGGCAGCGCCCGTGCGCAGCGAGGTGCAGACGTTAGCCGCGGTAAAAACCGCGATCGAAGAAAACCGGCTTGATATCTATCTGCAGCCGATGGTCACCCTCCCGCAGCGCAAGGTGCGCTTCTACGAGGCAGTCACGCGCATTCGCGACGAAAACGACCGGGTGCTGGCCGCAGAGGAGTTCATGCCTTTCGTGGAAGCTGCAGGCCTGATCGGACGCGTCGACCACACCATGATGCTGCGCTGCGTACAGGTGCTGCGCCGCCTGATGGTCCGTAACAAGGAAGTCGGCTTATTCTGCAACATGGCGGGCGCCACGCTCCGCGATCCCACCACGTTTGCCCCTTGTCTCGATTTCCTCGAAGCCAATCGCGCGTTGGCGCCGTCGCTGGTGATCGAGTTCAAGCAGTCAGCGTTCCGCAACCTCGGCCCGACCGAGGGCGAGCACCTGGCAGCGCTGGCGCAGCGCGGTTACCGCTTCTCGATCGACCATGTCACCGATCTCAGGATCGAACCGCGCGAACTCGCCGATCGCGGTGTCCGTTTCATCAAGGTGCCGGCCTCCCTGCTGCTGGACCCCAAGGCGTCGTCGGTATCCGACATCCACCCCTCGGACCTCTCCGACCTCCTCGGCCGCTTCGGTATCGACCTCATCGCGGAACGGATCGAGGGTGAGCGTGCCGTTGTCGACCTGCTCGATTTCGACGTCAGGTTCGGACAAGGCTTTCTGTTTGCGCCACCGAGGCCGCTGCGCCCCGAGGGCGAGTCCAATGGTGCGGCGTCCAACGGCGCCGTCCGGACCGACACGCCTATCGTCGAGCCACCGGCGCGAGCGACCGGCAATGCCGCGCTGGCGCGGCGCTCGGCCGCCCCGAACTAACAGTCCGCAGTTCGAAACATGACGACGCTGAAATTTGCCGAAGGGCTGCGCGACCTTGTCGCCGACGTGGACGTGCTGCTCAGCGACATCTGGGGCGTCGTTCACAATGGCCTCGCCGCGTTCGCCGATGCCTGCGAGGCGCTGCAGAATTTCCGCAGCCAGGGCGGCGCCGTCATCCTGATCACCAACGCGCCGCGGCCTGCGGATTCGGTGCAGCGGCAGTTGCGCAAGCTGCACGTTCCCGACGAAACCTACGATGCCATCGTCAGTTCGGGCGACCTGGCGCGCAATTTCGTCGCGGGTCATCCCGGCCAGAAAATATATTGGGTTGGGCCCGACCGGGACAGTTCGATCCATCGCGGCCTCAATGCCGGACTCGTGCCGCTGGAACAGGCTGACTACATCGTTTGCACCGGCCTGTTCGACGACGAGACCGAATCGGCGGAAAACTATCGAGCAATGCTGCTGAAGGCACGCGAACGCAAGCTCACGCTGGTGTGCGCCAATCCCGACATCGTGGTCGAGCGCGGCGACCGGCTGATCTATTGCGCGGGCGCCGTCGCCGAGCTTTATCTCGAACTCGGCGGCGAGGTGATTTTCTACGGCAAGCCGCATCGGCCGATCTACGAACGCGCGATGGCGCTTGCGGCCGAGCGGCGCGGCCGGGAAGTCATGCTCAATCGTGTGCTTGCGATCGGCGATTCCGTACGAACGGACCTTGCCGGCGCCCATGGCTTCGGGATCGATTGCCTGTTCGTGACCCGCGGCATTCACTCCGAGGAGTTCGAGGGAATCGATCAGCTCGGCCCCGCATCGGTCAGGGAATTGTTCGGCCATCCGCCCCGCGCGCTGATCCGCGAGTTGAGGTGGTAGCCCCGCGAGACTCCCTCGCCCCGCGCTTGCGGGGAGAGGGTGGGGTGAGGGGCTTCTATCAGGGCGTTGAAAAATTTGAGGGGAATGTACCCCCTCACCCGGATCGCCAAGAGCGATCCGACCTCTCCCCGCAAGCGGGGAGAGGTGAAAAGAAAAGATTAGGCGCTCGCCATATCCGGGAAGACCGCCTCGATCTTGGTCTTCAGCGTGGCGGCGTTGAACGGCTTGACGATGTAGTTGTTGACACCGGCCTTCTTGGCAGCGATGACGTTCTCGGTCTTGGACTCGGCCGTGATCATGATGAACGGCGTAGTGGCGAGATTGGGGTCGGCGCGGACCTCCCGCAGCAGGTCGTAGCCGGTCATCGGCTCCATGTTCCAGTCCGAGATGACCAGGCCGTATTTCTTGGCGCGCATCTTGTTGAGCGCGGCCGATCCATCGCTGGCATCGTCGATATTTTCGAAACCGAGCTGCTTGAGGAGATTTCTGATGATGCGAATCATGGTGCTGTAGTCGTCCACCACCAGAACCGACATCGATAGATCAATCGCCATCTTCAAATCCCCTGGGCAACGCACGAACGCTACTGGGCCAAACGGTACCCCCGCGGTCCAAGTCAACGACTACCATCAGCCGTTAAACAGCCCGTTAACCGGTGCCCGGCCCGGGGCCTTTTTCGACCCTCCAAAAGCCCGTCAGACCCGGCTTGACTTCGTGCGCTGCCCCAAGCCACGGTTCGCCGGCCCCATCAGCCAAGACTTGTGAATGGCCTCCGATTTTACCGTGATCCGCGATACCGATGCTCCGGCCTCCGTTCCCAAGGGAATGGTGGTGGCGATGGGCAATTTCGACGGTGTTCATCTCGGCCACCGTGCCGTCATTGACGCCGCGCTACGCATGGGTCAGGCCCACGCGCGGCCGGCCTTCGCACTGACTTTCGAACCCCATCCGCGGCGCTATTTCAGTCCCAACACCCCACAGTTCCGCCTGACGGACGAAACCGCAAAGCTGCGACTGCTGGCGGGCACCGGCCTTTCAGGCGCAGTGGTCATGACTTTCGACAGGCGACGCGCCGAGACAACGGCGCAACACTTCATTCACCACGATCTGATCGAGCGGCTCGGCATCAGCGGCGTCGCGGTCGGCTATGATTTCCATTTCGGCAAGGGCCGCGTCGGCTCGCCCGGCCTGTTGGTGACGGAAGCGCCACGGCTTGGCATCGAGGTCGACGTCCAGGCCCATGTCGACATCGCCGAACGGCCGGTGTCTTCAAGTGCGATCCGCGAGGCGCTGGCGGAGGGGCAGATCGACGAGGCGACCGCGATGCTCGGCGGTCCCTGGTTCATCAACGGCGAAGTCGTCCACGGCGAGAAACGTGGCCGCGACCTCGGTTTTCCGACCGCCAATATCAGGCTCGACAAGAATTGCGGCCTTAAGCACGGCATCTACGCAGTTCGGGTCGGCCTGGGTGACCGTCGCTTCGAGGCCGTCGCAAGTTTCGGCCGCCGCCCGACCTTCGACAATGGCGCGCCGCTGCTAGAGGTTTTCCTGTTCGATTTCGCAGGCGATCTCTATGGCAGCCGCCTCGACGTCGCCTTCATCGCCTTCCTGCGCGAAGAATTGAAGTTCGACGGCGTCGAGGCGCTGATCCGCCAGGTGAACGACGATTCTGCCCGCGCACGCGAGCGCCTGGCGGCAACACCCGACGCCTTTCCCAGATTAGGGATCGTGGGCTGATTTTTGAGGGAATTGGCGGGCTTTGCGATTTGGCCGCCCCCTGCTATGGAAAGCCGATGTTGACGCGGCGCACCATCGGCATTAGCGGCCCGGCTTCCGCCTGAGCTTTGAGCTCGGCGCAAGACCGGGATTTGTCGTCCTTCCGCCCCTCGATCGCGTACCAGAGCCCCAATGTCCGAAAAGCCGCAAAAGTCCGACGCCACAGACTATTCCAAAACCCTGTTCCTGCCGCAGACCGAATTCCCGATGCGCGCCGGCCTTCCCCAGCGCGAGCCGGAAATCCTCAAAAGCTGGAACAAGATCGGTCTTTATGAGCGGCTGCGTGAAAACTCCGCGGGCCGGCCCAAATTCGTGCTCCATGACGGGCCGCCCTACGCCAACGGCAACATCCATATCGGGCATGCGCTCAACAAGATCCTCAAGGACGTGGTGACCAAGAGCCAGCAGATGCTGGGCTTCGATTCCAACTACGTGCCGGGCTGGGACTGTCACGGCCTGCCGATCGAATGGAAGATCGAGGAAGAGAACTACCGTTCCAGGGGCAAGGCCAAGCCGGACTTTCGCGACTCGGCGGCGATGGTGGCGTTCCGAAAAGAATGCCGCGCCTATGCCTCGCACTGGCTCGACGTGCAGCGCGAGGAATTCAAGCGCCTCGGCATCATCGGCGACTGGGATCACCCTTACGCCACCATGAGCTACCCGGCCGAAGCGCAGATCGCGCGCGAGCTGATGAAGTTTGCGGCTAACGGCACCCTCTATCGCGGTTCCAAGCCGGTGATGTGGAGCGTCGTAGAGAAGACCGCGCTTGCGGAGGCCGAGGTCGAGTACGAGGATCACACCTCGGATACGGTGTGGGTGAAATTTCCGGTCACCTCGCCCGCTCACGGGGCGCTCGCCGGCGCCAATGTCGTGATCTGGACCACCACGCCCTGGACGCTGCCGGGCAACCGGGCGATCAGCTTTTCGCCGAAAATCGCCTATGGCCTCTACAAGGTCACCGATGCGCCGGCCGACAACTGGGCTAAAAACGGCGATCTTCTGATTTTGGCGGATGCGCTGGCCGAGAGCGTCTTCAAGCAGGCACGCGTCACCGCGTTCGAGAAAGTGCGGGACATACCCGGCGATACGCTGGATGCGGTGGAATGCGCGCATCCGTTCAGGGGCCTTGATGGCGGTTACCAGTTCGTGGTGCCGCTGCTCGCAGGCGATCACGTCACCGACGACACCGGCACCGGTTTCGTACACACCGCACCCGGTCACGGCCGCGAGGACTTCGATGTCTGGACAGCGAATGCACGCGAACTGGAAGCGCGCGGCATCAGCACCGCGATCCCCTATACCGTCGATGAGAACGGCGCCTTCACCACGCAGGCGCCCGGCTTCACCGGAAAGCGCGTCCTCAACGACAAGGGCGAGAAAGGCGACGCCAACGAGGCGGTGATCAAGGCGTTGGTCGGCGCCGGCATGTTGCTGGCGCGCGGACGCCTCAAGCACCAGTACCCGCATTCCTGGCGGTCGAAGAAGCCGGTGATCTTCCGCAACACGCCGCAATGGTTCATCGCGATGGACAAGGACATCGCCGAGAACGGCAAGGCGAAGCGCGGTGACACGCTGCGCGCCCGCGCGCTGCACGCGATCTCCGTTACGCAGTGGGTGCCGCCGGCGGGGCAAAACCGTATCAACGGCATGATCGTCAACCGACCGGACTGGGTGATCTCGCGCCAGCGCGCCTGGGGCGTGCCGATCGCGGTGTTCGTCCGCGAAAAGGACGATGGCTCAGCCGAAATCCTCATGGACGAAATCGTCAATCAGCGGATCTGCGAAGCCTTCACGGAAGAAGGCGCCGATGCCTGGTATCGCGACGGCGCCCGCGAACGTTTCCTCGGGTCCCGCGCCAGCGAGGACTGGAAAAAAGTCGACGACATTCTCGACGTCTGGTTCGACTCCGGGTCGACCCATGCATTTGTGCTGGAAGACCGCCAGAATTTCCCGACGCTTGGCCATATCGTCCGCAAGATCGATGGCGGCCAGGACACCGTGATGTATCTGGAAGGCTCGGACCAGCATCGCGGCTGGTTTCACTCCTCACTGCTTGAAAGCGCGGGCACCCGCGGCCGCGCGCCCTACGACGTGGTGCTGACCCACGGCTTCACGCTCGACGAGAACGGCCGCAAGATGTCGAAGTCGCTCGGCAATACCGTCGAGCCGCAAAAGGTGATCGCGCAATCCGGCGCCGACATTCTGCGGCTCTGGGTCTGCGCCACCGACTATGCCGACGATCAGCGCATAGGTCCCGAAATTCTCAAGAACACCATCGAGACGTACCGCAAGCTGCGCAACACCATTCGCTGGATGCTCGGCACGTTGCACCATTTCAAGCCGGCCGACGCGGTCGCGCATGCCGACATGCCCGAGCTTGAGCGGCTGATGCTGCATCGCTTGAGCGAGATCGACGCCGTCATCCGCGAAGCCTATGCGGCGTTCGACTACAAGACGGTCGTTGCCTCGCTTACCCATTTCATGAACACGGACCTGTCGGCGTTCTATTTCGATATCCGCAAGGACGTCCTGTATTGCGACCCGCCGTCGTCGCCGGCGCGCAAGGCGGCGCTGACGACGGTCGATATCCTCTGCGACACCATCCTGAAATGGCTGGCGCCGATCATCAGCTTCACCGCCGATGAGGCCTGGTTCATGTACGGGCCGGAAGGATCGCCGTCCGTGCATCTGCTCACCTTCCCCGCCGACCTCGCTGGTTTGCGCGACGATGCGCTGGCCGCAAAGTGGGAGGTCATCCGCGACGTGCGGCGCGTGGTGACCGGCGCGCTGGAACTTGAGCGGGCCGCGAAAAATATCGGCTCCTCGCTCGAGGCTTCGCCGCTGATCTACGTCGCCGACAAGGCGATCTTCGCGACGCTGTTCGACATCGACCTCGCGGAGGTCTGCATCACCTCCAACGCCATGGCCACAAACGAGGAGGCCCCCGCTGGCGCTTTCCGGTTGAACGAAGTCCCCAACGTCGCCGTCGTGGTCGAAAAGGCCGCGGGCCGAAAGTGCGCCCGGTCGTGGAAGATCCTCCCGAGCGTCGGCGAGGACGCCGACTATCCCGATGTGTCGCCACGCGATGCCATTGCCTTGCGCGAGTGGAAGGCGATGGGAGTGACGATTTGAGTCTGCGCCTGAGTTACGGGGTGATCGCGGCCATCGCCACGCTCGTGCTCGATCAGGCGTCGAAGTTCTGGCTGGTCCACGTGTTCGATATTGCCCGCCGCGGCACGGTCAAGCTCACGCCGTTCTTCGACCTGGTCCTGGCCTGGAATCAGGGGATCAGCTTTGGCTGGTTTCAACACGATGGCCCGGCGGCCCAGATCGTCCTGATGGCGATCAAGGCCGTGGCCGTCGTGGTGCTCGCGGTCTGGATGGCCCGCTCGCGCACCCTGCTCGCCACGCTCTCCCTCGGCCTGATCATAGGCGGCGCTATCGGCAACGGCATCGACCGCCTCGCCTATGGCGCGGTGGTCGATTTTGCCCTGTTTCATGTCCGGATCGGCGAAACGACCTTCAATTGGTACGTCTTTAACCTGGCTGACGTAGCTATTGTTGCCGGGGTCGCGGCGCTGTTGTATGACTCGTTTTGGGGGTTACCCGCCGCAAAAGCGCCCTGATCCGGCTAATAGTAGCCGTTGAGCGTGAGGCTTTGCTGGCCCCGAGCCAACCCCCAAGGGTCTGGACATTAACGCGATTTTTTTAGACGGGAAAGCGCGATGCGCCAAACTGAAGCGAACGGTCGGATTGAGCGGATGCTGGGTCTTGCCATCCTCTCCTTGAGCCTTGGCATGGTTGTGACGACCGGGACGGCCCGGGCACAGAACAGCGATACCAGGACCTTCTCGGAAAAGATCTCGGACGGCTTCTACGGCATGGTCCGTGGCAAGAACATGGACAACCACGGTATCGACTACCGTGAGCGTTCCCCGCTGGTGGTGCCGCCGACGCTCGATCTGCCGCCACCGACCTCCGTCCGCCAGGAAGGGCAAGTCGCGAACTGGCCCAAGGACCCTGACGAGCGTGCGCGCAAAGCGGTCATCGCGGCCAAGAAAAAGGAAGCGCCGCCTCCTGCCCGCGTCCGCGTGACCACAGGCGGCGATCCGCAGCAGCAGGCCCAGCCGATCAACATCGCACCACCGGTGCAAGAGGCGGCGGTTCCGGGCACGACACGCCCGGCCTACGCCAGCGATCGCAACGGCACCGCCCTGACCGACCCGGTCTACGACAAGCCGGGCGATCTGTTCACGGGCGGCGCTGCAGCGCTCAGCGACTGGAGCGGCATGAGTAACATCTTCGGCAACGGCAAGATGGCGCCGATCGAGCCGGGTACGGAACCTGCGCGCACGGCGTTGACCCAGCCGCCAGCCGGCTATCAGACGCCGGCGGCCGGTTATGCGTATAGTGAAGAAAAGAAGGGCTGGCTGGACGGCAGGTCGAACCCGGACCGCAATCCGCTTGCCCAGTCGTCGAGCGCATCCAGCGTCGTTCACTAACCGCATAGCGTGCGGAAAGAGGTCGGCTTGATTTGCCGACCCTGACAGAAGGCGGTCGCGCGTGTTGCGACGCTTTGATCTATAGCGAAAAGGATTCCCGGTGGAATTTCAGACATTCGCCTTGAACGCTCGTGACCAGATGGACCGCGAGCGCTACGCCCTTCCTGCCGGATTTCCAGACCGCTCATGATATTACTCCAGGGATTGCGGGCCTCCGTGCGGGCCGGCTTGTTCGCCGGGTTTGTCGTCTTCGCCACGGCCGTGCCGGCCCAGACCCCTGCCCCGCCCTCACCGCCGGCCGCGTTCACGCTCAGCAACGGGCTTCAGGTCGTGGTGATTCCGGATCACCGCACACCGGTCGTCACGCAGATGATCTGGTACAAGGTCGGCTCCGCCGATGAGACTCCGGGCAAATCGGGCCTCGCGCATTTTCTCGAACACCTGATGTTCAAGGGCACCGCCAAGCATCCGGCCGGCGAATTTTCCGACACCGTTCAGCGGATCGGCGGCAACGAGAATGCATTCACCTCTGCCGACTACACCGGCTATTTCCAGCGCGTGCCGCGCGAGCAACTCGGCAAGATGATGGAATTCGAAGCCGATCGCATGACGGGCCTTGTCCTGAGGGACGAGAACGTGTTGCCCGAGCGCGATGTCGTGCTCGAGGAATACAATATGCGGGTGGCCAACAATCCCGACGCGCGGCTCAACGAGCAGATCATGGCCGCGCTCTATCTCAATCATCCCTATGGCCGGCCCGTGATCGGCTGGCACCAGGAGATCGAGAAGCTCAACCGCGAAGACGCGCTCGCCTTCTACAGGCGTTTCTATGCACCCAACAACGCCATCCTGGTCGTTGCCGGGGATGTCGATGTGGCTGACGTGCGCCCGATGGCGGAGCGAACGTTCGGCGCGATCGCGCCGCAGCCCGCGATACCGGCCCAGCGCATTCGCCCGCAGGAGCCAGAGCCGGCCGCGCCGCGGACGGTGACGCTGTCGGATCCCCGCGTCGAACAGCCCAATCTGCGGCGCTCCTATCTGGTGCCGTCCGCGACCACCGCGGCCGCCGGCGAGAGCGCCGCGCTCGACGTACTGGCGCAGCTGATGGGCGGCGGCAGCAACTCCTATCTTTACCGTCGGCTGGTGGTCGACCACCCGCTCGCGGTGAGCGCCTCCGCGGCCTATCAGGGCATGTCGCTGGATGCGACGCAGTTCTCGATTTCGGCCGCGCCGAGGCAAGGCGTGACGTTCGCCCAAATCGAGCGGGCGATCGACGAAGTGATCGCGGATATCGCGGTGAACGGGGTGCGTTCCGAAGATCTCGAGCGCGTCAAAACGCAACTTATCGCCGAAGCCGTCTATGCCCAGGACAATCAGGCGACGCTGGCCCGCTGGTACGGCGGAGCGATGGCCACCGGGCTGAGCATCGAGGACGTCAGGAAGTGGCCGGATCGCATTCGCGCCGTCACCGCCGATCAGGTTCGCCGGGCGGTGCAGACATGGCTCGACAGGAAGCGTTCGGTGACCGGGTATCTCGTCAAGGACGAAACGCCTAAACACATGGAGAAGCGGTCGTGACCTTCCTCAAGATTGCCGCAGCGCGCATGCTGCTGGCGCCCACTTTCCGAAGTTCGTGCTCCATCGCAGCAGCCACCTTCACGAACTTCGGAAAGTCATGGGCACTAGCAAACCTATTGATTCTAGTACCGCTTTATCGATCTGAAGTCCCTGATCGAATTCGCCGCTTGTGGTGCAGGGGCTTCAGATCGGCGGTACTAGGTATATCCCTGGCGACAATGGCGGTCCTGCCGGTTCCGTCGCAGGCCGCAGCCAGGATCCAGCACCTGATTTCGCCCGGCGGCATCGAGGCCTGGTTCGTGCAGGACGCCACCGTACCGCTGGTAGCGATGGAATTCGCCATGTATGGCGGCGCCGCGCAGGATCCGGACGGCAAGGCCGGTGTGGGCAACATGGTGGCCGATCTCATCGATGAGGGCTCAGCCGATCTGGATTCCAGGGCTTTCCACGAACATCTCGACCGGCGCGCGATTGAACTCGGCTTCAGCGTCACGCGGGACTATTTCCGCGGCTCCTTGCGCATGCTGAAGGACAACAAGGACGAAGCCTTCGAGCTCCTGCGGACGTCACTGACCTCGCCGCATTTCGATAGCACGGACGTCGAGCGCATCCGCACGCAGCTCATGTCCGGCCTGAGGCGTGAGACGACGAGCCCAGGCTCGCTCGCCAGCCGCAAGTTCCTGCAAATCGCCTATGGCGATCACCCCTACGGCCGGCCGGCCGGCGGCACGCTGGAAAGCGTTCCCACGATCACGATCGCTGACATGAAGGATTATGTCGCTCGCGTATTGACCAGGGAGCATTTGAAGATTGCCGTGGTCGGCGACATCGACGCGGCTTCGCTCGGCGCGCTGCTGGACCGGACGTTCGGCGGACTGCCCGCCAAATCGAGACTGACGCCGGTGTCCGAGATCGAGGCCAGCAAGCCGCCGCAGCGCGAATTCATCACGCTCGACGTTCCGCAGACCGTCGTGACCTTTGGCGGCCCCGGCATCAAGCGCGACGATCCGGATTTCATGGCTGCCTATGTCGTCAATCACATTCTGGGCGGCGGATCGGGATCGCGGCTTTACCGCGAGGTTCGCGAAAAGCGCGGCCTTGCCTATTCGGTTTCCGGTTCGCTGACGTGGATGGAGCACTCCGCGCTATTCGTCGGCTCTACCGGAACGCGGGCCGACCGCGCCGCCGAAACGGTCGAAGCCATCACCAACGAGGTCCACCGCATGGCAGAGAATGGACCGACCGCGCAGGAACTCGACGAGGCCAAGTCCTACCTGAAGGGATCGCGGCTGCTCTCGCTCGATACCTCGTCGAAACTCGCCGGCGCCTTGCTGCAATATCAACTCGACGGCCTTCCAGTCGACTATCTGGAGCGCCGCAACGCGCTGGTCGACGCGGTCACGATCGACCAGACGAAACGGGCGGCGCACAGGCTGTGGGACAGTGGTCTGTTGACCGTCATCGTCGGCCGCGCGCCACTGACGGCGGCCGCCCAGCCGGCTTCTACCGAGCCGAAGGCGAATTAGGCTTCACTAAGATTCCGATTCCGAAGTTCGCAAACCATCGCGGTGACCTCTGATGCGAACTTCGGAATCAAAGGAGCACTAGCCAATTATATGATTTTAGCGCGGTTTAGAATTTGAAGTTCCTATGACGAGGTCACCGCGAAACTGATAGGAACTTCAAATTCACCGCACTAGTCAAGCAAAGCAGGCACAAAGCCGCTATTCTCCGGGAAGTTCGATTCCGCTTTCGGTTCGGTGACGCCATGCTGGGGATTGGCCGCGGTCTCTCGGTCGACGAAAACGATCTCGACATTTCCTTTGTTCGGGCCTCTGGACCCGGCGGACAGAACGTCAACAAGCTCTCGACGGCTGCCCAGTTGCGCTACGACACCCACCGGCTCGCGCTGCCCACCGACGCGGCATCGCGTCTCCTGAGGCTCGCGGGCCAGCGCATGACCAAGGACGGCGTGATCGTCATTCACGCCCAGCGCTTCCGCACCCAGGAGCGCAATCGAAGCGACGCGATCGAGCGCCTGGTCGAACTGTTGCGAGAGGCGATGATACGCCCGACCCCGCGGCGTGCCACCCGCCCGACGTTCGCCTCGAAACAACGCCGCCTCGAGGGCAAAAAGCGACGTGGCGACATCAAGGCGAGGCGAGGCTCAAGAGGCGTTGACGATTGAAGCAAACGGGGGACTTCCTGCGCACCGCCCTCCCCGAGCGCCAAAAAAGCCCCTAAATTAGCTGACCGTTCAGAGTCAAACCGAATGCCCGTCCGCCAGTTGCCCGAACAGGTCGTCAACCGCATCGCTGCAGGCGAGGTGGTGGAACGTCCGGCGAGCGTGGTCAAGGAACTGGTCGAAAATGCCATCGATGCGGGTGCAAGCCGGATCGACATTTTCAGCGACGGCGGCGGCCGGCGAAAGATTGCGATCACCGACGATGGTGGCGGCATGACCCGCATCGATCTCGCGCTCGCGGTCGAGCGCCACGCAACTTCCAAGCTCGACGATGAGGATTTGCTACGCATCCGAACGCTGGGGTTCCGCGGCGAGGCGCTGCCCTCGATCGGCGCGGTCGCCAAGCTCAACATCGCCACCCGCCATGCCGGCGAGCCGCACGCCTGGTCGCTCTCGGTGGAAGGCGGGGCGAAATCGGCGATCGCACCTGCCGCCTTGTCGCAAGGCACGCGCGTCGAGGTCAGCGATCTATTCTACGCCACGCCGGCGCGGCTGAAATTTCTCAAGACCGATCGCACCGAGGCTGAGGCGATCCGTGAGGTGGTGCGGCGGCTTGCGATGGCGCGGCCCGACATCGCCTTTACGCTCGCCGGCGAAGAACGCAGCCCTGTCACCTGGGCCGCGGCGTTACCCGGCGCGCCCGGACAGCTGACGCGGCTCGGCGATATTCTCGGTGCAGATTTTCGAGCAAGCGCCATCGACGTCCACGCCGAGCGTGAGGGCGTCGTCGTCGAAGGATTTGCCGCCAGTCCGTCGCTGACAAAGGCCAACGCGCTTGGCCAATATCTCTTCGTCAACGGCAGACCCGTGCGCGACAAGCTGATCCTGGGCGCGGTCCGCGCCGCTTATGCGGATTACCTGCCGCGCGACCGTCACCCGGTCGTAGCGCTGTTCGTGACGCTGGATGCCAGGGAGGTCGATGCCAATGTGCATCCGGCCAAGACGGAAGTTCGCTTCCGCAACGCCGGGCTTGTACGTGCCTTGATCGTGCATGCGCTCAAAGAGGGTCTCGCGCGCGAGGGCAGGCGAACAGCCGCCAACAGCTGCAGTGCGGCGATCGAGAACTTTCGTCCCGCCTTTTCACCGGGGAGGGCAAATTGGGACTGGCGGCGTTCGCCGGCCTATCCGGTCGGGCCATCGCCGGCCTTTCAAACTGCCAAGGCGCTGGCCGAGCCAGGCCAGGCGGCCTTCGATGTCGGCGGGCCGACCGCAGATGTCCGGCTGCACGAGCAGTCTTTGTCGGACCTGCTCGACCGGCCGCTCGGCGCGGCGCGAACACAGATCCACGAGACCTATATCGTCTCGCAGACGCGTGACGGGCTGATTGTGGTGGATCAGCACGCCGCGCACGAGCGCATCGTCTACGAGAAATTGAAGGCGTCGCTCGCCAGAAATGGCGTGCAGCGGCAGATCTTGTTGATTCCCGAAATCGTCGAAATGGATGAGGCCACGGTCGAGCGGTTGCTAGAACGCAGCGAAGAGCTGGCGTCCTTCGGGCTTGCGATCGAATCCTTCGGCCCCGGCGCGGTCGCGGTGCGCGAGACGCCGTCGCTGCTCGGCAAGACCAATGCCGGTGGATTGCTGCGCGACCTCGCCGAGCATATGGCGGAGTGGGATGAAGCTCTGCCGCTGGAACGGCGGCTCATGCATGTGGCGGCAACCATGGCCTGCCACGGATCGGTTCGCGCAGGTCGCCGCCTCAAGCCTGAAGAGATGAACGCGCTGTTGCGCGAGATGGAAGACACGCCCAACTCCGGGCAGTGCAATCACGGCCGCCCAACCTATGTGGAGTTAAAGCTCGCTGATATCGAGAAGCTGTTCGGGCGGCGATAGCTTCTATCTTCAAATCTATCCATCATCACCCGCATCAAGCCGGGCGATGACAGGCTTATCTAGTGCTCCGATTCCGAAGTTCGTATCATATTGCGGCTCCACGTTTACGAACTTCGGAATCAAAGGAGCACTAGCCAATTATATGATTCTAGTGCGGTTTAGAATTTGAAGTTCCTATGACGAGGTTACCGCGAAACTG
>NZ_DAHUXJ010000110.1 GCF_027307225.1 Bradyrhizobium sp. | reverse complement strand
GTGGGGGGGTGGGGCGGCGCGCGAGGGCGCGCCGGGGTGGGGGTACACAGAAAAGAAGCTCCCCACCCGACCGTCGCTTCGCGCCGGCCACCCTCCCCGCTGCTCGCTTCGCTTCGCGGGGGAGGGATCAATCGGTGTTCGAAGCCGCGCATCAGATGTAACGCGCCGGCGCAAAGGCGCTCGCGTCGAAGGACGGTTGCTCGCCCGCGATCATCGCGGCGATCGCATCACCCGTCGCAGGTCCCGTCGTGAAACCGATATGCTGGTTGCCGAACGCAAGCCACAGCCCCCGATGCTGCGGCGCCTTGCCGATCATCGGCAAACTGTCGGGCAGCGTCGGCCGGGCCCCGCGCCAGGGCTCGCCGACCGCCGAGCCAAATTCGGCGACGCCGCGCGCCAGCCGCACCACCATGTCGAGCTGCGCCAACGACGACGGCGCATCGCGGTCGGTCAGTTCGACGCCGGAGGTGACGCGAATGCCATTTTCCATCGGCGTCATCAGGAAATTTCCTTCGGCATCGTGGATCGGACGGCGCAGGCTGCGTGCCGGGTTCGGCGTGAATTCCTGATGATAGCCGCGCTCGGTCGCGAGCGGCACCCGATAACCGAGCGGCCGCAGGATATCGGCCGACCATGGGCCGAGCGCGACCACGACATGACGCGCAGAAATCGCACCATCGCCGAGCACAACGCGCCAGCCTTGATCTGCCGAGCCTTGCCCCGCAGACTCGATCGCCTTGATGTCGGACTGGCGAACTTCGCCGCCCAAACTTTTCAGCATCTGCGCATAGGCTTTGGTCACCGCGCCCGGCGAATCCACCGAAGCCGTCTGGGTGTGCAACAAGCCAACCTTGTAGACCGGCAGGATGTTCGGCTCGAGCGCCGAGATCGCCTGGCGGTCGAGCAGTTCGCTCGCAATACCGAACCCGGCGAGAAAGGCCTGCTCTCCTTTCGCCGCCTCCATCGCATCGCTGCGCCAGGCCTTGAGCCAGCCGGTCTCGCGGATGCGCTGAGCCGCATTGGCCTTGACGATCCATTCGCGGTGCAGTTTGAGCGACGCGGTGATCAGCCCATGCAGTGCGACCGCTCGCGGCCGGGTGCGCGATGGGACAGCGTTGCCGAGAAAGCGCGCGACCCAGTCGAGATTGCGCATCACCCACATCGGATTCCAGCGGAGCGCCGCGCTGGTGTTGCCGAGATACGACGGCAGCGCGCTCCACAGCGATGGCCTGTTGAGCGGCAGGATCGAGCCGCTCGAGAGAATGCCGGCATTGCCATAGGAGGTTTCGCTGCCGGGTTCGCGGCGGTCGATCACGACAACCGACAATCCGCGCTGCCGCGCGGCAACGCCGGCCGACACGCCGACGATTCCGGCGCCGAGCACGGCGACATCGAATTGCGAGCCTGGAACAGCCTTAGACATTCACTTCAATCCATCCAGATTAGTGCGGCTAAATCAGTGTGAGCCCGCCGTCGACCGGCAGCGACACGCCGGTCACATGCGCGGCTTCGGGCGACAGCAGGAAGGCGATCACGGCGGCGACTTCATCGGCCTCCGCCAGGCGCGACAATGGATTTGCGCTCGCGACTTTTTGCCAGCTCGCGGCATCCAGCGCTCCGGTCAGGCCGGCATCCTTGCGGGTAAAGCCGGGCACCACGACATTGGCGGTCGTCCCTGAACTTGCGAGTTCGATGGCCAGGCACTTCACGAGCGCTTCGAGCGCGGCCTTCGCCGAGCCCGATCCGGGATACGTGGAGTCCTTCGTGAAACGATGCGCGGCAAAACTCGAGACCGCAACGACCCGGCCATGCGGCCGCATCAAATCCGGTAGCGCCGCGCTTGCCATTTCATGGAAGCTTGCGGCCATCACCGCAAACGCCCGCTCGAGGCCCGCGCGCGGCAACTCCGCAAAGCCGCGCCGGTCGGCGAAGCCCGCCGCATGCACGATCCAGTCGATTGGCCCGAAAGCGTCGCGCGCCGCGCTGACAAGGCCAGCGGCTGTTCCGGCCCGCGCGAGATCGCCGGTGGAAATCCTGACCTTGGCCCCTTGCCGCTCGCATTCCGCAGCGGCGTTTTGCAGGCGGGAAACTCCCGCCGCATCGCTGCCCTGCCCGTGCAGCATCAGGCAAACTTCAGGCTTGGCCAGACGGCGCGCGACTGCTGCGCCGATTCCGGACCCTGCCCCCGTAATGATCGCAACCCGCAAAACCCGCCCCTAGAGCTCCGATTCCGAAGTTCGCAAGCTATTGCGGCCCCTCCGATGCGAACTTCGGAATCAAAGGAGCTCTAGCAACTTATTGATTCGAGTGCGGCTTCGAATTTGAAGTTCCTATAACGAACTCACGGCGAAACTGATAGGAACTTCAAATTCGCCGCACTCGCGGCCTTTACACCGCGTGCGACTATAGGTCCTGCCGCCTGGAATGCCAACGATCGCCACCCGCCGTTACCGGCGAAGGGGCCGCGCACGCCGCGGTACGCGCGGTCGGCCGGTGTTCCGCCGGTTCCGTCAAACTTTCGTGCGCGCTTGATTACAAATCCGAAAACTTGGGAACGCCGGCAATGCTTGCCGGTTTGCCCGACGCGTCACTATTGACCAGGAGATTTCCATGAAAGCCAAACTTCTCGCTTCGACGCTGCTGGCGGCCTCATTGATCGCCGCGCCGGCCGTCGCGTTCGCCCAGTCGGAGATGGCCAAGCCCGAAACCAAATCGGAGATGGCAAAGCCGATGACCACCCACCACTCCATGCGATCCACCCACATGAAGAAAGGCATGACGACCGGCATGAGCTCGGCGACCAGGGCAAAGCCCGGCGGCCGTTCAGTTACGCGCAAGCCTCCGGGCAGCTGACCGAATAGCTGACTTAAGTGTGACGAGAGAGAGCGAGCGTGCGCCTTAAGGGCACGCGCTCGCATGGCATTAACTTGGCTCAAGCGCGAGCCAGGCGGACAGCGAACGTCAAGTCCACTCCGCTAACTTACGGCAAAATCAGGAGCACGCCGGCAACCAGCATCGCCGCGACCGCGGAGGCCGCCAGCGACCAGTGAATTCCGATCAGGCTTCCAGCCAGGCCGACCGAGATGCCGCTGAACGTCTTCAGGCCAAGGCTTGCCATGTTGAACAGGCCGATCACGCGCCCGCGTTTGTCGAGCGGCGCATGGAGCTGCACCAGGCTTTGCGCCATCGCGTTGAAGGACAGTTCGAGGAAGCCTGCGGCGAGCAGGAAGCCGACCGCGAGCCAGTAGGTGTTGGCGAGCGCAAACACCGTCAGCGCCCCGCCCCACAACAGCGCGAGCAACATGGCGGTGCGCGGCTTCGGCGCCAGCCAACCCCCTCCCTCCAGAATCAATCCCGCCAGCAATCCGCCGGCGGCGTCGGCGGCCAGCAGCACGCTGTAGGCGATGCCGGGATCGCCGTAGTGAAGATCGGCCGCAAAGTTCGGCATCTGCGAACTGTAGGCATTGCCGACAAAGAACGAGGCCGCGCCGGCGAGCAGCACCATCGACACGATGGTCGGATGGCCCTTGATGTCGCGGATGGTGGAAATGATGTCGTTGAGCCCGCGCACGGCACGGCGCGGCGCGGCCGCTCCTTTACGAAAGCGCGGCCCATAGGGCGCGCCGGTCAGCCACAGCACCAGCGGCAGATAGAACACGGTGTTGAGCATGATGCCCCAGGCCGGCCCGAAGGCGAGCAGGATCGCCGCACCCACCGCGGGCCCCGCCAGCACCGCGAGGTAGCGCGCCATCGCGTTGAGCCGCACCGCGCTTTCGAGCTCAGTGGGGCCTACGATGTCATAGAGCAGCATCTGGTTCGGCGTCTGCCACAGCACCCCGGCACAGCCGTGAACGACGAGGATCGCCATCGCCTGCCACATCTGCAAACTGTCGGTGAAGAAGAAATAGCCCCAGCTCAAGGAGGCGACGATGAAGAGCGCCATGCCGCATTGGATGACGCGTCGCAGATCGAAGCGCTCGGCGAGCGCGCCCGAGGCCACCGAGAACAGCAAAAACGGCAGCCAGTGCGAGACGACGGCAAAGCCGCCCAGAGCCGGCGAGTGAAATTTCTGGAACACGACCCAATAGCTGATCACGTGCTCGATGTTGTCGGCCATCATCGCCAGCACGAACGTCGTGAACTGCGCGCGAAAGCCGGCATGGCGCATCGCTGCAAAGGAGCGCATTCTTGGAGCCGGGGGTTTCCCCCCTGTTGTTGTGCCATCGTTCATGAAGTGGAATTCCTGAAATTGCCTGGAGCTTAAGAGCGCTCACCGCCGCGGGGCTGTCGCATGTGAGGCATCTTCATCCCTCCCCCGCGAGCAGAGCGAGTGCGGGGAGGGTGGCCGTTGCGAAGCAACGGTCGGGTGGGGGGTGGTCATCTTGTTGAAAAAATCTCCTTACGCGAGAGTTGTTCTTGAAACCCCCACCCTGGCCTTCGCTTCGCTTCGGCCTTCCCTCCCCGCAAGGGGGAGGGAGAAGGAAGCTGTTCGCCAGGCCCGCGCAGGCGCCCTTCACTCTCCCACCTTGAGGCTACTTGTGGCAGATAACATATCAAAGAGCGTTCTGCCGAATGAGAGCTATGCCAAAATCCGATGCGATCTCCTGACCTGGCACTCCCCGATACCAAGCCCGAAGCTACCCCTGTCAAGGCTGCCGCCCGCGCCTTGATCGCGGGCGCCAACATGAACGAGCGGCGTCGCGCGCTGCGCCGGGCGCGGGCGCTTGCCACGTCGCTCCTGGTTCTGATGCTCGCGATCTTTGTCGCGACCTCGATCGGCCTGAAGCAGTGGCCGTGGCTCGCTTATGTCAGGGCCTTTGCCGAAGCCGGCATGGTCGGCGCCTGCGCCGACTGGTTCGCCGTGGTCGCCCTGTTTCGTCACCCGCTCGGGATTCCGATTCCACACACCGCGATCGTCGCCAACAGCAAGGAGCGCATCGGGGTTGCGATCGGCCGCTTCATGGCCAGCAATTTTCTCTCGCCGCGCGTGCTGGCCGAGCGCACCCGCGACGTCGATATCTCCGGCTGGTTGGCGCGCTGGATCCTGCGGGGCGACAATGCGAGCACCGTGGCGCAGCGCGCCACTTCGTCCTTGAATCAGGCTCTGACCGCGCTGCCGCGCGAGGACCTCAACGCCTTCCTGAGCGGCGCCGTGCGCGGCGGCATCGAGCGCGTGCCGGCTTCCGCCTTTGCTTCAAAACTGCTGTCGCTGCTCTGGGCCCATGGCGAGATGCAGGCGCTGGCCGAAAGGCTGCTGACCTGGGCCTCGACCACGCTAGCGACCAACCGCGAGACGATCCGCGCCAAGGTATCGAAACGCACCTCACGCCTGATCCCGAAATGGATCGACGGCATCGTGGCCGACAGGATCATCGATGGCGTGATGCGCATTCTGGGTGAAATGCGCGAGCCGGACCATCCCTGGCGGATCGAGATGACCTCGACCGTCGAGCAATTGATCGGCGATCTCGCCACAAATCCTGCGATGATCGAAAGAGGCGAAGCGCTGAAAGCGCGGATGCTCGCCACGCCCGCGGTGATCACGCAGATCGACACGCTCTGGGTTTCCATCGAAGACCGGCTGGAAGCGGGCGAGACACAGACGCAGATGACGCGGGTCATTGAGCGCCTTCTGACCAATATCGGGGCGCGAATTCAGAACGACGAGCAGCTGCGCGACAGCATCAACCGCTGGCTTCGCGTCGCGGTACTGCGCACGGTGGCGCCGCGGCGAACCGAAATCGCCGAATTCATCCGCAAGGTGGTCGAGAACTGGGACACCGAAACGCTGACCGAGCGGATCGAACTCACGGTGGGGCGCGACCTGCAATATATCCGCATCAACGGCACGCTGGTCGGCGGCCTCGTCGGGCTCATCATCTTTGCGATCACGCAGTTGTTTTAGGGCGTTCCGGGTCGCTGCCGTCATTCCGGGGCGCGGCAAAGCCGCGAACCCGGAATCCATTGAGCGACAAAGACACTGGCGAGATGGATTCTCAGGTGTGCAATTGCACACCATAGCTCGCACCTGGCGGTCCGCCCCGGAATGACGGCGGGTCGCGATCGCAGTCTCGGTCGAAGACCCAAAGAGGACCTGAGCGGGGTTGCTTAACGATCCCGTGACATCGATCCGATCCGGCTCGCCGATCCGGCATTCCTGATGCAAATGGGGTCGCCCTTAGGCATGACCTCGCAATTCCAATCCGGGCCGAAACCCGTCGCGCGTTGGAAATAGGGAAATCGCATGACGACGAAAGCGAAAAGGCAGACCAATGCAAGCGCAAGCAAGGCGCCGATGATGTCAGCGCGCGTCGGGTACCACTGAGGCCACCGCATCTTCTAACCCTTTATGGGTTGGTCGCGCCATCTGACGGCGTATTCAGTGGCGCACCCGATGGAACTCCCCGGCCGCTATCAGACCGAACTTGCTATCATCGCTCGTTTCAGGGCGATCAACGTTGTTCACTACGCGCGAGAGGCAAGCGATAATCGTTTCGGAGTTCTTCTCAGTGACCGTAAAATTCCAAGTTTCGACCCACCTTCCATCGTGATCCTCTCCCGCGCTTGAAGCAAATATCACGGCGTTGGTCATATAGGCCTGGAGTTGGAACAAGCCCGGCTTAACCTCTTCGTCACCAAAATAGACAGCTACCCGCTGTCCATTGATGCTTATCCTAAACGGCGATTTCGCATACGCGGCCTTAGCCCGTTTGTTGGATTCAGGATCTTTGCTCGAGCTGACATAAACGAACTCAAGCCTACCTTCCCATGTTCCTTCGAGTGAGCCGCTGCCCTGTCCCGCGGCGGGATTCAAAAAGGCCATTACCGACACGATCGGCAAAATTGCGATGAAGACAACTCGACGTAATCGACGAAACATAGAAGCCCTCGCTGCTCGCGACCAGCATTGGATTAGTGCGACGGTGAATTTGCCACCTGAAGTAGCAGTACGCTACGGCGGTCCCCGAACATGGTGAATGCTCAGTAATGGCCCATCGCGCCATTCCGATGCCGAGCGGCCTTTTATGCGCGTCATTGCGAGCGACAGCCAACGGGTCGCGTCAATGCGCGCCTGACGACAGGCTCCGCAATCCAGTCTGACTTGCGAAAAGATTCTGGATTGCTTCGTCGCTCACGCTTCCTTGCGCAAACGCTTAGCGTTTGTCGGGGACAATCGTCAGAGTGCGACTGTTTCCTCGACCACATGTTTCAGCGGCGTCCCCTCAGCGGACAGGGTCATTCGCAGTTTGAGCTTGCCACCCTTTACCTCCCCGCTACGCACCAGGTTCTCGATTTCACGCTGCGATGTAACTCCGACATGCTTCAAAAATTTACGGATGGCCATATTGAAGCGGTCTTCATCGAACTCGACGGTCATGGCTGTTCTCCCTGAGAGTGGCCTGCTTTGAGTTAGCCTTTAATTCGTTGAACCCGCGCCGGTTGCGGGGGTTCCAGAACCCGTGACAGTTCACGCACAAGCTTTGACGTAAGCTCCTTCGAGACGCGCGCAAGCGCGCTCCTCAGAAACCTCTCGCCGCGGTCGCGCGGACCGAACTCGCCGTTCCATCGACGGCCTAATCGCCATCGGGCTCCATGCCCTTCGACTTGAACAACGCCTGGGCCGATGGGCCGCTCAACGAAGCGATCAGTGCCTTGGCGGCGTCGGCGTGCTGGGTTCCCGCACCGATGCCGGCGGCGTACACGGTGTAGTTCTGGATTTCCTTCGGCAGCGGTCCGACCAGCGTGACGCCGGCATGTGGCAGGATCTCGCTGATCTGGTGAATCCCAAGCTCGGCCTGGCCGGACTCGACGTAATCGGCGACGTAGCCGCCCTGCTTGAGCCTTTCCTTCGGCTTGACCTGGTCGGCTAGGCCGAGGCGTTCAAGCAGCTTCTCGACATAGATGCCGCTGGAGCCGCCACTCGCGGGATCGATGAAGCTGATCGATTTTGCGTCGAGCAATGCCTTCTTGAAAGCGTCGACCGTCGAAATGTCCGGCTTGGCCGCGCCGGTCTTCACCATGACGCCGACGCCCACGCGCGCGAGGTTGGTGCGGCTGCCGGACATCACCTTGCCCTCGCCGGCGAGCTTGTCGAGGGCTTGCGGGGTCATCACGACCACATCGAAACTTTCGCCGGCCGCGATCCGCTCCATCAGGGCACCGACCGTATCATTTGCGACCGAAACCTTGTTGCCGCTTGCGTTCTCGTATTCGGGAAGCAGCGCCAGTACGGTCGACTTGAATGCGCCGGCGGTGAGCAGTTTCAGCTCGGCCGCCCGGGAAGCCGTCGTGCAAAGGGCGGCGCCAATGACGCCGGCAAGCAGCAACATCCTGTATCGCAATTTCAGTTCTCCTATGGCCGTGAGGCCATTTTAGGCTGAACTGTCAACGAAAGCGAACAGCGATGCGAATGAATCATGCGGGCGGTGGCGCATGGCATCATTCCGACGCCGGGCGCCGGAACGACGGGTATCTCACAAATTCGCGCGTCCGCGAGCGTCAGCGGGCGATTGGGCCGGATGATGTAAACATGAACCGGTGCGCGTGCGGGCTATCGACGGGAGTTTTCGCAACGCGCGCGAGAAGTGACCGCCCTAATGCCCCATTGGCGCAGGATGAAGGCTCGGATCCTCGCCACCGACCCTTGAAGGATCCCTGCCGCTGAAGCCGAAATTCTCCCGGTTGCGCTGGAATTCGGGATCGTAGTGGCCGCTCCGCGGATCGAGATAGCCGGAATAGTCGCGGTAATAATGTCTGTGATGATGGATCCGGTAGTGATGGACGTAGGCGTCCCCCGCGAAAGCCCGCGTCACGGACAGCGCCGTGGCGGCCGTGGTGCAGACCATGACGACCGTTGAGAGAGCAAGCTTGAAGCGCATGACAGTGGCCTTTTCCTCGAGTCTCTTTTTTGCTTCTGGCCGGAACCAACGCCGCGTGCAGGCGGCCGTTCCAGTCACCCTACGGCTCTCCTTAAACATCGCGCAGCAAATTTTGCGGCGATCGCGGCATGACTTTCGCGCTCGATAGCGGCAAGTCCCGCAGGCGCGCGCCGAACGCCTTCAGCGCGGCCGCGCGCAGCTCACCAGCACGACATAGTCGGGAAGGCTCGAGGTGATGCCGTAGATCTCGGTGTTGACGATGTCCTCGCCGACCACGCGACCGCGCCGGCATTCGCCGCGAACGAGATGAAGCGCCATGCGGTTGCGGTCCCCCCTCACCAGGGGATTGTACTTGATGTCCGGAATGTTCCGGACATGCGCGACGAAGTCATAGGGCTTGCCCGGCGAGGCCGCGTCGACCCGAACCATTCCCCTGGTGTCGGTCCAGCCCGGCAACACAGCCAGAAGCAAAATCGCGGCCCAAAATCGCGCCATCCTGTGCCCTCGCCTTCGTCACGCCTGGGATCGGTGCGACGAAAGCAAGGTGGCAGCAATCGGCGAGTTCGGCAATGCCCCGGTTTGAGCCCGTGCGCAGCTTTTGCGTATCCTGTTAAGCCGCGCGCACCTTGGTGAGGAATCCGTCGACGGCGCTGCGCAGCATGCCGGATTGCTTGTCGAGTTCGCGGGCATTGTCCAGCACTTCGGAAGCCGCCGTGCCCGTGGCGGTCGCCGCGGTGGTGACGCCGCCGATATGGGCGCTGATCTCGCTCGAGCCGGCCGCAACCGACTGAATGTTGCGGGCGATCTCGCGCGTCGCCTCGCCCTGCTGCTCGATCGAGCTCGCGATCGAGGTGGTGATCTCGCTCATCTGCGCAATCGTCCGGGAGATGCCGGTGATGGCAGCGACCGCATCGCTGGTCGACTGCTGCATCGCCTCGACCTGCCCGGAGATTTCCTCGGTCGCCTTCGCGGTCTGGTTGGCGAGCGCCTTCACTTCGGAAGCGACCACCGCAAAGCCGCGGCCGGATTCGCCGGCGCGCGCCGCTTCGATGGTGGCGTTCAGCGCGAGCAGGTTGGTCTGGGCGGCGATCGAGTGGATCAACTTCACCACCTCGCCAATTTTTTCGGCGCCGGTCGAAAGCACCTGCACGGTCGCATTGGTGCGCTCGGCGTCGGTGACGGCCTGGCTGGCGATTTCGCTGGAGCGGCCCACCTGGCGCGAGATTTCGGTCACCGAACTCGACAGCTCTTCGGCGGCGGCGGCAACAGTGCCGACATTGCCTGATGCGCTTTGCGAAGCCGAGCTGACATTGGCGGCGCGCGCGCTGGCGTCGCTCGCGGTTGCCGTCATCGATTGCGCCGTGGTCTGCATGCCGGCCGCAGCGGTCGAAACCGAGCGAACGATGCCGTTGACGCTGCGCTCGAAGTCGCCGGCGAGGCTCTCCATCGCCGAGCGGCGTTCGGCCTGCGTCCGCTCACGCGTCTCGGTCTCGGCCTTTTCAAGTTCGCGCATGCGCAGCGCATTGTCCTTGAAGATCTGCACCGTCGCCGCCATCTTGCCGACCTCGTCGCCGCGGCCGACGCCGGGGATCTCGCTGTTGAGCTCGCCCTTGGCCAGCCCTTCCATGCGGGCACGCAGCGCGTTGAGCGGGCCGGAAATGCCGCGGCCGATCACCCAGGCGACGAGGCCCGAGATCAGGCCGATCGCGAGCGTTGCGAGACCCAATAGCCACGCAATCGGCCTCAGCTTGGTATTGATATCTTCAAGATAGGAGCCGGTGCCGAGATACATATCGAAGCCGGGAATGGCGACCGCATAGCTCATCTTGCGGACCGGGGTCGACTGGCCCGGCTTGACGTATTCGTAGCGCAGCACGATCTCGCCCTTGGCGCGGACGCCATCCATGATTTCCTGAGAGAGCTTGCGGCCGTTGGTGACGACATCCATGCGGTTGGTGCCGACCTGCTCGGCCTCGGGCGAGAACTGGGTAACGCCGTCATAGGTGGTGCCGAAGATATAGCCGTGCTTGTTGTCGTATCTCATCGCGTTGCCAAGCTTGCGGAATAACGCCATTGCCTGGTCCTTGGTCATTTCGCCGGCGTCGACCTGTCGTTTCAATTCGCCCGCCATGTTCTTGACCACCATGGTGATCGCCTTGGCCTGATCGACCTTCGCGTCGAACAATTCCTGCTGCACGAGATAGCTGGCGAATCCTCCCGCCATGCAAAGACCAAGCAGGGCAACCCCCACCACGATACCGAGCTTGGGGGCGATGGTCATATTGCGCAGCATAGAGTCCTCTCCAAAACAGCAGCGAAAAATGCGGTGAACCGAACGGCTGCGCTCACGATAGCTTGAAACCCCTTATCGCTTTCTTAACCATCCGGATTCGTTGTGTTTCCGACAAGGAATTTTGCGCGAAACGTCCCTGCCCGCAAAAGTCGCGACGCAGCAACACAAATACCGTGCATGCCTTATCAGCGAGCGCTTGTGAGAATTTCCACGGAGCGGCGGTATCGATTGTTGATTGGCGAAAGCTGGCCCGCGAAGGATACGGCCGGCAAGATCATGGCGTTCGAATCATGCCGGCGTGTGATCGAGCTCATACATCCTTGTATGGCCGCAGACTACGCTGTCAGACCTTGCGGGCGAGACGATGCAGACGGCTGCGATCGCCGCGAAAAAATAGGCCCGAGGGCTACGCCATCAAGCGACAACTGGACGCTGCGTTAATCCGGAAGCGATCGCGCTTCTAGCGCTGCGTCACCTGCGGCTGGTTCGAGGCGGTCACCCGCCACACCGTGTTGCCGACATCGTCGGCGACCAGCAAGGCGCCCGACTTGTCGAGAGCGAGGCCCACCGGGCGTCCGCGTGCATTTTGCTTGTCATCAAGGAAGCCGGTGACGGCGTCCTGCGGCTGGCCGCTCGGTTTTCCGTCGGTGAACGGCACGTAGATCACCTTGTAGCCGTTGAGCACATGCCGGTTCCAGCTGCCGTGCTCGCCGACGAACGCGCCGCCGGCGTAGTTCTTCGGCAGGCTCGTTCCGGTGTTGAACACAAGACCCAGAGGCGCAACGTGCGAACTCAAGGCGTAATCCGGCGGGATCGCCTTGGCGACGAGGTCCGGGCGCTGCGGCTTGACGCGCGGATCGACGTGCTGCCCGTAATAGCTGTACGGCCACCCATAGAAGGCGCCTTCCTTCACCGACGTCATGTAGTCGGGCACGAGGTCGGGACCCAATTCGTCACGCTCGTTGACCACCGTCCACAGCGCGTGGCTTTGCGGCTCGAATGTCAGACCGTTGGGGTTGCGCAGGCCGCTCGCAAAGATGCGGTAGCGGCCGCTGGCGCGATCGACTTCGAGAATATCGGCGCGGTTGTGTTCCGCCTCCATGCCGTTCTCGGTGATGTTGCTGTTGGAGCCGACGCCGACATAGAGCTTCGTGCCGTCGGGACTGGCGGTCAGGCTCTTGGTCCAGTGATGGTCGATCGGTCCGCCCGGCAACTGGACCAGCGTCGTGCCGGGATCGGTGATCTTGGTTTCGCCCTCCTTGTAGGGATAGCGGACGATCGCGTCGGTGTTGGCGACATAGAGATCGTTGCCGACCAGCACGACGCCGAACGGCGAATTGAGGTGATCGAGGAACACGCTTCTGGTATCGGGCGCGCCGTTGCCCTTGCTGTCGCGCAACAGCGTGATGCGGTTGCTCTCTCCGGTCTTGCCGCCGGAAGTGGCCCATTTCTCGACCCAGCCCATCACGACTTCCTTCGGCCGCTTGATCGTCGCGGCCTTCGGCGCTTTCGATTCGACCACCAGGACGTCGCCGTTCGGAAGCGTATAAAGCGAGCGCGGATGCTGAAGGTCTTTTGCAAACGCGCTGATCTTCAGCCCTTGCGCCGCGGTCGGCGTTTCATCCCCGCTCCAGCCGACCACACGCGCGATGTGCATCGGCGGCAACAGGAATTGCTTGATGGCGGGCAAGTTGGGGTTGGATCCCATTTCGGCTCTCGGATCGCCGCTGCCGTCACTGCATCCGGCGAGACCAAGCAGCGAACCCGACAACAGAACTGCGTTAAACAAGCGGAGATGCGGCGTCATCGGACTGCTCCTGCGCCATGGCGATAGACCAGTTCCCAGCCGAGCCAGCCGGTGACGGGCAGGATGATCACCGTGATGATCGAAAGAACAAGACCGACCGGCACCACCGACGTCCAAGCATCGCGTGTGTGAATGAGATTGTTGAAGAAGGCCAGCACCAGCACCGCGAGGTTACCGATCAGGTGCGGCCAGGCGGGGGCCTGCTGGCGGATCAGGCGGTTGCCGAGAAAATCGATCAAACCGGCAATGGCGGCCAGCACGCCGAAAACGAATCCGACGAGGAGAAGCCAGGCCGAAAAATCCGCATACATCATCTCGGCGGTGAGTGCGTAGGCCATATCCGTCACCAGCGCTCCGATGAAGCAGACAATCGGAATCGGGATCAGCATCGGGTGAATGGGGTGTCTGGCGACTTGCGCCGTCGGGCGCAGAATCGGTTCGTTCGGCATGATCGATTGGTTTGACACGGCGGGCCTCTCACGCGACTTTTGGCGCGATTTTTCAAGATCGCCCTGCCCGCCTCTCCAACACCGGCTCAACACCAAGGTTCCTGGGCTTAATGCGCACCGCCCAAACTGCAGCCACCGGGAGCAACTTTTCTGGAACCTGTGCGTTGTTCCGGCATGAACAATCAATTTTCCGGACGACCACCCCGTATCCTCACCTCGGAAGAACGCAAGGCCCGAGATGCCGAGCGCCGCGCCGATGCCGAACAGGCCATGCGGGAACGTGAGGTCACGCAGAAGGCATTCCACGACAACTTCGAGCGCCTGAGAGCAGAACGGCGCGCGCGCGAGGCGTCAGGTCCGCCCAAGTAACGCCTTGTATCGCAACTGACCACGCCAGCCCGCGGCTCGCACGGGACGCGTGCTGTCCGCCATGCGGCGCGATCAGCGCTGCATCTGCATAAGCTGATTGAGCGGCGGCATCGGCATGTTCTGGTCCAGATTGGACATGATCCAGAGCGAACCGGCGATCACCAGAAACACGATCAACAGGCCAAACGCCAGCGCCAGGATATTGTTGGTGTTGTCGGGATCCGTCGTGATGTGAACGAAGAAGACCAGGTGCACACCCATTTGCGCGATCGCGAGCACCACCAGTGCGACGGGAATTGACGGCTGCCATACCAGGTTGGTGCCGGCAATGAAGAACGAGGTGGCCGTCAGGAGGATCGCAAGGCCAAAGCCCGTGCAATAGCCTAACAGGCGCGGGCCGACGCGAACTTCCTCTTCGTCGCCGGGGGCGAGATCGATGGGATGATGCAGATGTTGATCGCTCATGCAGCGCTCCCGAGCAGATAGACCACGGAGAAGATCGCGACCCAGATAATGTCGAGCACATGCCAGAACAGCGCAAAGCACAACAGGCGCCGCATGATGTCGGCGCGAAATCCCTTGGCGAACACTTGCGCCATCATGGTCAGCAGCCAGAGAATACCCGCCGAGACGTGCAGGCCGTGGCATCCGACCAGGGTAAAGAACGAACTGAGAAATGCGCTACGTGTAGGTCCCGCGCCGCGACCGACGAGATCGCTGAATTCGCGAAATTCAAGCGCCAGAAATCCCAAGCCCAGCAGGCAGGTCACGGCCATGCCGATCTGGTACCAGCGCAGGCTACGGACATCGGCTGCGATCATCGCCAAGCCGCAGGTGAAGCTTGACAGCAGCAGCAAGCCCGTTTCCGCCGCGACGCTCCTGAGATCGAACAATTCAGCGCCGCTCGGACCACCGGCGGTCCGCCGCAGCAGCACCGCATGGGCCGCGAAGAAGCAGGAGAAGATCACGATGTCGCTGAGCAGGAATATCCAGAAGCCGTAGCCGGTCACGATCCGCTTCGACGCCGGCCCTTCATGCGGCCGCCCGCCATGCAGGTGATACGGATCGCCATGTCCGCGAGCGAGCGCCGCATCGGTCATGACGCACTCCTTGCGCGGAGCGCGGCGAGGCGCACCTCGCGGTTGGCACGGTCGATGTGCGCGACCTCCGCAGCCGGAATGACGTATTCGTCATGGTCGCGCCAGGCGAATGCAACGAAGGTGGCAAATGCGCCGGCGCCACCAAGCGCGACCATCCACCAGATGTGCCAGATCAGCGCAAAGCCCATGATGGTAGCGAAGAACGCGCAGACAAAGCCGGTCGGCGAGTTGCGCGGCATCTCGATGTCTCGGTATTCGGGCTCGCTCCTCAACAGGCCCTGCTGCCGGGCACGCGACTTGATGGCCCAGTAGGCGTCCTCGCCTTCGACGTCGGGCAGCACCGCGAAGTTGAATACTGGCGGCGGCGAGGCCGTCGACCATTCCAGCGAGCGTCCATCCCAGGGATCGCCGGTGACGTCGCGCAGGCTCGACGCTTCGCGATCGCGAATGCTGACGATGAGCTGCACGACCTGACAGATCACGCCGATCGAGAGCAGAATCATGCCAATTCCTGCAACGATCATCCAGGGCCGCCATTCCGGGACGTCGTAGTGCTGCATGCGCCGGGTCATGCCGAGAAAGCCCGCCGCATAGAGCGGAATGAAGGTGACGTAGAAACCAACGAGAGTGAACCAGAAGCCGGCCTTGCCCCATCCCTCGTGCAGGCGGAAGCCGAACGCTTTCGGGAACCAGTAGGTATAGCCGGCGAAGGCGCCGAACAGCACGCCGCCGATGATCACGTTGTGGAAATGCGCGACCAGAAACAGGCTGTTGTGCAACAGGAAGTCGGCCGGCGGCACGGCGACCAATACACCGGTCAAACCGCCGATGATGAATGTCACCATGAACCCGAGCGACCACAGCATCGGCGTCGTGAAGCGGACACGCCCGCCATACATCGTGAACAGCCAGTTGTAGATCTTCACGCCGGT
>NZ_DAHUXJ010000104.1 GCF_027307225.1 Bradyrhizobium sp. | reverse complement strand
GCTGCAGCAGATCTTGCTGGATGCGGCGACCGAACGGCTGGGACGAGAGAACATTCTCACCAGCCACCATTTGAGCGACTGGACCGAAACCTCCGACGGCGTGCGCGCGCATTTCATCGACAAGGCGACCGGCAGACCGGCGGGCAGCCATGATGGCGCGCTGCTGATCGCGGCCGACGGCATCCACTCGCGCATCCGCGAGAAGCTTTATCCGCAGGAAGGGCCGCCGATCTGGAACGGCCGCATTCTCTGGCGCGGCATCACCGCGAGCGATGCGTTTCTGTCCGGCCGCACCATGATCATGGCCGGTCACGAAATCCTGAAATTCGTCTGCTATCCGATCTCGAAGGAGGCCGACGCGTCAGGCAAGTATCAAATCAACTGGGTCGCCGAGCGGCACATGCCGCCGACCTATCAATGGCGGCGTGAGGACTATAACCGGACCGCAAGGCTGGAAGAATTCCTGCCATGGTTTGCGGACTGGAGCTTCGACTGGCTCGACGTCCCCGGCCTGATCCGCGACTGTTCGCATGCGTTCGAATATCCGCTGGTCGACCGCGATCCGATTCCGCAATGGACCTTCGGCCGGGTCACCCTGATGGGCGACGCCGCGCACCCGATGTATCCGGTCGGCTCAAACGGCGCGTCGCAGGCCATTCTCGATGCAAGGGTGCTGACCCGGGAAATTCAGGCGCACGGCCCGACCCACGCCGCGCTCAAGGCGTACGAAGCCGAGCGCCGGCCCGCGACGAGCGAACTCGTCCTGCTCAACCGCCGCAACGGCCCCGAACAGGTGATGCAACTGGTCGAGGAGCGCGCGCCTGATGGCTTCAATGAAGTCACCGACGTGTTGTCACGGCAGGAACTCGAAGAGATCGCGGCCAACTACAAGCGCGTTGCAGGCTTTCAGGTCGAAGGCCTCAACGCCAAGCCGCCGATTGTGCCTCAGGCATCGGCGATCTGATTGCTCTCCCCGCCTCCACAAGACGCGCGGTGGTGCTGGCGGTTGCGAGCACGGCACCATCATCGGCCATCAGCTTGCCTTCCATGAAGGCAACGCTTTTGCCAATCTGGATAACCTGGGCCTCTGCGATCAGGGGTCCGGGCCTGGCGGGCGCGATGAAGTTGACGGTCAGGCTGATGGTGGTCGTGTAGAATCGGCCGTCGCTCGTCACGAACGCTGCCGGTCCCATCGTGTCGTCCAGCATGGCCGAGAGAATGCCGCCCTGGATGAATCCAGCCGGATTGCAGAACTCGGCCCTTCCATCGAAACCGACCTTCAGCCAACCGTCCCATGGCCGGGCATCGAGCAGTCGCCAGCCAAGCAATTTGGCCGACGGCGGCATGGGAAAATCGTCGAGTACAGTCTTGAGCATCGTGAGCCTCCATTGCGGGCAAGCTAACCAAGAGCTGCTGCCAGCATGGTGTCAGCAATATCTCTTACCCAAGTCCGTGCGCGATTACCTTGCGCATCACATTCGGCAGCGCCTCGCCATCAAGCGTCGCAATCGGCACCCAGCGCATGCCCTTTGGCGCCCGGGCGCGCGCTGGTGCCTGCGCCGTGTACACAACAAGCTCCAGGGGAAAGTGCGTGAAGACGTGGGTGACCACGCCCACTTTGCGATGCCAGCGCGTCACGCCGCCAAGCCGCGGCGCCTGCGTCAGCGCCACATCGTCGTCCTGCGCCGCGCGCCAATCCGACCCCGGCACTTCGGTCATGCCGCCGAGCAATCCCTTTTCCGGACGCCTACGCACCAGCAACTCATCACCGCGCGTGACGACAAAGGCTGCGCCTCGCCGGAGCTTGCCGGTTTTCTTGGGCGCCTTGCGCGGAAACGTCTCCTGATCGCCGCGCAGCCGCGCGAGGCACCCCTCGTTGAGCGGACACAGGCTGCACGCCGGTTTCTTCGGCGTGCAGATCGAGGCGCCGAGATCCATCAACGCCTGCGCGCTGTCGCCGGCGCGGGAATTCCCGTCGCCGGCGCGAGTCTTCTCGTCGCCGGTACGGGCTTCGCCCAGCATCGTCGCGGCCAGCTTTTGAATGACGGGCTTTGCCTGCGGCAGCGGCTCTTCAACCGCAAACAGCCGCGACACCACGCGCTCGATATTGCCGTCGACGGGCATGGTCCGGCGGTCGAAGGCGATCGCGGCAATCGCCGCCGCCGTGTAGGGACCGATCCCCGGCAGGCCGCGCAAACCTTCCTCGGTATCGGGGAACACGCCGCCATGGTCGCGCAAAACCGCAACCGCGCAGGCGTGCAGGTTGCGCGCCCGCGAGTAATAGCCAAGGCCTGCCCACATGCGCAGGACGTCGTCGAGCGAGGCACGCCCGAGCGCCGCGACACCGGGCCAGCGCGCCAGGAACTTCTGGAAATAGGGACCGACGGTCTTGACGCCGGTCTGCTGCAGCATGATCTCCGACAGCCAGACCGCATAAGGGTCGGGCCTTTGGCCCGCCGGCGGACGCCACGGCAGCACGCGCCGGTGACGGTCGTACCAGGCCAGCAGCAGCGCCGGACGCGCGATAGCCGCTTGTTGCCTTACCTTTGCGGCTCCAACAGGACTCATGCAGGTCTTTTAGCCCAACTCTCTCCACGTCAGGCCCGCGCTTGTCGCCGGCATCCACGTCTTTCTTCGTCAATGCCAAGCGAAATGATATAGGAGCCCATGGCAAAATCCGGCCCGTCCAGCGCAAAGCCGCTATCCGTCCTGCTCAGTGACGTCTTTTCCGATGCCTATGCCAAGCAGGGCTTTGCCGCCCGCGAACTGGTCACGCGCTGGAAAGAGATCATCGGCCCTGACCTGTCGGCCCATTCCGAACCGCTGAAGATTCAATGGCCGCGGCCCGTCGAAGGCCAGCCGCAGGAAGCGGCCACGCTGGTGCTGCGCGTGGAGGGCCCGATGGCGCTCGAAATCCAGCACGCATCCGACGTGATCCTTGAGCGGGTCAACCGCTTCTTCGGCTGGAGCGCGGTCGGCCGGTTGGCGCTGCGCCAGGGGCCATTGTCGCGACGGCCACGCCCGCGGCCTTTACCGGCACCGGACACACGACAGGTCGAGCAGATTGCGCAAACCCTCACCTCGGTCGAGGATGAGGAGTTGCGCGCGGCGCTGGCGCGGCTGGGCGCCTCGATCAAGCGAAATTGAGCTTTTTGCTGACTCCGGCCAGGGCAGCCCGCCATTGCCACACTGCCGGTTTCAAGCTAGCGAAGCCTTGTTTCTCCGTCGTCAAAGCCGCTTCGGGAGCCGATCTTGATCATCACGCGTCGTGCCTTTACCGCCGCCCTGTCGCTGACCGGACTTGCCGCTCTCGCAGGATTGTCGCCCTTCCACCTGATCAGCGAGGCCTTCGCCAACGGCGTTGCCGACGTCAACAAACCGCAATCCCTCCCGGACATGGCGCTCGGACCGAAGGACGCGCCCGTGACCATCGTCGAATACGCCTCGATGACTTGCCCGCACTGCGCGGCGTTCAACGACAACGTGTTCCCGAAGATCAAGGCCGCCTACATCGACACCAACAAGATCCGCTACGTGTTCCGCGAATTTCCCCTCGACATCAAGGCGGCAGCAGGTTCGATGCTGTCGCGCTGCATTGCGAAGGACGATCCTGCCAAATATTTCGCGGTCACCGACATCCTGTTCAAGTCGCAGGCCGACTGGGTGATGAAGAACACGACCGAGACGCTGACCCGGATCGGCAAGCAGGCCGGGCTGAGCCAGAGCCAGGTCGAAACCTGCCTCAAGGACCAGTCGCTGCTCGACAAGATCGTCGCCGATCAGAAATACGCCTCGGAAGTCCTTAAAGTGGATTCCACGCCGACCTTCTTCATCAATGGCGAGAAGATCAAAGGCGAAACCTCGTTTGAGGAATTCGATAAGCGGATCAAGGCGCTGCTCAAGAGCTAAGCGCTTAAATGGGAGCTGGAACCGCTCCCATTTCGCAATGAATTCCGGGACAAATCGGCCTCAATTCTCTTGGGAAAAACCGGCCCCGCCGGTTGCCCTGCGGACGGCGGCTCGCCATTGTCGGCACCGCTAGTGTCCCGATTCCGAAGTTCGTAGCATTTTACGGAGCCACGTTTCGAACTTCGGAATCGAAAGGACACTAGCAAGCCTATGATTCTCGTGTGGCTTTTGGTTCAGAAGTCCGCATGAGGAACCTGCGGCAAAACTGATACGGACTTCTGAACCGCCACACGAGGGCCGCGCCAAGCGACTCACATCACACACCGACATTGCCTTCTATGGTATTGTCCCGGCAGGGAGATTCGCGCCCCTGCCAACAGAGAATCTGTGCCTATGAAGCTGACCCGCCTTCGTCTCCACGGTTTCAAGTCGTTCGTTGAACCCACCGACTTCCTGATCGAGCCTGGCCTGACCGGCGTGGTTGGCCCGAACGGCTGCGGCAAATCCAATCTGGTGGAAGCGTTGCGCTGGGCGATGGGCGAGACCTCGCACAAGTCGCTGCGCGCCGCCGACATGGACGCGGTGATCTTTGCCGGATCGGGCAGCCGGCCGGCGCGCAACCACGCCGAAGTCGTGATGACGATCGACAATTCGGAGCGCACGGCACCCGCGGCCGTCAACGACAGCCAGTCCCTGGAAATTTCCCGCCGCATCGAGCGCGAGGCGGGCTCCGTCTATCGCATCAACGGCCGCGACGTGCGCGCCCGCGACGTGCAGCTCCTGTTTGCGGACGCGGCGACCGGTGCGCGTTCGCCGGCGCTCGTCCACCAGGGCAAGATCGGCGAGATCATTCAGGCCAAGCCCGAGCAGCGCCGCCGCGTGCTGGAAGATGCCGCCGGCGTCGCAGGCCTGCACGCTCGCCGCCACGAGGCCGAACTGCGGCTGAAGGCGGCCGAGACCAATCTCACCCGCGTCGAGGACGTGATCGGGCAGCTGTCGGGACAGATCGACGGGTTGAAGAAGCAGGCCCGTCAGGCCATCCGCTACCGTGAAGTCGCCGCCAAGGTGCGCAAGGCCGAAGCCCTGCTGTTTCATCTGCGCTGGATCGAAGCCCAGACCGGCGTCACGGAGACCGCGGAGGTGCACGACCTCTCCGTTCGCGCGATGGCCGAGCGAACCCGCGAACAAGCCGAAGCCGCCCGCATCCAGGCCATCCGTGCATCCGAACTGCCGGCGCTGCGCGAGGCCGAGGCAAGGGCCGCCGCCGGTCTGCAACGCCTCACCAATGCCCGCGAGACGCTCGACCGCGAGGAAACGCGCGCGCAAGAACGCGTCGCCGAACTCGAACGGCGGCTGACGCAGTTTGCAGCCGATATCGCCCGCGAGCAGCAGCAGACCGCGGATGCCGATGCCGCCTTGCTGCGGCTCGATACCGAAGACGCGGAGCTGAGGGAAGAAATCAAGTTGCGCGTCGAGCAGCGCAGCGGCGTCGACGAGCGCGTGGCGGAAGCGGAAACCACGCTCGCGGCGGCCGAGCGTCTGTTCACCGAGCTCACCACGACGCTTGCCGATCTCACCGCCAGGCGCAACCAGCTTGAAGGCAATGTCCGCACCCATCGCGACCGGCTGGCGAAGCTCGACCACGACCTCGCCAATGTCGAGCGCGACGAGCAGAAGCTCGCCGAGGAAACAAGCGGACTTGGCGATATCGCCATGCTTGCCGCAGCCGTGGAAGAGAGCCAGGAGAACCGCGCCGGCGCCGAAATCGCCTCGCAGACGGCCGAAGCCGCGCACGCCGCGGCCCGGGCCAGGCTTGAGGCATCGCGCGCGCCGCTCAACGAAGCCGACAAGCGCGTGCAGCGCCTCGAGACCGAAGCACGCACCATCTCGAAGCTCGTCAACAGCGAGACCAAGAACCTGTGGCCGCCGATCATCGACGGCATCACGGTGGCCAAGGGTTATGAAAAGGCGATCGGCGCCGTGCTTGGCGACGACCTCGATGCGCCGGTCGATCCGTCCGCGCCGATGCGCTGGACCCAGGCCGGGACGAGCGAAGGCGATCCGGCGCTGCCCGAGGGCGTGGAAGCGCTCGCCAGCCGCGTTCAGGCGCCGGCCGAGCTCAAGCGGCGTCTCGCCCAGATCGGCGTCGTCGCGCGCGAACGCGGCACTGAGCTGATCTCGCAACTCAAGACCGGCCAGCGGCTGGTGTCGCTGGAGGGCGACGTCTGGCGCTGGGACGGCTTTGTCGCGGCCGCGCATGCGCCGACCGGCGCGGCGCGGCGGCTCGCCGAGCGCGCGCGTCTCGTCGACATCGAAAACGAACTGGAACAGGCGCGCATCGACGCCACCACCAAACGGCAGGCGCTCGAAACCGCCGAATCCGAGTTGAGGGCAGCTGGCACCGCGGAAACCTCCGCGCGCGATGGCTGGCGTGCCGCGCAGCGCGAAGCGGACGCCGCGCGAGAACGCCATGCGACGGCCGAGCGCGAGATCAACCGTCATACGGCGCGCAAGTCCGCGCTGACTGAGGCCCGCAGCCGCATCGACGCCGACCGCAGCGAGGTCCACGCCGCGCATGAGAGCGCGACCGAGGCGCTTGCCGAGCTGCCGTCGAGCGAACCCGCCGAAGCGCGGTTGACCGAGGTCAAAGCCGGCATCGACGGTTGCCGCCGCGTCGCCGCGCAGGTGCGCGCCGAGGCGCAGGCGCTGGCGCGTGAAGCTGAACTCGCCGACCGGCGGCTTCAGGCGATCGCCGCCGAACGCAACGAATGGCAAAGCCGCAAAACCAGCGCATCGTCGCAGGTTGAGACGATCGAGTCGCGCGTCAACGAGGTCAAGACCGAGCGCGCCGAGCTTGAGAACGCTCCGGCGGTCTTCGCAGAAAAACGCCGGGCGTTGATCAACGAGATCGAGGCCGCCGAGAGCGCGCGCCGCGACGCCGCCGATGCGCTGGCGGCTGCCGAAACCGCGATGGCCGAGACCGACCGCGACGCCAAGGCCTCGCTGGAGGCGCTTTCAAGCGCCCGCGAGGCTTGCGGTCGCGCAGAAGAGCGGATGGACAGCGCCAAGCGCCGTCTCGCCGATATCGAACGTGAAATCCACGACATGCTCGAGGTCGAGCCGCAGGCGGTCGCCGGCCTCGCCGAGATCGAGGCGGGCGCGGAATTGCCCCCGCTCGCGGAGATCGAGGAAAATCTCGAAAAACTGCGGCGCGACCGCGAACGGCTGGGCGCGGTCAACCTGCGCGCCGAGGAAGAGTTGCGCGAAGTCGAAACGCAGCACACGGCGCTAACCACCGAGCGCGACGATCTGGTCGAGGCGATCAAGCGGCTGCGCCAGGGCATCCAGAGCCTCAACCGCGAAGCGCGTGAACGGCTGCTCGCCTCGTTCGAGACCGTCAACAACCACTTCAAGCGCTTGTTCGTCGAACTGTTCGGCGGCGGCGAGGCGGCGTTGCACCTGATCGAGAGCGAGGACCCGCTGGAAGCGGGCCTCGAGATCATCGCCAAGCCGCCGGGCAAGAAGCCGCAGACGCTGTCGCTGCTCTCGGGCGGCGAGCAGGCGCTGACCGCGCTGGCGCTGATTTTCGCGGTGTTCCTCACCAATCCGTCGCCAATCTGCGTGCTGGACGAAGTCGACGCGCCGCTCGACGACCACAATGTCGAACGCTTCTGCAACCTGCTGCACGAGATGACCTCGACCACCGAAACCCGTTTTATCATCATCACCCACAATCCGATCACGATGGCGCGGATGAATCGCCTGTTCGGCGTCACCATGGCGGAACGCGGCGTGTCGCAGCTCGTCTCGGTCGCGCTCGATGAAGCGGTAGCAATCCTCGATCAGAACGTGGCGTAAGCTATTACCCTCTCCCCTTGCGGGGGGAGTTATGCACTTGACATACCGTGATTTTGATCGGCAATGCCTCCCCTGGAGGTATGGGAGAGGTTGGCGCGCCCGAAACTCTATGGGACGAGGTTCTTGATCGCCTCGGCCGTGTGGCTTTTGAGGAATAGGAACGGCTTCTTCCTGAGTGAGAACCTTGGTCCGATCTGGATGAAGGGGACCGGTCATTTTGGAGGCTGACCGCGCACGCAGTCGTTTTAGAAATAAAAAATAGTAGAGGCTCGTCTTGATGCCAAACTGAGAATAGTCGATGCCGCCATCCCTTTCGATGAGTCCTCGAAAGCCCTATCCATCACTAGGGAAATGTATCTATTGTCTGAAAAAATTTCAGCCAATCGAACTTAAGAAAGAACATATTGTTCCGCTCGGTCTGAATGGGATTTGGGTTATCAAAGAAGCGACTTGTGAGCCGTGTCGGCGCCTTACCAGTGAGGGGTACGAAAACGATGCGATGCAGACCAGCTTTTTGCTGCCTAGGTTGATGTTGGAGTTGAAGCGACGCAAGAAAACGGCAAAGAAGTTGCCGATTGCCTATTCAGAATATACGGCTCATCTCGCAAGTGTCGGTCATCTAGACCCTCTCGAACTTGAACTTTCCCAATATCCTCCAATCGTACAATTTCCAGATTTCAAAAATGCAGCAGGGAAGTTGATCGGAATAGATCACACAAACATGTTTAATGGGGAAATACGTTTTTGGTTTCGCAATGTCAGCGATCTAATTAATTATCGCAGCAACCCGCCGCCGGGAAAGACCAGCATACGAGAAGTTACGAAGCCTGGAGCAATGGCTACTACCGTCGCCAAGATCGCCTATTGTTTTGCTGTAGCTGAGCGAGGTCTAGAGGCTTTTCATGGTGATGAGATAAGACAGCTTCTACGTTGCGAGCGCGATGATGTTTTCAATTTTTTTGGTGCGACGCTAACTGGAGAAAGTTTACCCAGCGGCCGCTTACACTGGATCGCGACTCGCGAAAGAGGTTCGTTTATGACCGTTATTGTCCATCTATTTTCTTCGTTAGGCGCACCTACTTACGAGGTTGTGGTGGGTTCAATATGATAGGTAAGCAAACCTTAGACGATCAATACAGCGACAAAGAAGCGGCAGAACGCCGTGATGCGACGATCAAGCGCATGATCGCCATGCCACCCAGCCTCACTCGGAAATGAAGGTTGGGAAGAAGGCGAAGAAGAAAGCGAAGAAGAAAGCGGCCAAAAAGAGGAAGGTCGATTGGCGTCTATCTACCTAGAATTTTCCGCTTCCTCCATTTCAGAAAGCGTTTGGCTGTCTGGTTAGGCGTGATCGCCTCCGTTAGTGTCTTGATACAAGAGCCGCTTTCCAGCGATGCTAACTATAGCTTTGCTGGCCGCTCTGCATCTTCAACACCAAGAGCGGCGCGATCGTTTTAGCGAAAATCGAACTCTGCCGGATACCGCTTCAAATGCGCTTCGCTGTTGCCAACGCCGCCGACCTTCTTGCCGTCACGCTTTGCCTAGATGCTTGTTCTTCTCTTTGCCGCCGATGTTGGTCGTAGCGTGCCCATGGTGGCGCGTGAAAGGCTTCTGACAAGGGCGGCATTTGTAGAGGCCGGGGCGCGTGCTTTCGCCCTTGAATTCGGTGGCTTCGTTTACAGTGCCGCAATGCGGGCAGATCGGGCCATCCGGCCAGCGCAGGGATTCGAAGTGTTTGCCGGCGGCTTCTTCGTCAGTAAAGATCGGGTTCGTGAGATCGCAAGTCACGGCCAATTCCTCAATATGGCCAGATTTTGCAACCTCAGCGTCAAGTGCATAATTGCCCAAAACCTTCCCCCCACCCACAAGGGGAGGGAGAAGACGGTGGCCATGACCTCTCCCTCCCTACCCTCCGACCTAAGAGCTGCGCTGGACGGGAAACTCGATGGCCTGTCGCGCCAGGACATCGCCGCGCGCGCCGCTCTCATCTCAAAGACCTACCGCGACGGCGGCAATTCCATCACGATCAAATCCGAGGTCGACGCCCTCGCCTATGCGCTGGTGCGGATGCCTGCGACCTATGCGGCGGTGACGGCGTGCCTGAACGCACTGCTCGAAGCGAGACCGGATCTCACCCCGCAAAGCCTGCTCGACGTTGGCGCTGGTCCGGGCACGGGGAGTTGGGCCGCCGCCGAGGCCTTCGCTTCGCTGCGGCAGTTCATGCTGCTCGATATCAACGCAGCCCTGCTGACACTGGCCCGAGACCTCTCCCGCGACCATCCGCGGCTCTCTGCGATGACCTACCGTCGCGATCCGGCTGCGCTGGACGAGGTGGAGGCCGCCGACCTGGTGATCGCGAGCTACCTGATCGGAGAAACCGGCTATGCCGAAAGGCATCAGCTCACTGAGCGGCTGTGGGCCAGGACGCGCGATACGCTCTTGGTCGTCGAGCCCGGTACGCCCGCCGGATACCAGCGGATCATCGCGCTTCGCGCGCAACTGATCGAAAGCGGCGCTCATGTCGTCGCGCCGTGCCCGCACGACCTTGAATGCCCGCTCTCGAAGCCGGACTGGTGCCACTTCGCGCAACGATTGCCGCGGCTGCGCGCCCATATTCAGGTCAAGGGCGCCGAGCTGCCCTTCGAGGACGAGAAGTTCAGTTACGTCGTGTTGTCGCGCGAACCTGCGCCTCGGCATTTTTCCCGTGTGCTGGCGCCGCCTGATGTCGGCAAGGTCGAAGTATCGGCCAGGCTCTGCACGGCGGACGGTCTCGAAAACGCGAAAGTGCCGCGCCGCGACAAACCGGCTTATGCCAAAGCCCGCCGCTGGCGCTGGGGCGAGGCGGTCGTGGACAAGAGTTAACTGCGTCCTCTTCAACCTCCGGCATTGAACGATCCCGGCCTTGCGGCCGACCAAACCGATACCCACCTCCCGAGCGGGTGCGAGGCAAATTGCCGAGCATCCGCTTTTGCATCAGGAGCTTATTTCCATGTCCGGCTGGATCGTCCTCGGCGTCATTGTCGTTCTCGTCCTGTTTGCCTTCTCCGCCTACAACCGGCTGGTCGCGCTCGGCCAGCGCGTCAACCAGGCCTTTGCCGATATCGATGTGCAGCTCAAGCAGCGCCACGACCTGATCCCGAACCTGGTCGAAACCGTGAAAGGCTATGCCGCGCATGAACGCGGCACGCTCGACGACGTTATCAAGGCACGCAACTCGGCGATGTCGGCGCAAGGACCGGCGCAGGTATCGGCTGCGGAAAACCAGTTGAGCGGTGCGTTGGGCCGGCTGATTGCGCTTTCGGAGGCCTATCCGGATTTGAAGGCCAATGCCAACTTCCAGCAACTCGCGAGCGAGCTCTCCGATCTCGAGAACAAGATCGCGGCGAGCCGCCGCTTCTTCAACAATGCGGTCCAGGAATACAACACCGGCATCCAGCAGATGCCGGCCGCGCTGTTCGCCGGCATGTTCGGTTTCACCCGCAAGGATTTCTTCGATCTCGGCGCCAGCCGGACCGAGGTCGAAGCCGCCCCGCAGGTGAAATTCTAAAAGGGCTCGCTGCCTTGCACCGGGGAGACCGTCATTCCGGGGCGATGCGAAGCATCGAGCCCGGAATCCATTGTGCCGCAGAATATCTGGAGGAATGGATTCCGGGTTCGCTCGTTTCACTCGCGCCCCGGAATGACGGAGCCTAAAATGGCCGCTTACGGTCTCTACACGCATATCGCGGCGAACAAGACCCGCTCGATGCTCTTGCTCGGTGGCTTGTTCGTGCTGGTCTATGTCATGGTCTACGCCGGCGCGCTGATCGCCGCAGTCATGACCTATGGCAGCGGCGCGCCGGCTGATTACTACCTCGCGGCCGCCGCGCGCGATCTGATCAAGGCCTTTCCCTTCGCCACCGGCGGCACGTTGCTCTGGATCGCGATCGCCTATTTCTTTCACCAGTCGATCGTCGATGCCGTGACCGGCGGCGAGGATGTGACGCGGCAGCAACAGCCGCGGCTTTATAATCTCTTGGAAAACCTCTGCATCTCGCGCGGCATTCCAATGCCGAAGCTGAAGATTGTCGAAAGCGATGCGCTGAATGCCTACGCGACCGGGCTCAACCGGCGCCAATATGCCGTCACCGTCACCACGGGCCTTCTGAATGCGCTTGATGATCAGGAGGTCGAAGCCGTGCTCGGCCACGAGCTCACTCACATCCGCAACGGCGACGTGCAGATGATGGTGATCGCGGTGATCATCGCCGGCGCGGTCGGGTTCTTCGCCGAGCTGTTTTTCCGCAGCTTCACCAATTTTGGCTACTATGGCGGGTACGGCGGTTATGGCCGCAGGTCGTGGTCGTCATCGGACCAATCCTCTTCGTCCGACAATCGGAAGAGTTCCGGCGGTGGCGCCATCTTCGTCATCATCATCGCGGTCGCTCTGATCGCGCTGGCCTGGCTGTTGTCGCAGATGGTGCGGCTGGCGCTATCGCGCTCGCGCGAATATCTCGCCGACGCCGGCTCGGTCGAACTGACCAAGAATCCCGACGCCATGATCTCGGCGCTACGCAAGATCGAGAACCGCGGCGAACTGCCGGGCGCGACTTCAGCCATCATGGAACTGTGTCTCGACAACCCGCGCGAGGGCTTTTCCGACCTGTTTGCCACCCACCCTTCGGTGGCGGCCCGCGTCCAGGCGCTGGTCAAGTTCGCCGGAGGGCGCGACCCCGGACCGCTGGCGCTGCCTTCCGGCCCGCCGGCCGCCTCGGATGATTCAAGCGTGCCGAAAGGCCCCTGGACCGATGCCACGGATCCCGCCGGCGCATCACCCGGCCAGCCTTCCGGTCCGTGGAGCGATGTGACCGGCTCTCCGAACGAGCCTTCCGGTGGCCCGCCTGCCGGACCCTGGGGACGCCACTAGTGCTCCGATTCCGAAGTTCGTATCATATTGCGGTTCCACGTTTACGAACTTCGGAATCAAAGGGGCACTAGCCAATTATATGATTCTAGTGCGGTTTAGAATTTGAAGTTCCTATGACGAGGTTACCGCGAAACTGATAGGAACTTCAAATTCACCGCACTAGGCCCGGCTTCCTCAAGAAAAAGTCGCGCGCGGCCACCTTCAGGCCGCCTTCTGCCATTAACGACGCCCGCATGATTGGGGCCAATCGGCTTCTAATGAATTGAATTCTCCCTTGTTTCTGCCATCTTCCCACCCAGGCAGGCAGGCAGGGGGCTTCGATTCATTCGGGGCGCCCGGTCGTTGGGGATTTTCTTGGGACATGACCGGGTCCGTCCCGGCGTTTCCGGAACCGGTGTCCGGTTCGGACGGAAAGCATGTTCGCAGCAGGGATGGCACAGGTAGGTTCATGGCGAAGCCGGCAGTGATCGTGGTAGGCGCTGACAAGGGCGGGGTCGGCAAGACGACCGTCTCACGCACGCTTTTGGATTATTTCAGCGCCAATAATGTTCTGACCCGCGCTTTCGACACCGAGTCGCCGCGCGGCACGCTGAAGCGCTTCCATCCCGATATCACCGAGATCGTCGACATGACGACGACCGCGGACCAGATGAAGATCTTCGATACGCTGAATTCGGTGAGCCCGTCAGTCACCGTGATCGACGTCCGCGCCGGATTGCTGTCGCCCGCGCTCGCCTCCTTGCGCGACATCGGCTTTCTCGACGCCGCCAAGTCAGGGCAAATCACCTTTGCGGTGTTCCATATACTGGGCCCCTCGATCGCCTCCCTCGACGAAATCGCGGAAACCTCGAATTTCATGGGCGGCGCGCGGTATTTCCTGGTGAAGAACTTCATCAATGACACCCAGTTCTTCCAGTGGGACCAGGCCACCTACAATTCGTACTTTCACCGCATCAAGGACGCGACCGAACTCACCATTCCCAAGCTGAACGAAATGGCCTACGAGCAGGTCGAAGTCGCCTCCGTTCCGTTCCTGAAATTCGTGGCCAACAAGGGCATCAGCGACGAGGCGGCGAATTATTCCTTCGTGCTGCGCGGATATGTCCGGCACTGGCTCGCCAACGTCTGGAGCGAGTTCGACCGCATCAAGCTCACCGATATCGTTGGCTCCAGCAAAGCTGCGGCGCGCGGCGGCGAAAAATAATTGCACGCCCGCCCCGATTGGGGTGGAATGGGCGCGGATTTCGCCTGATATAGCGCGTGATGTCCCACACACCTGTCTACATCATCTGCTCGCCCCGCCCTCTGGTCGGCAAGACGCTGATCGCGCGCCTGTTGAGCGAGTTTCTGCTGTTGAAGAACGGCCGGGTGGCGGCTTTTGACGTCAACCTGAAAGAGCCGTCGCTTCTGGATTTTCTGCCAAAGATCACCGAGACGGCGGAAATCGACGACACCTTCGGCAAGATGGCGTTGATGGATCGCCTGATCATCCATGACGGCATTGCCAAGGTGATCGATCTCGGTTTTCACGCCTTCGACGAATTCTTCGAGATGACGGAGGAAATCGGTTTCGCAAAGGAAGCAGCGCGCCGCAGCGTCGTCCCCATCGTCCTGTTTGTCGGCGATACCGACCGCGTCTCGGCGCGAAGCTTTCCGGTCTTGCAGCGCCAGATTCCGCCCAGCGCGCTCGTCACCATCGACAACGAACATGTGGTGCGCGGCGAATTGCCCCCGGCTTTCGCGCAAGGCAAGACCCTTAACGTCGGCGCGCTGCCGAACTTCCTCAGGACCTATGTCGACCGGCTGTCGTTCTCATTCACCGATTATTTGCGGCACGAGAAGGATACGTCCACCGAACTGCATCAGTGGATTCGCCGCAACTATTTCAGCTTCCGCGAGCTCGAGCTCAGCATGATCCTGCAGGGCTCCTAGACGTCGTCCCTGCGTGCGCAGGGACGACGTGTGGATAGATTTCGCACGCCTCAATGCCCGTCGAACGTCATCAGCGTCCGCACCGGCACGTCCATCGCGCGCAGTTTCGCAGCGCCGCCAAGGTCCGGCAGATCGATGATGAAACAGGCCGCCACCACGTTGGCGCCAATCTGGCGCAAGAGCTTGACCGCGCCCTCGGCCGTGCCGCCGGTCGCGATCAGGTCGTCGACCAGGATCACGCGCTCGCCGGGATGAATGGCGTCGACGTGCATCTCCATCTCGTCGACGCCATATTCGAGCGAGTAAGCGATCCGCACGGTGGCGTGCGGCAGCTTGCCCCGCTTGCGGATCGGCACGAAGCCAGCCGAGACCTGATGCGCCAATGCGCCGCCAAGGATGAAGCCGCGTGCCTCGATGCCTGCGATCTTGTCGATCTTCGATCCCGCCCAGGGCTGCACCAATTCATCCACCGCGCGGCGGAAGGCCCGCGCGTCGCCCAAGAGCGTCGTGATATCGCGAAACACGATTCCGGGTTTCGGGTAATCCGGAATGGCGCGAACCGTGGCCTTCAGATCGTATTCAAAACTCATGATTGCCTCTCAAAATCGCCATCTTCAATTCGCCGCAGCACCCAACCGAAACGCATTTTCCACGATCCGCAATCCCACTTCGCCACCGAGCGACATCAGCGATTCCGGATGAAACTGCACGCCGCCAACCGGCAACGTCTTGTGCTCGATCGCCATCGCCACCCCGTCCTCGGTGCTTGCGGTTACCTGTAGCACATCAGGCATGGTCTCGCGCTCGACATAGAGTGAATGGTACCGCCCGATCACGATTTCATTGGGCAGATTCTGCATTAGCCGCCCGCCCCGCACCTGCACCCGTGACGGCCTTCCGTGCGCCGGTTGCTGCAATTGTCCGAGCCGGCCGCCGAAATATTCCCCGATCGCCTGCACGCCGAGACAAACGCCGAAGATCGGGAGTTTTTTCCCGAGCGCCGCATCAATTGTCGCGGAGATATTGAAATCCTCCGGCCGTCCGGGCCCGGGCGACAGCACGAGCAGGTCGTAGCCTGCCTTCGCCAGCATCTGTTGGGCGTGGACATATCTGACGACCGTCACGCTGGAGCCGACCTGGCGGAAGTAATCCGCCAGCATGTGCACGAAGCTGTCGTCGTGATCGATCAGGAGGACCCGCTTGCCGGAGCCGGTCGCATCAGGCGCAAACGTGGAGAGGCGTTTCGGCGGATCGCCGCGCAGCGCCTGGAACAACGCCGCCGCCTTGACCTGACACTCACGATCCTCCGCAGCGGGATCCGAGTCAAAGAGACATGTCGCGCCTACCCGCACCTCCGCGAGGCCGTCCTTCATGCGGATGGTCCGGATGGTGAGACCGGTGTTGATGCCGCCGTCGAAATTGACGACGCCGATCGCGCCGGCATACCAGCGCCGCGGCGAGCGTTCATGGTCCTCGACGAACTGCATCGCCCACAGCTTCGGCGCCCCCGTCACGGTGACCGCCCAGGCGTGGGTCAGGAAAGCATCGAGTGAATCGAAGCCCGGCCTCAGCATGCCCTCTACGTGATCGACCGTGTGGAACAGCTTTGAGTAGGTTTCGATCTGGCGCCGCGCCAGAACCTTGATCGTGCCCGGCACGCAGATTCGCGCCTTGTCGTTGCGATCGACGTCGGTGCACATGTTCAGTTCGAATTCGTCCTTCTGCGAATTCAGGAGCTGCCGGATCTGCTCGGCGTCGCCGATGGCGTCGACGCCACGGGCGATGGTGCCGGAAATCGGACACGTCTCGATCCGCCTTCCATCGGACCGGACGAACATCTCCGGCGATGCAGAAACCAGAAACTCACCGTCGCCGAGATTCATCAGCGCGCCGTAAGGCGACGGGTTGATCCGGCACAGCCGCTGAAACACTTCGGCCGGCGAACGCTCGCAAGGCTCGCCAAACAGTTGCCCCGGCACCGCCTCGAACAGGTCTCCACGGGCGAACGCCGCGCGCGCCGTCTCCACCGTGGCCTGATACTCACCCGGCGAATGATCGGCAAATGCCTGCCGCGGTGTCCGGGCATAGACGCTCTCGGAGGTCTCTCGCGACAACCCGTGGGACGACTTGCCGTTCCAGGCAAAGTCATAGCTCAGGACCACGCCGCGCGCCGTGGCGCGGTCATAGGCAAGGAGCCGGTCGGGCACAAACAACACGATGTCGCGCTGGTCGCTCTCGCGGGCACGCTTCTGCACCAGGTCTTCGATCTGAAACACCAGATCGTAGGCAAAGGCGCCGAACAGTCCCAGCAATGCATCTTCGTTCGAGCCGAAAGCCGAAACGAGCTCTCGCACCAGCGACATCACCGTGGCGCGGCGGGTGCGCTGATCTTCATCAACGGGCGCTTCACCCCGCAGGATATGACCGGCGAGGCGATTTGCGCTGCGCTCGGTGACGATAACGCTGGGATCACGCAGCACATCACCCAGAAAGGCGATCAGCACTTCCCCTCGCGCATTCAGCGCGGAC
>NZ_DAHUXJ010000085.1 GCF_027307225.1 Bradyrhizobium sp. | reverse complement strand
GGCGGCGAAGAGGGCTGATCTCAGCCATTGGAAAATCTCCTGTCTGAAGGGTTGGGCCTCAAAACCCGCAATCCTCTCAGACAGGAGCCTGATCTTGCGATCCCTCCTCAATTGCCGCGCCAGCGGCTTCGTTCAATCCCCTAACTGAAGACAGGCCCTAGTGCGGCGAATTTGAAGTTCCTATCAGTTTCGCCGTGAGTTCGTTATAGGAACTTCAAATTCAAAGCCGCTACTCAAAACAATAAGTTGCTAGTGCTCCTTTGATTCCGAGGTTCGTAAACGTAGAGCCGCGATATGATACGAACTTCGGAATCGGAGCACTAGCGCTTTTGAATTTCCGGTCAGCGGCAAAACATGAGACTGGTGGAAAATAAAAAGGGAGCAGGACCTGCTAGGTCCTGCTCCCAAAATTGTGTCGTCCCTATTTCCCCGTTTCCTTATTGATCTTGGTTGACGGGGCGACGCTGCTTGTTGCGCGCCAGGGCTCCTCCCGAGACTTGGACCACCAGACGTTGGCCTTTCGGCCAGTCTGAGGGCTGCATTCCTAGACCAAAATTCCGCCTGTGTCATCCATTTCGGCAACGAATGTTCAAAATTGCCGCATGCCGCGAAACGAATGGAATTTTGGCATTTAAAACCCGAATGGAGACATTTCAGTAGTTTATTGAGTGGCTTATCCGGGCCACCCGCCGATGGCCGGTCAGTGCAGGTATGCGGCCATGTCATTCGCCGGAGCCATGATGCCGAGCGCCCCGACGATGCAGACGATCGCAAGGCCCATCGCGATCTCGACCAGCGCGCTCTGAACGAACCTTCGGGCGGTAGCGGAGGCGCCGCCGGTTCCCCGGCTACCGTACAGACGGGGGACAAGGTATTGCCGGTTAATTCCGGCCAGGCACACCATGGCCGCGAACAGCACGACCTTGAGAAGCAGCAGACGGCCATAGGCGGTGTCGATCAGGCTATGCATCCCGCCGAGCAGGAAAGCGGCGTTGACGAGCCCGCTGACGAGCAAGATGCCGACCGCAAAAATGCCAAGCGTCGAGAAGCGGCTGCCCGCACGCGCGGCGGCCGACGCCCAGCCATCCTCCTGGAAGCGCCCGAGATGGACGAGCAGCAACACCAGTGGCACGAGTGCGCCGAGCCACAGGCCGGCGGCGATCAGATGCAGAAAATCGGCCGCCAGATGGATGTGCTGCTCAATTCCCAATCCTTCCGCTCCATGGCCCGCAAAGGCGAGAGAACCGAGATAGGCGGCGGCGAGCAGGCCCGCCAGGAACACCAGGCCGCCCGCGAGCCGACCACCGCTTGTTCCTTTCAAAAGGAGGCAGACGGCAAGCCCGGCGCCCAGCAGCAGCCGCATTTGCCAGGCGAAGCCAAACTGCGTTTGCGACAGCACGCGCCAGACTGTGCCATCGCTGATGACGTCACGGAAGTCCTGGTGGCCGATCCGCATGGACAGCAGCCACAACCAGGCCAAAGCCGACGCGATCGACAGCGCCAGGCAGACCCAAAGAACGTTCCTGCTGGACGATTGAAAGACCGCGCGCGCTGCAAGCAACGGCGGCTTGGTTCGCCAGAGCGCAACGGCAATGAAGAGGTCAAAAAAGATCACGCCGGCAACGATGATCGTCGACGCCAGGTGAAGGTCCCGCGCAACTATCAGTGGATCGATCAACATGCTCTCCATGAGGCGCCGGGTCCGCAACGGATAGAGGCCGCCATCCGCGACGGGAAGGCGGTCTCAGTACCCACATGAGGCTCGATTGCCGGCGTCAAGCTACTTTCCGACCTGAAAGCTGAAGTTGCCCTCGGTGCTGTGAGTGTCCACCGACATAACCCGCCAGCGAACGTGGTACGTGCCCGGCGGCAGCGGCTTGAGGCCCACCCGCATGGTCGTAGCGCTTATCACCGGCTTGCCCTGGTCGACGCGCGCGCCCTTGGCATCGCTCACCTCGACCGAACTGAACGCCGGTTCGATGTTCTGCGAGAAGGTCAGCACGACTTCCCTGGGTGCCGCGGGAGCGGTGCTTCCTACCCGCGGCTCGGCATGGTCGAGAACGGCGTGGGCATGGGCGGTCGTAGTTGCCGCCAGCGCGAGAAACGTAGTTGTTGCGAAAGTCAGGATGCGCATCGCGCTGCCTCAAAGTTTGCGGGGGGTGGTCGCCGATCCGCCAAACAGCGGCTGGCCAATGGTCGATGGGAACATGTCGTCGAGATACAGATGCAGCTGGCCGAGAACGCCGACCCCGCTGCCGCTGGCGCGGTTGACCGGGATCATGGCCTCAAACCCGATCTGGAACGTGCTGCCCACGTAGATGATGCCGGGATTGACGGTGCCGGTGGTCGTGTAGGGATTGCCGAAATTGTTGGCGACAGGTGTCGTTAGGTTCAACTCGACGATCGGAATCAGGTGGTTGATGAAGTCGGAAAGCCCGAGGTCGACAATCTCCGATTTCAGATAGGGCATGCTGTATTGGAGCGAGGCGCCGTAGACCAGTTGCTGGGGAATGAAGGCGTTCTGGGCGAAGTCGAACGAGTTGGTCGGAATCTGATAGCCGACCTGACCCGTGACGGCGAAAGCGCGGAACCAGCCAAATTCCGAGGGGAGGTCGCCAAAACCCTTTCCGACATAGACCGTCGGCGTCACGAGGCTGTGGTCGGTGGCGAGCCCAGAGCCGGTCGAACCGGTGCGTCCCCAGTCAACGATCACACCCGAGAGAATGGCGAGCTCATGCTCGCGGTTTTTCACGATCTGATACTGGAAGGTGGTCTCGAAATTATCGAAACCTTGCGTCAGCGTGCCGTTGGCCTGGCGAATGGACGCCCAGTCCTGACCGATCGATATGCCGAAGTTCTCGGTGATGCGCTTGGAGAATTCACCGGAGAAATCCCATTCGGTCGCAGGCGGGAAGTCGCCGGTTTTCGACCATGCCACCGTCGGCAAGGACATCTCGTCGGCGACACAGGGATCGTCGGTTGCAAGGGTTGCAGGAAAGAAGCGGGCGCCAACAAGGCAGTGAGCAAGGGCATGCGACGTGTAGGTGAGCGCGATCAGGCCTGCAAGCGCAAGGGTGTGCGGCATACGCCGAGACATCAGGATTTTCTCCGGTCAGAATACGTGAACGCAAGGTTGAAGCAGCCGAAAAGGCTGGATTGCATCACGCGCTGAGCGGCGGACCTCTCGGACGAGCGACTGAATACTGCGACGACGATGGCAGGCGCAGCGCACGCCCTGACTGCCGTAACTTGCGGAACTCGCGATCAGCGGAAGCGACGACGACGGATTGCGGGCTGCCAAGAACGAATGCGCTGGAAAAGCATTGCAGACAGTGCTGGTGGGCGGCGTGTTTTTCCTGGTCGGCAGGTGCGACCGGAGTGCCGTCGGCATCATGCAGGCAAAGCTGCGATAGCGTAACGTCGTCCAGGACGGACGCCTGGGCGAGCTGAGTTCCGACGACCGTCAGCAGCAGCGGCTGCATGACCAACGCGTAGATCGCAACCGCGCCGATCAGCCTTCGCCAGAACAGGCGCAGCCTCAAGCGTCCTTGATTTGATCCGGTTGGCGTGCTCACAAGCATAACTGCTATAGATGGTCAGGACGACGGTAGGTTCCCGGCTTGGTGTTCCGATCCGGAGTTCGCAGCGTTTCATGGAGCTACGCTTCGAATCTCTGAACCGTCTCACCAGGTCGACGATCGATTCAAGCGGATGTGACCGATACGCCGCTGAACCGGCGCGGTCAGTATAGTAGGCGGGGTAGACGTGGCAACCCCGGCCACCGCGCTCCTTGTGGTAGCGCAAGCGGAAAGAAAATTGGCAGACGTGGAATATCTCATGAAACAGATCGTCAGTGCGCTCTCTGGTCTTGCTCTTGCAGCGGTTCTCCTGGCGGCGCCGGTTCGTGCCGACGAAGTCAAGGCCGGTGATCTCGTCATCACGCAGGCCTGGAGCCGCGCAACGCCTGGCGGCGCCAAGGTTGGCGGCGGCTATCTCACCATCGAGAACAAGGGTACGACGCCGGACCGTTTGCTCGGAGGCTCGGCTGATGTCTCCGACAAGGTTCAGGTTCACCAGATGAGCATGAACAACGGGGTGATGACGATGCGCCCCGTCGACGGCGGTCTCGTGATCGGGCCGGGCAAGACGGTGAAATTGACCCCCGGCGGCTTCCATCTGATGCTGCCCGACCTCAAGGGCCCGCTGAAGCAAGGCGAGAAGCTGCCGATCACGCTGGAGTTCGAAAAAGCCGGCAAGGTCTCGGTCGTGTTCGATGTCGGAAGCATCGGCGCGATGGGCCCCACGGATGGGGGGCAGATGGATATGAAGAAAATGCCCGATCATTCCGGCATGAAGATGTAAGGGATACTCGGTCCGCAAACGGCCGGAAATCCGCTTTGATTGGCGGCTTTTGACGGCTCGCAGCGGCTTGCGGCCTTGTGTTTTGGCGCACGATCCGGTTTCACTGCCGCAAATTCCTGTAAACCTGACTGATTCCCCCAAAGGCAAGGCCCATGCGACTGTCGCGTTTCTTTCTCCCCATCCTCAAGGAGAATCCGAAAGAGGCGGAAATCGTGTCGCATCGGCTGATGCTGCGCGCGGGCATGATCCGGCAGGAAGCGGCCGGCATCTACGCCTGGTTGCCGCTTGGCTTGCGGGTGTTGACGAAGATCGAGCAGATCGTTCGCGAGGAGCAGAATCGCACCGGCGCGCTCGAGCTCTTGATGCCGACACTGCAGCTCGCCGATCTCTGGCGCGAGAGCGGCCGCTACGACGCCTACGGTCCCGAGATGCTGCGCATCGCCGATCGGCACAAGCGCGAGCTGCTTTACGGGCCGACCAACGAGGAAATGATCACCGAGATCTTCCGCGCCTACATCAAGTCGTACCGTAACCTGCCGCTCAATCTCTATCACATCCAGTGGAAATTCCGCGACGAGCAGCGGCCGCGCTTCGGCGTCATGCGCGGACGCGAATTCCTGATGAAGGATGCTTACTCGTTTGATCTCGACGAGGCGGGCGCGCGGCGCGCCTATAACCGCATGTTCGTCGCTTACCTGCGCACCTTCGCGCGGATGGGATTGAAGGCTATCCCGATGCGCGCCGAGACCGGCCCGATCGGCGGCGATCTCAGCCACGAGTTCATCGTGCTCGCGGAAACCGGCGAGTCCGGCGTCTTCTGCGACCGCGACGTGCTTGACCTTCCGGTGCCGGATGAAAGCGTCGACTACGACGGCGATCTCACGCCGATCATCAAGCAATGGACGTCGGTCTATGCGGCGACCGAGGACGTGCACGACGCAGCACGGTTCGAGCGCGAAGTGCCGGCGGACAAGCGGGTGCACACGCGAGGCATCGAGGTTGGCCAGATCTTCTATTTCGGCACCAAATATTCCGAGCCGATGAAGGCCATGGTGGCTGGCCCCGATGGCGCCGAGGTCACCATTCACGGCGGCTCCTATGGGGTCGGCGTTTCCCGGCTGTTGGGTGCGATCATCGAGGCCTGCCATGACGATGCCGGCATCAAATGGCCGGAGGCCGTCGCGCCGTTCAAGGCGGTGATTTTGAACCTGAAGCAAGGCTCGGCAGATACCGACGGCGCGTGCGAGCAACTTTATCGTGACCTCATGGCCAAGGGCGTCGAAGTGCTTTACGACGATACCGACCAGCGTGCGGGCGCCAAGTTCGCGGCCGCGGATTTGATTGGCATTCCCTGGCAAATCCTCGTAGGCCCGAAGGGACTTGCAGACGGCAAGTTCGAACTCAAGCAGCGAGCCGACGGCACGCGCGAGAACCTGAGCGCGGCGGACGTGCTGGCCCGGCTGATCTAGGATTATCCACCGCAGGCCGGACGGGAGGCCACAATTGGCCCGAATCGTGTGAAAATCGGACATGGATCAAGCCATGAGCGAGACAGTTAAGACCCGACCTTTCGCGCCGTTCGAGTGGCTGCTGTCCGGACGCTATCTGCGGGCCCGCCGCAGGGAAGGTTTCATCTCCGTCATCGCCGGGTTTTCGTTCCTTGGCATCATGCTTGGCGTCGCGACGCTGATCATCGTGATGGCCGTGATGAACGGCTTTCGCAAGGAACTGCTGGACAAGATCCTCGGCCTTAACGGCCACCTTCTGGTACAGCCGCTGGAATCGCCTTTGACCGACTGGAAGGACGTCGCCGACCGGATCAGCCAGGTGCCAGGCATCAAGCTCGCCGCGCCGGTGGTGGACGGCCAGGGGCTCGGATCTTCGCCGTACAATGCATCCGGCATTTTCATTCGCGGCATTCGCGGCGAGGATCTCAACAGTCTTCCGTCCATCGCCAAGAACATCAAGCAAGGCTCGCTCGAGGGGTTTGACGACGGGCAGGGGGTCGCGATTGGCCGCCGGCTGGCCGACTCGCTGTCGGTGCACGCCGGGGACATGATCACGCTGATCTCGCCGAAAGGCGCGGTGACACCGATGGGCGTCACGCCGCGCATCAAGCCCTACAGGATCGCGGCTGTGTTCGAGATCGGCATGTCGGAATACGATTCCGGCTTTGTGTTCATGCCGCTGGCGGAAGCGCAGGCCTATTTCAACCGCAACAACGACGTGTCCGCGATCGAGGTGTTCACCAACAATCCGGACAAGATCGAGGCTTTTCGCAAGGCCGTGACGGAGGCCGCGGGAAGACCGATCTTCCTTGTCGACTGGCGGCAGCGCAACGCGACGTTCTTCAACGCGCTTCAGGTCGAGCGCAACGTCATGTTCCTGATTCTGACCCTGATCGTGCTGGTCGCGGCGTTGAACATCATTTCCGGCCTGATCATGCTGGTGAAGGACAAAGGCAGCGACATCGCGATCCTGCGCACCATGGGTGCCTCGCAAGGGGCGATCATGCGGATATTCCTGATCACCGGCGCCTCGATCGGCGTCGTTGGCACGATCACCGGATTTCTGGTCGGCGTGCTGATCTGCATGAATATCGAATCGATCCGGCAGTTTCTGTCCTGGCTCACCAGCACCGAAATCTTCGATCCGACGATCTATTTTCTTTCCAAGCTACCAGCCGAAATCGATTTCGGCGAAACTGCGGCCGTCGTAATCATGGCGCTGACCTTGTCCTTCCTGGCCACGCTCTACCCATCCTGGCGTGCTGCGCGCCTCGATCCGGTCGAAGCGCTGCGGTACGAGTGAGGGACCGATGGCTGAGGGGGCGGAGGAGGTACCGGTCGTTTATCTCCACGAGATCAAGCGACAATACGTGCAAGGCGCCGTGCCGCTCGTCATTCTCAACGGGGCCAAGCTCGCGCTGTGGGCCGGACAATCGGTCGCGCTCGTCGCGCCGTCGGGCACCGGCAAATCGACCTTGCTTCATATCGCGGGGCTATTGGAAAGCCCGGACGAAGGCGAGGTCTATGTCGGGGGCACCCCGACCTCCGGCCTGTCGGACGTCGAGCGGACGCAGATCCGCCGCACCGAAATCGGCTTCGTCTATCAGTCGCATCGGCTGCTGCCGGAGTTTTCGGCGCTGGAAAACGTCATGCTGCCGCAGATGATCCGCGGCCTGAAACGATCCGAAACGGTCAAGCGCGCAACCGAGATTCTCGCCTATCTCGGCCTTGCCGACCGGATCAAGCATCGGCCGGCGGAGCTATCCGGCGGCGAGCAGCAGCGCGTGGCGATCGCGCGCGCCGTCGCCAATGCACCGCGGGTGCTTTTGGCGGACGAACCCACCGGCAATCTCGATCCGCATACGGCCGATCACGTCTTTCAGGCCCTGATGCAACTCGTGAAGGCGACGCGGGTGGCGATGCTGATTGCCACCCACAACATGGAACTCGCCGGACGGATGGATCGCCGGGTATCGCTCGTGAACGGCGATGTCGTCGAACTGGGTTGACGTTTGCGATCCGCCTGACGGTTCAGTCGGAAAAGACTTTTGAAGCACCGCTAAGGCCGCTTCAATTAAGGCCGCTTCAACGAGCGTCGCGTTTGCCGTCGATGACGGCCGTCCGCGCGATCCGAAACCAAATCTAACGCACGACGGTACGACTCCGCTTGACGGAACCGGAGCGTGCACCGATTTGGGCGCAAATGAGGCAAATTTTTGTATCCTGGTGTTACAAGAAACCATTGTTCCACAACGGTTTCTTAAAGTTTTTTAATGAGGATTTCCTTGGAGGTGTTGCGAGCGAGTTACAGCATTCCGCGCGAACATCGGTATGAATCGACCTTGGGGTATATGGGGCACTCACACAGCTTCGAAAGCAGGATATTTGATATGAACAAAGTCACCATTCTCGCGGCGGTTGCGATCGCGGTTGGCGCCGCTGCACCGGCCGTCGCCGCAGATCTTCCCGCTCGAGCGCCTGCACCGTACACAAAGGCGCCCGCGATGGTCGAAGCCGCTTACGACTGGAGCGGCTTCTACATCGGTATCAACGGCGGCGGAGCCACCAGCAACTTTGATTGGAGTGCGGATGGCTTTGGCGAGGAAGGCAGCCATAATGCGACCGGCGGTACATTCGGTGGTCAGGTCGGCTATCGCTGGCAGATGATGAACTCCTGGGTGTTCGGCCTGGAAGCTCAGGGCAACTGGGCTGATTTCCGCGGCAGCAATATCTCGCTGCTCTCCGCGAACCCGGAGTTTGCGGGCGATCAGAACCAATCCAAGATTGACGCCTTTGGCCTGTTCACGGGTCAGATCGGCTACGCTTGGGATCGTGCGTTGGTCTACGTGAAGGGCGGTGCCGCGGTTACGGACAACCGATACAACGTCTTTAACGGTGGTGCTTTGATCGATAACGCGACTGAGACCCGTTGGGGCGCGACCGCCGGCGTGGGCTTCGAGTACGCCTTCGCCCCGAACTGGTCGCTGGGCTTCGAATACGACCACCTCTTTATGGGCACCAACGACGTCACGTTTGTCTCGACCCAGGGCGAGCAGATCAAGCAAGACGTGGACCTCTTTACCGCGCGCCTGAACTACAAGTTTGGCGGACCGAGCTACGCACGTTACTAAGTTAAGTTCCTCCCGACCTTGAAAACCCCGGCCCGGTTGGCCGGGGTTTTTGTTAGGGCATGAGCAATCGATTCGCATCGCGGTTAACCAACGATCCCGGATTGCAAACGAACCCCACCACCTCCCGCTTGGTAGCGGGTCAGTTTGATTGTGGCAGTCTTATCCACTGGCACGAGGGCGGTTCACAGCGCATATTGTGAGGATGAGCGCGCTGCGAAAGGCACTCACGGTTGCCAGAGTTTGGTTGTGGATAGGTGGTCCGCTGGCGTCCCTTGCAATGTTGTACACGCATTTTTGCCAACATAACTTTATTGCCAGATTTTTGGACCCTCACCCGAATCTTTGGGGGATCGTAATCCTGACAGCGTTTTGTTGGATGCTTCTAGTCGGTTTGGCTGTGTAGAAAATGGGAACGATCTAGAATGCTCCCCAAACGACCTAAGGAACCAGCTCGGTAGGGCGATTATCGACATTCCTACCGGCCCAGAAGCCGGATCGCGATCCTACGCCCGAGGAACAGGGCAAGGACGCGGCCGCGGTGGCCTTGGGGAGGCGAGGCGGTCGCGTCAGGGCAGAAACCCTAGGCAGACGTCGCACGGAAATCGCAAAAAAGCAGCTAGGACACGATGGCGGAAAAAAGATCAGGCTGACGTTTAGGCCGGTTTCTCTCCGCCATTTTTTCGGTGTGATCTTGCGGTCCATCCCCTCCATGATCGCGATCTGGCTTCGCGATCCATCCCGGTCAAGAATTAACTATCGGGGGCATTTTTCAAACTGACCCACTACCCGCCGCTTGCAGGAGGACAAAAAAGGAACTATGTTCCCGTTATGTTCTAAAGCGGGAGGCAGTCGTGTTGAAGGTTTTTGTCGAGGAAGCAGCGGCGTTGGCGTCGATTGGTTTGTTTGTCGGGATGATCGCGGTGTGGGCGCAATTGATCCCGCAATTCTAGCGCTTTGGGCGGCTTTTCAGGAGCGTCCGGCTGCTGGTTTCCCCGGGGCGATCTTGGACCATTGGGGAAAAGGCTGGTAGCGGCCGCTGAGGGACCACAGACGCGTGGACTTGGGTTTTCGCAGGCCCCACCATAGCGGCCAGCCGAGTCGCTCCGGGCGGCTCGATTTTCCTCCCAGCCGGTGAATTGCCGAACGACATGTCAAAGCCCGTGGTGCAGTCCTCCAATCCCGGATTCGTCCATCTTCACGTCCATTCGGCCTATTCGCTGCTGAAGGGCTCGATCAAGATCGCAAAACTCTGCGAGCTGGCCAAAGCTGATCGTCAGCCGGCCATCGCGTTGACCGACACCGACAACATGTTCGGGGCGCTGGAATTCTCCGACAAAATGGCCGGATATGGCATCCAGCCGATCGTTGGCTGCGAGATTGCCGTCGACTTTGGCGATCAGGACCCGAACGCCCGCAACGCGCTGGCGGCGGTGCCCGCGCGAATCGTGATGTTGGCCGCGCGCGAGCGCGGCTATCGCAGCCTGATGCATCTCAACTCCCGCGCCTTCCAGGAGACGCCGGTTCACCAAACCCCGCACATCAAGTTCAATTGGCTGGAGGGCCATGCCGATGACCTGATCGTGCTGACGGGCGGCCCGGACGGACCGGTCTCGCTGGCGTTATCGGCCGATCAGGCCGCGCTGGCGGCAACGCGCTGCGAGCGCCTGGCCAGGCTGTTCGGCGATCGGTTGTACGTCGAACTGCAGCGCCATGGCATCGAGAAGGAACGGCGCATCGAGACCGGGTTGATCGACCTTGCCTACGCCAAGGGCCTGCCGCTGGTCGCCACCAACGAGCCGTATTTTGCGACGTCAGACGATTACGAGGCCCATGACGCGCTTCTGTGCATCGCCGGAGGCCGGCTGATCGCCGAAACCGACCGTGAGCAGCTCACGCCGGATCACCGGTTCAAGACGCGCGCGGAAATGGCGGTTCTGTTTGCCGACATTCCCGAGGCGCTGAACTCTACTGTCGAGATTGCCGAGCGCTGCGCGTTTCGTCCCAGGACGCGCAAGCCGATTCTGCCGCGCTTTACGGTTGGTGCCGGCACCAACGCCGAGGATGTGGCCAAGGAGGAAGCCGCCGAACTGCGCCACCAGGCGGAGGAGGGCCTGTCTCGGCGGCTCGCGGTTCATGGCTTGTCGCAAGGAAGCTCGGACGAGGACTATCACGAGCGGCTTGCCTTCGAGCTCGATGTCATCACCCGCATGAACTATGCGGGTTACTTCCTGATCGTCGCCGACTTCATCAAATGGGCCAAGTCACAGGGCATTCCGGTCGGGCCCGGCCGCGGCTCCGGCGCCGGCTCGCTGGTCGCTTACGCGCTGACGATCACCGATCTCGATCCGATCCGCTTTGGCCTTCTGTTCGAGCGCTTCCTCAATCCGGAACGCGTGTCGATGCCCGACTTCGACATCGATTTTTGCCAGGACCGCCGCGGCGAGGTGATCAGTTACGTCCAGCAGCGCTACGGCCGCGACCAGGTAGCGCAGATCATCACGTTCGGAACGTTGCAGGCGCGAGGCGTGCTGCGCGACGTCGGGCGCGTGCTGCAAATGCCCTACGGGCAGGTCGACAAGCTCACCAAGCTCGTCCCGCAAAATCCTGCCGCTCCCGTCACGCTTGCCGCCGCGATCGAAGGCGAACCGAAGCTCCAGGCATTTCGCGACGAGGATCCGGTGGTGGCGCGCGCATTCGATATCGCGCAGCGCCTCGAAGGCCTGACCCGTCATGCCTCTACGCACGCGGCCGGCATCGTGATCGGCGATCGTCCGCTGAGCGAACTCGTGCCGCTCTACCGCGATCCGAAATCGGACATGCCGGTCACTCAATTCAACATGAAGTGGGTTGAGCCCGCGGGCCTCGTCAAATTCGACTTCCTCGGCTTGAAGACGCTCACCGTGCTCGACGTTGCCGTGAAACTGCTCCGGCAACGGGACGTCGAGGTCGACCTGCCGACGCTGCCGCTCGACGATGCGCCGAGCTACCAGATGCTGGCGCGGGGCGACGTGGTCGGCGTGTTCCAGGTGGAAAGTCAGGGCATGCGGCGGGCGTTGGTCGACATGCGTCCGGACCGCTTTGAGGACATCATCGCGCTGGTGGCGCTCTATCGCCCCGGTCCGATGGCGAACATTCCGACCTATTGCTCGCGCAAGCACGGTGACGAGGAGTCCGAATATCTGCATCCGATCCTGGAGCCGATCCTCAAGGAGACGTTCGGCGTCATCATCTACCAGGAACAGGTGATGCAGATCGCGCAGGTGATGGCCGGCTATTCGCTCGGCGACGCCGACCTGTTGCGCCGCGCGATGGGCAAGAAGATCCGCGCCGAAATGGAACAGCAACGCGCCGTCTTCGTTGCCGGCGCGGTCAAGAACAACGTTCCCAAAGGGCAGGCGGATACCATCTTCGAACTGCTCGCGAAATTCGCCGACTACGGCTTCAACAAGAGCCACGCCGCGGCTTACGCGCTGGTGTCCTATCACACCGCCTACATGAAGGCGCATTATCCGGTCGAATTCCTGGCAGCGTCGATGACGCTCGACCTCAACAACACCGACAAGCTGTCTGAATTTCGTGCCGAGGCGCAACGGCTCGGGATCAAGGTCGAGGCCCCCAACATCAACCGTTCGGGTCCGGTCTTCGAAGTCAGCAACAGCACGATCTACTACGCGCTCGCGGCGCTGAAGGGCGTAGGCCAGCAGGCGGTGGAATTGATCGTCGAGGCGCGTCGCGGTGGGCAGTTCACGTCGCTCGCCGATTTTGCCTCGCGCGTGAATCCCCGCGCGATCAACAAGCGGATCATCGAAAGTCTGGCGGCTGCCGGCGCCTTCGACACGCTCGAGCCGAACCGGGCGCGTGTCTTTGCGGGAGCGGATGCGATCCTTGCCGCCTGTCAGCGCAGCCATGAAGCCGCAACATCCGGCCAGAACGACATGTTCGGCGGCGCGGCCGATGCGCCGACCATCATCCTGCCGCAGGTCGAGCCCTGGTTGCCGGCCGAAAAGCTGCGGCGGGAATATGATGCAATCGGCTTCTTCCTGTCGGGACATCCGCTCGACGACTATGCGACCGTGCTCAAGCGGCTGCGGGTGCAGTCGTGGGCCGAATTTTCGCGCGCGGTGAAGACCGGCGCGACCGCCGGCAAGGTCGCTGCGACGGTGGTGTCGCGCATGGAGCGTCGCACCAAGACCGGCAACAAGATGGGTATCATCGGGTTGTCGGACCCGACCGGCCATTTCGAGGCCGTGCTGTTTTCCGAAGGTCTCGCGCAATACCGCGACCTGTTGGAGCCGGGCGCAGCCGTGTTGCTGCAATTGGGCGCGGAATTGCAGGGCGAGGACGTGCGCGCGCGCGTGCTGCATGCCGAAGCGCTCGACGATGCGGCTGCCAAGACGCAAAAGGGCCTGCGTATCTTCCTGCGCGATACCAAGCCGCTGGAGTCGATTGCGCGGCGGCTGTCGCCGCCGGCCGGCCAGTCGGGCAGCGGCGATATTGCGCTCGTGCTGCGGCTCGATATGCAGACCGAGATCGAGTTCAAGCTTGAGGGCCGCTTCCAGGTATCACCGCAGATCGCCGGCGCCATCAAGGCGGTGGCCGGCGTCGAGATGGTGGAGACCCTCTGAGAGCGATTTCGATGGTCGCTGCGGACGCACCGAAACGGCTTGCGCGGCCGGCAATCGTGTTGCAACCAAACGGTGTTTTGGCTAAACGGCCCAGCGAGCGCTTGTTCCGGTCTGCGCCGTTCGCAACGGGCACGGAGACAGACTGGCGAAATGGATTGCGGTGACGTCTTGGCGGCTTGGTTTGCAATCCTGATGCGCGGGCTCTGGCTGCTGGTGTCGGTTGCGATCGGCTGCGCCGCTGCTTACGCGGCGCCCGCGCAGATCCCGGGCGCGGAAGCGGTCTATGCCACCGCGCCGCCGCGGCTCCTGCAAATCAGGACCCTGGTCGCGGGAGCCGGCCAGCAGACATCCTATGGGTCCGCATTCCTGGTGTCGGCGGACGGGCTTGCGATCACCAACTACCACGTCGTCTCGCAGGTCGTGCTGGAACCGAAAACCTACCGGCTTGAATACACCGCGGCCGATGGAACCCATGGCGAAGTTCATCTTCTCGGCGTGGATCTTCCCGACGATCTTGCGATTGTGAGGATCGACAAGCACGATGCGCCGTTCTTCACGTTCGACCCGGCTGCCATCCATGGCGATGTGCCGAAGGGCGAACGTCTCTATGCGATGGGCAATCCGCTTGAGCTCGGATTCACCATCGTCGAAGGGACCTATAACGGTCTGGTCGAGCATAGTTACATCGATCGCATCCATTTCACCGGCGCGCTCAATCCAGGCATGAGCGGCGGTCCTGCCGTGACGCCGGACGGCGCCGTCGTCGGCATCAATGTCGCCACGCGCCGTGGCGGCCAGCTTGTAAGTTTCCTGGTTCCGGCACGGTTTGCCGAAGCCCTGTTGCGGCGGGTGCGGGAGGTCAAAGAGACGCCCGACCTGCGCGCCGAGATAGGCCGGCAAATCGCCGCGACGCGCAAGTCGCTCTACAGATCGTTACGCGAGCAGGGATTCCGTTCGGTTGCGCTCGGTCCATATCGGGGAGCGGAGACCGACGCACCATGGTTCAACTGCTGGGCGCAGACCAATGCCGGCGTCGCGCCCAAGCCGCGCTTTGCGATGAATTCGACGAGCTGTAACAGCGAAACCAGCCTGTTCGTGGCTTCCGATCTGAACACCGGGAATATTCAGATCAGCCACTCCTATGTCAGTTCCACCGAGCTCAATGAGTTTCAGTTTGCGACCTATCTCGCCCAGCTCAGCCAGCCCCGTCTGGTGGGCGGCGGACCCTACCGGAAATGGTATACGCCGGAGCGATGCCGCGAGGATTTCGTCGGTAGCGCGTCGGCACCGGACCGGCCATCGCTGCGCGTGCTTTGGTGCGCGCAAGCCTATCGCGAGTTCGACGACCTCTACGACGTCGTGCTGGTCGCCGTCACGCAGGACAACGGCAGCGAGGCGCTGGTGTCGCGGTTGAGCATGCAGGCGGTCGGCTATGATGACGCGATGGATATCGGCCGGCGCTTCCTCGACGCAGTTCGGGTGGGCAAATGATCTGGGTCGAGATTCTCTCGCGTCATCGCGACGTCGTCAGCCGCGTCAGGATTGCCGGCGATGAAGCCACCATCGGCCGCGGTTACGACAACGATGTCATCGTCGATGACCCCTATGTCGCAGCCCATCATCTGCTCATCTTGCGCGATGAGGCAGGGCAACTCGTCGCCAAGGACCTCGGTAGCGTCAACGGTACTTTCCTCGACGGCAGCAAAAGCCGGATCACGCAGCTTGCGATCGACGGCGGAAAGCCGCTCCGGATTGGCCAGACCTTGTTGCGGATCCGTACTGGCGACTATGCTGTTGAGTCCGAACGTAAGGTGCTCGCCGAACGCGGCACGCTGTCGACGGTCATGGTTGCCGCCATGACGGTGATCGTGCTCGCCTTCATCGTGCTCCGGGTCTGGCTGGCTCAAACCGGTGAACCCCGGTTGTCGCATTACATGACGCCACTGCTCACGATGACCGGAGTGGTGCTGGTCTGGGTCGGCATATGGGCGCTCGTCTCACGCCTGCTGGCCGGGCGCTCGCAGTTCCTGCACAACCTGATGATCGCGCTCGTCGCGGTCCTGGTCTCGCTGCTTTACAACGAGTTGGCGAAATACTCGGCCTTCGGCCTGACCTGGCGGGTGCCCGTCGATTACGAATATGCCGCGACCTGGCTGGTCCTGGCCGCAGCGTGCTTCCTGCATCTGCGCGCGATCAGTGCGCGCGGGATCTGGCTGAAGGGCACGATCGTGGGTGCGCTCACGGTTCTCGCCATTGGCGTGCAGACACTGCAGCGCTCTGAGGCATTCTCGGACCTCGGGCGGCGGACCACGGCCCGCCTGCTGCTGCCGCCGGCATTCCGCACTGTGCCCTTGCGCACGCCGGATGCGTTCTTTGCAAATGTCGCCGGCCTCAAGGCAAGTCTCGACGCCGACCGTCGCCAGGTCAAACACAGCGAACGGCCGCGTTGATCTTTCGGGCCGTGGCCCGGGCAGGCGGGACTGCGGCGAGAGGTGCGTGGGGTTGTCTTGAGACCGCCGCTACCTGGCGGCGGACGAGCCGGATTCCACCTAATGTGGCGACTCTGACGTTCCTTTCAGTGTCGCTGCGAGTTCTTCGAAGGAACGTCAGAGTCAAAGCCACACTAGAATCATATGGTTGCTAGTGTCCCTTTGGTTCTGACATTCGTAAAAGTGCCCGCCGCGATATGATACGAATGTCAGAACCGGGACACTAGGACGCCATTTGGGCCTCTTGATCGCGGGATCGCCCTGAATCGGGGCCTGCTCCGGGCGGTTTGACTGCCAATCGGGCCCGGAAAGCCCGGATTTCCTTGCTTCTGGCGAAAATCGCGCTATATAGCGCGCCATCTCACACGGAAACATGGCTCAAAAGGCCGTCCGGTGGCAGCTGGGCCATTAGGCTCGTTTGCTCACGCGTTTCCGGAGGAACCAACCGGAGAACTCAGACCATGGCACTACCCGATTTTTCTATGCGCCAGCTGCTTGAGGCTGGCGTCCACTTTGGCCACCAGTCGCACCGCTGGAATCCGAAAATGGCCGAGTACATCTTCGGTGCGCGCAACAACATCCACATCATCGACCTCGCACAAACCGTGCCGATGCTGCATCGTGCGTTGCAGGCCGTCAGCGATACCGTTGCCAAGGGCGGCCGTATCCTTTTCGTCGGCACCAAGCGGCAGGCCCAGGATGGCGTTTCCGAAGCCGCCAAGCGCTCAGCGCAATATTTCGTCAATTCGCGCTGGCTCGGCGGCACGCTGACCAACTGGAAGACCATTTCAGCTTCGATCAAGCGGCTGCGGCACCTCGACGAGGTGCTCAACTCCGGCGATGCCAGCGCCTACACCAAGAAGGAGCGGCTGACGTTGCAGCGCGAGCGCGACAGGCTCGACCGCTCGCTCGGCGGCATCAAGGACATGGGCGGCTTGCCGGACATGATCTTCGTGATCGACACCAACAAGGAAGACATCGCGATCCAGGAAGCCCAGCGGCTCAACATCCCGGTGGCGGCGATCGTCGACACCAACTCCGATCCAAAGGGCATCACCTATGTCGTGCCGGGCAATGACGACGCCGGCCGCGCGATCTCGCTCTACTGCGATCTGGTGGCTCGCGCGGCGATCGACGGTATTTCGCGCGCGCAGGGCGACGCCGGCATCGATGTCGGCGCTTCCGCTCATCCAGTCGCCCAGGAAACGCCCGCGGCGGCGGCTTCCGGCTTCCAGGGCCTGGCTGGTCCGCGCGGTGCGCCGGACAACCTCAAGAAGCTCACCGGCGTATCCGGTACCATCGAGAAGAAGCTCAACGACCTCGGCATCTTCCACTACTGGCAGCTGGCCGAGCTTAATCACGACACCGCTCATAAGATTGGCGAAGAAGTCGGTCTTCCGGCCCGCGCCGACGCCTGGGTGGCGCAGGCCAAGACCCTTACCGCTGAGTCGGAATAAGAGGATGCCGGCCGGGAAACCCGGCCGGCATAACCGGCACATTCCAGTTTACGGCATTGGTGACGGTGGGCAGCAGCGGTCTCGAACCGCGTGCAGCCGCCGCCACAGGCAAAGGACATAGTGACATGGCGACAATCACGGCAGCGATGGTCAAGGACCTGCGCGAATCCACCGGCGCGGGCATGATGGATTGCAAGGCGGCACTGACCGAGACCGGCGGCGACGTGCAGGCGGCGCAGGACTGGCTGCGCAAGAAGGGCCTTTCGAAGGCCGCCAAGAAAGCCGGCCGTGTCGCCGCCGAAGGCCTGATCGCAGCCCTCACCAAAGGCACCAAGGGCGTCGTCGTCGAGGTCAATTCGGAGACGGATTTCGTCGCGCGCAACGAGCACTTCCAGGGCCTCGTCAAGATGATTGCGCAGGTCGCGCTCGACGTCGGCGCCGATGTCGAGAAGATCAAGGCCGCCAAGGCCGGCAATGTCACGATTGAGACCGCAATTGCCGATGCCATCGCCACCATCGGTGAAAACATGACGCTGCGCCGGGCTGCTTCGCTTGAAGTCAGCAAGGGCGTGGTGTCGAGCTACGTGCACAATGCGGTGATCGAAGGCGCCGGCAAGATGGGCGTGATCGTCGCGCTGGAATCGCCCGGCAAAACCGACGAACTCGCCGTTCTGGGCAAGCAACTGGCGATGCATGTGGCGGCGGCAAATCCGCTGGCCATCGATTCGGCAGCGCTCGATCCGGCCACGGTCAAGCGCGAGAAGGACGTGCTGGCCGACAAGTACCGCCAGCAGGGCAAGCCGGAAAACGTGATCGAAAAGATCGTCGAGTCCGGTCTGAAGACCTATTACAAGGAAGTCTGCCTTCTGGAGCAGGCCTTCATCCACGACAGCGGCAAATCGGTCGCTCAGGCGGTCAAGGAAGCTGAGGGTAAGGTCGGCGGTCCCATCAAGGTCACCGGATTTTTGCGCTATGCTCTCGGTGAGGGAATCGAGAAGCAGGAAACCGACTTCGCGGCCGAGGTTGCGGCCGCCAGCGGTCAGAAATAACCGCCTTGGGAATAGCGCTTGCGGCCTGTCTGCGCCGGGGAGCTGCCCGGCGCAATAGGGAAAGCGGTTAGCATGGCAGGGCCGGTCTATCGTCGCGTCGTGATCAAACTCTCCGGTGAATATTTTGCCGGCCCGAACGCCTCGGGATTCGACCAGCCAACGATCGATCGGGTCGCCAGCGACCTGATTGCTGCCAAGACATTGGGGGTCGAAATCGCCGTCGTCATCGGCGGTGGCAACCTTGTTCGCGGCGTCGAGGTTTCCTCGCGCGGCGTGTCGCGACCGATCGGCGACACCATGGGCATGCTGGCCACGGTGATGAATTGCCTGGCGCTGGAGGCGGCGATCGAGCGCAAGGGAACGCCGGCACGGACCCTGACGGCTCACGTGATGCCGCAGATTTCCGAGCTTTTCACACGAAGTGCAGCGCACAAATGCCTTGCCGAGGGCCGCATCGTGCTGCTCGGCGGCGGAACTGGAAATCCCTTTTTCACTACCGACACCACGGCCGTGCTGCGCGCGGCCGAAATCGGCGCGGAGGCGGTGCTGAAGGCCACCAATGTCGATGGCATCTATAGCGCCGATCCAAAAAAGGACCCGACCGCCAAGCGATTTGATCGCCTGACCCACTCGGAAGCCATCGGCGGCGGCTACAAGGTCATGGATGCGACCGCATTTGCGCTTGCCCGGGAGACGTCGCTGCCTATCATCGTATTCTCTATTGCCGAACCGGGCTCGATCGGCGCCGTTCTGACCGGTACCGGTCGCGGCACCATCGTTACCGGCTAGCCGCCAAAACGCGCGGGCAGGGCGTCGCGGCAACCGCATTCAGAAGGAGAAGCGTCATGTCCGCCGGTAATTTCGACGTCAACGAATTGAAGCGCCGCATGCAGGGCGCCACGCAATCTCTCAAGCACGAACTCGGCGGCCTGCGGACCGGGCGCGCGGCCGCCTCAATGCTGGAACCGGTCCAGGTCGAAGCCTACGGCTCGCACATGCCGCTCAACCAGCTTGCGACCGTCAGCGTTCCCGAGCCGCGCCTGTTGTCGGTGCAGGTCTGGGACAAGTCGATGGTCAAGGCGGTCGAGAAAGCGATCATCGATTCCAATCTCGGGCTGAGTCCGGCGACGGAAGGACAGGTGCTGCGTCTGCGGATTCCCGAACTCAACCAGGACCGCCGCAAAGAATTGGTCAAGGTCGCGCACAAATATGCGGAAGCCGCCCGTGTTGCAGTTCGCCATGTGCGGCGCGACGGTCTCGATGTGCTCAAGAAACTGGAAAAGAATCACGAGATGTCCGAGGACGATCAGGAGCGTTTTGCAAACGACGTGCAGAAGGCCACCGACAGCACGATCTCGGAAATCGATCAGCTATTGGCGGCAAAGGAAAAAGAAATCCTCACTGTTTAACCTTTGGTTCGGGTGCGATCCGCTGAAACATTCGTGTTAGATGTCGCGCCTTGAGGGATTGATTGATGTCGAACGCCGCAGCGCCCGTGACTGAAGAACCGGATCGAGGGGGCGCTCCCTTGCATGTGGCGATCATCATGGACGGAAACGGGCGATGGGCCGCAGCGCGTGGTCTTCCGCGCGTGGAAGGCCATCGCCGCGGCGTCGAAGCCCTGCGCCAGGTCGTGCGCGCGGCCGGCGAACTGGGCATTCGCTATTTGACGATTTTCTCTTTCAGCTCGGAAAACTGGTCGCGGCCGGCGTCTGAAATCGGCGACCTGTTCGGGCTGCTTCGGCGCTTTATCCGCAACGACCTTGCGACGTTGCATCGCGATGGCGTCCGTGTGCGCGTGATCGGCGACCGCGAGGGGCTGGAGCCGGACATCTGCGCGTTGCTCAAGGAAGCCGAAGATCTGACGCGCCACAATGATCGCATGCACCTGATCGTCGCGTTCAATTATGGATCGCGGCAAGAAATCGCCCGGGCGGCGCAGCGGCTGGCTGCCGAAGTGGCGGACGGCGAACGCGATCCATCCTCGATCGATGCCGATGCGCTCGGCAGACACCTTGATGCGCCCGAAGTTCCCGATCCGGACCTGATCATCCGCACCAGCGGCGAACAGCGGCTGTCGAATTTCCTGATGTGGCAGGCTGCCTATAGCGAGTTGGTTTTTGTTCCGGTGCACTGGCCCGATTTCGACAAAGCGGCGCTCGAGGAGGCCATCGCGGAATACGCCAGGCGCGAACGCCGGTTTGGCGGACTGGTTGCGAAAACCGGATCGTGACCGGCAGCAACACAGCATCGACCGGCGGGCAAGAGGGGCGGAACCTTCTGCTGCGGATCGCAGCATCGCTGGTGCTCGCGCCGATGGCCGTGGCCGTGGCCTATTTCGGCGGATGGCTCTGGACGGGCCTCGTCACCGTGGCGACGATCGGGCTTTACGTTGAATGGCTTACCGTTATCGGGGAGCGCCGTCTTCCGCTCGTGCTGTCAGGCGTGGTCGTCCTGCTTGCGATGGGATGGGCCGAAATCGAACGTTTCCACGTCACGGATGTTTCTGCATTGGTCGTGCTGGGTGCGGCGGTCGCCGCCATATTCTCCCGCGACCGGCGCAACTGGGCGGTAGCTGGACTCGGCTACGCCCTGGCGGCGTCGATTGCCTCCAGCGCGGTGCGGCGCGATCCGGCTTTGGGTTTCGCCGCGCTGATGTTTGTGCTGCTGGTCGTTTGGGTGACCGATATCGGCGGGTACTTTGCCGGCCGGCTGATCGGTGGTCCGAAACTTTGGCCGCGGGTGAGCCCCAAAAAGACATGGGCGGGGTCCGTTGGCGGCTTCGCGGCAAGTCTTGGCGTTGCGGCCGGATTTGCCGCCTATGATCTCGGAAAGACGATTTGGTTGCTGCTGCTGGCAGCGGCGCTTTCGATTGTCTCGCAGCTCGGCGACCTGTTTGAGTCCGCTGTGAAGCGAAAGTTTGGTGTCAAGGATTCCAGCCATCTCATTCCCGGGCATGGCGGATTGATGGATCGCCTCGATGGTTTCGTTGCCGCCATCGTTCTGGCGGCGATTTTCGGTTTTTTGCGGGGCGGCGTGGATGGCGTCGGCCGCGGTCTTATGGTTTGGTGAGATATGAGCCCCGTTCCCTTGCGTAACAACAAAGCGGCTCCCGCGATTCGTTCGGTCACCGTGCTCGGTGCGACCGGTTCGATCGGCGACAGCACGATGGATTTGCTGCGGGCGTCGAAAGAGCGCTACCGCGTCGAGGCGCTGACGGCGCACACCAACGTCAAGGCGCTCGCCGATCTCGCGCGGGAATTCGGCGCGCGCTATGTTGCCGTCGCCGATCCCGATCGGTTGCAGGAACTGAAAGACGCGCTCGCGGGCACGCGAACGGAATGCGGCGCCGGCGAAAGCGCGGTGGTTGAAGCAGCGGCGCGGCCGGCGGATTGGGTGATGGCCGCAGTCAGCGGCGCTGCGGGTCTTAAACCTGCGCTCGCCGCCGTCGATCGTGGTGCGACCGTCGCGCTTGCCAACAAGGAATGCCTGGTGTGTGCCGGCGATTTCTTCATGCAGCGTGCGACCGAGGCGGGCGCCTGCATTCTGCCAGCCGATTCCGAGCACAATGCGTTGTTTCAGGCACTGGCTTCCGGAAATCGCGAAGAACTGGTGCGCGTGATCATCACCGCATCGGGTGGGCCGTTCCGGACCTGGCCGAGCGCCGACATCGAGCAGGCAACGTTGGCGCAGGCCCTTAAGCATCCGAACTGGAGCATGGGACAGAAGATCACCATCGATTCGGCATCGATGATGAACAAGGGTCTTGAGGTAATCGAGGCCGCGTGCCTGTTCGGACTGACGGCGGAAGAGATCGACGTTCTCGTTCATCCGCAATCGATCATCCACGGAATGGTCGAGTTCTCCGATCGCTCGGTGGTGGCGCAACTGGGAGCGCCCGACATGCGCACGCCGATCGCGCATTGTTTGGGATGGCCAGACCGAATCGCGGGGCCCGCGGCGAAGCTCGACCTCGCCAAGATCGGACAGTTGACGTTCGAGGCCCCGGACTTTGAACGGTTTCCGGGACTCGAACTGGCCTATGAGGCCTTGCGGACCGGCCGTGGCGCAACCACCGTCTATAATGCGGCCAACGAGGTTGCGGTCGCCGCTTTCATCGCCGGCAAGATCCGGTTTGGCGCCATCGCACGTCTGGTCGAGGCGACCCTGGAAGCCTGGGTTCGGGCCGGAAATCTGGCCCCGCTGACCTCAGCCGACGATGCAATTGCCGTTGACCATAAGGCGCGAAATAAGGCGGCCACCCTATTGCCTCAAATTGCCTTAAAGGCATCCTAGAGCGTTGGGGCGGGGCCTTCGGCTCCGGGTGAGAGGAATCGGATGTCTGAGTTTTTTCAGCACAGTTTCAACGTGTTAGGCCATGGGCTGATCGGATATCTCGTTCCCTTCCTGTTCGTGCTGACGGTCGTCGTGTTTTTCCATGAGCTTGGACACTTCCTGATCGCCCGCTGGGCGGGCGTGAAGGTGTTAACTTTTTCGCTCGGATTTGGCCCGGAATTGGCCGGATTTAACGACCGCTACGGCACCCGCTGGCGGATTTCGGCAGTGCCGCTCGGCGGCTATGTCAAATTCTTCGGCGACGACAGCGAGGCCTCGACGCCCGACCTGGAAAATCTCGGGAACATGACAGCCGAGGAACAGGCCGACAGCTTCCATCACAAGAAAGTCCTTCCCCGTGCGGCAATCGTGGCCGCCGGACCGATTGCGAATTTCGTGCTGGCGATCGTGATCTTCGCTGGAATGGCGCTGTATTACGGCAAACCAAGCTCTATTCCGCGCGTCGACCTCGTTCAGCCCGACAGCGTTGCCGCTTCGGCGGGCTTTCAGGTCGGCGACGTCGTGCTCTCGATCGACGGAACTTCGATCGAGAGCTTTGCCGACATGCAGCGAATCGTTTCCACCAGCGCCGGCAGCAAACTGACATTCCGCGTGAAGCGCGACGGCGGCGCCGTCACGCTGACGGCGACGCCCGCGCTGAAGGAAATGAAAGACATCTTCGGCAACAGCCATAAGATCGGGGTCTTGGGAATCCAGTACAACGCGCAGCCCAGCGATCCCAAGAGCACACCGGTTGGCTATTTCGAATCGCTCAAGATCGGTGTCGAGCAGGTCTGGTTCATCATTGACAGCACGTTCAAGTTCGTCGGCTCGTTGTTTGTCGGGGCCGGCAGCACGGGCGATCTTGGCGGCCCCCTGCGAATCGCGCAGCTCTCGGGACAGGCGGCGAGCCTCGGTTTCCAGTTCCTGTTGCAGCTATGCGCCGCGCTTTCCGTATCAATTGGGCTGCTGAATCTGTTTCCGGTGCCGCTGCTCGATGGAGGTCATCTTTTGTTCTATTCCGTGGAAGCTGTGCGGGGGCGTCCATTATCGCCGAGAGCCCAGGAAATGGGATCCCGGATCGGCCTTGGGCTGGTGCTGATGCTGATGCTGTTCGTCACATATAACGATATCCTGCATCTGACGGCATCTTGAAACGGCTTTTTTGTGACGTGGCCAATGCGCAACGTCTTGGAATGAAAATGAAATCGCTCTGCCACATTAGGTTTGCCGCCTTGGCAAAATTAGCTACAAGCAGGGCGGCATATGGGGATTTGCCGGTTCGTGGGGGTCACGATGGACCGGCATAAGAATGTAAGGGCGCTCGGCGCATGAAGGTTGGAATGCGGGTGCGGGGGGGCTTGTTGGCCGCCCTGGTCATGTTGTCGACGCCGCTTGCTGCAACGCTCGCGGTTGGGTTCGCGTCCTCGCCGGCGTCGGCCCAGACGGTGGATTCAATTGAGGTCCAGGGCAATCGGCGGGTCGAGGCAGCCACGATCCGCTCGTATTTCAAGGCCGGTCCTAGCGGACGGCTGGATAAGGGGAATATCGATGACGGCCTGAAGGGCCTGATCGAGACCGGCCTGTTCCAGGACGTGAAGATCAACGAGGCCGGCGGCCGAATCATCGTGTCGGTGATCGAAAATCCGGTGCTTGGCCGCGTCGTTTTCGAAGGCAACAAGAAGGTCAAGGACGAGCAGCTCTCGTCCGAAATCCAGTCGAAGCCGCGCGGAACATTCTCGCGTCCGATGGTTCAGTCGGATACCCAGCGAATCGTCGAAATCTATCGTCACTCCGGCCGTTACGATGTGACCGTTGTTCCGGAAATCATCGAACAGCCGAACAATCGCGTCGATCTGATCTTCACCGTCAACGAAGGCAAAAAGACCGGCATCAGCTCGATCGAGTTCATCGGCAACACGACCTATTCGTCGTATCGCCTGAAGGACGTCATCAAGACGCACGAATCGAATTTCCTGAGCTTTCTCGGCGGCAACGACGTCTACGACCCCGACCGCATCGAAGCCGACCGCGATCTGATTCGGCGCTACTATCTCAAGCACGGCTTCGCCGATGTGCAGGTCGTTGCTGCGCTGACGGAATACGATCCGCAGCAGAAGGGCTTTCTGGTCACATTCAAGATTGAGGAAGGCCAGCAATACCGCGTCGCCTCGGTCAATTTCGAATCGAGCATTCCCGGGCTGAACGGTACCGCGCTTGCCGGCTATTCGCGCGTCAGCATCGGCTCGCTCTATAACGCCGAAGCGCTCGAGAAATCGGTCGAAGAGATGCAGATCGAAGCCTCTCGGCGGGGATTTGCGTTCGCGGTGGTCAAACCGCGCGGCGACCGCAATTTCGATAACCACACCGTTTCGATCACATTCGGCATCGACGAAGGTCCTCGCACCTACATCGAGCGAATCAACGTGCACGGCAACACGCGGACGCGCGACTACGTGATCCGCCGGGAGTTCGATATCGCCGAAGGCGATGCCTACAACCGCGCGCTGGTGGACCGTGCCGAGCGTCGGCTGAAGAACCTTGATTTCTTCAAGAGCGTAAAAATTACGACCGAGCCGGGTTCGTCAAGCGACCGCGTCATTCTCGACGTCAATCTTGAAGAGAAATCGACCGGTGATTTCTCGGTATCGGGCGGCTATTCGACGATCGACGGTCCGCTCGCCGAAGTCAGCGTCTCCGAACGCAACCTGCTGGGTCGCGGTCTTTTCGGAAAGGTATCGGTGACCTATGGCGAGTTCGCCCGCGGCGTCTCGCTGTCATACGTCGAACCTTACCTGCTCGACTACCGCATTGGACTTGGTCTTGACGCCTATTACCGCGAGCAGCTGGCGAGCCCGTTTATTTCCTATGCAACCAAGACCATCGGTTTCAGTCCGCGAATCGGGCTTCAGCTGCGCGAAGACATGAGTTTGCAGCTGCGTTATTCGATCTATCAGCAGGACATCTCGCTGCCGAGCTTCCTCGATAACTGTAACATGAATCCGAGCAACGGCCTTCTCGCTTTTAATCCGTCGCCGGCCTGGATCGCGGCTAACGGCGTAGCGGCCGCAACGGCGCTCGGCGCCACCGATCCATCAGGTCAGGGACTTTGGTGTTATTCGTCCAGTCAGGCCTCGTTGCCCGTTCGCAAGGAATTGGCCCAGGGCGCAACAATCACATCAGCTGTCGGCTACTCATTCGATTACAACACGCTGGATAACAACAAGGTTCCGACCGACGGTCTCCTAATCGACTGGAAGCAGGACTTCGCGGGTGTCGGCGGCGACGTGACCTACCTGAAGTCGGCGGTCGACGCGAAGTACTACACGCCGCTGGTTGCCGACATCGTCAGCCTGGTCCACCTCCAGGGCGGTATCATGACCCAGGTTGGCAACAACCAGATCCGGATGCTCGACCAATTCCAGGAAGGCCCCAACCTCGTGCGTGGTTTCGCTCCGAACGGTATCGGCCCGCGCGATATCAACCCCTACGGCACGCAGGACGCGCTCGGCGGCACGCAGTACTGGGGAGCTTCGTGGGAATTGCAGATGCCGTTCTGGTTCCTGCCCAAGGAACTGGGCATGAAGGGCGCCGTCTATGCGGACGCCGGCTGGCTGGGCAATTACAGGGGCCCGACTGATTGGACCGCGACGGGAGAAGTCAACGTGCCCGGTTGTATTCCGCCAACCAACAACGGTTTTGCTTCTCCTGCCGCGCCCGGCACATGCTTGGGGCTGCAATATGCCCCGCAGAACGTGGTGCGTACCTCGATCGGCGTCGGCCTGATCTGGGCGTCGCCGTTCGGCCCGCTTCGGTTCGATTACGCGATCCCGATCACGAAGGGTAAATACGACATCGTGCAGCAATTCATGTTCGGTGGCGGCACCCAGTTCTGATTCTTAGCCGACGGGCCTCATCGCGCAACGTCAGCTGGACGGGGCGGACCGGGAACCGGTGCGCCAACTTGGGGATTGCCAAGGACAGTCAACCACCTCAGAATCGGCCTGGGAGGCTGCCGTCCGCGTCCGTGCCACGGGTTCGGAAGGATTTACCGCTTTTTGGCGCGGGCGCGAAGGGGAGGAGCGGGAAAGATGGAGGAGGCGTCGGTCAAATACGAGCTCGTGGATATCAACGAGATCCTCCAGACATTGCCGCACCGCTATCCGATGCTGTTGATCGACCGGCTGATCAATGTTCGTTCGGACCACAGCGGAATCGGTATCAAGAACGTCACCTACAACGAGCCGGTTTTTCTCGGCCATTTTCCCGAACGCCCCGTCTACCCGGGCGTGCTGATGATCGAAGCGATGGCGCAGACTGCGGGCGTCATCGGCATCAAGGCGATGGAGACGGACAAGCCGCGCGCCGTATATTTTCTGACCATCGACAAATGCAAGTTCCGCAAGCCCGTTCTGCCCGGCGACACCATCGAATATCACATGCGCAGCGTCTCGCGGCGCAAGGCCATGTGGTGGTTTCACGGCGATGCCAAGGTCAACGGCACTGTCGTCGCCGAGGCCGATGTGGGCGCCATGCTGGCTGACTGACGCCGGCTTCGTTACGGCTACGCCGCTAGCGGCCGGCGCCGCACAACCTCCAATCGACACATTGCGCGTTCTGTGTTCTAGTTCTGCAGTCTGGCGCGGGGAAGGGCAGATGCGGAACGTGACGATATGGGCGGCCTCCGCAGTTTTGCTGGTGGCCGCAAATGGCCCAGCCGTTGCCGGCAAGACATGCATCGCGACCGCGACCGAAGCACTGCCTAAAATTACGGGGCTTGTCGTCAAAGGGTCCCGGACACGTGCGGTATCGCCTGCCGTCCTGTCCACCTGGAAAGGCCAGTCCAAGCCAGTCATCATCGACCTGGATGTTGAAGCCCAAGGCGACGCGCAAACCTTTTCCTACATGTGCGTCGTGAGCCAAGGGGCCGCCTTCGTACAGCGGACGATGAACTGACGTTGCGGTTTGCCTGAGCCCTGCGACGCCCGCGGTTTGTCAGCGGCATTGATAGGAACTTCAAATTCAGCGCACTGGACAGCCCCGGCGGCCCGCGCTAACCACTGAAAAATCGAACAATTTACGCCGGTATCAGCAAGACGATGGGCCCCTCGATGACCTCGATCGATCCGACCGCGCGGGTTGAAGATGGCGCTGTGATCGGCGAAGGCACCACGATTGGCCCCTATTGTGTGGTTGGCCGCGACGTCGTCATCGGTGCCAATTGCAAGCTGATCGCGCATGCGCATGTGATGGGACACACGACCGTCGGCGACGGCTGCACGGTCTATCCGTTCGCGTCTCTGGGCGGAGCGCCGCAGGACCTGAGCTATCGCGGCGAGCCGACGCGTCTTCAGATCGGTGCTGGCTGCACGATTCGCGAAGGCGTTACGATGAATGTCGGCACCGTGAAGGGCGGCGGCCTTACGCGCGTGGGTGAGCGCGGCTTCTTCATGAACAACAGCCATGTAGGCCATGACTGCATTGTCGGCAACGACGTGATCTTCGCGACCTCGGCGACGCTTGGGGGCCACTGCGAAATCGGAGATTTTGTCTATATCGGCGGTTTGTCGGCCGTGCATCAGTTCGCCCGCGTCGGGCCGCAGGTCATGATCGGCGGCGTCTGCGGTGTCCGCGGCGACATCATTCCCTATGGACTCGTCAACGGCCAGTACGCCCGTCTCGAAGGCCTTAACATCATCGGCATGAAACGCCGAAAATTTACCCGCGAGCGGCTCGCTGCCGTCCGCTCGTTTTACCAGAAGCTGTTCGAAGCGCCCGGCGTCTTTTCCGAGCGGCTGAGCACGGTGCAGCCGCTTGCGGCGAGCGATCCCGCGATTGCGGAAATTCTGCAATTTATCGAGGCGGGCAAACAGCGCTCCCTGTGCTTGCCGTCCGGCCGTAACGCTGAAGATTGATGGCGGAGCGGTCGCAGCCATGACAGCAGCGGCTCTCCAAATTTCGTCGCCGGTTGGTGTCATCGCGGGCGGCGGCGCCATGCCATTCGCGGTTGCCGATTCCTTGAAGTCGCGCGGCCTTGATCCCGTGCTGTTTGCGCTCAAAGGAGTTTGCGATCCGGTCGCCGCGGAGCGGTTTCGTCACCATTGGATCACGGTGGGCCAGATTGGGCGGACGACGAAACTGCTTCGCGCCGAAAACTGCAAGGACCTGGTCTTTATCGGAACGCTGGTGCGGCCAGCGCTGTCGGAAATCCGGCTCGATTGGGGAACGCTTCGCGTGATGGGGCGGATATGGTCGGCCTTTCGGGGCGGCGACGACCACCTGCTATCGGGCGTGGGACGGCTTTTCGAACGGGAGGGCTTTCGTCTTCTCGGCGTGAAAGAAGTCGCACCGGATCTGCTGATGCCTGAAGGCAGCGTCACGCGCCATGTGCCAGATCAAAACGCACTGACCGATATCGCGCGGGGGCACGAGGTGCTCCGCGCGCTCGGTCCGTTCGATATCGGTCAGGCAGCCGTCGTGATCGATGGCCACGTCGTCGGCGTCGAGGGTATCGAAGGCACGGATGAATTGCTGAGGCGTATCGCGGAGCTGCGTAGGGCGGGCCGAATTCGCGCGCCGTCGGGCCGCGGGGTACTGGTGAAGATGCCGAAGAGCACGCAGGACCTGCGCTACGATCTGCCGACGGTCGGGTCGCGAACGATCGAGAGCGCGGCGGCGGCGGGGCTGTCCGGCGTTGCGGTCGCGGCCGGCAACACCATCGTTGTGGACGCGCAAGCCATGATCGAGGTGGCTGACGCGGCGGGCCTTTTCGTGACAGGCTTGCCTTCCTGATGGTGGGCTCGGCAAATGGCAGGGTCGCGCGCAAGATCTTTCTGATCGCGACGGAGGAATCCGGCGACCGACTGGGCGCCCATCTGATGAAAGTGCTTCGCCAGCGCCTTGGCGACGCGGTCAGGTTCGAGGGCGTCGGCGGTCTGGCGATGGCCAGAGAAGGGCTGAAGTCGCTGTTTCCGATCGAGGAACTGTCGATCATCGGCTTCTCGGCCGTGATCAAACAGTTGCCCAAGGTCTTGCGTTTGATCCGGCAAACCGTCGGGGCGGTGATCGGCACACGGCCCGACATGCTCGTCATCATCGACAGCCCGGATTTCACCCATCGGGTTGCACGAAGGGTGCGCGCTCGCGATCCTTCGATTCCGATCGTGGATTATGTTTCGCCGTCGGTTTGGGCCTGGCGGCCCGGCCGGGCACGCGCCATGCGGTCCTATATCGATCACGTTCTGGCGCTTTTGCCGTTCGAGCCGGAAGAATACCGGCGCCTGCACGGGCCGCCGTGCAGCTATGTCGGCCATCCTCTGACCGAGCAATTGGGTTTGCTCAGGCCGAACAATGAGGAGAACGCACGGCGCAACGGAGCGCCGCCGGTGCTGCTGGTTCTGCCGGGAAGTCGCCGCGGCGAGATTCGTCACCATATGACTGTTTTCGGCGAGGCCTTGGACAGGCTGAAGGCGGGGGCCCACGAATTCGAGTTGATCCTGCCGACGATGCCGCATCTCCTTAAGGAGGTGAGGGAAGGCGCCGGCTCCTGGAAGGTGATCCCAAGGATAGTGGTCGGCGAGCAGGAGAAGCGTGCGGCGTTTCGGATTGCGACTGCGGCGCTCGCCAAGTCCGGGACGGTGACGCTGGAACTCGCGCTGGCTGACGTGCCGATGGTGACAGCCTACCGTACCGGGGCGCTGGAGGCCTTCATCCTCCGGCGCACGCTCACGGTCACATCGGTAATCCTGGCGAACCTCGTCATTGGCGAGAACGCGGTGCCCGAATTCCTCCAGGAAAATTGCACGGCGGAGAAGCTCGCGGGTGCGCTTGGCGAGGTGCTGTCGGATTCGCCGATGCGCCGGCGGCAGCTCGAAGCCTTTGCGCGCATCGACGGCATCATGTCGACCGGCAATCAGCCGCCGAGCGTACGTGCCGCGGACATTGTTCTCGCGATGCTGAGAAAGTCCCGGAAGACCGGTTAGGGATCCTCCAAGGCTGGATATTCTCAAACAGCGCTATCCAGCCCTGGTTTGCGGCGTTACTTCCGCTTGTCGATCGGGATGTAGTCGCGGCGCGTGGTTCCAGTGTAGAGCTGCCGCGGACGGCCGATCTTCTGCTGCGGATCCTCGATCATTTCGCTCCACTGGCTGATCCAGCCAACCGTGCGGGCGACCGCGAAAAGAGCAGTGAACATCGAGGTCGGGAAGCCCATCGCCTTCAGCGTAATGCCCGAATAGAAATCGACGTTCGGATAAAGCTTGCGCTGGATGAAATATTCGTCGTTGAGCGCAATCTTTTCAAGTTCCAGCGCGACCTTCAGCATCTGGTCGTCGCCGTGGCCGGTTTCCTTCAGCACCGCGTGACACATCTTCTGCATGATCTTGGCGCGCGGATCGTAGTTCTTGTAGACGCGGTGGCCGAAGCCCATCAGGCGGACTTCGCTGTTCTTGTCCTTCACCCGCTTGATGAAATCGGGGATCTTGTCGACCGTGCCGATCTCCATCAGCATCTTCAGCGCGGCTTCGTTGGCGCCGCCGTGCGCCGGGCCCCAAAGGCAGGCGACGCCCGCCGCGATGCAGGCGAATGGATTTGCCCCTGACGATCCGGCCAGACGCACTGTCGACGTCGAGG
>NZ_DAHUXJ010000084.1 GCF_027307225.1 Bradyrhizobium sp. | reverse complement strand
ATAAGTACAGGCCCATCGCGAAACTCCTTTTCGTGCGCGTGGTGGCTCACGAGTCGGGGCGTTTCGTCGATGGGCCACTGCTGGAAATGTCAAACTTCTACTGCCACCCCGGCAGAGCCGGGGGGTCTCCCATTGGACTAGCTGCTAGAGCTCCTTTGATTCCGAAGTTCGCATCAGCGCCCCCTCCACCAGCTTGCGAACTTCGGAATCGGAGCTCTAGGGCATCAGGAAGGGTGGATTCAGGCATATTGTCGGCGAATAGTTAACTAAAACAAAAGGATTTCACCCTTCCACGGTCAGGACGGGTTGCAGTTCCACTCCTTTCGCAAGCGAAAGGAGCTGCTGGTCCGATTGTATCCTGCCCTGGTTTGCCGGCTGCGAACCCCTCGCCGCGGTTCGCACGCTCTTCTAGAGTACCATTATGCGCCCAAAAGCCGTTTCCACCAATCCATCCATTGTCTCAGAAACCGCCGGCACACGAACTTTTGCTATCGGTGGCGAGACGCTGACCGCGCCAAAAGCGCCGGGCGGGCTTTATCTGGTCGCAACCCCGATCGGCAATCTCGGCGATATCACGCTGCGGGCGCTGGAAACACTCGCCGGCGTCGGCCTCATCGCCTGCGAGGATACAAGAATCACCCGCCGCCTCACCGAACGTTACGGCATCGCCGCGCGGCTTATCCCCTATCATGAGCACAACGCCGCCGAGATGCGGCCGAAAATCCTCGAACAGCTCGCAGCTGGCGCATCGATCGCGCTCGTCTCCGACGCCGGAACGCCACTGATCTCCGACCCCGGCTTCAAGCTGGTGCGCGAGGTCTGCGCCGCCGGACAACCCGTGACCGCGCTGCCCGGCCCTTCGTCGGTGCTTGCCGCGCTCTCGGTGGCGGCGTTGCCTACCGACCGCTTTTTCTTCGAGGGATTTCTGCCGCCGAAGCAAATCGCGCGGCGCGCCCGCCTCACCGAACTTGCGCGGCTTGACGCAACGCTGGTGCTGTTCGAATCCGGCAGCCGCGTGCAGGAGAGCCTCGCCGATCTCGCCGCCATCATGGGCGCGCGCGACGCGGCAATCTGCCGCGAGATGACCAAGCTGCATGAAGAGATCAGCCGCAGCACGCTTGCCGAGCTCGCGCAATCCGCCGCGACGCTCGAGACGCGCGGCGAATTCGTGCTGGTGATCGCCCCGCCGGCGGAAGGGAGCCAGGTCATGACTTCCGAGGCGATCGACAACCTCCTGCGCGAACGCTTGGCGCGCGACAGCGTCAAGGATGCGGTCGCGCATGCGGTCGAAGTTTCCGGGCGGCCACGTCGCGAGCTCTATGCGCGCGCGCTTGAACTCGCCAAGGAAGGTGACAAGGAAAGTGACAAGGAGAGCGACACGCAACACAAAAAGCAAAAGCATGGCGAGTCCTGACGAACCCGAACTCAATCCGGTTTCACTGGCTCGCGCGCGAGCCTTTCGCACGGGCCTGTCGGCCGAAGCGTGCGCGGCTGCGTTCCTGATGGCCAAGGGCTATCGCATCCTCGCCAGGCGCTTTCGCACGCCGCATGGCGAAATCGATCTCGTGGCAAGGCGGCGCAATCTTGTCGCCTTCATCGAGGTCAAGGCGCGCGAAAGCCTCGACGATGCGGCTTATGCGGTAACGCCGCGGCAGCAGGCACGCATCATCGCCGCCGCGCAAATCTGGCTGATGGCGCATCCCGAGCATGACAGCTATGATCTGCGCTTCGACGCCATGCTGATTGCGCCGCGCCGCCTTCCCCGCCATGTCATGGCGGCGTTCGATGCGAGCCCTTAAGTAATGTTTCGATGACTCCTTTGACGCAACTTGGCCTCATCCTTCGAGACGCGCGCAAGAGCGCGCTCCTCGGGATGAGGTCGGAGACCCTCATGGTGAGGAGGCGTGTTAACGCCGTCCCGAACCATGAGGCCAGAAGATCACCCGGCTAACCAGTGCTCTCCCTAATCGCAATAAGTGACGGACCCCGCCCATGAAACTGAATGTCGCCGTCCAGATGGACCCGATCGCGCGCATCAATGTCCGCGGCGATTCCACCTTCGCGCTGCTGCTGGAAGCGCAAAAGCGCGGGCATGGGCTGTCGTACTACACGCCCGACAAGCTGTCCCAGAAAGGCTCGGACGTGGTGGCGCCGGTGCAGGTGCTGAGCGTGCGCGACGAGGTCGGCGATCACTTCACGCTCGGCGAACCGCACCGCGAATCGCTGTCGGCGTTTGACGTCGTCCTGTTGCGGCAGGACCCACCGTTCGATCTCGCCTACATCACCTCGACCCATCTGCTCGAAAGACTGCAGCCGAAGGCGCTGGTCGTGAACGATCCGGCCGCCGTGCGCAACGCGCCGGAAAAACTGTTCGTGCTGGATTTCCCGCAGCTGATGCCGCCGACGCTGATCTCGCGCGATCTCGACGAGATCAACGCCTTTCGCGACGAGTACGGCGCTGTCGTGATGAAGCCGCTGCACGGCCATGGCGGGGCTGCGGTGTTTCGCGTCATGCCGCAGGACATGAATTTCGGCTCGCTGTTTGACATGTTCTCCGTCACTTTCAAGGAGCCCTGGGTGATCCAGCGCTTCCTTCCCAATGTGAAACATGGCGACAAGCGCATCATCCTGGTCGACGGCGAATTTGCCGGCGCCGTCAACCGCGTCCCGGCCGCCGACGATTTGCGCTCCAACATGGTGCGCGGCGGGGCGGCGAAGGCGACTGAACTCACCGACCGCGAACGCGAAATCTGCACCACGCTCGGACCTGAATTGCGCAAGCGCGGACTTTTGTTCGTCGGCATCGACGTCATCGACGACAACCTCACCGAGATCAATGTGACCTCGCCGACGGGCATTCGCGCCATCGCCAATCTCGGCGGAGCGGATATCGCAGCGAAAATCTGGGACACGATCGAAAGCAAGCGCGGCCAGCGATAGGTTCGGCTGCCGCCACGAAGCTGACTGTGTTCCCTCTCCCATGGGGCCCATTGGGAGAGGGCTGGGGTGAGGGGTTAGGGTCCATCCGGCAATCTTACGCCCTCCAAATGTCGCAAAGCGGTCGCAGCTTTGATGCACCTGCGGCTACGCCGTAGCCGGGGCGACATTGATCATCAGAAAAAGCAAGGGAGGAAGACGCATGACACCAGATGTTTCGCGAAGATCCCTGTTTGCACTGGGCGCGGGCCTTGGCGCCTCAGCCATGTTGGGCGACATGGCGTACGCCAAAGCGCCGAAACTCGGACCGGCGCCGCAATATTTCTATCGCTTCAACGTCGGCGACGCCGAAGTGACGGTCGTCGCCGACGGCGCGCTGGATCTCGGCAATCCCAAGGGCACCTTTACCGGCGTGTCCGACGAGGAAATGAGCAAGATGCTCACCGACAACTTCCTGAATCCAGCCGACATCGTGCTGGAGCAGAACTCTCCGGTCGTGAACATGGGAGACAAGCTGATCCTGTTCGACACCGGCATGGGCACCTCCAAGATGTTCGGCTCGGCCACCGGGCGCCAGCAAAAGAGCCTGAAGGAAGCCGGCATCAAGGCGGAAGACATCGACGCCGTGGTGTTTTCGCACGGCCACATCGACCATATCGGCGGCGTGGTGGGCGAGGACGGCAAGAACCTCTTCCCCAACGCGCAGTTCTACATCGCCGAGAGCGACTTCAATTACTGGACCGATTACGACAAGGCCGGTCCGAAGCTGAAGGATTTCGTCGACCACGCCAAGAAGAACCTGATGCCGGTGCGCGACCGCCTGGTGTTCTACAAGGACGACCAGGAATTCCTGCCCGGCGTTCACGCGCTGGCGGCGCCCGGCCACACCGTCGGCCACACCATCTTCGTGATCTCGTCGGGCGGCAAATCGTTCTGCTACACCGCCGACCTCACCCACCATCCGATCCTGTTGATGGAAAAGCCGCGGATGGAATTTTCCTACGACACCGATCCGAAACAGGCGGCGGGCAGCCGCGTGAAGATGCTGGACATGCTGGCGGCGAACAAGATTCCGGTGCTCGCCTATCACTACCCGTGGCCCGGTGTCGGCCACATCGCCAAGACGGGTGAAGGATTCCACTACATCCCCGAGGCGATCACGATTTGAGATCGTGGGCAGGACTAGCGCCCTCCGGTTCACCTCGCCCCGTTTACGGGGAGAGGTCGATCGCGAAGCGATCGGGTGAGGGGGACTTTCCGCTGACCGCGCTCTCGGTGAATCCCCCTCACCCCACCCTCTCCCCGCACGCGGGGAGAGGGGGCACTTGAGATCCTGGTTCAGCGGACGACCCGCTTACGTCTTCCCCGCCAGCCGCTGCGCCAATTCCTTGTCGAGTTCGGGCAACAGCACGATGCCGTCCTGATCGCTGCCGGAGGAATGCACGACAATCCATGTGCAGGGCTTGCCGCTTTCGTTGCGCGGCGCATGCGGAATATTGGCGTCGCAGAAACATTGTTCGCCCTGTTTCACGTCGATGCGCTTTTCCAGATGGTCGCCGTAATAGACCGCGCATTCGCCTTCCAGCATGTAGGCGATGGTCTCGATGTCCTTATGATAGTGCGCCTTCGCCACCGCACCCGGCGGCATCGGCATCACATTCATGCAAACTTTTTGCGCGCCGACCGTCTCGGCGGACGCGCCCGCGCCGTACACGATGCCCTGCTTGCCGAGATAGGTCTCGCCCGGCTTTATCAAAGCGAAGCCGTCGGGCGGGCGTGTGGTCATGGTGTTCCCCTCGTCCTGCTTTTGGGTGAATACATGCTAGTGCGGTGAATTTGAAGTTCCTATCAGTTTCGCGGTGACCTCGTCATAGGAACTTCAAATTCTAAACCGCACTAGAATCATATAATTGGCTAGTGCTCCTTTGATTCCGAAGTTCGTAAACGTGGAGCCGCAATATGA
>NZ_DAHUXJ010000067.1 GCF_027307225.1 Bradyrhizobium sp. | reverse complement strand
AGAGGGCTAACCCGGCAGCAATATCCATGGCATGACCAGGCTGGCGGAACCGTCCACGCTTTCCGGCTCCTCCGAAACTCAACAACGAAGGCGACAGATCACGAGCTACAAAAATACGACATCTTCATCCGCTACGGACAGTCGTGGTTTTCTGATGTCCGGACGCGGCGGAGACACGACATGACCTATGACGGTTTTCAGATCGAGGCTTTTGAGGCCGGCAGGGGCCTCTGGCACGCCCGGATCAGGCGCGAGGACGATCAACCCGTCGTCATCGACGGCGTTTCATTCCCCGAGCTTGAGGCCGGCTTCGCCTGGTCCGATGCGGAAGCGGCCATCGCCGACGCAAAAACCCGCGTCGACTACCTCAACCGGCGGTTCGTCACGTCAGAGAAAAGGCGGGAGACCGCTCATGTATGAATCCCAAACCAGCTCATCCGCCGGCGTACGCTCCAGCTGCCCGGACTGCGACGGTACGCTTCGGGTGCTGCGCGTGATCGGTGGCCGCGCAGGCGCCGAATACTGGACGATGCGATGCACCCGCTGCGGCGGGATTCACCTCGACATCGTCAACGGTCCAGCGCCGACGCCGGCTGCGTAAAGATCGGCCAACGCGGCCTCAACTGGTGAACGTTCGCGCGATCGCGGATCGCGCCTCGTCCTGGATTTGCCGCAAGTGCGCCTCGCTGCGGAAGCTCTCCGCATAGATCTTGTAGACCTCTTCGGTACCGGAGGGGCGCGCCGCGAACCAGCCGTTGTCGGCCACGACCTTGATGCCGCCGAACGGCTGGTTGTTGCCCGGCGCCGCCGACAGCACCGCCGTAACCCTCTCGCCGCCCAGTTCCTTCATGCCAAGTTTCTCAGCCGTCAGCGTCTTGAAGACGCTTTTTTGCTGCGCGGACGCCGGCGCATCGATCCGCGCATAGAAGGGCTTGCCGAGTTCGGTCGTCAGCGTGTCGAACAACTGGCTGGGATCGCGCCCGGTCCGCGCCGTGATCTCGGCGGCGAGCAGGCCCATGATCAGGCCGTCCTTGTCCGTGGTCCACACCGAGCCATCCTTGCGCAGGAACGAGGCGCCCGCGCTCTCCTCGCCGGCAAAGCCGAATCCGCCGCTGACGAGGCCATCGACGAACCATTTGAATCCAACCGGCGTCTCCACCACCTTGCGGCCGATCTTGCCGGCGACGCGGTCGATGATCGCGCTGGATACAATGGTCTTGCCGATCGCGCTGTCCTGGCGCCATTGCGGACGATGTTCGAACAGGAACGCAATCGAAGCCGCCAGAAAATGATTCGGATTCATCAAGCCGCTGGAGCGGGTGACGATGCCGTGGCGGTCGGCGTCGGTGTCGTTGGCAAAGGCGACATCGAACTTGTCGCGCATGTTGATGAGCTGCGCCATCGCATAAGGCGAGGAACAATCCATCCTGATCTTGCCGTCCCAATCCAGCGTCATGAAACGGAAGGTCGGGTCGACCTCGTCGCGGATCAGCGTCGCATTCAGCCGATAGCGCTCGATGATCGGCCCCCAATAGCGCACCGCCGCGCTGCCAAGCGGATCGATGCCGATCTTCACGCCGGATGAGCGGATCGCCTCCATGTCGAGAATATCGGCGAGATTGGCGACATAGGGCGTGACGTAGTCGTAGCGATGCACGTTAGCTGCCTTGCGCGCGCGCTCGTAAGGCATCCGCTTCACGCGATCCAGATTGTTCTCGAGATAGCGGTTGGCGGCGCGCTCGATCGCGCCGGTGACGTCGGTGTCGGCCGGTCCGCCATTTGGAGGATTGTATTTGAAGCCGCCGTCTTCCGGCGGATTGTGCGAGGGCGTGACCACGACACCGTCGGCGAGGCCGCCCTGGCGGCCCTTGTTGTAGGTGAGGATCGCGTGCGAAACCGCCGGCGTCGGCGTGTAGCCGTCGTGGGCGTCGATCATCACCGTGACGCGGTTGGCGGCGAACACTTCCAGCGCGCTGGCGAGCGCCGGCTCGGCGAGCGCATGGGTGTCGATGCCGATGAACAGCGGTCCGGTGAGGTTTTTCTCGGCTCTGTAATCGCAGACAGCCTGACTGACCGAAAGAATATGCGCCTCGTTGAAGGCAAGGTTGAACGAGGAGCCGCGATGGCCCGAGGTGCCGAACGCGACCCGTTGCGTTGCGACCTTCGGATCGGGCTTGCCCACGAAATAGGCCGTCACCAGCCGCGGAATATTGGCGAGCTGTGATGCCGGAACGGGTTTTCCCGCGAGCGGGTGGTTATCGGGCATTTGGGGTCCTTGAGAGTTCTCGACCTTATTGAGCATTCGCCGCCATCTGTCATCGTCATTCCGGGATGGTGCGCAAGCACCAGACCCGGAATCTCGAGATTCCGGGCTCGATGCTTCGCATCGCCCCGGAATGACAGCTTTGGAATTGTCACTGCCACGGCATCTCCTGACAACTGCTGACAACGCAACCGGCCATCGTGCAGGCGGTTCCTCAAACGCAACCGGCCCTTTTCTCAGACCCGGACTCGTCCCATATTCGCCCCATGGCGAAGACTCCCAATTCCCCGAAAAAGCCCGGCAAATCTCCCAAGTCCAAGGCGCCCAATTCCAGGACGCCCAATTCCAAGGCTTCGAGGCCCGAGGTGCAGCCGATCGGTCCCGCGCTGGCCGACCTGCTCAATCCCGCGATCAACCGCGGCGAAAGCGGCATCGGCTCCTCGACCGGCTTGCAGCCGCCGCCGGATAATTCCTGGGATCGCCGCGCCGGGGGCGAGGCCGCCGCGCATCGCGCCCGCGCATCGACCAAGGGATTCGAGGAAGCTCCGCAGCGCGAATTCGCGCCCGCCAATTATGGCACCTCCGCAACCATTCCCACGCTCGACCCCGAACTGGCGCGGCAGCTTGGCCTGCCGACCGCCGAAGACGACGAGGAAGCGCTCGCTCGCCCGCCGCGCAGCAAGATGGAGGCGCTCGGCGTCAAGGCGACCGCAGAAGCGCTGGAATCGCTGATCCGCGACGGCCGGCCCGAGTTTCGCGGCGAAGACGGCGGCACCAAGATATGGACGCCGCATCGTCCGCCGCGTCCCGAAAAATCCGAAGGCGGCGTGCGCTTCGAGATCAAGTCGGACTATGAGCCAAGGGGCGACCAGCCGACGGCGATCGCCGAACTGGTCGAAGGCATCCAGCGCAACGACCGCACGCAGGTGCTGCTCGGGGTTACCGGCTCGGGCAAGACCTATACCATGGCGAAAGTGATCGAGGCGACGCAGCGCCCGGCGCTGATCCTCGCGCCCAACAAGACGCTGGCCGCACAGCTCTACGGCGAGTTCAAGAACTTCTTCCCCGACAACGCGGTGGAATATTTCGTTTCCTATTACGACTACTACCAGCCGGAAGCCTACGTCCCGCGCACCGACACCTATATCGAGAAGGATTCCTCGATCAACGAGCAGATCGACCGCATGCGCCATTCGGCGACGCGCGCGCTGCTGGAGCGTGACGACGTCATCATTGTCGCCTCCGTCTCCTGCATCTACGGTATCGGCTCGGTCGAGACCTATACCGCGATGACGTTCGCGCTGAAGAAGGGCGAGCGCATCGACCAGCGGCAGCTGATCGCCGACCTCGTCGCGCTGCAGTACAAGCGCACCTCGGCCGATTTCTCCCGCGGCACTTTCCGCGTCCGCGGCGATGTCATTGATATATTCCCCGCGCACTACGAGGACCGCGCCTGGCGCGTGAACCTGTTCGGCGACACCGTCGAAAATATCGAGGAGTTCGATCCGCTCACCGGCCACAAGCAGGACGAGCTCGAATTCATCAAGATCTACGCCAACTCGCACTATGTGACGCCGCGGCCAACGCTGGTGCAGGCAATCAAGTCGATCAAGGGCGAGTTGAAGCTGCGGCTCGACCAGCTCAACAACCAAGGGCGCCTCCTGGAAGCGCAACGGCTCGAGCAGCGCACCACCTTCGATCTGGAAATGATGGAAGCCACCGGAAGCTGCGCCGGCATCGAGAACTATTCGCGCTATCTCACCGGACGCCGCCCCGGCGAGCCGCCGCCGACGCTGTTCGAATATGTGCCGGACAACGCGCTCGTCTTCGCCGACGAAAGTCACGTTTCGATTCCGCAGATCGGCGGCATGTTCCGCGGCGACTTCCGACGCAAGGCGACGCTGGCCGAATATGGCTTCCGCCTGCCCTCTTGCATGGACAACCGTCCCTTGCGCTTCGAGGAATGGGACATGATGCGCCCGCAGTCGGTCGCGGTGTCGGCGACGCCCAGCGGCTGGGAGCTGAACGAATCCGGCGGCGTGTTCGTCGAGCAGGTGATTCGCCCCACCGGCTTGATTGATCCGCCGGTGGATATCAGGCCGGCGCGCACGCAGGTCGACGACCTCGTCGGCGAAGTGCGCGCCACCGCGCAGAAGGGCTATCGCTCGCTGGTCACGGTCTTGACCAAACGCATGGCGGAAGACCTCACCGAATATCTGCACGAGCAGGGAATCCGCGTGCGCTATATGCATTCGGACATAGACACCATCGAGCGCATCGAGATCATCCGCGATCTTCGCCTCGGCGCGTTCGACGCGCTGGTCGGCATCAACCTGTTGCGCGAGGGCCTCGACATCCCCGAATGCGCGCTGGTCGCGATCCTCGACGCCGACAAGGAGGGCTTTCTGCGCAGCGAGACCTCGCTGATCCAGACCATCGGCCGCGCCGCGCGCAATGTCGACGGCCGCGTGGTGCTTTATGCCGACCAGATTACGGGCTCGATGGAGCGCGCGATGGCGGAGACCAACCGCCGCCGCGAGAAGCAGGTCGAGTACAACACCGCCCACGGCATCACGCCGGAGAGCGTGAAGAAATCGATCGGCGACATCCTCAACTCGGTGTACGAGCGCGACCATGTGCTGGTCGAAATCGGCGACGGCGGCATGGCCGACGACGTGATCTCGATCGGGCACAATTTCGAAGCCGTGCTGTCCGATCTGGAGACGCGGATGCGGGAGGCCGCAGCCGACCTGAATTTCGAGGAGGCCGCGCGCCTGCGCGACGAGGTCAAACGCCTGCGCGCCACCGAGATGGCCGTGGTCGACGATCCTACCATCAAGCAGCGCGGCGTCGCGACCAAAGCCGGCGCCTATGCCGGCGCGAAGAAATACGGCGAGGCGGCGAACCTGCCGGCGAGCGCGATGAAGAAGCGCGGCGGACCTTCCTCACGCGCTGGTGCCTCTTCTCCCTCCCCCTTGCGGGGAGGGTCGACCGCTGAAAGCGGTCGGGGTGGGGGTTCATCTCGTGTCCACAAACCGCATCTCGACGAAATGCACGGCCCGGAGTCGCTGCCCTATCGCGCGGGCCGCGCGCTGCCCGAAAAGCCGTTCGGTGGTGACAGCCGCGTCATCCAGCCGACGGACTCGCGCCAGTCCGGCCCCGAGTTCGGCCCCTCCCCGCGCTCGACCGGCGGCGCGCCGGGAAAACGGGGCGGGTGGAAGAAGAGGTAACATTCCGAGACAGCCCGATCAGGCTGCCGCCCGTGAGCGGCGGAACCATTCGTCGAAACCGATGCGCCCGAGACGCGCTTCGCCCAACGGCACGAGCGAGCGCTGCTCGACCCGGCCGCCCCAGTACAGGGCCGCAGCGTCGCGAACGACCTCACGCGGATCGCCTGTAGCCTTCAGATAGCGCGCGATGACTTCGTTGAAGGGTGCTCGTTCCGGGCCGGCGATCTCGACAGTGCCGCTACGCGGCGGCGCGAGCGCCACATCGGCAACGATCTCGGCAACGTCGTCGGCCGCGATAGGCTGGAACAGGCCGGGCGCGACCCTGACCACGTTTCCATCGGCACTCGAAGCGGCGATGGCACCGAGGAATTCCAGAAACTGGGTGGCGCGGATGATGGTGTAGGGAATGCCGGAAGCTTCTATCAGTTTCTCTTGCGCAACCTTGGCGCGGAAGTAGCCATTTTCAGGCGTCCGGTCGGCTCCGACGATGGAGAGCGCGACATGATGCCGGACGCCCGCTGCAGACTCGGCAGCGGCAAGGTTGCGGCCGGAGGTCTCGAAGAACTTCAGCACAGCCTCGTCATCGAACGAGGGCGAATTGGCGAGGTCGACCACCACCTGCGCGGCGGCCATCGCCTCGTTGAGCCCCTCGCCGGTGATCGTGTTGATCCCGTTTTTGGGCGAGGCGGCGATGACCTCGTGGCCACCCTGGCACAGAATAGCGACGGCCTTCGAACCGATCAGACCAGTGCCGCCGATCACGACGATCTTCATGGTGGACCTCCATTTTCGATGACTGGAATCCCAGATTAACGGGAAATCTTCAAATGGGTTCGAATGCTCGTAAGAAAAAGCCGCCATAATGCGGCATGGATGTCGTCGATGAGTCAGCAATGCTGATGTGGGACGGACCCCGACGGGCCATTCGCTATCACGCCAATCGCGCATTGCCCGAAAAGCCGTTCGGTGGTGACACCCGCGTCATCCAGCCGACGGACTCTCGTCAGTCCGGACCCGAGTTCGGCCCCTCCCCGCGCTCGACCGGCGGCGCACCGGGAAAACGGGGCGGGTGGAAGAGAAGAGGTAAGCAACCGGCGCTAGCAATCTGAGCAGGTTTGGCTACGCTGCCTCAATGAAACTCGGCTTCGAAGAATCCCAAGCTGCTTATTCTAGCGGCTCGCAAAGCGCCCGCACATGGACCGAAGCTTGGGTCAAGGCGCAGGCCTATTGTCCGCAGTGCGGCAATACAAAAATGTCCCAATTTCCTAACAACAGTCCGGTTGCCGATTTTCTCTGTTCGACATGCAACGAGGAATTCGAGCTGAAGAGCCAGAAGGGGAAGTTCGGACCAAAGGTTGCTGATGGGGCCTACAAGACGAAATGCGAGCGTCTGACCGCAAGCAATAATCCAAACCTGCTGTTGATGAACTACAACCTGCAATCTCTCGCCGTCGTAAATCTTTTCATCGTTCCAAAGCATTTCTTTGTTCGCGACATCATAGAACGGCGCAAACCGCTCGCAGCAACCGCCCGCCGCGCTGGTTGGATCGGATCAAACATTTTGATCGGCAAGGTCCCCAATGCCGGCAAAATTCACATCGTTCAGAACGGTGTCGTTCGTCCGAAGGAAACTGTTCTTCAGGATTGGCAAAAAACGCTCTTTCTGAGAGACGAATCCCTTGAGGTGCGCGGCTGGCTACTCGATGTCATGAAATGCGTGGAGTCTTTGGGCAAGCGCGAATTCACGCTTGAAGACGTTTATGAATTTGAGCGGCACCTTGGTGATCTCTATCCCGGAAACCAGAACGTCAAACCCAAGATACGTCAACAGCTTCAATATTTGCGCGATCGGGGATTCATCGAATTCGTGTCTCGTGGTAATTATCGGTTGCGATCTTAGGAGACCCGCATGGCCTGGTTTCTCAACATCTACCGATGCGCCCGCTGCAAGCGAATATGGACCGACGAATGGTCTTGCACGTGCGACGACGACTGCCCGCATTGCGGCGCGAGACATATGTCGCCCTGCCACAGCGAGGACATGACCGAATTTATTATGCAAGATGGCGATGGGTTTGTCGTTATTCGCTCACCTGAAACAGCCGAGCATGATGCCGACTATCGTGAGTTGGGCCGTTTTCCAACGCGAGAGAAGGCGGAAGAATTTCTGTCTTCGGTGGAAGCTTGATAAGCCGTCCGAGGCGCGAGTGAAACGAAGCCAGCCCGGAATGACAGCGACTCCTCTTGTCGCGTTCCCCGGATGCTGCGCAGCGCGTCAGCGGTGCGCTGCTAAGCCGGGGCCCATCTTTCGACAAACCACGGGTCCCCGGATCTGCGGCGCACCACACCGGACGATGCTTCGCATCGCCGGGAGAGTGCTGCGCCGCGTCCGGGACACGAGACCCCATCAACAACGCGGCTGATTGGGCGGACACCGCTTCGGCGGCGGCGGCTTGGGAGGCGCCGGCCGTGGAGCGGCGCGCGGAGGCGGCGCGGGCCTTGGTGGCGGCGCCGGTCGTGCCATCGGTTGCGGCCGCGGAGGCGGAGCAGCCCGCGGCGGAGGCGGCGCAGGACGTGCAGCCGGCTGCGGCCGCGGCGGTGGAGCAGCCCGCGGCGGAGGCGGTGCCGGCCGCGCTGCGGGTTGAGGCCGCGGCGGAGATGGCGCGGCATGCGGCGGCGGAGCAGCGTGCGGCGGCGGCGCATGCCGAAGCTCCGGCTTCGGCGGCGGAGATGGCGCATGCTGAACTTGCGGCGGCGTCGACGTGGGCCGCGACGGCGCTGCTGCGGCAGGCGGAGTGCCAGGCCGCGCCGGCGGCGTTGCGCCGGGCAGTGGCCCGCGTCGCTCATGCTCCTGCGCGTTAGGCGGCGTCGGCTGGCCTTGCGCCACCGGCGGCCGGCCCGGCGCACCAGGCGCAGGCGCGGCGCGCTCCTCACGCAGATTCGGCTGGCCTGGCTGCGGCGTTGTCGTGAGGCGGTTCGGGGCAGCACCTGGCGGAGGCGGCGGCGCGCCCTTCGCGCCGGGAACGGGCAGCGCGTTGGCTTTCGGCAATTCGTTGGCCTTGGGTAATTCCTTGGGCAATTCCTTGGGCGATTCCTTGGGCAATTGCTGCGCGGGCTGATTGGCGCCCGGAGGTCCTGGCGGAACATGAGCACCAGGCGGAAGATTCGCAGGCGTCACATTGGCAGGCCTCACAACCCCCGGCGCCCTTGGATTGATCGCGGCGCTGGGCGGCGGCGGCAGCTTGCCCTGCTGAATCAGCGCCGCACGATGCGCGACCTGCGGCGGCAAGGTGGGGCCGAGCGTCGTCGGCGCAGGCGTAGCCGTCCTCCGCGGGCCAGCCGCGGCCGCGACCGCAGCCGGTGTCGGCGCGGGATTGTTGATCACCGTGTTGATGACGGTGGTGTTGTGGATGTTGTTGTAGATGATGTTGTTCGGCGGCGGCGCGACATAGGCCGGAGGCGCGCAATAGACCGGCATCGGCACGAAGGCCGGGCGAGGGAGGGCGAATAATCCAATCCCAACTCCCACCCCGATCCCCACGACAACGATCGGCGGCGGCAACACCACGAAATCCGGCGGCGGCGGCGGCAGGAAGTATACCGGGGGCGGAGGCGGCGGTGCGAAATCGAAGCCGGGATCGCCGAAATCGAGCACCGGGCGATCGACATAGGCATATTCGTCCGGCGGCGGGGGCGGTATGTCGTAGTCCATCATGGGAAATGACGGCGGCGGTTCGAGCGCAGCCGACAGGATCTCGAGACGACGCCGCGCATCCCATGCGTGAGGTCCATCCGGATAGCGGCGCAGATAGGTCCAATAGGCATCTGGCGTATCGGCGAGATAGGTGCGGCGCCAGGTGATCGCCTCGCGCCGCGCGGCCAGGATCGCTCTCACGCGCCTGGCCAGGGAGTCGCGGGGATAGGCTGCAAGAAAATCCTCATAGCCCTGGAAGGTGTCGCGCGCGACCGCCGCGCTGAATGCTTCCTGCGCGCCGAGATCGCGCATCGGCTTGTCGCGGATGGCCGCAACTTGATCCGGCGGGCCCTGCACCGGCGGCGCATCCGGCGCCCGGTCGAAGAAGGCGAAAGAAAGCTGCGGATCGAGCTTCTGCGCGTTCCAGGGAATCTGCGCGCCCTTGCTGTTTTCGCTGACGCGCAGGCGCACGCGATCGAACACGTCGGGCAGCGACAATCCGCCGGTGCGGATCATTTCGGCGAGCGCTTGCGCATAGACCCCGTAATTGCCGGTGTCGTTGGGCGCGACCGTGCCCGGCGCCGCGTTGAAGGCCATCAGCATGTTCGGCGAAGGGTCCACCAGCGCGAGGCCGCCGGCGATCGGGTTGCCGCTTTCGATGAAGGGCTGCGCCCTCGCCGCATCGAGCACGATAACGGTGGCCTTCGTGGGAAAGGATGCCAGCTCGCGCGCATAGTCGCTGATCCGCAGGCCTTCGATCGGGATGTCGGTGTCGCGGGTGACCTTCGAATCGACCGGAATGAAATAGTTCTCGCCGGCGAGCTGCACGCCGTAGCCTGCGAGGTAGATCATCGCGACCGTGTTGGCGGGATCGGCCTGCACCTTCGCGACGAAATCACGGAAGCTGTTGCGCAAGGCGTCCGCATCGAGGTCCCGCGCCCCGATCACATCGAAGCCCGCGGCCTGCAGCGTCTGCGCGATCAGGCCGGCGTCGTTGGCGGCGGTGGCGAGCGGGGCTTTTTCGTAATTGCCATCGCCCACCACCAGCGCGACGCGCTTCTGCTGCGGCGGCTGCTGGGCAGCCGCGCGATCGGCAAGACCCGCCAATGCCGGCAAGCTGAGAGAAAGTGAAAACAGAAAGACCCTCGCCCATCGCATGATGTTTTCCCTCATCCTAAAAACGAAAGCAGCTTGAGCAGACGCTCGCTGAACATCGCCTGAACGGCTATCTTAAAGACCCATAAGAAGGCTGCCATCCGAACGTTCGCATGTGCTCATTATCGACAACGAAAGTCAAAAACGCCAATCCGGTCTTTGTCATTCCGGGACTGCGTTCCCCGGATGCTGCGCAGCGCGGCAGCGGTGCGCTGCTGACCCGGGGCCGATCGTCGTTGTTGCGAACCATCGCATGGCTCCCCGGATCCGCGCCGCGTCCGGGACACGAGGAGATTCCGCTTGACAGCATTTGCTTGCCACCACTGATTTGCCCGTCGTGCCAACATGTCGCAGGCGGGTTTGCTTGCGACGACGGGCAAATCACGGGCAATTTTCCGCGCATCCCGCGCCGTCAATGAGGGGCGTTTCGCGATCGTCACAAAACGTTGGCGTGGGATGCGATGGACGTGATGGCGCAACAGACGAATGCGCCGATCACGGACGGCGAAGTCGTGTGGGCCTGATATCCCGACGCCGATATCAAGCCGGCGTGATGCTCCGCATCAAGCCGGCGACGGAGGCAACAAAGCCGGTCTCCGGGGCGAGCACGAAGGAAACCGTTAAAACCAATCGCGCAGGGAATGCCGGATTGTCTCGGCGTACCTGTGGTGAATTGCTCGTACGCTTTTTATTTGCGTGCGAGGCCGCGGGCGCGGCGAGCGCCCGGCATTCCCTGCGCCCCCTGAATTTCCGGGGCGCGCTGACATCCAGCAAAAGCCCGGGCGTTTCACGCCGCGGGAAGGTGGAGGCATGGCTTGCGATATCATCCGCTGTCGGGAATCCAGCATGCGCGGCCGGTGGATTGCCCTAACCCATCTCACGCAATTGGAGGTACAACGTAACGGATTACCGAGTCGGGCCCAACACCGGCGGAGAAAAAAGATGATCAAAGACCTCAACAAAAAACGCGTCATCGAACTGTTTGAGACTTTTTATGCCGGCGATATCGAGGGCGCGCTCGCGCTTTGCAGCGATGACGTCGATTTTTTCTCCAACGCGCCGGTGGATATCCTGCCGCATCTCGGCCATCACCGCGGCAAGGATGACGTCCGCCAGATGTGGAAGACGGTGCACGAGCGCTATTCAAGCATGCGCAACGAGATGCCGTTCATCGTCGCCGAAGGCGATCGCGTCGCGGTTCATCTTCGCGCCTTCTTCGTCAAGCGGCTCAACGACCGCACCGTGCAGTTCGACGTGGCCGTTTTCCTGACGCTGCGCGACGGGAAAATCGTCAGGATTCGTGAAATCATCGACACGTTCGACCTGATCCAGCAGGTGGTCGAGCGGGATTTCATCGCGATGATCGCGGCCAGAGCCAGAGAGAACATCTAAGAGCCGGCTTGCAGGCTGTATTGAACCTCGCAGCCTGTTGTGGTGACCCAACAACGGGCCTGAGAGGCGATCGGCCTTGCGGCCGCCCTCCCCGCACGCCACATTTCGCCGCGGGTGAATATTCATCCTTGGTGGATGGCTGGCGGACAGGATCGATGATTCCGAGGGGCGCATACGGCTTGGCCGGGTTTCTTTTGCTTGCGGCCCTGTCCGGTCTGAACAGCCGGTCCGCCTGCGCCGGGCCCAAATCGGAGCCGAAATCTTTGGAAGATGTGCCTTTGCAGGCCCCTTCAAAGGTCTCGCCCTGGCCTGAAGGCACCGATCAATCGCAGCCGCAGGAGGCGAGCGATCCGCGGTCGGAGGAAGCGGCTGCGCCTGCGGCGGAAAGCCGGACGGCGCCGACCGGGAATACCGATATCGCCGATCTGGACATCGACTGGAGCCTGCTCGACGTCGACGCTTCCACCTTAATGACGACCCATCCGGCAAGGCTGCATCCGCCATCGCGCGCCGCGGCTTCCGGCGAGATGACCTGGTCCGCCCAGGAAAAGGAATATGGCTCGGCGGTTTCGGTCAAACAGCCGATTTCGCCATTTCTGAACACGCAAGTGGGCGCCGACATGACTGTCGTCCGCCAGCCGCAGACCCTTGCGGAGTTGCTGGCCGAGAAGGCCGGCAATGGCGGCAACGAGCCGCAGTCGTCGGGTACCGCGTGGGCGTCGGCCAGCGCGCCGGGCGTGGGCCCGATCTGGGACAAGACGACGGTCGAAGCAAGGATCAATCCCTCGCAGGACCGGGGCAGACTGGGCACCTCCTTGAGCAAATCGCTCGCGCTCAGCGAGCAATACTCGCTCACCCTTCAGAACGGCTACAACATGACCCAAGGGTTTGCGCCGACGCTGGGCGCGGCAGGCCGCTCGACCTATGGGACCGAGCAATCCGCGAAGTTTGGCATCACGGATACCGGTACCAGCTTTTCCGCCGGTCAAAGCCTTTCCACCGCCGACGACAGATGGCTCCGCAAGATCGGCGCCGAGCAGAAAATAGTCGGCGGCTTCAATATTTCGGCCTCGATCGCCGAAACCCCGCTCGGTATCCCCAACAAGAGCGTCGCCGCCGGCTTCAAGCAGAGCTGGTAGAGCGGCCACCGACTGGTCCAGCGAAAGCACCTTCATTGCCGCATATTGGCCGCGATGCGGTCAAAATCGGAAGCCCTGATGCCCCTGTCAACATCGATGTGCGGGGGACACCCGCGGCCGCGATCAACGCGAAACAGGGAAGCAGCCGATGAACGCCATTCGTTCTGAAAAGATTGAGTCGATCGACGAGGACAAGGACTCGGTCGCAGCCTCCGAGGTCGAGGCCGGCATCCGTGACTTTGTCCGCAACGACGTTGCGTACCTGCGTCGTCCAACACCGGCCGGAGGCGCCGAGGTGGCGCTCGATCAGACCGCCGAGACCACCGTTAACAGCGTCAACTCGCTGATCCAGCGGGTGGCAGGCACGTCGCTTGCGGAAATCGAGAACCTGATTTCGGAGCTCGAGGCGCTGCGCGACCTGCTGCATGCCGAAGGGCAGCGCGTTCAGCGCGAGATTTCGGGTTACGCCCAACTCAGCCAGGCGGCGATGAAATCGACCCGCATGATCGCCGACAACGTCGCGCAGTGGAAGCGCACCGCGGACGGACTGCGGCACAGCTGATTCGTCGGATACGAAACTTCGAGCCCGGCCCCTGCGGTCAGGCTCGAAGCCGGCACGGCGTGCGCGCTTTCAGCAGGCATGGTTAGCGGAGCCCGACCTATCGGGCCGCGACCTGCTCGGTCTCGAGCGAATAGGCCCCCTCGGCGTAGCCTTTCACCACCATCGTCGTGGTGAACATCACGGCGATCGTCACCGTCGCAAAGATAAAGCCCAATAATTTCAGTCCGCGGCGATCGGCCATGGCTTACCCCTCAAATCCCGCCCGTTGTTTGACAGGCACTGGTTCAAAATGCGTTAGCGGGGATTTGGTTTCAGCCTTTTTCAGATGCTCTTGTTCCGACGCGGCACGAACGCGATCGCCAGCAGCGAAAAAACGAGTTCGCCGCGCTGGTTGGTTCCGCTGTTGCGAGCTTCGAGGATTCCCCATTCCGGGCGGCTCGCGGAGGTGCGCAGCGCCTCAACCTCGCTGGCGAAGCTGATCGTGTCGCCGGCCAGCACCGGTTTGATCCAGCGCAGTTCGCGAAAGCCCGGGGAAGGCCCCCAGACCGCGACCTCCTCGCCGCGGGCGGTGGCTTCGCCGGCCCGACGCTGGCTATCTGCGATCAGCAATTTCATGCAGGCCGATCCGACATGCCATCCCGAGGCGGCCAGGCCGCCGAACAGCGAATTACGGCCCTCCTCTTCGGAGAGGTGAAAGCGCTGCGGATCGAACTTGGCCGCGAATTTCTTGATCGCTTCGACCGTGAACGTGAACGAACCGATTTCGCGCCGCTGGCCAACGCCAATGTCTTCGAAGAAATTCATCAGCCAACCTTCCCGGACACGGCTTCGCCGCGCCGCTCGACGATGATTGGCGATGTCATCTCGCACAATGCTTGTCCCGAGGCATTGCTCGCGACCGTCTTGAACATGACGATGCCGGTCGCCGGCCGGCTGCGCGAAACGCGCGCTTCCGTCACCTCGACATCGAGCACGATGTCGTCACCGGGCCGGAACGGCGCCAGCCACCGCAATTCGTTGACGCCGGGCGAGCCCAGCGATGCGGTGCGGCCGATAAAGCCGTCGAACATCATCCGCATGATGATCGAGCAAAGATGCCAGCCGGAGCCGGCAAGACCTTTCAACAGCGAACGCGACGCTGCTGCCTCGTCGAGGTGCATCGGCTGCGGGTCGAACTCGGCAGCGAATTCGCGAATTTCCTCGGCGCTGACGCGACGCGAACCGAAACGGCCTAAATGGCCGAGCTTAAAGTCTTCGAAAAACAGTCTGTTCATAGCGGGGGACATTTAGCGGGAAGCCCGATTGTGGCCGCACTTTACGGCAATCTCAACCCAATCCACGCGCATAGCTCGCCTTCGACTTGCCCGAACCTGCATTCGGAGCTAGCCATTTATTCAAAGAGACGGATCGCGCGAATCATTTCGATCTGCCGGAGCTAAACCGATGTTCGATTTTCAGGATCTGTTTCAGTGGGACCGTTTTATCACGCCCACCATCATCAAGACATTTTACTGGCTCGTCATTGCACTCATCTGTCTGTTTGGCATCTCCGGCATTTTCTCCGGTCTGGCCTCGATGGCGATCAGCCCGTTCGGAGGTTTCATCCAGTTACTGGCTTCGATCGCCAGCGTCATCGTCGGCATCATCTTCTCGCGCATCGTGGCGGAATTCGTGCTGATCGTATTCCGCATCAACGAGCATCTCGGCGCGATTCGCGATCAAGGCGCGGGACACTAATTACGGCGCGGATCGGCGGCAAGGCGATCGTTCCACAATCTCAGTTGTTGAACCTGAAATGCATCACGTCGCCGTCGGCGACGACATAGTCCTTGCCTTCCAGACGCAGTTTTCCGGCATCGCGGGCGCCGGCCTCGCCGCCCAGCGCGACATAGTCGGCATAGGCGATGGTTTCGGCGCGGATGAATCCCTTTTCGAAATCGGTGTGAATGACGCCAGCGGCCGCGGGCGCCTTGGTGCCGCGATGGATGGTCCAGGCACGCGCTTCCTTCGGACCCGCGGTGAAATAGGTAATGAGATCGAGCAGCTGATAGCCGGCGCGGATCAGCCGGTCGAGACCGGCCTCCTCGAGGCCCAGCGTGTCGAGGAAATCCTTGCGCTCCTCGCGCGACAAGGTCGCGATCTCGGACTCGATCTTGGCGGAGATCACGACGGCTACGGCGCCTTCCTGTTTCGCGCGCTCGAAAACCTGTTTCGAGAAGTTGTTGCCGTCTTTCGCCGATCCTTCCTCGACGTTGCAGACGTAGAGCACGGGCTTTGACGTCAACAGACCGAGCATATCGAAGGCCCGCTCCTCTTCCGACTTGCGCTCGAGCAACCGCGCCGGCTTGCCATCGCGCAATAGCACCAGCGCGCGATTGACGAGATCGAGTTGTTCCCTGGAGTCCTTGTCGTTTCCTTTCGCCTTCTTGGCGAGGCTATCGACGCGCTTCTCCAGGCTGTCGAGATCGGCCAGCATCAGCTCGGTCTCGATGGTGTCGATATCGGCCAGCGGCGCGATCTTGCCTTCGACATGGGTGATGTCGGAATCCTCGAAGCAGCGCACGACATGCGCAATCGCTTCGGTTTCACGAATGTTGGCAAGAAACTGGTTGCCGAGGCCCTCGCCCTGCGAGGCGCCGCGCACAAGGCCGGCGATGTCAACGAAGGTCAGCCGCGTCGGAATGATCTGCGCGGATTTGGCGATATCCGACAGTCTGTCGAGCCGCAGATCCGGCACCGCGACTTCGCCGACATTCGGCTCGATGGTGCAGAACGGATAGTTGGCCGCCTGCGCCGCCGCCGTCTCGGTCAGTGCATTGAACAGCGTCGACTTGCCGACATTGGGCAGCCCGACGATACCGCATTTAAATCCCACGTGCGCGTCCGTTCCTATTCATGCGGCCTGTGAAGACGATCCCAATAAGGCGCGTTGGTGCCAAATCCCCTGCGCTCCATTTCAAGATGAGTCTTATTTTGGAATTCCGACACGTTCATCAAGAGAAACTGAATATTGTCCGCAACAGTCTCGACGAGCGCTCTAACCCACGGCCACTCAACTTTCGGAAACTGTCTTAGTACAAATCTTTCTACCAATCTTTTGTCGCCAGGATGACCAACACCCAGACGCACACGCCAAAATTCATTTCCAAGACATTCAGAGATTGACCGCAATCCGTTGTGCCCTGCATTTCCGCCGCCAATCTTGACCCGTACCTTTCCGGCGGGAAGTTCGATTTCATCGTGGAATACCGTAATTACAGCGGGATCGATTTTAAGAAAGCTCGATGCCGCTTGAACAGCGCGCCCGGAGTCATTCATGTAAGTGAGTGGTCTAAGCAGGGCGATTTGTTCGCCGGCTATAGATCCCACAGAAAATTCGCCCTGATAAGCGGAGCGCCATGGCGGGAAGCCACAGCGCTTCGCTACCTGCTGCAAGACAACGAACCCAAGATTATGTCGCGTCAATTCGTACTCAGGACCGGGATTGCCGAGACCAACAAAGAGGCGCATGGCGCGGCATCCCGTCTCCTCTTACTTCTTCTTGTCTCCGCCACCGGCCGGAGCCTTGGCGCCAGCCGCCGGAGCCGCAGCACCGGCCGCGGGAGCAGCGGGCGCGGCAGCGCCAGCCGCAGGAGCCGCACCAGCCGCAGGCGTAGCAGCGGCGGCGGCGGTACCAGCCGCCGCGGCGGCCGCAGCCGCCTTCATTTCTTCGGCGTAGCCGGACGGCGGCACGATGGTGACCAGCGTGGCATCCTCGCGCGTCAGCGACTTCACGCCAGCCGGCAGCTTGATGTCAGACAGATGGAGCGAGTAGCTGATCTCGAGAGCGCCAACGTCGGCCTCGATGAATGGCGGGATGTTGTCGACCGAGCATTCCAGATCGATGGCGTGGGTCACGATGTTGACCGTGCCGCCGCGCTTAACGCCCGGCGAAGCTTCGGCCTTCACGATGTGAAGCGGAATGCTGACGCGGATGGTCGCGCCTTCGCCAAGCCGCATGAAATCGACATGCAGCGGGAAATCCCGCACCGGATCGAGATGGAAGTCGCGCGGAATCACGCGGTGCTTCTTGCCCTCCAGATCGATGTCGTAAATCGTGGTCAGGAACCGTCCCGCCAGGATACGCTGACGCAGTTCGCGGTCGTCGACCGAGATGGTCAGGGGGGGCTGGTTGTTGCCATAGATCACTCCGGGCACTCTCCCGGCGCGACGCTCTGCCCGGGCGGCCCCCTTGCCGCTCTGCGGACGCGCGGTCGCCTTCAATTCCTTGACGGTCGCCATCGGCTTAAGTCCTTGTTTTCTAAAAAGTTAAAGGCCGCAGCGCGGCCCGTTTCATGTCCACAGCAAGCCTCCAGGGGTGCGGGGGCTGCGAACGTGGCGGGGTTCTAGCCCCAAAGGGCCGAAATGACAAGGAAATGAAGCAATTTTTCTCGCCTGCCGGACCTGGCCCCAAAGGTTTAGAGAATCGCCCCTTCATCAGCCATGACTCCGCGTTCTCGCGACTTCGCCCGAGCTTTGAGCCGGTCGTTGTCCCTCCAAAGCAGAGGGAGCAGGGAATGCCGGGCGTTTGGCTCGCCCGCAGCCTCGTGCGCAAAAGTAGAAAGCACACGAGTAAGCCACCACAGGTTCGCCGAAACGATCCGGCATTCCCTGCGCAATGGCTTTACGACTTATTCCGCGCTCTCTCTGGCGATCGGGCTTTCTTGTCACCATCCCCGGCGCAACGCGTAAGCGTTGTCGCCGGGTTGACGCCAGCGTCGAGGCGTCAAGACCACGCGGCTTTGTCGTCCGCGAGCGGCGCTTTCGTCTGGTGCGCTACCTGCGGCCATCGCCTCCCGCGCCCAACGTCCGTGACGATCGCGATACGTCCCTCATGGTGGGCACGGGATGCGCGGAAAATGCTTCTGATTTGCCCGACGTCACAAGCAGAATTGCCTGCGACAGATTAACGCGACGGGCAAATCAGTGGAGGCGCGCGAAATTGTGTCAAGCAAAAATGAGTCCGCAGAGTCCGTAGGGCGGATTAGCGACAGCGTAATCCGCCGTTACTCTCTGCGACGTCGGTGTCGCGGCGGGTTACGCTCATCGAGCGTCGACGGACGAGTCGGCTAACCCGCCCTACGAAATCGTCACCATTCGCCGAATTCGCCGGTCTGTTCAGCTTCACCTGCCCAATCGGCGGGGACGATTCCTGCGCGCACATCGCGATGAAAGGATGAGTGCGGCCAATCTCGCACTCTCGCAACCAAACCGTGCTTGAGCGGATTGATATAACAATATTCGAGATGACGGGCGTAATCGGCTTCGTCGCGAATCAGGTGTTCCCAGAAGCGCCTTTGCCAGATGCCACGCTCCTTGCGCGCGACGCGAATGTCGCTGATCCGCTCTCGTTTTGGCAGCGCTTTCGAAAAGTGACTCTTGATAAGCCGCCAGCGGGTCGAGAAGTCGTAGTCATCCGGCGGTAGCGTCCAGAGCGCATGGAGATGGTCCGGCAGCACGACGAATGCGTCGACGATGCACGGTCGGCTTTGGAGTGTCTTCGCGGTTGCCTCACGCAGCGCCACAATGTGATCGACAAGCAGGGTTTGCCGCCTGTCCAACAAGTTGACCGTGAAAAACCAGCAGCCGCCGGGAACGAACGCGCGACGATAATTTGGCATCAGACGCAGGATAGCAGATCTCACGAGAGACCGCAGGGCGATTAGTGACAGCGAAATCCGCCGTTACCCTTCGCGACTCGGCATCGCGGCGGGTTACGCCTTCCGCCTTCGCTCAGCGAGCTTCGGCGGACGAGTCGGCTAACCCGCCCTACGCGCTGCGACACAATGGCACGACGGGCAAATCAGTTGCCGCGCGCCAAAAGCTGTCAGGGGCAATCTTCTCGCGTCCCGGACGCGATGCAGCGTGCAACGCTGCTTCGCAGATCCGGGACCTACGTGTTGACCATGCAAGGACGATGGGCCCCGGATCAGCAGCGCACTGCTGAAGCGCTGTGCTGCGTCCGGGGCACGATAGCGCCAATCATCCATCGAGGCGCGCCAAGGGGCGCACACCTCAGGATGACCGTAATATCTACGCCGTCATCCCGAAGCGAGCCTGGATGGATAAGTGTCCGCGACCCGTGTTGTAGTCGAGATAAATCGGCGACATGCTCGGCCTTGCCAATCCGACCGGCCCCCCTATTCTACAGTTGGACTCGCTTTCTGAGACGAATTAGCCGAATTCGCCGCGCGTTCGTGCATCAACACCGCAACGATAGCGCCGGAAATGAACGTCAGCGCCCCGATCGAAATGATGGCCGCGGAAAACCCGAATGCATCTGCGATCAGGCCCGCCGACAGCGCGCCGATCGCATAACCGAGATCGCGCCAGAAGCGGTACACACTAAGCGAGCGCGCGCGCCAGCTTGGATGCGATGCGTCGGAAATGGCGGCGATCAGGCTCGGATAGACCATTGCGGTGCCAATTCCGAGGAGCAGGCTGCCGATGAGCCACCACTCGAAATGACTCGTGGCTCCGGTGAGGGCCAAACCGGCCGCCTGCACCCACATCCCGCCAACGATCAGGCCCTTGCGTCCCCAGCGGTCCGACAAGGGGCCGGTGGCAACCTGTAGAATGCTCCAGACCGCGGGATAGACGGCCTTCAATATGCCGATACGATCAACCGCGAGACCGAAGGAAGCGAAAAACAACGGGAAGATACCCCAGCTCATGCCGTCATTGAGGTTGTTCACGAGCCCCGCTTGGGACACGGCGAACAGATTGCGGTCCCCGAACGAAGTAAGGAGAAAAATTTCGCGAAAGCTCATCGGCGAGGCCTGCCGCGCATGTCCGGCCGTCTCCAACCGGACATGCTCACGCGTATCTCGCACCAGAAGAACGGAGAGCACGGTGCCGAGGATTGCGTAGCCAACGCCGAGATAGATCGGCACGGGCCGCAATCCGTACGCCAAGGCAAGATATCCCGTCAGATAAGAGGTCACCCCCACCGCGAGATAACCGGCGAACTCATTGAGGCCGACGGCAAGACCGCGCGATTTCGGTCCGACGAGATCGATTTTCATGATCACCGTCATCGACCAGGCGAAACCCTGATTGATACCGAGAAGCGCGTTGGCGGCGATGACCCATTTCCAGCTTGGCGCCCAGATGATCATGAAGGGCACCGGCAAGCCGGCGAGCCAGCCAAGAACGAGAACGCGTTTGCGTCCCCAGGCGTCGCCGAGATTGCCGGAAACCAGATTGGCGCACGCCTTCACCACACCGAAGCTCGCGATGAAGGAGACGACAAGCGTCGTTGAGCCGATTTTGAATTCTTCGATGCCGATCAAGGGTACCACGGTACGTTCAATACCGACCATGCCGCCAACGAACGCGTTGATGAGAATGAGCAGAGCAAATTGCGGCCAGTTATCCTTGAGGCCGAGCCTGATTCCGCTTTCGGAGCCGCCCGAACTGGACACTGCGCTATGCTTCCGACACCGGCCGCCCGGAGTTAGCGGCGCGAAGGCGGGCAGCTTGCGGCGGCGGGGGAGGAATATCCTTCATCATGAAGCTGATGAATTCGCCCTCATCGTCAATTCGGAACGCCCTGTTGTGCCGCTTCTCGAATCCGAGCGTGGATGTGGGATTGGCGCTCAAGCTGCGGCCACAGACCGATCCGGCATAAGCGCCCGGAAAAACTTCGAGATAATCAGGGAGCGCTTTGAGCATCTGAATACTGCGGAAAAGATCCTTTGCACCTTGCTCAGCGCTTACCGCCAACTCGGTGCGCCCGAGATCGCCGACCATCAGCGTATGCCCCGTCGCAACGAACCAGGGCTCGCTCGCTCGCGTGCGGTCCGTCACCAAAAGACAGATGTGCTCGGGCGTATGGCCGGGGGTATGCATTGCCTTGATGACGACGTTGCCGAGCTGAATTTCCTCGCCGTTTTCCACGCCTTTGAAGGGAACAGCGACATCAGCCTTCGAACCGAGGATATATTTGGCGCCGGAAGCCGCGGTGAGCCCCGACCAGGTCGAGATATGATCGGCGTGAACGTGCGTATCGAAGACGTAGTCGATCTTGACTCCGGTTGCGTGAGCGGCCTCAAGATACGTGTCAGGATCGGCCAAGGGATCGATAATTGCCGCGGTTTGCTTGCCACCGCAGCCGACCAGATAGGAGATGCCGACCGGGTCGGTGTGGAGAAACTGACGAAGAATCATGGGGTTGCTCTCCCGGAAAAGGGGTGATAACGTCATTCAATCATTCTGATGAATGATTCATCAAGGAGTGAGAATTGTCAACCCCAGGACCGAAGCAGGCGATTTATGCGAACCTGGCCGCGATTGCGCAGGCGCTGGGCCATGCACACCGCCTCGAACTCCTTGAACATCTTGCGCAAGGCGCGCGCGCGGTCGAAGAACTCTCCGCCCGCGCTCATCTCAGTTTCGCCAATACCTCGCGGCATTTGCAGATTTTGCGTCGTGCGCGTCTGGTCGACACGGAGCGACGCGGAAAACACGTGCTCTATCGATTGGCCGGTGACACGGAGGTCGTCGCAATGATCAAGGCGCTCGGCCAGGTCGGTGAAAAGAACATGGCCGAGGTTGGCCGGATCGTGACCGATTACTTTCAGGCGCGTGACGCGCTCGAACCGGTCTCGCGCGACGATCTGGTCGAGAGGCTACGCGAGAATCTGGTCACCGTGCTCGACGTGCGGCCCGAAGACGAGTTCGCGCTCGGGCATCTTCCTGGCGCTCTCAACATCCCCTTCGGCGAACTGGAACAACGCCTGAGCGAACTTCCAAAAGGCCGCGAGGTGATCGCCTATTGCCGTGGCCCCTATTGCGTCCTCTCGTTTGAAGCCGTGGCCAAACTTAGAGGACGTGGCTATCGCGTTCGGCGTCTCGAAGACGGCTACCCGGAGTGGAAGGCCGCCGGTCTGCCGGTCGAAGTGGTCGGCTGATCGGTTTGGGCGGCCAACCATGGACGAGGCTGATTTCCCGATCATTGGTGAGAAGGATCATTCCGCGCCTTCGGTATTTCGGCCCGAAGCGCTGCTAAGGGAAGCGCGACGCCAGAAACGATTGGATATCATCGCTGTCCCCGAAATCTGCATGCTTGATCCGGACGGCGACGTCGTCCGCTACCTGAAACGAACGGGGGCTTGTCGCATCCACCAGGGCTGGGCCTGCTACCACACCGAGCTTCTTGCCTTCCATCTCGACGGTGTCGGGGAGGTTGGCATCGTCGGCTGCGCGGTGGGTGCTCCATTTGCCGTGCTCGTCGCCGAGCAGCTTTTCGCGTCGGGTTGCCGCCTGCTCGTCAGCGTCACTTCGGCAGGCCAGATCAATCCCGTCGGATCGACACCGTACTTTGTCCTGATCGATCGCGCGCTGCGTGACGAGGGGACGAGCTATCACTACCTGCCGGGCTCGACCTTCGCTAACGCGCCCGATGCGAAGCTGCTGACGCGGGTCGAGGACCAAGTCCGCGCGCTACCGGGTATTGCGCTGCATGTGGGAGCAACGTGGACCACAGACGCGCCTTATCGCGAAACCGAAGCCGCCATTGCGCGGGCCCGCAAGCTCGGCGCGCTCGCCGTCGAAATGGAGGCCGCAGCCCTTTACGCGTTCAGTACGGCAACCGGCCATCCGGTGATCTGCTTTGCGCATGTCACCAACGCCATGGCGCAGACCGAAGGAGACTTCGAGAAGGGCGAGGCGGATGGGACCACGACGACGCTCGCAGTTGCCGCTGCCGCGATCAAAGCATGGTCTTCCCGTAACCGGGACTCTTGAGCGCGATTATGGATGCCCTTTTCGGACGCGCGGTCGCCCCCTGTCCCGCGCCTTAACGCTTCGACTTGAGGGGATGGATGGTTTCGCCGGCCGCCAGCATCGCGACGAATTTTTCGATCCGGGCTACCCGGGTCTCGGGCTTCTTCGCAGTATGGACGCGATACAGGATGGCGTAGCGATTGACGCGGTCGAGCGTCTCGAAAAAGCGCGCGGCCTTGGCGTTTCGCTTCAGCGCCGCACCAAGATCTTCGGGAACCTGCGCCGTGCTTTGCGGCGCATACGCTGTCCCCCAACGTCCGTCCTTTTGCGCCCGTTCGATCTCCTTCATGCCGCTGGGCAGCATCCGTTCCAGCTTGATCAGTTCAAGCGCGCGGGTGCGATTTCTTTCAGACCACTTGCTGGCCTGACGGCGCGGGGTGAAGCGGACCAGCGAATATTGATCGTCAAAGCTGTCGAGCTGGCCGTCGATCCAGCCGTGACAAAGCGCAGTATCGACAGCCTCCGGCCTCGACACACTGGCAATACCGGAGGATTTTTTCGCCAATTTCAGCCAAAGGCCCCTGCAATCCGCGGCCTGCAATACGAGCCAATCGTTCCACGCCTCTTGCGATTTGAACGCGATAATCGGCAGATCGCCCTTGATCTTTGCCATTGCCGTTTCTGACCGGATTGAACGATCTATGCTTTTGCGGGCGTTACGATGAGGTACCGCCGAGCCTGGTTTCGAGGGCTGCGATGCGCGCCTTCAGCGCCTCGTTTTCCTCGCGCGCCAGACGTGCCATGTCCTTGACCGCCTCGAATTCCTCGCGCTTGACCACGTCGAGGTCGCGCAGGATCTTTTCGGCCTGGTTGCGCACCACGGTGTCAACCTCGCGCTTGACGCCCTGGGCCGCGCCGGCCGCATCGTTCATCAAACGTCCGATCTCGTCGAAAAACCGATTGCTGGTCTGGGTCATCGCTCACATCTCCGGCCGGTTTGTACAATCTGAAGAGACAATGGCGATCCATCGCATTCCATGCAAGACCGTCTTGTCCTTGATTCCTTTCGAAAAAGTGCCTGCCAAACCGGCATACGGATGTTAGAAGCAAGTAACTGGTTAAGCTGCAACCGCAAGCGCAAATGCGCTCCCTCTCCCCTTGCGGGCCCCTTGTGGGAGAGGGTTGGGGTGAGGGGTTTGGGTCCATCGTGGGACAAGGACCCCTCACCCGGATCGCATCTGACGATGCGATCCGACCTCTCCCACAAGGGGAGAGGTGAATGGAGTTTGCCTAAACGAACGATTCAACCAAGTCTCATCTCACTTTAGCTCAGCCGCCACGGACCACGATTGCGAATGCACCTTCTCACTATCGCCTTCCCAGACTTCAATCCGATCGCCTTTGCGTTCGGCCCCTTCAAGATCCGCTGGTATGCGCTTGCCTATATCGGCGGCATCGTGCTCGGCTGGATCTATGCGCGTGCGCTGCTCAAGAGCGAGAGGCTCTGGGGCGGGCCGGCGCCGATGACGCTCCTTCAAATCGACGACTTCATCCTGTGGGTGACGATCGGGATCATCCTCGGCGGCCGCACCGGCTACGTGCTCTTTTACAACCCGATGTTCTTCCTCCATCACCCGGCAGAGATTTTGGAGCTCTGGAATGGCGGAATGTCCTTTCACGGCGGCTTTCTCGGCTGCGTCGCAGCCGTCATGCTGTTTGCGTGGAAGAACAACATCTCGATCCTGTCGCTGGGCGACATCACCACCGCGGTCGGGCCGATCGGACTTTTTCTCGGGCGAATTGCCAATTTCATCAACGGCGAATTGTGGGGCCGCCCGGCGGATCCCAACCTGCCCTGGGCGATGGTATTTCCGCACGACGTTCTTCAGCTGCCGCGCCATCCGAGCCAGCTCTATGAGGCCACGCTCGAAGGCGTCGTCCTGTTCACGATCCTTGCGCTGATGATCCGGATGGGCGCGCTGAAGCGTCCCGGCGTGATCCTCGGCAGCTTCATTTCGATTTACGGTATTGCGCGGATCGTCGGCGAATTTTTCAGGGAGCCCGACCCTCAGCTCGGGTTTCTATGGCACCGGCTCACCATGGGCGAACTGCTTTCCGTGCCCATGGTGATTGCCGGAGTGATTATCATCGTGGCGGCGTGTCGCCGAAAGGCGACTGAGCAAGCAACGCCACCGTTGCAGGAAATCTCGTGACCGAATCTTCGCCGCTCCTGTCGGAGATCAAAAAGCTGATCCAATCGTCCGGCCCGATCCCGGTCTGGCGTTACATGGAACTGTGCCTGATGCATCCAGAGCACGGCTACTATCTTTCGCGCGATCCGCTGGGGCGCGAAGGCGACTTCATCACCGCGCCGGAAGTGAGCCAGATGTTCGGCGAATTGCTGGGGCTGTGGGCGGCGTCGGTGTGGAAAGCCATCGATTCACCGCCTCTGCTTCGCCTGATCGAGATCGGCCCCGGCCGCGGCACCCTGATGGCGGATGCGCTGCGCGCGCTTCGTGTCTTGCCGCCGCTCTATCAGGCGCTGAGCATCCATCTCGTCGACGTCAATCCGGTTCTGCGCGAGAAGCAGAAGTCGGCGCTGTCAAGCTCGCGCAGCATCACCTGGCACGACAGCATCGACGACGTACCGGACGGCCCCTCGGTGATCCTGGCCAACGAATATTTCGATGTGCTGCCGGTTCATCAGGCGGTCAGGGCCGAGAACGGCTGGCACGAACGTACGGTCGAGCTTGATGACAGCGGCAGGCTTGAGTTCGGCGTGGCGAGCGAGGCGATCCCGCGCTTCGAGGTGCTGCTGCCGTCATGGGTGCGCGCCGCGCCGCCCGGCGCGGTGTTCGAATGGCGGCCGGATGCGGAGATCATGAAGATCGCCAGCCGCGTCCGCGATCAGGACGGCGCGGCCCTCATCATCGACTACGGCCATCTGCGCAGCGACGCCGGCGATACGTTTCAGGCCATCGCGCGTCACAGTTTCACCGATCCCTTGAAAAGCCCAGGCGAGGCCGACGTGACCGCGCATGTGGATTTTCAGGCGCTGGTGCGCGCTGCCGACGATCTCGGCGCGCGGACCCATGGCCCGGTGCCACAGGGCGATTTCCTCAAGAGGCTCGGCATCGAAAGCCGCGCCGCGAGCCTGATGGCGAAAGCCAGCCCCGAGCTTTCCCGGGACGTCGCCGGCGCGCTGACGCGGCTGGTCGGCGGCGGCCGCGGCGGCATGGGGCAGATGTTCAAGGTGCTTGGCATCTCCGAGCCCAGCATCGCGACGCTCGCTGGCTTCGCCGACGAAATGCCCGCCAAAAAAGAGGCGGAAACGCCATGATGCGTGAGCCATCGCTTATGGCGGCCCGCGGCCTTCTTCTCCCTCCCCCTTGCGGGGAGGGAAGGCCGAAGCGAAGCGAAGGCCAGGGTGGGGGTTTTCAAGAAGAAAGCCTTGTCTATTGGAGATTTTCGACAGAAGAGGCCCCCACCCGACACGCCGTTTCGCTTGCGCTCACGACGCGCCACCCTCCCCGCACTCGCTTCGCTCGCGGGGGAGGGATAAGAAGATGAACGCTATGATGCTGAAATCCTCGCTGCTGTCGGCCATTCCCGGCCTGCACCATGCTTTCTTCAACCGCATGGGCGGGGTGTCCGAGGGCATTTATGCCGGGCTCAATGGCGGTATCGGCTCTCACGACGATCCGGCGCATGTCACCGAAAATCGCCGCCGTATGGCCGCGACGCTACGCGTGCCGCCAGAACATTTTCTCACCGTGTTCCAGACTCACTCCGCCGATGTCGCGGTCGCGTCAGCGCCGTGGGACACCGCTGCACGTCCCAGGGCCGACGCCATCGTCAGTGGCACCGCGGGTCTTGCGATCGGCGTCACCGCGGCCGATTGCGGCCCCATTCTCTTCGCTGATCCCAAGGCGCGCGTGATCGGCGCGGCGCACGCCGGATGGAAGGGGGCGCTGACGGGAATTGTCGAGGCCACGGTCGCAGCGATGGAGAAACTTGGCTCCGATCGCGCCAATATCGTGGCCGCAATCGGCCCGTTGATCCGCCAGCCATCCTATGAAGTAGGCGACGAATTCGTCGAACGGTTTCTCGGGGCTGACGCCGAGAACTCCGTCTATTTCCTGCCCGCGGCGCGCGAAGGTCATGCCATGTTCGATCTCGCCGGGTTGATCCGCAAGCGGCTTGAAAAGTCCGGTGTGCTCATGATCGACGACACCGGGATCGACACCTATTCCGACGAGCGCTTTTTCAGTTACCGCCAGTCCGTGCATCGCAAGGAGCCGGATTACGGCCGCCACGTTCACGCCATAGTTCTTGAGAGCGGCTCAGGATGAATGAGGGATTCGCCCTGCTTGTGACGCCTCCCCTCTGCCCTAGACGTTAATCGATTTTAACGATATCGCTCTGGTGTCAATCCTCCGCACTAAACGCAATGAGTGACCTGTCCGCAATTTTGTTCCGCGTTTTTCGGATAGTGCCGCGTGCCGCGACGGCCGCGGTTCTGGTTGCGGTTGCCTGTGCCCTCGGCGGCTGCGCCGGCGGGTCTGCCAACAACTCGTTTGCGATGGCAAGTAATACGAGCGGTCCGACGATCGCCTTCGAATCCATCGACGGTCCGCCACCGCAGGTATTCGAGCGGATGGTCAGCGTGCTCGACAGCGAATCCAAATTGCGCAGCCTTTCGATCGTGTCCCGCGAAGGCGCCGCCGCCTACCGGGTGCGCGGCTATCTCGCCGCGGAAGTCAGCCACGGCCGCACCACGATCGCCTGGGTCTGGGACGTCTACGACCAGAACCGGCAGCGCGCGCTGCGGCTTTCAGGCGAAGAACCAGCCGGCAAGGCCGGCCGCGACGCCTGGACCGCGGCCGACGACCTGGTGTTGCGTAAAATCGCCCAGGCCGGGCTAAGCGGCCTTGCCAGCATGATCAACGGCACGCCGGCGCCGGACGCGCCTCAACCGGCGCCCGCCGGGAGCCCCTCCCGGCGCGGGCCTGCGATCGCCAGCGCCGACGAGCCGGGCCTGCCAGCTTTGGCGTACGCCAACTACACCAGTCATTAGTCAAAGAAGCTGGGAAACGGCCATTTTTGCCCGGGAAAACTGGGCGGACGGGTTGCCAGCCGGGCTACGGCCTTGATATCACCCCGCTTGTCGAAACGCGCTATTTTGTGGGCATTGCGATATGCTGAACGTTGTCTCCAGCAGGGCGCGGGGAGAAGCCTCGATGTCGGCCAAGAACGGCTCGATCAAGCTTGTCGCCGGCAATTCCAACCCGGTGCTGGCGAAGGAAATTGCCAACTGGCTGGACCTGCCCCTGACCAAGGCGATCGTCCGCCGCTTCGCGGACATGGAAATCTTCGTCGAGATCCAGGAAAACGTCCGCGGTTCCGACGTGTTCGTGATCCAGTCGACCTCGTTTCCCGCCAACGACCACCTGATGGAGCTTTTGATCATCACCGACGCGCTGCGCCGCGCATCGGCGCGCCGCATCACCGCGGTGGTGCCGTATTTCGGCTATGCCCGGCAGGACCGCAAGGCCGGCCCGCGCACGCCGATCTCGGCCAAGCTGGTGGCCAACCTGATCACCCATGCCGGCGCCGACCGCGTCATGACGCTCGATCTGCACGCCGGCCAGATCCAGGGCTTTTTCGACATTCCGACCGACAATCTCTACGCCTCGCCGGTGATGGTGCGCGATATCCGCGAACGGTTCGACCTCGGCAATGTGATGGTGGTGTCGCCCGACGTCGGCGGCGTGGTCCGCGCCCGCGGTCTTGCCAAACGCATCAACGCGCCGCTCGCCATCATCGACAAGCGCCGTGAGCGCGCCGGCGAATCCGAAGTGATGAACGTGATCGGCGATGTCGCCGGCTACACCTGCGTCCTGGTCGACGACATCGTCGATTCCGGCGGAACGCTGGTGAATGCCGCGGACGCGCTACTCGCCAACGGCGCCAAGGAAGTCTACGCCTATATCACCCACGGCGTGCTCTCCGGTGGCGCCGTAACCCGGGTTGCCTCGTCGCGGCTGAAGGAACTCGTGATTACCGACTCGATCCAGCCGACCGAAGCGGTCAGGAAATCGTCGAATATCCGCACGCTGTCGATTGCCGACCTGATCGCCGAGGCAATCGGCCGGACGGCTTCGGAAGAATCGGTATCGAGCCTGTTCGACTGATAGGCGGACCGTCGTTTAGAGCCTATCCGGTTTCGATTGGATCAAAACCGGGACTCTATTTTTTGACGCGTTTTCTTCACGCGAACCGGTTCCCACTTCGCTTGAAAACGCTTTAATAGCACCTGACAATATTGACCTGTCCCGTTCCGCCATGCGCGTCGGGAACCGTCAGGGTCTCCGCGCCACAACTGGAGACATAGGGCCGCGCCGACGGAACGACCGTCGGCGGATATCGATGAGCCCAATCCCACGGGATCACGGCGGCATTGGAGTTACTGATATCGCCCGGCAGCGGCTGGGTTCCATCCAGCACGGCCTCGCCAGTCGGCCCGTAGCCCCCATAGCCGTTGAAGGAATCGTCAAACCCCGGCCAGAAGATGGCGCCCTGCTGCTGGCCGCGATGATGCCGAAAGTGGCCCATGTGGTGGGGTGTCAGATGCGCTCCTCCGTGGAAACCGCCTCTCGAGGCTGCGAACGTTTGGTCGGCAGTCAACAACAACACCATTGCACCGAGAGACGCCGTCAGCATCCCGTACATTCTGAACTTCATGACACGCACCGATTGATGATTGCGGGCAATTTCCACGAGCACGCTAGGCAGTGCGTTTGGCGCCCGCAAACGCATACTTAATTATTAGTTAAATCGTAATCTTAACCGGGAACGGCCACAAGGGCGCAGCGCGGGGTGCTCTCTAGACGATGCCCGCAGCGACCTGACCGCGCAGCCGTTCCAGGCTGAGCAGCGTGTTGGCGCAGGCTTCTGCGACCTCGATGCCCTTGGAAGCAAAATGCCGTCGCAGGAACTCGGCATCGGCCGTATCGCGAAATTGCTGCGGCGTTACCACCGCCGAGAATACCGGGATTTCGGTGCGCAGCTGGACGTCCATCAGGGCCCGGATCACGGTTTCGGCGATATGCTCGTCGTCGACCACAAGTCCGGCGGCGACGATCGCGGTGTAGCGGCGGGTCTTGGCCAGCAGCTGGACGTGCAGGGGAATCTCGAAGGAGCCTGGCACTTCGAACACATCGACATGCGCGCGCGCAATATGGCGCGCCTCGATTTCGGCAAGGAAGGCGCCGCGGCACTCGGCCACAACATCGCTGTGCCAGGCGGACTGCACGAAGGCGACCCGTTGCGGTTTTGCGAAACGCGGATGAACCGGCGGCGATGCGGCGGCTTCAGAAGATCCGGCGCTGGCGGCGCCTTCCTGTGGCGTTTGACTCATGGCGTCTCCTCTACTTTCCGCGACGGGAGTCCGCTACCCACGCATCGTGGAGCGAATTATGGCGAGCGACGCCTTCGCCAGCAAGGACCCTCGCCGCCCGGTCCAGATCACGACCCGGCGCGGAGCGGGCCGGGGCAGCGGGCCTTCAGCCGTTCCCTGGGCCCACAAAAATTAACGATTTGGGCGACGAACGAATCCGATTCCGGTTTGTTCTCCTGCAAAGGTTAACGCGCGCGAAGAGTTGTGGACGATTTCACCATAGGCTGTGGATGGATTCGCCGTGCCGTTGCGCGGATTCCGCAAATCACATCACTTCGTTCGGCAAGCCCTGATCCCGTCGCGAAGGATCATCGGTGAGTGCAGCCGCCGCGGCGCGAAATGCGCGCGCATGCCGGCGCGTTGCGTGCGTATCGCTCGTATCCTGATTTTTGAAAAGGCAAGGTCGAGACGGCATGTCCCTCCTCGAAGGCACTATCGATTCCAGCAACAACCCTCTTGCGGTCGTCGAGCACGTCGCCGCCGATAACAACCTGTCGTTCGAGCGCTCGGGCGACGACGAAATCACCATCGTCTCCAAGGGGAACTGGACCGATTACCAACTCTCCTTCACCTGGATGAACGAAATCGAGGCGCTGCATCTGGCCTGTGCCTTCGACATGAAGATTCCGGAGCCGCGGCGTGGCGAAGTGCAGCGCCTGATTGCCGCGATCAACGAGCAATTATGGGTCGGGCACTTCGACATCTGGACCCATACCGGCATGATCATGTACCGCCAGGCACTGGTATTGCCGGGCGGGATGGCTGCCTCCACGGCGCAATGCGAGACCATGCTGGTCAGCGCGCTCCACGCTTGCGAACGCTACTATCCGGCGCTGCAGTTCGTGGTCTGGGCCGGCAAGTCCGCGGCCGAGGCCATGAGCGCTGCGATGTTCGACACCCAGGGCGAGGCGTAACTGTCGTCCCTGCGGAAAGCAGGGACCCATACGCTGCGGCAGCCGTTGCTGTCGCGACGCTTGTTGTCGATATCTCCATCCACTACAAACGACCGTGGTACGCGACGAGCAAGTGCTCGCGCGGGGGTCCCGGCGTTCCGCCGGGACGGCGACTTTATTTGCGGTGAAAGTGGTGACCAATAACGCCCTGCAAAACATCTCCGGCACCGTCGTCCTCGCCGGCGCAGGCAAGATGGGCGGCGCGCTGCTGTCGGGCTGGCTCGCCCAAGGCCTCGATCCCGGCCGCGCGGCGGTGATCGAACCGCACCCGTCGGACGACATCCGCGCGTACCTGGCCAAAGGCGTGCGCCTCAACCCCTCGCCGAAGGAGACCGGGCCGGCGGCGGCCTTCGTGGTCGCGCTGAAGCCGCAAGCGTTTCGCGAGGCCGGTCCAGGCCTGAAGCCTTATGTCGATGCCGCGACGCTGGTGGTATCGATCATGGCCGGAATGACGATCGCCTCGCTCGGCGAAGTGCTGGGCGGCCATGTCGTGCGCGCCATGCCCAACACGCCGGCAGCGATCGGCCGCGGCATCACGGTTGCGGTCGCGGCGAAGGACGTCAGTTCCGCACAGCGCGATACGGCCGATGCGCTGCTACGCGCCGCCGGCGCGGTCGAGTGGGTCAGCGACGAAAGCCTGATGGACGCAGTCACCGCGGTCTCCGGCTCCGGCCCGGCCTATGTCTTCCTGCTCGCCGAGGAACTGGCGCGTGCCGGCGTTGCGGCGGGATTGCCGGAGCGGCTCGCGACAAAACTTGCGCGCGAAACCGTCGCAGGCTCCGGCGAGTTGTTGCACCGTTCCGATCTTGCGACCGCTACGCTGCGCCAGAATGTCACCTCACCCGGCGGCACCACGGCCGCTGCGCTGGAAGTGCTGATGGGCAAGGACGGCCTGCAATCGCTGATGACGCGCGCGGTCGCCGCAGCCACGCGGCGCTCGAAGGAATTGGCGAAGTAGCGGCGACAGTACTCAGGTCTTGCCGAACTGCTTGGTGAACGCCTCGACATTGACGAGGCCGCGGGCATGGCGACCGTCGCCGATGCGGCGCTTGTCGTCGAACGCTTCCACTTCGAACCGGATCAGGCGCCGCTCCACCGCGACGACCCGTGCGAGCGTTCGCACCGTTGCCCCGACCGGCGTCGCCGCCAGATGGCGGATATCGACCTCAGTGCCGACCGTGACCCAGCCCTGATCGAGGCAGGGTTTGATGGCATCGGCGGAAGCCAGCTCCATCTCGAGGATCATCATCGGCGTCGCAAACACCATCGGCATGCCGGGTACGAAATGCCCGACCGTGCGCTCGACCGGCACGATCAGGCTTCGTTCGGCGCTCATGCCGATCTTGATGACGTCACGTGCGTCCATGTCTACTTCTTCGCGAAGCGTTCGACGAAGCTCTGGCCGCCCTTCATCTTGTGGATCAAGGGCGCCTCGTTGATCTGGATCACGACCGCTTCGGCATCGACGCCGAGGTTCTTCACCAGCGCTTGCGTGATGTCGCGCATCATCCCGACCTTCTGCTCGTCGGTGCGGCCGGCGGCCATGCTGATGGTGATTTCGGGCATAGTTATAACTCCCCTTGCTTTTTTACATCGCCACGCCGTCATTGCCGTGATCCGGCAATCCATCATTTGGTGGATGCGCGGGTCAAGCCCGCGAATGACGAATTCAATTCCAATTTACGTCATGCCTCGCCAGCACCTCGCGCACCTTGGCAACAAGTTCTTCCTCGCGGCAGGAGAACTGCGCAGGACGGCTCTCCCGCCATTCCTGGTTGGAGGCGATCGCCGCCGCGGCCTTCGCACCCTCGATCAGGTCCTTGATTTGCACTTCGCCTCGAGCCTTCTCGTCGCTACCCTGAATTACGACGCAGGGCGCGTTGCGGCGATCGGCATATTTCAGTTGATTGCCCATGTTCTTGGGATTGCCGAGATAGAGCTCGGCACGGATGCCCGCACCACGCAGTTGCGCGACCATCTTCTGATAATCGGCGACGCGGTCGCGATCAAACACAGTCACGACAACGGGACCGGCTTCCGGTCGCGTGTCGAGCTTGCCCAGCATCGTCAGCGCGGCCTGCAAGCGCGAAACGCCGATGGAAAATCCGGTTGCCGGCACGACCTCGCCGCGGAAGCGCGAGACCAGGCCGTCATACCGTCCGCCGCCGCCGACCGAGCCGAACCGCACCGGGCGGCCCTTTTCGTCTTTGGTCTCGAGCAGGAGTTCGACCTCGTAGACCGGCCCGGTGTAGTATTCGAGCCCGCGAACGACGGACGGATCGATGATGATGCGGCCATCATCATATCCTGAGGTCACGACAATCCGCTCAAGATCGCGAAACTCTGCGGCTCCTTCGAGAAAGACTGCACTCTTTCGATATTGCGAGTTTTCCATCGCAGACAACATGTCGGTCGTCTTTGATCCGGTTTCGCCCGAGGAAAGGTGAATGGGAGGATTGAACTGCTCAACTGTCGCTTGCTCAAACGCCCAGCCGCTGCTTCTCAGCGTCAAGAACCACAGAAGGAGATTGACGGAATCGTCATCAAGGCTAGCGCCTTTAGTATAATCGCCGCTTTCATCTCTGCGTCCAGCCTGCAACAGCTCCTTAACACCGGACCTGCCTAGCCGATCGTATTTGTCTAGCGCCCGCAGCACGGTGAGCCTGCGTCCCGCATTCTCATCGCCGCCGAGCCCGATGCTCTCCAGCACCCCATCGAGCAGCTTGCGGTTATTGACCTTCACAACATAGGAGCCGCGGGGAATGCCGAGCGCTTCCATCGTGTCGGCGGCCATCATGCACATCTCGGCGTCGGCCGCCGCGCTCGACTGGCCACCCGCCGCGGTGCCGATGGTGTCCGCATCGAACTGCATGAATTGCCGGAAACGGCCGGGTCCCGGCTTCTCGTTGCGATAGACATAGCCGAAGCGATAGGAGCGATAGGGCAGTACGAGATTCTCGGTGCCGTAGCGTTCAGCGACATAGCGCGCCAGCGGCGCGGTCAGGTCATAGCGCAACGAAATCCACTGCTCGTCGTCGTCCTGGAACGAGAACACGCCCTCGTTCGGCCGGTCCTGGTCGGGCAGGAACTTGCCGAGCGCGTCGGTGTATTCGAACGCCGGCGTTTCCACCGGCTCGAAACCGTAACGCTCGTAGACGGCGCGGATTTTCTCCACCATCTGCCGGGTGGCATTGATCGCGGCGGGACCACGATCTTCCAGCCCGCGCGGCAGGCGCGCCTTCAGCTTTTGCGGCTTTTTCGGTTTGTCGGCCATGATCCGCGCGTTGGTATCAGCCAGAGCGTGAAGCGGCAACCTTGCTTCCTTCCCTTCTCCCCTTGCGGGAGAAGGTGGCGAGATCGACCGCAGGGAGATTGAGCCGGATGAGGGGTCTCTATCCGCGGTTACGGACCCCTCATCCGACGCGGACGTTGTCCGCGCCACCTTCTCCCGCAAGGGGAGAAGGTGAAGAGCCAACCGCGAACTAAAAAACCTTCCGGATCCAGTTGTGCGGGTCGTTGGTGCGGCCGTACTGGATGTCGACCAGCGTCTTGCGCAGCCCCATGGCGACCGGACCGGCGGCGCCGCCGCTGATGACAAAATCGCCGCTCGCCGAACAGACCTTGCCGATGGGCGAGATGACGGCGGCCGTGCCGCAGGCGAACGCCTCTTTCAGCCTGCCGCTGGCGGCATCCTTGCGCCACTGGTCAATCGTGTAGGGTTCCTCGCGCACCACTGTGCCGGAATCCCGGAGCAGCGCGATGATCGAGTCGCGGGTGATACCCGGCAGGATGGTGCCGAGCGGCGGCGTTATGAGCGAACCGTCCTCGAACACAAAGAAGATGTTCATGCCGCCGAGTTCCTCGATGTAGCGGCGCTCGACCGCATCGAGGAAGACGACCTGATCGCAGCCGTGATCGATCGCCTCGGCCTGGGCGCGCAGGCTTGCGGCATAATTGCCGCCGCATTTCACTGCACCGGTGCCGCCGATCGCGGCGCGCGTATAATTCTCCGACACCCAGATCGACACCGGCGCCGGTCCGCCCTTGAAGTAGGAGCCGACCGGGGAAGCGATGACCGAGAAGATATATTCGGCGGAAGGCTTGACGCCGAGAAAGACCTCGCTCGCGATCATGAAGGGCCGCAGATAAAGACTGCCCTCGCCGCCCGGAATCCAGGCGCGATCGATCCGCACAAGCTGCTCGACCGCTTCAATGAAGACATCCTCGGGCAACAGCGCCATGGCCATGCGCTCGGCCGAACTCTGGAACCGCTTTGCATTGGCGTCGGGACGGAACAGGTTCACGCCGCCATCGTCGCGCTTGTAGGCTTTGAGCCCTTCAAAGATCTCCTGCGCGTAATGCAGCACAGCGCCGGCGGGATCGAGCGGAAAGTTCGCCCGCGATTCGATACGCGCGCTATGCCAGCCCTCGCCCTGGCGATAGCGGACAATAGCCATGTGATCGCTGAACACCCGACCGAAACCGGGATTTTCGAGCTTCGCCGCACGATCCTTTTCAGCCGTCGGATTGGCTGCGGTGCGGATTTCGAATTTCAAACTCATTTTTTCTTTCTCGCCCTTGTTACCCTGTCGAAACCGGCACGATTTTGGCGCCGGCCTTTCTCCGGGATTGCCGGCCTGTTGGATCCGGACTTCACCACCGGCTTGATGGCCGGTCTTCCCACAAAGGCTCCGTGAGGACATGCTTTTGTGGAGGGCTGAAGTCCAGTATGGTCGCCGAGATGCCGCTGGACAATCGCACGGTCAACCCATTCGCGAGCCTGCCGTCAAATGCCCGGTATCCCAGGGCTGCCCAGCCCCGCGAGTGCACAAGACGGTCTAATATTTCGTCGCGAACGGCCATTTTGTAACATTGAACCTCAGATATGTCAATATGCCTGACGTAATTTTATCGAACCCGACTGCGACTGCCGGCTCCAAGCCAGCCGAGGGGCGCGTGGCGAATGCGACTTCTTCAGGACTGCGCTGGGACCTCATCGAGCTGTTGTTTTTCGCCTATCGCGACTTCGTCGGCGATGCGGATCACGAGCTGGAAGCGTTCGGCTTCGGGCGCGCGCACCATCGCGTGATGCACTTCGTTCACCGCTACCCCGGCCTCAAGGTCGCCGACCTGCTCGACGTGTTGCGGATCACCAAGCAATCGCTCGGGCGCGTTCTGAAACAACTGCTCGACGAAGGCTATATTGTGCAGAAGGCCGGCAACAACGATCGCCGCCAGCGCCTTCTTTTCGCCACCCCCAAGGGCGAGGCGCTGGTCGGGAAGCTCGCAGGGCTGCAAACCGAACGGCTCAATCGCGCGCTGCGCGGCGTCGAGCCCGCAGGCCTGGAGACGATCCGGCAATTCCTGCGCGCGATGATCGATCGCGACGATCCGGACAAGGTGCTGGAAGCCATTTTCGGTCTCCCGCCCTCCGGCACAAAGGCAAAGGAATAGACGTGGCCGAGGCAGCAGCAACCGCCGCACGAACGCCAACGAAGCCGGCCGACGACGCGCCGCATCTGTTGCTCGTCGACGACGATCGACGCATCCGCGATCTATTGTCGCGTTTCCTGTGTGGCGAAGGCTACCGCGTCACCACGGCGATGAGCGCCAAGGATGCGCGCGCCAAGCTCAACGGCCTGCATTTCGACCTGCTGATCCTCGACGTGATGATGCCGGGCGAAACCGGCTTTGACCTGGCCCGATTTATCCGAACCTCGTCGTCGGTGCCAATCGTCATGCTGACGGCACGCCACGAGGCGGAAAGCCGGATCGAGGGCTTGCAACTCGGCGCCGACGACTACGTCGCCAAGCCGTTTGAACCGCGCGAGCTCTCCTTGCGCATCGGCAATATCCTCAAGCGCACCGCTCCGCCGCCGGTGGAGACGCTGGAGCAGATCGCGTTCGGCCCTTATGTCTATCATCTGGAGCGCGGCGAACTGCGGCAAGGCGAGGAAGTCATCCGCCTCACCGACCGCGAACGGGACATGCTGCGGGTTCTCGCGCTGGCACGCGGCGAAACGGTGCCGCGCAACGCACTCACCGGCGACGGCACCGTGAACGAGCGCGCGGTCGACGTGCAGATCAACCGCCTGCGGCGCAAGATCGAGCGCGACCCGGCCAATCCGCTGTTCCTGCAGGCGGTACGCGGCATTGGCTATCGCCTCGTCGCCTCGCCTTAGTGGAGTGGATTTGACATTCGCTACCCACCTAGCCACGAATTCGCAATGCGAATGTCAAATCCTAAACTCCACTAGAAACATATATCTGCTAGTGGTCCTTTGATTCTAACATTCGCAAAAGGGGCCGCCGAGATGGGGTGCGAATGTTAGAATCGGACCACTAGCCCACTCGCCGATGAGCAAACCAGAGATACAAGTGGAGCTTTGGATTTGACGTTCGCCTCGGAGAATCGCGGCAGGTGGCTGGCGAACGTTAAATCCGCGCCGCTCGACACCGCCCTCACCTTCATCCGCACCGCCGCAGGACGAGTTGCGGCGGCCAATGGCCGGATGGGCAACGCCTTCAAGGGCTGGATGCCGACCGGACTGTTCGCCCGCGCGTTGTTGATCGTGATCGTGCCGATGGTCGTGCTGCAATCGGTCGTGGCCTTCGTCTTCATGGAGCGGCACTGGAATACGGTGACGCGGCACCTGTCAGCGGCCGTCGTGTCGGACGTTGCCGCGCTGATCGACATTTACAAGAGCTACCCGCAAGACAAGGACCATTCGCAGCTTCGGCGTATCGCCCAGCAACGGCTCGGGCTTGTGGTGGATTTTCTTGCGCCGGACAGCATGCCGCCGCCGGGGCCGAAGCCGTTCTTCTCGCTGCTCGACCAGTCGCTGTCGGTGCAGATTTCGCGGCAGATCGCCAAGCCGTTCTGGATCGACACCGTCGGCCGGTCCAATCTGGTGGAGATCCGCATTCAGCTCGATGACTCGGTGATGCGCGTGTTCGCCCAGCGCAGCGCGGCCTACGCAGCGAACTGGGAAATCTTCCTGTTCTGGATGGTCGGCACGTCCTCGATCCTCCTGATCGTCGCCGTCTTGTTCCTGCACAACCAGATCCGCCCCATCCTGCGGCTGGCGGACGCCGCCGAGAGTTTCGGCATGGGCCGCGAAGCACCGAACTTCCGCCCGCGCGGAGCACGCGAAGTGCGCCGCGCCGCGCAGGCGTTCCTCGAGATGAAATCGCGCATCGAGCGTTCGATCGAACAGCGTACCGCGATGCTGGCCGGCGTCTCGCACGATCTGCGCACGATCCTGACCCGCTTCAAGCTCGAACTCGCGCTGATCGGCGACAGCCCCGAAGTCGACGCCATGCGCAAGGATATCGACGAAATGTCGGGAATGCTGGAGGACTATCTGGCGTTTGCGCGCGGCGATACCGGCGAGGTGGCGCAACCGACCGACATGACGCTGGCGCTGGAAGAATTACGCAGCGACGCCGAACGCAACGGCCATACCGCAACCGTCGCCTTCCAGGGGCTTCCGGTGGTGACGGTGAAGCCAGCCGCCTTCAAGCGCTGCCTCGCCAATCTGGTGTCGAACGCCGCGCGGCACGCCAACGGCATTTCGATCACCGGCCAGCGCGACCACCGCTATCTGACCGTGACGGTCGACGATGACGGCCCCGGCATCCCACAGGCCATGCGCGAGGAAGTATTCAAGCCGTTCCTGCGGCTCGACGGTGCCCGCAACCAGGACGAAGGCGGAACGGGACTGGGGCTTGCGATCGCCCGCGACATCGCCCGCTCGCACGGCGGCGACATCACGCTCGGCGACAGTCCGATGGGCGGCCTGCGGGCCGCGGTACGAATTCCGGTGTAGCTGCTACTTGGCGCCGGGCAAGAGGTTGCGGAGTTTCGCCGCGTCCTTGACGTTCAGCTTGAAGCCGCCGCCGGGCATGATGATGTCACCCGGCTTCTGATCCGGCTTGCAGGCGCCGAGCCATTTCGCCTCTATCCTGGTCACGGTGTCGTGCGGCGCAGCCTTGCTGCCGAGATCGCTGTGCGAGGTCGTCGTGACCGTATAGGCGGAATTGAAGTCGCCCGTGACCTCCGAATGGGAGGAGACCGCGACGCCGGCGACGCTGCAGACGGAATCGGTGACATAGCCGGTCGCCGTCTTCTGGATATCCTGCCTGGAGCAGATTTGCTTCGCCATCGGCGAGACCATGTTGTGCATTTCCTTGTCGACGGTCTCGTCGGTGCAGTGCTGCATCGCCAGTTCCGGCATCGCCGAGCCGGCCCTGATCATCTTCATTTCCCAGAGCCCGGCTTTGCGGATCGGCAACTCCTCGGCGCGCACCGCATCGGCGGGCACGGCCAGCAGCAGACATAGACCGAGGCCAACGGCAGCAAGTTCACGCGTCATCGGTCACGCTCCGGCCTCGACGAAGATGAGAGAGCCTCGACGAGGATGAGAGAGGCAATGCTTGCAAAAGATTCAATAGAGGGTGCGCAACGGCCGTTGACTGGCGCCATAGGGCACCCAGCGGCAGGCGAAGGAAACGTAGCCGCCATATTGGGCGTCGACCGCAAGAAATTTCGCCACCTTGCCATAGGAGGCGCAGTGTTCGACCGCGAGCTGACGGGCATCGACGCGCTGGGCCAGCTCGTAGGAGATGATGCCGCCGGTATCGTTGCCTTTGAACGGTGGCACGATATCGGCCCGTGCCGGTGCCCACGACAGCATGGCGGCGGCGCCCATGAGAACAGCGGCCTTGATGATTCGCATCGCTTACTCCGTGTATTTCGGGCAATACCTTAGAGCGCATCGCGGGCCCTGAAAAGCACTAGTGAAGCGACTCTGACGTTCCTTTCAGTTTTGCGGCAACCTCTCCAAGGAACGTCAGAGTCAAAGCTTCACTAGAATCAGACATTTGCTAGTGTCCCTTTGGTTCTGACATTCGTAAACGAACCCGCCGCGACATGATACGAATGTCAGAACCGGGACACTAGACCCCGCACTACCAGGAGTTATTGGCAGGTGTTGCCGCGCTGCACTTGACCTTGGGGAGGCTTCACGGCACGGTTCGTCTCGCTCAATCATGGGGTGGGCCGAAGATGCGTGACCTTTTTTCCTCTGCCAGGAAAGCCAGCCTTGGCGCGGCGCTCGGGGCCGTGTTCGGCCTGTTCGCATTCGGCCAGGCCGCCGAAGCAGCCAATCCGCTCGAACTCAACTTCTGGCTTACCGGCCCGAAATACGAAGGGCGGCTGAAGACCTGCGAGGCGGCGCTGGGCACGATCACATCGCAATTCCAGGAAAAAGAGAGCACCTACTGGAATTCCAGGCTGACGATCACGGCGTACGGCAAAATCCATGAAATCGCCTATCGGCCCTGGCAGTCCGACAACATTCCGCGCCGCTATTGCGGCGGCGACGTCATGCTGAGCGACGGCAGGGTTCACGCCGTACACTACTCGATCATCGAGGACGGCAGCTTTGCCGGCTACGACCAGGGTGTCGAATGGTGCGTCACCGGCCTTGATCGCAACTGGGCCTATAACCCGTACTGCACGGGCGCCAAGCCCTGATTCCAAGGCGTTCCCTCGAAGCATCTTGAGGCGCGGCCGGCAGTCGTCGGTTAGCACATCTATTTTTGTTCTTGAAATGTTCCAGCTGCATGCTACCGTTCCGGCAGGGATCGTGGAGTGAGGGCTTGGCTTATGGTTCGGTTTGGTTTTGGTCCGAAGGCGTGGATTTTTTCGGTCTCCGGCTATCTCGTTGTTGCGGCGGCGATCGGCCTTGGCGCCACCACCAGCGCCTTCGCGCAGGACGGGCGGCAAAACACCCCCGGCGAATTTGATTTTTATGTGCTGTCGCTGTCCTGGTCGCCCTCCTTCTGCGAGGACGCGGCCGAACGCGGCAACAGCGGCCGCTCGCAACAGGTGCAGTGCGGCGGCAGCAGACCCTTTTCCTTCGTGGTCCACGGCCTGTGGCCGCAATATGAGCATGGCTTTCCCGAATATTGCGATCGGGATTCCTGGCTCGACCGCAACATCATGACCTCGATGCTGGACCTGATGCCGGCGCCGGGATTGATTTTCAACGAATGGAAAAAGCACGGCACCTGCTCCGGCCTTGGCCCCCGCGGTTATTTCGAAACCATCCGCAAGGCCCGCGCAGCGGTGAAGATCCCGCCCGAATTCATCAACCTTGCCGATCCGAAAACTGTCGCGCCGGCTGAAGTCGAGGACGCCTTCATCAAGGCCAATCCGGGCCTTCCGGCCAACGCGATCGCCGTGACGTGCAATCGATCGCGGCTGAGCGAAGTGCGCATCTGCATGGGCAAGGATTTGCAGTTCCGCGGCTGCGACGAGATCGATCGCCGCGCCTGCAAGCGCGACCAGGTGACGATGCCGCCGGTCAGGGGCGGGTGATCGGCGCTCCCCGGATGCTGCGCATGCGCCGCGGTTGCGGCGCGGTGCGCTGCTGATCCGGGGCCCACTATCTGCCGCCACCAAGCGTAGGTCCCGGCTCTGCGCCGGGGCATTTTACGCCGCAACGCGTCCGGGACGCTGAGCCTTTGCCCCACGCTGCGTAGTGGCGTAGTGCTGGGCCATGAACTACCGTCACGCCTTTCACGCCGGCAACTTTGCAGACGTCATCAAGCACATCGTGCTGGTTCGCATCCTGCTTTATTTGCAGGAAAAGAACGCCGCCTTTCGCGTGATCGACACCCACGCCGGCGCCGGCATTTATGATCTCACCGGCGAAGAGGCCGAGCGCAGTGGCGAATGGCTCACCGGAATTGCGCGCGTCCTGCAGGCGCGGTTTTCGGAAAACGCGCTGCCGCTGGTCATGCCCTATCTCGACATTGTCCGCTCGTTCAATCCGATAGGCGCGCAGATTGCGGCCTATCCGGGATCGCCGCTGATCTCGCGCGCGCTGTTGCGGCCGCAGGACCGCTTGACCGCCTGCGAAGTCGAAGCCGGCGCGCGAAAGGCGCTGATCGAAGCGTTGCGGCGCGACACCCAGGCCCGCGTGGTCGATCTCGACGGCTGGACGGCGCTCCCCGCCTTCGTGCCGCCGAAGGAGCGGCGCGGCCTTGTCCTGATCGATCCGCCCTATGAGCAGAAGAACGAGTTCGAACGGCTGGCCGAAGGCTTTGCCGAGGCTTACGCGAAATGGCCGACCGGCAGCTATCTGTTGTGGTATCCGGCCAAGAGCCGGCGCGCGACCGACGACCTGGCGCGGCAGGTCACGCAAGCAATCGAACAAGCAAGACCGTCCGGAAAATGTCTGCGCCTTGAATTCAGCGTCGCGCCGCAAATTGCGGATACTGGCCTCACCTCGGCCGGCCTTCTGGTCGTCAACCCGCCATGGACGCTCGCAGCCGAGTTGAAGACGATCCTACCCGAGCTGGAAAAGCCACTCGGCCAGGGCGGCGCCGGACGCTTCCGGTTAGAGATACCCAAACCCTGAGCTCACAACCCCTTGCGCCCTTAAAAGTCCGATAGGCAATTGGCCGGGAACCGTATTATGCTCGTCACTATTGGGATCGGCTTTACGTTCCGCTTCCGCGAATGGTAGCGGCGGAGTGACAAGGCCTCTTCTGATTTTGAGGGAGGGCCCGCATTACAGGCCCTCCTGGATGGCCAATACCCCTGGCGGAAGTGTCCGCAGCGAAGGTCCGGTCGACCACCACGCGAGAGGAGCGTGGCGGCGGAGCAATGCGGGGGGAGGGTTTCCCGATGGCCATGACTGGAACGGTCAAGTTCTTCAACGGAGAACGCGGCTACGGCTTCATCAAGCCCGACGACGGCGGCCGCGATGTGTTCGTTCACATCACCGCCGTGGAGCGCGCCGGTCTGAAGGATTTGACCGAAGGACAGCGCATCACATTCGAGGTCGAACCGGACAAGAAGGGCAAGGGGCCCAAGGCGGTCAACCTCGTGGTCTCGTAAGCCGAGTCAAAAAAGATCCCGGCCGCCGCCGCGGCCGGGAGTTTGTGGTTGGTGCTGTTTTTATTCTTAGAAGCGATAGTTCACGCCGGCACGCAGCAAGCCGAAGCTGTAGCCGTTCTGAGCGCCCGTGATCACGAAGTTGCTGTCGTTCAAGTCGACAAAGAGATATTCGACCTTGGCGCTCCAGTTGCGGGCAAGCCCGACTTCCGCACCCAGCCCGACGGTCCAGCCGGCATTGGTATGGCTCTCTGACAGGCCAAACGTCTGGCCTTGCAATTCGCCGTAGGCGAGGCCGGCGGTGCCATAGAACAGGATGTTGTTGAGGGCGTAGCCGGCGCGGCCGCGGACGGTGCCAAACCACGGGTTGGAGAATTTCCAGGGCGCAAACGTATCGGACGCACCATTGCCCTGAATGTCGGCCTCGACGCCGAACACCCACGGACCGGTCTGCCAGTTGTAGCCGGCCTGCGCACCACCCACGAGACCCGACGGCTTGGTTGGATTGTTGTCGACCGAACCCCAATTCCAGCCGACGTTGCCGCCGAGGTATGGCCCGGCCCAGCTGTAGATGTTGAGCGGCTGATTGACGGTGTAAGGCTGGTAAGGCTGGCCATAACCCAGATCGGCGCCCTCAACCGAAGAAGTCCATACTGCGGCGATCACGGCCGCTGCGACCAAAACAATCCTGCTCATCACGCACACTCCACGCAGAAAGTGCTTCAGCCCCTGGCCATCGGCATGGTTACGGATTTGCACTTTTTTCTCTGCGGATTTATCGAGACTTTTAAGTTAAAGGGTTGTTAAGGCCTGAGACTCGCGGCTTCGTAGCCTTAAGGGAGTGTTACTGGCGGGCGGCGAGGACGACACCTAAATTCCAGGTTCCATATTTCAGGTCCCATGTTTTAGGTCCCATGTTCTAAGGTCCAATGGCTCGCGAATCGACCAATCAGGCAAACAGCACCAACAGGGAGGAGCGCTCCCCATCGCAGCCGGATCAGGCGCCGAATCTCGCTGCCGGCGACATCGATCCTGCAATTGTCGCGACCGACGAAGAGGACGAGGCGCGGCTTCCGGAAGCAGAAGGCGCCGAAGACGGCAATGAGGCCGTCGCCGAAGGCCGGCTGGCGATCGGGCATGCCGCGATCGAGCACGCGGTCAAGCTCGCGCCGACCTCGCCTGGCGTCTACCGCATGCTCAATGCGGCGAACGATGTGCTTTATGTCGGCAAGGCCAAGAATGTCCGCAAGCGGCTTTCTTCCTATGCCCGCGCCTCCTCACCGCTGCCGGCGCGCATCCTGCGCATGATCGCAGCGACCGTCGCGGTCGAGATCGTTTCGACGGCAACCGAAACCGAAGCGCTGTTGCTCGAGGCCAACCTGATCAAGCAGTTGCGCCCGCGCTTCAACGTGCAACTGCGCGACGACAAGTCGTTTCCCTACATTCTGATCACGGGCGATCACTGGGCGCCGCAGATTCTCAAGCATCGCGGCGCGCAAAGCCGGCCCGGACAATATTTCGGACCCTTTGCTTCGGCCGGCGCGGTCAATCGCACCATCACCGCGCTCCAGCGCGCCTTCCTGGTGCGCTCCTGCACGGATGCGTTTTTCGAAAGCCGCACCCGGCCGTGCCTGCTTTACCAGATCAAGCGCTGCGCCGGACCGTGCACCGGGGAAATCGATTTTCCGGGCTATACGGAACTGGTGCGCGAAGCCAAGGACTTCCTGTCGGGCAAGAGCCGGGCAGTGAAGCAGGAACTTGCGGCCGAGATGGAGAAGGCATCCGCTGCGCTCGAATTCGAAACCGCAGCGCTTTACCGCGACCGTCTCGCAGCCTTGTCGGCGATTCAATCTCAGCAAGGCATCAATCCGAGAACGGTACCAGAGGCCGACGTTTTCGCGATCCATCAAGAGGGCGGATATTCCTGTGTCGAGGTGTTCTTCTTCCGCACCGGCCAGAACTGGGGCAACCGCGCCTATTTTCCCAAAGCGGAGAAATCATTCACGCCCGAGGAGGTGCTGGCCTCGTTCCTCGCGCAGTTCTACGACGACAAGCCGCCGCC
>NZ_DAHUXJ010000061.1 GCF_027307225.1 Bradyrhizobium sp. | reverse complement strand
GCCGTATCGCATCCGCACAATCACGCGATCGCCGACCGCAACGCCATTCGCGCCGCCGGAAATTTCGCTGACGAGGCCTGCGGCTTCCACGCCCGGCACGAATGGCAATTCCGGCTTGAGCTGATAGTCGCCGGCGACCATGAGGGTATCGGGAAAGTTGATGCCTGCGGCGCGAACGGTCACGCGGACCTCGCCTTCCTCAAGCGGCTTCGACGCAAACGTCTCCAGGCGCAACGCCTCGGGTGGCCCGAGTTCGCGGCAAACAACATGTTTCGGCATTAGGCCGCGCTCGCCTTTCGCCGCGTCAACGCATCGCGGAGCAGTGGCAGGCGGTCGTTGCCGAAATACATGTCGGTTTTGTCCAGGAAAATCGTCGGCGAGCCGAAGCCGCCACGCGCCATCACCTCGTCCGTATTGGCCTTGAGCTGATCCTTGACCTGTTGCTGGCCGATACCGGCGAAAAACTCCTTCGCATCGATGCCGCAGCGTTGGCACACTTCGGCCAGCACCGCATCCTGCGAAATGTCCTGATCCTCGCCCCAATAGATCTGGAACACCGTCCGCGCAAACGGCAGCATGTCCCTCCCAAGCCAGATGCAGCCGCGCATCGCTTTCACGCTGTTCACCGGAAACACCTTCGGCCGCATCAGGATGGTCAGCCCGGCAACGCGCGCCCAGTCCGCCATGTCCTTCTTGTCGTAGGCGATCTTGGCCGCTACCGGATTTTCACGCCGCGCGTAGACGCTGGGGTTGATGGTGTTGAAGATGCCGCCGACCAAAATCGGCCGCCAAGAGATGTCCTGGCCGAACTCCCGCGCCAAAGGCTGGATGTTGTGAAAGGCGAGATAGGTCCAGGGGCTCGAACAGTCGAAGAAGAGCTCGATCATGGTGGTTCCCTTTTTTCCTTCAATTATTCCGTTCCTCACCCTGAGGAGCGGCCGACAGGTCGCGTCTCGAAGGGTGGCCTCATGGTTCTCCCGGCAATACGAAGTATTGTCCGGTAGACGCGCAGTTTTGTTTGTGCCGTTCGCTAACGGCCTCGCTAAACTCGTCCTGCTCGGGCACACGCGCTCCTCACCATGAGGAGTGACATTCCTACTTCCTCTCCGTCATTTCCTTCGCGCGCGCGCCGAACATGTTCTTGCGCGCCTCCTCGTCGAACGGCTCCTTGACGAATTTGCCGATCGCAAGCCCCGCCTGCACCTGCGGCCGGGCGCGCACGGCAGCGTACCAGCGCTTGACGTTGGGATAGTCGTCGAGCGTAAAGCCTTGCGCCTTGTGCGTCATGGTCCAGGGGAAGCAGGCGATGTCGGCGATCGAATAGTCACCGCCTGCGACATAGGCGCCGGACTTGCCGAGTTGCGTGTCGAGCACATGATAAAGCCGCGCCGCCTCGTCGTGGTAGCGCTGGATCGCGTAAGGAATTTTCTCCGCCGCGTAGAGCGCGAAGTGCCCGTGCTGACCGAGCATGGGACCGAGCCCGCCCATCTGCCACATCACCCACTGGATCACGACCGAGCGCGCGCGCAAGTCCGCTGGCAGGAAGCGCCCGGCCTTGTCGGCGAGATAGATCAGGATCGCGCCGGTCTCGAACACCGAGAACGGCCCGCCGCCGTCGGGCGGATCGTGATCGACGATCGCGGGAATCCGGTTGTTCGGGCTGATCGCCAAAAACTCGGGCTTGAACTGATCGCCGGCGCGAATGTTGACGGGCTTCACCGTGTAGGGAATGCCGAGTTCTTCCAGCATGATCGAGATTTTCCAGCCGTTCGGCGTCGGCGCGTAATAGAGGTCGATCATGGGAATTCCGTGAGAGGGAGAGGAGAAGCCAATCCTACCCCCTGCTTTGGTTGCATTCCATAGCTGGAAATCCGATGTACCTCGCGCCCGGGACATGGCATTACAGCGGCCAACAAGCCAAAAACGTCAGAGGACACGCCCCAATGTTGTTTCCAACCACGATCGCCGGGTCGCTGCCCAAGCCTGAATGGCTCGCTGAACCGAACAAATTGTGGGCACCGTGGAAATCCCAGGGCGACGAACTCGCCCGCGCCAAGCGCGATGCGACCATTCTCGCGGTGAAACTTCAGGAAGACGCCGGCATCGACATCGTCACCGAGGGCGAACAATCGCGCCAGCATTTCGTCCATGGCTTTCTGGAAAAGATCGACGGCATCGACTTCGCCCACAAGGTCGAGATGGGCATCCGCAACGATCGCTACAAGGCGATGGTGCCGCAGGTCACAGCGCCGCTCAAGCTGAAGGGCCGCGTCCATGCGGATGAGGCTCGCGTCACCCGCACCCACACCACGCGCAAGATCAAGTTCACCATGCCTGGCCCGATGACGATCATCGACACCATCGCCGACCAATATTACGGCGACCGTGTCAAGATGGCGTTCGCTTTTGCCGAACTGCTCAACGAGGAAGCGAGGGCGTTGCAGGCCGACGGCGTCGACGTGATCCAGTTCGACGAGCCTGCCTTCAACGTCTACATGAACGAGGTCAACGAGTGGGGCATCAAGGCGCTCGAGCGCGCCGCGGAAGGCCTCACCTGCGCCACCGCCGTGCACATCTGCTACGGCTACGGCATCAAGGCCAACACCGACTGGAAGCAGACGCTCGGCAGCGAGTGGCGGCAATACGAGGAATTCTTTCCGTCGATCGCCAAGAGCACGATCGGCCAGGTCGCGATCGAATGCCGCAATTCGAAGGTGCCGCTCGAAATTCTCGGGCTCCTGAAAGGCAAGAAGATCCAGGCCGGCGTGATCGATGTCGCCAACGACAAGGTCGAAACCGCCGAGGACGTCGTCGCCGTGATCGAAGCCGTCGCCAGGGTCGTGCCGAAGAGCGACATCATCCCGACCACCAATTGCGGCATGGCGCCGATGCGCCGCGATATCGCCGAAGCCAAGCTGATGGCGCTCGGCGCTGGCGCGAAGCTGGCGCGCGAGAGGCTGGGGTGAAACCCTTCCTGTCATTCCGGGGCGATGCGAAGCATCGAGCCCGGAATCCATCTATCCTCCGCTCTGCGGCACCATGGATTCCGGGTTCGCTCTTACGAGCGCCCCGGAATGACGACTAACCAACTCTCCACACTCGGATGCAACACCGGCCGATAACCCGCGGCCATCGCCCGTACCGTTGAAGGCGGCGTCAACAGCCTTGCGTCCTTGAGGCTGCCCTTTGCCGCGCGATAGCCGGCAGGCGTCCACAACAGCGGTTGGCCTTTTACGATCAGAAAACTCTCTTCGCCCGCCTGCACCATCGCTCCATCCGGCAGTTTTGCAATCGGCATTGGCAAGGGATGCAGCTTCCTGGCCGAAGCCAGCCGCTCCCGGTGCAACACGGCATCCATGTCCGGCGCGAGCACGTCGCTCTTGCGGTTGCCCTTTTCCCAGGCGGCGCGAAAGCACTTGGCGTCTTCGCGCCGGCAATAAAAGCAGGGCCGATGTCCGGCCGCGAGCGACGTCGCCTCATCGAGAAAGAACAGCTCGGTCCAGCTGCGCCGCTGCCACACCGCGCGCCGGCGACCACGGAATTCCAGCACGCAGGCGATCCAGGCATGGGTTGACCAGCGCCGCCTCAGGATCGTCCGCGTCGCGGGATCGTGGATGATGCCGCGATTGCCGGTAAACATCCCGCGCTCAGGGATCGCAACGATCTCGCCGGTCGGCCGCACGCGGTTTTGCAGGGGCATGATTATCCCGCTCGCTCAATCGTCATTCCGGGGCGATGCGAAGCATCGAGCCCGGAATCTCGAGATTCCGGGTCCGCTCTTACGAGCGTCCCGGAATGACGAAACATCACGCCGCGCCGTCGCGGATCGGCGGCTGGAACGACAGCGCGGTGTCCCAGGGAAAGAAGATCCAGGTATCCTGCGACACCTCGGTGATGAAGGTATCGACCAGCGGACGTCCTTTCGGCTTGGCGTAGACGGTGGCGAAATGCGCATCCGGCAGCATGTCGCGCACCAGTCGCGCGGTCTTGCCGGTATCGACGAGGTCGTCGACAATCAGCAGTCCCTTGCCGGTGCCTTCGCCGAGCTTTTTGGTGTCGGCCGAGACGCCCTTGAGCACCTTTAGATCGCTCTGCCTGGTGTGATCATAGCTCGTAATGCAGACGGTATCGATGATGCGCACGCCGAGTTCGCGCGCCACGATCGCGGCCGGCACAAGACCGCCACGGGTGATCGCGATCACCGCATGAAACGGGCCGACGTCATTCAGCCGCCAGGTCAGCGCACGGCAATCGCGGTGAAACTGATCCCACGAGACCGGAAAGGCCTTTCCGGCGCGCTCCTGCGCACTCAGTTCCGGATGTTCCGCCATCGCACTTCCCTGCTCTCTCTGCTTAACGGGCCGCGTTCAATCCGGCCAGCATTTCCTTCACGGCGTTCATCGCAGCCGCAAGCTTTTCCGGATCGCGCGAACGCACCACCAGATTGGTGTTGGGCTTCTTGTCCTCGTCCATAAAGGGATAGCTGCCGATGATGGTGTCGGGATGGGCTTCCGCGATGGCGCGCAAGGGACCACCCACGTCGCCCTCGCGCGCGTTGGCGCGGACGCTGTCCGACAGCATCCGCACGCCGGACTTCAGCTTCGGCGCCACGATGTCCATCATCGCCTGCATGATGGTCGGCACGCCGGCCATCACGATGACGTTGCCGAGCTTGAAGCCGGGCGCGAGGATGGTCGCGCTCTGGATCAGTTCGGCGCCGTCGGGGATACGCGCCATGCGCAGCCGCGCCTCGTTGAGCTCCTGCTCACTCCAGCGCTCGCGAAACCGCGCCACCACGTCCGGATGGTGGTCGATGCCGACGCCGAACGCTTTCGCCACGCTGTCGGCGGTAATGTCGTCGTGGGTCGGCCTGATGCCGCCGGTGGTAAAGACATAGGTGTAGCGATGACGCAGCGCGTCCAATGCGGCGATGATCTCCGGTTCCTCGTCCGCGACGACACGCACTTCCTTGAGGTCGATGCCAATATTGGTGAGGTACTCGGCGATGAAGCCGATGTTCTTGTCCTTGGTCCGGCCGGACAGAATCTCGTCGCCGATCACGAGGATTCCAGCCGTGACGATCTCACTCATAACCTCTCCTTCAAAACCGCGCGTGCCGTTTGCTTTTGGTCCAATTCCGTTGGCCGGCCAAGGCCTTGATGCGGGAGCGGATTGTGCTGCGGAATTGAGCAGCTGCAAGCTGTTTTTTTGGCGGCCGCCCCCGCCGTTCCCGGCCAATGGTCCCGTCCCATCCATATCGCGCCAGGCGGAGCCTTGCCACCATCCCGTGAAGTCATGCACTGTAGCGTTGGAGGACGGTGGGAGATTCATGGCAGCTGCCTTCGATGAAATGAGCGGCTTGGGCGAAGACATTCGCCCGGCCTATCGGGAGCTGTCGCGCTGGCTGAAAGAGACGCCGCCGGACGCGCTGGAATATCGCCGCCAGGAGGCCGAGCTGCTGTTTCGCCGGATCGGCATCACCTTCGCGGTCTATGGCGACGCCGAAGCCCAGGAACGGCTGATCCCCTTCGATGTCATTCCCCGGATCATGTCGGCGAAGGAATGGACCGTCCTTGAAAAAGGGCTGAAGCAGCGCGTCAAGGCACTCAACTTGTTCCTGCGCGACATCTATCACGGCCGCGACATCCTGCGCGCCAATGTCGTGCCGGAAGATATGATCTTCCAGAACCCGGTGTTCCGCCCGGAGATGAACGGCCAGGATGTGCCGCACGACATCTACGTCCATGTCGCCGGCATCGACATCATCCGCACCGATGCCGAGAACTTCATCGTGCTGGAGGACAACGCCCGCACGCCGTCCGGCGTATCCTACATGCTGGAAAACCGCGAAATCATGATGCGGCTGTTTCCGGACCTGTTCGCCCGCCACCGCGTCGCGCCTGTGGAAAAGTACCCGGACGAACTGCTGTCGGCGCTGCGATCGGTAGCCCCGCTCAGCGCCGCCGCCGAGCCGACGGTGGCGCTGATGACCCCCGGCGTCTACAACTCGGCCTATTACGAGCACTCGTTCCTGGCCGACAAGCTCGGCATCGAGCTGGTCGAGGGCCGCGACCTCATCGTCAAGAACGACGAGGTGTTCATGCGCACCACCGAGGGCCTGAAGCGCGTCGACGTCATCTACCGCCGGGTCGATGACGATTTCCTTGACCCCCTCACCTTCCGCCCGGATTCCGCGCTCGGCGTGCCCGGGCTGATGTCGGCCTATGCGGCCGGCAACATCACGCTCGCCAACGCGGTCGGCACCGGCATCGCCGACGACAAGGCGGTCTATTCCTACATGCCGGACATCGTGAAATTCTATCTCGGC
>NZ_DAHUXJ010000053.1 GCF_027307225.1 Bradyrhizobium sp. | reverse complement strand
AGTTTCGCGGTAACCTCGTCATAGGAACTTCAAATTCTAAACCGCACTAGAATCACATAATTGGCTAGTGCTCCTTTGATTCCGAAGTTCGTAAACGTGGAGCCGCAATATGATACGAACTTCGGAATCGGAGCACTAGTCCGGCTCACCCCGCCTTATGCCGCGCGATGAGCTGGTTGGCGACGTCATCGAGGCTGTTGCCGACAATGTGCGGCTGCGGGCCGACGCCGAGCACGTCGTTGCCCGGACGCTTGATCAGTGCCGCTTCCCAGCCCGCCGCGACCGCGCCAAGCGTATCCCAGGTGTGGCAGGCGATCAGGCACATGTCGGAAGGTTTGGTGCCGAGTTCCTTCTCGGCATGGCCATAGGCCTCGCGCGACGGCTTGTGGTGCTTGACGCCATCGGCGCTGAAGCGGCGCTCGAACAGGTCGACGATGCCGCCTTGCGTGAGCTGGCGCGTCTGCACCTCCAGAAGATTGTCGGTCAGCGTGAACAGGCGGAAACCCGCGCTCTTTAGTTTGCGCAGCGCTGCCGGGACTTCGGCGTGCGGCGGCATGGTCGAGAACTTGTCCGTCAATTCGTTCTTGTCGGCATCGATGATCTTGATGCTGCTGACGTCAGCCATCATTTTCATGACGGCGCCGCCGATATCGGTGAAGGGCACGTAGCAGCCGGCGACGGTGAGCGCGGCCGAATACATGATGAGGTTCGCGAACCAGAGCCGCATCGCGCTCTTGTCGTGGAAGATGCGCTCGAACGTCAGGTTCATGGTTTCGAGATCGAGCAGGGTTTCATTCACGTCGAAGACAATCAGGGGCAGTTTGGCCATGGGATGGACTCCTTCTTTTGGCGCTGGGGGACGTAAGCGGGGAGACGTAATATAAGCGCTTGCGGCCTTAGTTCTTGTGTTTGAGCCGCTCACGGTGAGCAGCCTGCTTGGCGCGGTTGCCGCAGATGGCCATGCTGCACCAGCGGCGGGCGCGCCTTCTTGTGTGGTCGGCGAACATCAGCGTGCAACTCGTTCCTTCGCACGCTTTCACGTCAGAAAAATTTTCATCGCAAATGAATTTCGCGAGACCCTCAGTGATCGGCATCAGCAGGGATTCCGCCGACCGCCAGCGCCGCGTCACCTGCAACTGCAATGGCTTGCCGGCCTCGCGTTGATGCCGCTGGATCCGGCTGAACGCCTCGTCGCGCGCCAGCAGCTGGTTCAGGGGATCGAGCTCGCGCAGCGCGCCTGCCTTCAACGGCTTTCCCATGTGCTTGCGGACGAAGCCGCGGCACCACTCGCGCAATTGTCGTGCCTCGCCGGCAACACGATCGAGCTCGCCCGGCTTGGCGCGCGCCCTGATGTCGTTGAGCACGTCCGTTGCAGCGTAATCGGCCTGCGCCAGCCAATCGAGAAATCCGTCGCCGTCCGCGATCCAGTCGATCTCCGTATCGACCGGCGTTGCAACCGAGTTGAGAAAATCGAGGCCGCGGGAGTCGGCGATGAAAATGGCAGGCGGGTGATCGCGCATGGGCTGGCGTCTTGGGTCTGATGAAATGTTCCGAATGGTAACCTGTAAAGAAGCTATTGACTAGTTACTAGGCGAAGGAGTAGTAACCGGTCAACAAATATTAAACAGGTTACCGTCAAACTTAACCCGGAGCGCGAAAATGGCAAAGAATATCAACGTGGTGATGGCACACGGAGCCTGGGCGGACGGATCGAGTTGGGCACGGGTGATCGCCGCGATGAAGTCCGAAGGCATCAATGTCGTGGCCGCGCCGCTGCCGCTGACGTCGCTGGCCGATGATGTTGCAGCCCTTGATCGCTCGATGGCGCGCCTCGACGGGTCGGTGGTCCTGGTCGCCCATGCCTATGCCGGCGCGGTCATTGCGGAGACGCGATCCAAGCAGGTGAAGGCGCTGGTCTACGTCACGGCGCTAGCGCCGGACGAGGGCGAGACGGTCGCCGACGTGTTCTATCGCGCCGCGTCGCATCCGCTCGCGCCGAAACTCGCGCCTGATGACAACGGCCTGATCTGGCTGCCGGACGAAGCGTTCAAGAATGCGTTCGCGCAGCACGCGAGCGCCGACGATCTTGCGGTGCTCTCCGCCGTTCAGCGCCCGATCTCGCCGGCCTGCATCACGGTGCCGGTGAAGCGCCCGCTCTGGAAGGACGTACCGAGCTTTTTCCTGCTCGCGGAAGAGGACCGGATGATCCCGGCCGAAACCCAGCGCTTCATGGCCGAACGCATGAAAGCCAAAGTGAGCGAGCAGACGGTCGATCACGCGCCGATTGTGACCGCGCCCCATGTCGTCGTCGAGATCGTCCGCGAAGCGATCAAGAGCGTGGCAGCCTGAAAATCCCACTCAAACGAGAAGGAGTAATCCCATGTCAGCGAAAACGACTTCAGCAGTTCAGTACAAAACGGCAGACGTCGACGGCTTCAAGGTGTTCTACCGGGAAGCGGGAAAGAAAGGCGCGCCAAAACTTCTGCTGCTGCACGGCTTTCCCAGCGCGGGCCATATGTTCCGCGATCTGATCCCGCTTCTTCGCGATCACTTCCACATCGTCGTGCCGGATCTGCCCGGCTTCGGTCAATCCGACATGCCGCCGCGCGAAGGCTTCAAATACACGTTCGACCATATCGCCGGCGTGATTGAGCGCTTCACCGAGGTGATCGGCTTCGATCGGTTTGCGGTCTATGTGTTTGACTATGGCGCGCCGACCGGCTTCCGGCTGGCGATGCGACACCCGGAGCGGATCACCGCGATCATTTCGCAGAACGGCAACGCCTATGAAGAAGGCCTGAGCGAGGGGTGGAATCCGATCCGAGCCTATTGGCAGGATCCGTCAGTGGAAAATCGCAGCGGTTTGCGTGCCTTCCTCGCGCCGGAAACGACCCGCTGGCAATATACCCATGGCGTGACAGACGAGACGGCGGTGTCGCCGGATGGCTATAGCCTCGACAACTTCTATCTGGCGCGTCCGGGCGCGGATGAAATTCAGCTTGATCTGTTCGGCGACTACAAGAGCAATGTCGCGCTCTATCCGGCCTTCCAGGACTACTTCCGCACCCACAAGCCGCCGTTGCTGGCGGTGTGGGGCAAGAACGATCCGTTCTTTCTGCCGCCGGGCGCGGAAGCCTTCAAGCGCGATATTCCCGATGCGGTGGTGCGCTTCTTCGACACCGGCCACTTCGCGCTCGAAACCCATGCGCAGGAGATCGGACAAGCCATCCGCGAATTTCTGAGACGTTGAAGCGGCTCCCACGTGGTCCAACCTTCCAAGGGATGAGACCACTTGGAAACCAGTGCGGTGAATTTGAAGTTCCTATCCGTTTCGCGGTAACCTCGTCATAGGAACTTCAAATTCTAAACCGCACTAGAATCACGTAATTGGCTAGTGCTCCTTTGATTCCGAAGTTCGTAAACGTGGAGCCGCAATATGATACGAACTTCGGAATCGGAGCACTAGTCCCCATGGTTCGAGAGTGCGTGGCGTTCCACGCTCTCGAACCAGGGGCGCCCGTCGTACCGCGGAACCGGCATTTCCGTTACGCTCTCGGATGACGTAAGGTGCGCCCGCGTCCACGAGGGAACTTGCCGATGAAGAGCCGAGTAGCTTCACTTGCCGCGTTTGCGGCTGCCGCCGTCGTCTCCGGTTGGAGTTCGCAGGCGCTTGCCGCCCGATGCGGTAACGGGCCCGGCGGCTTCGAAGCCTGGAAGCCCCTGTTCGCGACGGAAGCGCGCGCCAAGGGGATCGGCGGCGCCGGGATTTCCGCCCTGGAGCAGACGCATTATGCGAGCGCGACGATCGCTGCCGATCGCAGCCTGCACAGCTTCAAGCTCTCGCTCGATGCATTCATGGTCAAGCGCGGGTCGGCGGCGATCGTGTCGCGTGGCCGGGCCATGAAGCAGCGGAACGCGGCGCTGTTCGCCTCGATCGAGCAGCGCTACGGCGTGCCGCCGGGGCCGTTGATTGCGATCTGGGGCATGGAGACCGGGTTCGGCAGCCAGCGCGGCAACCAGAACATGCTGTCCTCGATCGCAACGCTCGCCTACGACTGCCGGCGGCCGGAATATTTCACGGACCAGCTCTACGCCGCATTGAAGCTGATCGACCGCGGCACGTTGTCGGCGAGCCAGCGCGGCTCCATGCATGGCGAGATTGGCCAGACGCAGTTTCTGCCGAAGACGATGCTGGAATACGGCGTCGGCAATCTCGAAACGGCTTCCGGCGCGCTGTCGTCGACCGCGAACTTCCTGAAAGCGCATGGTTGGCGCACGGGCGCGGGCTATCAGCCGGGCCAGCCGAACTTTGCGGCGATCCAGGAATGGAATGCGGCCACCGTCTATGAACAGGCGATCGCAATCATGGGCCGCCAGATCGACGGCGGGGAGTGAGCGCTGCGCCGCCAACGGCGGCAACGGTTTTGCGTCATGCCCTGAATGCCGTGAAAAACGGATTCCGGTCTCAGCCCTGACGGGCTGCCCCGGAATGAGGAACGACTGGCACCGACGAACTCAGCCGTCCTTGTTGGCCTCTTTTGGAGTCTTCCAGACGTGCTTCGCCATCATGTTCCAGTAGGTGCCGGGCCGGAAACGTTGCAGGATGTCCATGAAGCGGGCGTCGCCACCGATCAGGATGCGCGGCTCGTTCTTCTCGATGCCCTTGATGATGCGCAGCGCCGCATCCTTCGGCGAGGTCTGCGCGATGGCATCGAAGCGCTCGATCGATTGCGCCCGGCGCTCATTGTCGGTGACGCCGCTTCCGGCCCGCGAATTACGCACGATGTTGGTCTTGATGCCGCCCGGATGCACCACCGACAGCCGGACGGGGCTTTTCGCCATCTGCAATTCGTGGCGCAACGATTCCGAAAAGCCGCGCACGGCGAATTTCGCCGCTGAATAGGCGGTCTGGCCGGGCGGGGCGACGATGCCGAAGATCGAGGAAAGGTTGACGATGTGCGCGGCCGGCTGGCTCGCCAAATGCGGCAGAAAGGCACGGGTCGAATGCACCACGCCCCAGAAATTGATGTTGAACAGCCATTCGATCTGCGCCTGGTCGATCTCGTGAAACTGGCCGAGCAGCGCCACGCCGGCGTTGTTGATGACGATGCTGAGCGCCGGATGCGCCGCGATCGCCTCGCGCGCGAACGCGGTGATTGCCTCGGGCTCGCTGACATCGACGCGGTGAAGGCTGATCTTCCGCCGGCTGGTCGCGGCAATCTCGGTGGCAGCCGTCTGCAATCCGGCTTCGTCGCGATCGGCAAGCGCGAGGTCGGCGCCGCGGGCGGCCAGTTCGATTGCCAGCGCCCGGCCGATGCCGCTCGCAGCACCGGTGATGGCGACGGCGGCCCCTGGGATCGCTGTCATGAGGGGATTACTCCGGGCATAGGTGAGGTTCGTCACTGAAAGCGATCGGGCAGGCCGGATCAAGAGAATTCAAAACGGGAATTGAAAAGGCGAGCCACAATAAAAAAGCGAGCCACAATAGAAAAGCGAGCCAGAGGCCCGCTGCATGTTTGCTACCCGTTTTGAGTGCCCGGGCAGAGCGAGGCTCTACCCGGGCTAAAGAAATTCGAAGCTACTTCTTCTTCGCCTTCTTAGCCTTTTTCGCCTTCTTTGCCTTCTTCGCTTTCTTAGCCATAGCATCCTCTTTTGAGTTAATGGATTGAAACGCGACACGAGGCATGCTCGGCGGAGGGCCAGCCTCGCAATATCCTCAACTCTAATCCCACCAGATTCGCGAGCGTCTGCCTTGCATTGTCACGTGCGCGTCATCGCGTTATCCACAGAAGTTACGCGTTTTGACGTGTTTTTGGCGCAAGCTACGGTCTGGTGCGCGCTCCGTCGGCTTTCCAGGCGGTCGATCGAACGATCGCGCCTCACGCGATGTCGCTCGCGATCAGAGTTAACGTTGCGACAACGCGGGGTCAGGAGAAACCCGTCCGCTGCGTGCGACCGGCCCCGAATGCTCTTCAGCATTTCACAACCAAGACGCGTATTTGGAGTCTCGGGTGAGACTTCATTAATGGCCGCCGTTACATCTTGCTCCGCAAGACTACCGAGATGGTCATTGGTGTTCTGGATTTGACATTTGCTTTGCGCATTCCCGGTTACGGGGAGCGAATGTCAAATCCACCCCACTACGTGGGCGGCTTGAAAACGGGGAGACAGGGCGATGATCGCTCCGGGTTTCAAATGTTGAACGTTCCGACGCTCTGGACGGCGTTCATCGTCAATTTCATCGCGCTCGGCGTAATCTGGGCCTATATCCTCCACAGCTATCCGACCTTCAAGGCGGCGAAATTCTGGACCGGTTCGGCATTCGCATGCGCAGCGAGCGCGGCGGCGGCGATGCTTGTCCTCGTGATGGATTCTCTCGCACCCCTGGTTATCGGCGGCACCCTGATCACCTTTTCGACCTGTCTCTCTGCGATGGGCATCAGGCGCTTCTACGACGATACGACCGTCTGGCGCGGTACGGTCGTGGTCACCGCGATGACCTTTCTCGGCCTCGCCTTCTTTCTTTATGGCTACGACAGCCAGACAGGCCGGATCGTGTGCTACTCGATCGCGCAGTCGCTTCCGGTGGCCGCCTCCATCAGTTGGCTGATGACGCGGCGAGAAGGTCGGGTCAGTCCGGGTGCGCATCTGACGGCGTCGGTTGCGACGATCGTCCTCTGCATCAACGCCTTTCGCGTGGTCGCCAAGCTGTGGCACATCGGTGGCGATTTCTCCTTCGTTCATTTCAATGCCTCGCAGTCCGTCATGATTCTGGCGCTGATGTTCCTGTCGATGGTCTGGAATTTCGGCTTCCTGCTGATGGCGATGGACCGCCTGCGCAACGAGGTCGCCGATCTCGCGATGATGGACGATCTCACCGGCGTCGGTAACCGGCGGCAATTGCTGCAACGCCTCAGCGAGGAATGTGCCCGCTCGGACCGCAGCCATCAGCCGTTTGCGCTGCTGGTGGTCGATATCGACAACTTCAAGACCATCAACGATACCCATGGTCATGCGGCTGGCGATGCCTGCCTGCAGCATTTTACGCTGATGGCGCAGACGCGGCTTCGGCCGGGCGATCTCTTGGCGCGCACCGGCGGCGACGAATTCTGCATCATGCTGCCGGCCTCGACGCTGCGCGAGGGTGCAATGGTCGCGCGCCGGATCGTCGAGGTGTGCCGCGAGGATGCCGCCGGCTGCGTCGGCAACGAGGTTCCGCTTTCAGTCTCGATCGGCGTGGCGCAGTGGTCGCGGGAGATTGGAGTCTTCCCGGACCGGCTGATCGCGGCGGCCGACCACGCGCTCTACGTGGCAAAGAAAGAGGGCAGGGACCGCTACGCGGTCTACGAGCCGGCGCCGCCGCTCGCGCCCGAACTGCCACCGATACGGCGAGAGCCTGTGCGCCGCCTCGCCTGAGCCGGTTCGTGCTTGCCGCTTGATCGGTGCGGCTGGCTGTCGGCATAGTGCCGTCCATGAAATTCCCTCTTCTTCTGAGTGCAATCTGCGCGCTCGCGTTGATGGCTTCGGCCTTCGCCGCGGATCCCTCGATCGAGACGATCGCGCGCTCCTCCGGCACGCCTGATATTCCGGGCCTGAAAATGGTCTGGCTCGCGCCGTGGGGTGACGTTGAAAAGGCGCATCCGTGGGCGAACATCATCGTGCACCGGACCGAGGGACCGGCGGGCTCGGCGCGCGGCGGCGCACTGGCGCAATCGAAAAATCCGACGCGGCGCGGCGTCATGATCTGGGTCGAGACCGATGGCACGGTCTACTGGGCTGTCGCCGACAATCTCGTGCCGACCCACACCGACGGCGGCGACCGCAACGACAACAAATACATCGACAACAGCAAGACCTATCACCGGGTCAACAAGGACACCTCGATCGGCGTCGAGTTCGCCGGCAACTACCCTGACGTGACCAGGCCCGCCACCGACGCGCAGGTCGCGGCCTGGCGGATTCTGGTGAAGGTGCTGTGCGCGCGCTACCGCATTCCGCTCGATCACGTCTATGCGCACAACTGGATCGACTTCAAGGATGCGCGCTACTGCGAAGGCTGCGCGCTCGCGAACATGGCGCGGGAGTGGGGGGAGTAGCGTTCCCCGGACGCTGCGCGACACGCCGTGGGCGTGGTGCGCTGCTGATCCGGGGTCTATGCATTTCGTCGTGGGTCCCGGATCTGCGTCGCGTCATCAAATGCCGCGACGCGTCCGGGACACGATGAAATTATCCAACAAAAAAGCCGGCGTTGCCGCCGGCTTTTGGTATCGGTTTTCAGCCTGCCCGAAGATCGGGCCGCGCTTAGAGCGCGGCCTCGAGAGCGGCGGCTTCCTGCCTGGCGATCGTGCCTTTGACGGCCGACTGCACCTTCTCGAACGCGCGGACCTCGATCTGCCGCACCCGCTCGCGCGACACGCCGAATTCGGCGGCGAGGTCTTCCAGCGTCATCGGCTCTTCCGCCAGGCGCCGCGCCTCGAAGATGCGGCGTTCACGCGGGTTGAGCACGCCCATGGCGCCGGTCAGCGCCTGGTGGCGATGATCGAACTCCTCGTGCTCGGCCATGATGGTTTCCTGGTTGGGCGAGTTATCGACCAGCCAGTCCTGCCATTCGCCGGCTTCGCCGTCGTCGCGGATCGGGGCGTTGAGTGAGGCATCGCCGCCGAGACGGCGGTTCATGTCGACAACGTCCTGAGTTGTCACGCCGAGACGCTTGGCGATCAGCTTCACCTGGTCAGGATGCATATCTCCCTCTTCGAGGGCGGAGATCTTGCTCTTGGCCTTGCGCAGGTTGAAGAACAGCTTCTTCTGGTTCGCGGTGGTGCCCATTTTCACGAGCGACCAGGAACGCAGGATGTACTCTTGAATCGAAGCCTTGATCCACCACATGGCGTATGTAGCGAGCCGGAATCCCTTTTCGGGTTCGAACCGCTTCACCGCCTGCATCAGGCCGACATTGCCCTCCGAGACGACCTCGGAAATCGGCAAGCCGTAGCCGCGATAGCCCATGGCGATCTTGGCCACGAGCCTGAGATGGCTGGTGACGAGTTGATGTGCCGCGCCACGATCGTCGTGCTCACGCAAGCGCTTGGCGAGCATGTATTCCTGCTCGGGTTCCAGCATCGGAAACTTGCGGATTTCGGCGAGGTAACGGGACAGGCCGGATTCTCCATTGAGAACCGGCAAGGTAGCTGTGCGGGCCATTCGAGCGCCCTCCACTTGGTTCAGGCCCCCGACAGCGGCGGGCCAGGCAGGCAACTGCTGTGTTAAAGCCAGTCGCTCCGCGATGTTCCTGCGTTGGGTATTCAACGCAGGTGCAACATACACCAAACGCTGCCCGTTTTGGAAGTTAAACCCCCGTCACGTTACAGTGTGGCTGCCATAACCGGTTGGTATATCGAGGCTTTTCCAACTGCCCTGCGTCATAGCGCCGCCTTCAGGGAATGGCGCAAAAGATCGAGTTCCCGAGGCAAATCCGAGTTCCACTCGAGAATCGCCCCGGTTTTGGGATGCTCCAGGGCCAGGAGGTATGCATGTAGCGCTTGGCGATCGAGGGCGGCGAGGGCGATCTGGCCCTCGGGCCCAAGGTGCGTCGCCTTGGTCTTGAAGTGGGGGCCATAGACCATATCGCCCATCAGGGGGTGGCCGATGTGGGCGAGATGCACCCGGATCTGATGGGTGCGGCCGGTCTCGAGCTCGCAGGCGACCAGGGAGGCGACCGGCTTGCCGTCGGTGCCCTTGAAACTCTCGACGATCTCCCAATGGGTGACGGCGTGGCGGCCGCCTTCGCGCACCGCCATCTTTTCCCGCGCATGCGGGTGGCGGTCGATCGGCGCATCGACTGTGCCGCGCGAGCGGTTCGGCACCCCCCAGACGAAAGCAAGATAGCCGCGCCGCATCTCGCCGGTCTTGCCGTGGTCGGCAAATTGCGCCGACAGCGACTGGTGCGCCGCGTCGTTCTTGGCGGCGACCAGAAGTCCAGACGTGTCCTTGTCGAGCCGGTGCACGATGCCCGGCCGCTTCACCCCGCCAATGCCGGAAAGGCTTTCCCCGCAATGGGCGATCAGCGCATTGACCAGCGTGCCGGTCTCGTGACCCGCGCCCGGATGCACCACGAGCCCGGCCGGCTTGTCGATGACGATGAGGTCGTCGTCCTCGTAGACGACGTCAAGCGCGATGTTCTCGCCCTGCGGTTCAGCGGCGACCGGTTCCGGCACGTCGATTGTGATCGTATCGCCGCGTCCGACATGATAAGCGGGGTCGCGGACGGCGGCGCTTTTCACCGCGACCTGGCCGGCCAGGATCAGCGCCTTCAGCCGCGACCGCGACAGCTCGGCCAAATGAGCGGCCAGCACGCGGTCGAGCCGGGGCGATCCCTCGCTGCCTTCGACGATGACTTCCAGCCGCTGACTGTTACCCACGGTGACCGTTACTCGAATTTCGTTCCAAGAAGAGCCTGATAGCCTGATGACCGATAGCGTTGCGAGCCAACCGACCCCCGAACAGGCCGCGCTGTTTGCGCGGGTCCGGCGCATGATGCTGATCGCGGGCCTGACCACGGGGCTCGCGGTTGCGGCCGTCCTGATCGCCATCGGCTATCGTCTTTTCAGGACGGAGGGAAGGACCAATCCGGCCGAGATCACCGCCGTTCTGCCCAAGGGCGCGAAGATTGTTTCGACCGGCCTCGCCGGCGACCGGGTGGTGGTGACGCTCGATATCGCGGGATCGACCGAAATCCGCACCTTCGATGCGCATACGCTGAAGGCGCTCGGGCGTCTGCGGTTCGTCAACGAGCCGTAGCCTTTGATCCCTCCCCCGCGAGCGAAGCCGCAACCTTAGTCGTCATGGCCGGGCATAGCCGTTCGAAGAACGGCGTCGCTTCCGCTCGCCTATGCCCGGCCATCCACGTCTTGGTCCCTGACGCTGGAGAAAAAGACGTGGATGCCCGGCACAAGGCCGGGCATGACAAGCGTTGAGCAATTCCGTGAACCAAGATGAGCAAACCCGCCTTGCCGTGGCCCGCTTTCAAGGCTATTCCCTTGGCGCTTACGCTCCCTTCGTCTAGCGGTTAGGACGCGGCCCTCTCAAGGCTGAAACAGGGGTTCGATTCCCCTAGGGAGCGCCAGTAGCTTCAGAAGCGCTGATAATTCAAAAACATCCTACAAGTCTATGCTTTGACTGCACTCGGGTAGTAGCACCTGGACGTAGCTTTGAACGCGTGCGCTGATGGGCCTGGTCAAAGATAGCCATGGCACTGACGCCCAGAGGAAGGTGCCTGAGCGCCTGCAAAGGCCGCTGTGGTTGTTAAGAAGCTTGCCAAGCTACGTCTGGTTTTCCTGAGAGCATCGCTAGGCACCAAAAATCTAAAAGACCGTTTAGGCTATAGACAATGCTCAAATAGGAATCGGAGAGATCCTATTTCGCGTCACTCGGAACGGCCGGATTGGTACGGCCAAGCTGGATTGCTAGGTTTAACAGGGCTGGTATCTACCTCAGCCGACAAAAGCGAAGGCACCAAACGATGTCTGCTGAGACAAAGAAACTTAAAGCGCGAGACGAATTCGTCCGATTTACTGAGGGCTTCCTGAAAGAAAAATTCGGTAAGCTCAACGCGGTTCAACAGTCATACGCATTGACCAATTTTTATATCAGCGAAATCCACAATAGGGTGCGTTCAGAAATCAGCGGAGAAGACTTAGAGCTGGCTCACGTCGACGGTGCGAATGACCTAGGGTGCGACCTGATACACCGGGATGATAATCACGTCCTAATAATTCAATCGAAATATAGAAGCGAGGGAGCGAAAGAACTCGGCGAGACCATCTCTCATTTCCAGTCGATACTAAAACGTTTGGTAGACCCAAGTTTAAAGGGCAATGATCGTCTACTGGATCGGGCATACTCAATCGATTGGAAAAATGACTCTTTCACGATGATTTTCGTGACGTTTGGTAAACTTGAGGGGCAAGCGCGAAAGCTTTCACAACAAGCTGCGAGCTATCCCTCAGATATTCCTGATCTGGAGTCGAGATGCGAATGGGTTTATCTCGACGAGCAGGACCTGAACGAAGAACTGCGTAGTGCCCGAGCAATCGATGCGGGTGGTTCGAATAGAAAATGGACCCTCTATCCAATCGGTCAGAAGGGGAAGCGGGGAGCGTCCTCGATAATCGAAGTAGAAGCTGGCGACTTTCGATCCTTTATAATGGCGCTAGACGCCAAGCAAATTGTTGGCGCCTACGAAGCATTAGGAAGAGATTCTCTCTTCTCGCTGAACATCCGAAATTTTATCGGCAATACCAACACTAACAAGGCTATCGTAAAGTCAGCCAAGGAAAAAGCCGAGGAGTTCTTTCTTTTCAACAACGGCATATCGTGCCTCTGCCGTGAGTTAAGCGCTAGCGAGAAACAAATCGACGTAACTGGACTTCAAGTCATCAATGGCGCTCAAACGGTAAAGGCGCTGGTAAACGCTGCAAGGTCGCGAGAGGGGATAGACCGGTGGGCGACTCATCCGCCGACGGTACTTGTGCGGATTACTGAAATCTCTGGTGGGTACGGGGCGTCTCATAAGATGCGAGAGCAAATTACGCAGTTCAATAACACGCAGAACGTCGTAAAGGTCTCCGACTTCAGAAGCAACGATGCCGTACAAGAGAACCTGAAGGAGCAATTTAAGGCGCTGACCTACCGCGGTCGGCATGTGGTGTATGTTCCCAAGCGGACAGATAGCCCGCCGAAGAACTCAGAACTCGTGCGCCTCGAGGAGTTTGCTAAAACGGTCTATGCATTTTTAGAAGACCCGGTGGCGTTCTCAGGTTCCACTTCGTTTTTGTTTGATGATGTCTCGGGTGGCTACAACAAGATATTTGGAGACGGTCAGTCAAAGTGGGAGCGAATGCCGGAGGACGAGTTTCGTTTGAGAGCCGCCGTTTATTGGCTCGCAAAGGAGTTTGGTGTCCGCATGCGGGAGGATCGAAGTTCGGAGACCGATCACGATGCGAAAGCGGCTTTGGAGAGAAAGTGGGTGCTAATCTTCGCCGCACGGAAGGTGTTCGAGCATTACTACCCCAACGGGGCGTGGAAAGCGCAGCTTCGCAAACTCTACAAGGGCGACTGGACACTAGGCGAAGACGCACGAGGGAAGATTTTGCTTCAGATCTACCGAGACGCAAAGTCTGGAGTGATTACGGCGTACAAGATTAGCAAGAAGCACGACAAGAATTTTGTACATAGAAACTGGATGCGAGGGCGGGAGACACCAAGCCACATCGCGGAGATACTCAAGGATTCTGTATTGGCTGTCCGTGAGCCTCTTGGAGACATTCCCTTGAATTGAGGGCTTCAACTAATCCTCTCCGCTGATGTGACACGGCGCTGTGATGATGCTCGGCTCGCAGAGGCATGTTGACACGAAACCACGCTTGTGAGTGGCAGCAGACGGTGGTAGCATTATGGGACAGGCAAGCTGATTTGTGCTTGTTTTATCGGCACTTGCTGGTGGGCCGGCACCTTCCCCAAGGAGCGCCAGCTACGATTTCACACGTGACTATTCGATATCGCCGCACTGATCCTCTGGGCCGCCGAATGCCGCGTCGGCCGGCCACAGCGCAGCCCACTCCTCGATTTCGATCGCCGGTGGAGAATTGGATGCCGCACTAACGCCCCGACGAATCAAAGGCGGCCAAATCAGCCGACGATCTCGATCGAATGTAGCGCGCACCAATCGCGCAACGCCTGCTCGGTGGCTTTGGCTTCGAAGGCGTGCCATTGATCGATCGCGCCGCGTCTGGCGAGCAGAGACTTGAATTTCTGGTAGGCACCACGCCTGCCGAAGCAATCGCAGACGTCGTCGAAATCGTCCGGCAGGAACTCGCGAGCAAAGTTCAGCACCAGCGGCTTGCCGAGCCCGAGTTCCCGTTTGTCCGGGAGCGCGACATATTTCTCCTCGTCGTCGATGTCGTCCGGCAGTTCGTCGTTCATCCCGGCTACGTCTGGAAAATCGGTTTGATAGTAGATCGTGCCGGTCGCCTTGCAGACGAAAGCAAGAAATTCGCCCAGGTTGCCGCCGGTGTTGGCGAACTCGAAGGCCTGCGCAATGTCCCCCATACTCACGGGCATGGTTTTCGGCTGCTGCTTGGTCAGGTATCGTTTGGATAAAGATCCAGGCTATGATCGATGATCCCGATCAGTCCCGTCAACAGGCTATCCCGCCTCCATCCGCCGCAAATCGCAAAAATGATCCGATCATGATGCTGGCGCCTGTTCTTACCCCGCGCGGTCAATTGATTCTCAGGGAGGCGGGGGACGCGCCTGGGCTGGAGCACGAAGAGCATCCTGATCTGGCGGAAGCCTTCCAGCGGGGGCCTGGACATGGCCTGTTGCGCCTGGGCGCCGATGAAGTCGGAACGATTTTACCTCCCGTGCTGTCGTATTGGCGAGAGTTCGGAGCCCGCTACGTAACCGCGCTTTGCGCCGTTTCCGAGATCGCGGAGCGGTCCGCCAAGCCGCCCGTTGCAGCTCCGACGGATGGCGAACTGGAGCAACTGGCGGCGGCCGTTCCGCCCATGACGGGCGGCGAATACCTGAGCGCCGATGTCCTGACCGATCTTTGGCGAGACATGGATGCAGCCTTTGATGCCGAACTGGCTGACGCCGGGCTCTCCGTGCAGGAGTTCCTCAAAGGCCGACATCCTGCCTGGAACCTGATTGGTCGCGTCCATTTCAATCTTGCCGAGAACAGGCGGGACGAAGTTGCCCCCTTCGCGTTCATGGTCACCTACACGACGCGGCTTTCCGTCCAGGCCAAGCCCCAGCATGTGCCTCTCGGCAAGGCCTTGCAGGAATATGCCGGCGCGAAAAATCGCGCGCGCCTGCTGTCGCTGTTGCTGCCCGTCCAGCGCGCCGCCGAGCACTGCGCCTGGTTGAAGGTCATGGTCGACGCCGGCGAGATCTATCATCCGCTACGCTGGAGCCCGCAGCAGGCGCTGCAATTCCTGAAAGACGTGCCCGCGCTCGAAAGCGCCGGGGTCGCCGTGCGGATGCCGGCGAGTTGGCGTTTGAACCGTCCGGCGCGCGCGCAAGTCAAGGCGACGATCGGGGGGCGGGCGCCATCGCAGATGGGGATGGATGCGTTGCTCGACTTCCGGATGGAAGTGACGCTCGACGGCGAAAAGCTCTCGGCGGCCGAAATCAAGCGGCTGCTCGCACAGTCCGACGGACTGATCCTGATCCGCGGCAAATGGGTCGAGGTCGACCATGAACGTCTGCGCCGGACCCTCGATGATTTCGAGGCAGTCGAACGGCACGCCGCCAGCGGCGGCCTGTCGTTCGGCGAGGCGATGCGCATGCTGGCCGGCGCCAACATCGCCGAGAAAGATTCCGGTGGACAGGCGGATATCGACTGGAGCCAGACCGTGGCGGGTCCCTGGCTGGCGCAAACATTGGCGGCGTTGCGCCGCCCCGACGGGCTTGCCCGGATTGATCCCGGCAAATCTCTTCGAGGCGCATTGCGGCCGTACCAACTGGCGGGCGTGCAATGGCTCTATTTGCTCGCTCAGCTCAGGCTCGGGGCATGCCTTGCGGACGACATGGGGCTCGGCAAGACCATCCAGGTCCTGTCGCTTCTGCTCGTGTTGAAGCGCGAGACCAAAGACAGGCGACGGCCATGCCTTCTTGTGGCCCCGGCATCGCTGCTGGCCAATTGGGTTTCGGAAATTGCCCGATTTGCGCCGGACTTGACGGCGCGCGTGGCCCACCCATCGGCTGCACCGGCCGAACTGTTGAGCGTGGACGACGCGGGCAATCCCGATGCAGAGATGCTGGCAGACACAGACCTGGTGATCACCAGCTACGGGTTTCTGGCGCGCTGGCCGTCGCTCGCGACCGTGCCGTGGCGAATGGTCGTGCTCGACGAGGCGCAGGCGATCAAGAATCCGGCCGCCAAGCAGACCAGGATGGTCAAGCAGCTCAAGGCCGATACGCGCATTGCCCTGACTGGCACGCCCGTCGAGAATCGCCTCGGCGACCTCTGGTCGATCTTCGACTTCATCAATCCCGGACTGTTGGGATCGTCAAAGCAGTTTTCGTCCTTTGTCAAAGGCCTCGCCGATCGGCCGCATAACCCTTACGGGCCGCTCCGCGATCTGGTGCGCCCCTATATCCTGCGGCGCCTGAAGACCGACAAGAGCGTCATCGCCGATCTGCCCGACAAGACCGAGATCAATGCCTTTTGTTCCCTGAGCCGTATGCAGGCGGCGCTCTACCAGCAAGCGGTGCAGGAACTGGCGCGGCAGCTTGACGATTTCGACGGGATGCAGCGAAAAGGTCTGGTGCTCGCTCTTCTGATGCGGCTGAAACAAATCTGCAACCATCCCTCGCAGTGGCTCGGCGATGGCGCGTGGGCTGAGCAGGACAGCGGCAAATTCGAGCGGTTGCGCGACATCGCGGAGGTGGTGGCCGCCCGGCAGGAGAAGGCGTTGATCTTCACGCAGTTCAAGGAGACGACAGCTCCTCTGGCGGCGTTCCTGGGCTCCGTGTTCGGGCGGGCCGGCCTCGTCCTGCATGGGGAAACCGAGGTCAAGAAGCGCAAGGAATTGGTGCGCCGGTTCCAGGACGACGAAAATGTCCCGTTCTTCGTGCTCTCCCTTAAGGCGGGTGGCGCGGGGCTCAACCTCACGGCCGCCTCGCATGTCGTTCATTTCGACCGGTGGTGGAACCCGGCCGTCGAAAATCAAGCGACAGACAGAGCTTTCCGAATCGGTCAGACTAAGAATGTCCTGGTGCATAAGTTCATTTGCCGGGGCACCGTGGAGGACAAGATCGACAAGCTGATCGAGTCGAAGAAGCAACTTGCCGGCGATTTGCTGGGCTCGACATCCGAAGTGGCGCTGACCGAGATGAAGGACGAGGAACTGCTGAAGCTCGTCGCCCTCGATCTGAACGCAGCGAAAGGGGAAGTAGCCGGATGAGCTATTTTGATTGGCATCCATATGTTCCTGTGGCCGCGAAGCGGCGACAAGCAGCGCGCGAACTGGCCAAGCTCCGGAAACGAGGACAATCGGTTGCCCCCGTAACGATCGAGGGCCGCACGATTGCCAAGACCTTCTGGGGCAAGGCGTGGTGCACCAACCTCGAGCGTTATAGCGACTATGCGACCCGCTTGCCACGTGGCCGAACCTATGTCCGCAACGGCTCCGTCCTGGATCTACAAATCGCAAAGGGTGCGGTAGCTGCGATGGTCGCGGGTTCGACGCTCTACGAAATCAAAATCGCCATCGCGCCGGTCGAGGCCATGCGATGGAAGGCTATCTGTCGGGATTGCGCGGGCGGGATCGACTCGCTGGTTGAACTTCTGCAAGGCCGCTTGGCCAAGGGAATCATGGACCGAGTCTGCCGGGAGGGCGACGGCTTGTTTCCATCGCCTGAAGAAATCAAGCTGTCCTGTAGCTGTCCGGACTGGGCAGACATGTGCAAGCACGTTGCGGCGGCGCTCTATGGCGTTGGCGCCAGACTTGACGAAGAGCCTGAACTCCTCTTCGTGTTGCGCGGCGTGGACGAGAATGAATTGCTCGCCGATGCCGGACAGGATCTCGTGCGAACCAAAGCTGTGCCCAGCTCCGCCAAGCTGCTCGGTGACAGCGATGTTGCAGCGCTGTTCGGGCTGGAGATGGCCGCATCTGCTGCGTTCGATACCCACGTTCGCTCGGCGCCAACGCGGCACCGGGCGTCGGGGACATCAAAGGGGAATGCCGCGCCCGTCGCAACAAAGGCATCGGCGAAGAAAAGCAAATCACCGCTTGGGATTCGGAAAAAGTCCGGGCGCAACGCAAGCTCTCCCACCGCCGGGAAGGGAGGCGCACGACGCGGTTCTTAGCAGAGTGGCCTGTCCGTGGCGAATATCGATTCTGTGGCGCCGCCTAGAAGGCGATCGCATTTGAAATTAAGTCGCAATCTCAATCTTATAAGAGTTCGCAGTTTTTGTTCCGAGTGGCGCGCCAACGCTCATCAGCGGCCAGAGGATCTCCCATCTCATGACGAAGGCCATGCCGAGCGGAAGCAACACTAACTCCACTTCCAGGCTTCCCGTTTTCTAACAAGCGCCCGCAAAACGCGAATGTCCATCCAGCCGCGGCATGACTTAACAGCTCTGTTCGATCATCTTGGTGATCTCTTCCGGCGCGGCGAAAATCACGGCGGCGCGATCGCCCAACATCCCGGCAGGCATGATCGCGGGCACTCCGCTTTGCGGCCCATCCCTGCTGGAGTCCGTCATGAAGCGCAGGTTGCGTTCCCAAAAGTGCCGTGTCTTTCCATTGGCGGTAGTCACGCGGTAGCTGTCGTGACAATAGGTGATGGCTTTGACTTGCCTGGCCGGCTCAAGATTCTTCAGGTTGGTGTCGTTTCCGCCGCGCATCATTCCGCCCATGCCCCCCATGCCGCCCGTTTGCGCTTGAGCGTTCTGCTGCGGCGCGGCGCCCGGTTTGGTCGCTTCCTTCAGGAAGGCGAGCAGGTCGCCGCGCTCGCGGGCATCCTTGATTCCGTTGAATGGCATTTCATTGTCCGGCACCATCCGTTCGGGATCGGTCAGCCATCCATCGAGTGAGCGGTCGTCCCAGATGATCCCAGAGGATTTGAGAGCGTCGGAATAGCGCTCGAAACTCGGCAGCGACCCTGCCTTGCGTCCCCAAAGACCGGCGAGGCTCGGCCCGGTCATGTTGCGATCGGGTTCAAGCGAATGGCAGGGCGCGCACACGCGGAAATCGCGCTCGCCGCGGGAAGCATCACCTTGCTGCGCTAGCAGGGGCGATGCGAGCACCATCGTCACAAAAGCTATCACGACTTGTACCTTCATGAGATCACTCCCGCTTCGTTCTTCACTTCAGGCGCCGTTGCATGTACCGCCTCGATGATCTTCACGACGTCGAGATAGGCGTTCTCGACGCGGCGCAGGCGGAATCCGGCCTTTTGAACATTCCCGATAGTGTCGCGATTGAGTTCGGGACCCAGCCGACGGGAAAGCGGCGTCAGCAGATCCATCATGACGCCGAGCGGCCCGAACGCACTACGCACATGCTCCATCATGAGGAGTTGCCCATCCGGCTTCAGCACGCGATGAAGCTCCTTCAATCCGACGATCGGTCGTGGCACAGAGCAGAAGGTGAAGACGGTGACGATCGTATCGAAGCTTGAATCCGGGATATCGAGGTTGCACGCGTCCTTGACCGCGAGATCGATCCGGCCGGAATAGCTTGCCGCCTTCCGCCGCGCGCGCTCGATCATCTGGGGGCTGATGTCGATCCCGGTGATGTGCATGCCGGGAGGAAAGAACTTGAAATCGTTGCCGGTACCGGCTGCGACCAGAAGTGTCTCACCCCGAGCCTTGCTGAACAGTCGCTGCTTGTGCTGACCGAGACGGCGGTCCTCGCCAAACGTGAAAAAGTCGTAGGTGCGGCTGGCCTCGTCCCATTTCCGCTGTGTGGCTGAATCCATGATGGTCCTCCGTTCACGTGGCGTCGAGGACGATGCCGCGCAGGCAGCGGTCGTAGATCTTGACGCCGAGGACGACGATCACACCGAACAGCGCTCCGACGGCTGCCGCGGCAAGGAGCGTTCTCGAACCGGCGCCCATCGAGTCTCGCATGCCGAAGAGCATGCCGCCGTACATTCCGATCAACATTCCCGGCACCATCGTCTCCATTAGCCCTAACACCGGTGACAGGATGAGCCCCAGCAACGCTTGAACGATCAGTCCGATCGCGGTGCCTACGAGCATGCCGATCACCATGTCGAGCCCGGGCGAGATCGCCAGACGGACCACGATCGCCGTCACCACGCCGATGGCTGCTCCGATCAAGTAATCTCCAACGGTGAATGCAATGGGCGCGAGCTGTTTCACAGCCGGTGTTCCTTGCTGCCGGTGCGAAGATATTTGATCAGCGTGGCCGCGGCCAGGATCAAGACGACCACTACGAGCAACCAGACGAGCCCCATGCCCCATATCATTCCAGGCATCATGTCATTCATCATGGCTTCACCTCAAGTTGCTAGTGGAGTGATTTGACACCCGCTACCCACCTAGCCGCGAGTTCGGAAAAGGCGAATGTCAAATCCTAAACTCCACTAAAAAACATATATTTGCTGGTGGTCCTGTGATTCTAACATTCGCAAAAGTGGCGCTGAGAAGGGATGCGAACGTTAGAATCGGATCACTAGCCGCGGAACAAATCACCGCCGGTTGACTGGTTCCTCGGGCGCGGATATGCAACCCGCGCGTTTCAAGCACATCAGCATCATGAAACTGCAGGGCAGCGCTGCCAGGATGCGAAATACTTCGGCGCCCGTCAGCCAATTCCAGTTCCAGACAACGCCCAGGGAAGTGGCCGCCGCAAAGGCGACATACAGCGCCATCCGATAGCGCGCGACATAATTTCCTATAGTCGCAATCGGTGAGTTTCCATTGTTAGCCATGCTGTGAGGATCGAATAGCATTGCAACGCTCCTTTTCCGTTGAGCCGATTCTGAGGGTTGCGAACTCTCTCGATGATCATCGGCAACCCTTGGTACTAGCGCCCCTTTGGACCGCCGTGATAACGCCAGCCCGCTCCTTCGCCATTGACGATCGCGGGCGGCGGAGCTGGCGCTGACCGATCGTAGGCGAAGGCGGAGTTGACGTGGGGGCGCAGGTTGGCCCGGTGCGGCGCACTCTGCTTGGCCTGGTTAGGCCAGTAATTCCTGTCGGAGATCGTCGAGCCCGCCTGCGCTGTCGGCGAGGCTGCCATCAGCGGCACCAAGAGCGACATTGTGAGAAGGTGTTTGGCTTGCATGTTCCGGCTCCGTGTTGGAAGCGCCGTGATGTGCGCTTCTAACAGTGAGTTCGGAGCGGATTTTCCGTCAGTTACAGTCTCACGTCGACGTGAGATGACTTTGCGCGCCGTTCACCAGCGCAACAGCCGCGGCCCCAATACCGCGCCCGCGAGCGTGCAGAGCGCGATGGTTCCGCCGTACCAGACCGCGACAAAGGGCAGCGAATCGTCCGTGCAATGCAGTGCATAGCCGATTGCGCTGATCCCTCCGGCAATGAGACCGGCCAAAGCGCCTGCGCGCACAAGGTCCGTAGGTGCACCTTTTCGCACCGCCCAAATCGAAGCGGCGAACGGAACGATGGCGATGATGGGGATGGAGAGCAGGCATTCCAGCCATTCATCTCCTACGATCATCCTGTCCCAATGTGTGCGGGGAGCTGAACCGAGGCTGATTGCCGCGAGAAGCACGATGGCCAGGAACGGCGCCATGATGAGAAACGGCGAGATTCTACGTTCTCCGCCGGGGCGCATCAGCCTCGTCAGGTAAACGATCGCCAACCCTACGATTCCAATCGCAAAAGCGAGCTTAAGCGCAAGAAATATCAACGCGTGTGTTGTCGTGAAGTCGGGTCGGACACCCAAGCCAAAAAACGCGACGCCGAGCGCCGCAGCTATTCCTGCGGCAACCGCCACGCAAAAAGTGCGCAAGATGGCACCGCGATCAACTGGCTCAAGATTCCTGCTCAGAAACTCAACGAGATCGTCGGTTCTCATGGCGCAGTTCCCTGCGCGATCAAGGCGGCGAGCGTTCTGAGCCCGCGATGGACGTTTACTTTTACGCCCGATTCCGAAAGCCCACACCTCCTCGCTGCTTCGGCTGTGCTCAATCCGTCCAGCTTGACGGCCATAATGGCACATCGCATGTTCTTCGAGAGCCGATCCATCAGGCGCCTGAGGTCGTAGCTGCTCTCTGCCGCTTCGCGATCGTCATGCGCCATGACCTCATCGGCTTCGCCGATCGGGACATCCGCGCGCAATGCCCTGGTTCGGCGCAGAAAATCGATCAGCTTGTAGCGGGCGATTGCATGCACCCAGGGCGTCAGAGGCTCGTGGGTATCGTACGTATCTCGCTTGAGGTGGATGGCCAATACCGCCTCCTGAACCAGATCTTCCGCGTCTGCGGCAGCTTTGCCAATTCTCGTCAACTTGCCCTTGAAATAGGCGCGCAAACGATTGCTCAATCGACCAAGCAACACCCGATGAGCGGCCGCATCGCCGTCAAGGCTTGCAAGCATCAAGGCCTTAAGCTCGATCTCGTCGGTCGACATGCTTGCACATCTGACAGTTCGCTATCGCCGCCGCTTTGGTTACAGAGGCGGTGAGAGGCACCAAAATGATACAGCTTTTGGCGCGGTCCGTCGTTAGTCGGTGCGGCATCGCTCGCTGAAACGGCAATCTCATCTCACTCGACGGGCTCGGGAACCCGCTGCGGTCGTTTGGCTGTCTCTCCTCGTTCTGTCGGAGACCAGCTCTCGGGCAAGTCGCGGTTTGGCAACCCGAAGCCTTTGACGATCCCGAAGATCGCCGGGATCACGATCAGGGTGAGCAGCGTCGAAGAAATCATGCCACCGATCATCGGTACCGCGATGCGCTGCATGATTTCGGAGCCGGCGCCCGTGCTCCACATGATCGGCAATAGCGCGGCCATGATGGCAACGACGGTCATCATCTTTGGCCGCACACGCTCGACTGCACCTTCCATGATGGCGTCGTAGATGTCCGCGCGGCTCAAGGTCCGACCCTCCTCCTCCCGCTTCTCTCTGATCCTGGCCAACGCGTGATTGAGATAGATCAGCATCACGACGCCGGTTTCGGCGGCGACGCCGGCCAGCGCGATGAAGCCAACCGCGACCGCGACCGAAAGGTTGAAGCCGAGCCACCACATCAGCCACATGCCGCCGACCAGCGCGAACGGCAGCGACAGCATCACGATCAGGGTCTCGGTGACGGTGCGGAAGTTGAGAAACAGCAACAGGAAGATGATGAGCAACGTCGCCGGCACGACGATCTTTAGCCGCGCCGCGGCCCGCTCCAGATATTCGTACTGCCCGCTCCAGATCACGTAATAACCGGGCGGGAACTGGACGCTGGCCTGGACCGCGCGCTGTGCGTCGGCGACGTAGCCGCCGAGATCGCGGTCGCGGATATCGACATAGATGTAGGTCGCGAGCTGTCCGTCTTCCGTCCGAATGGTGGTCGGCCCGCGCGTCAGCTTGACCGTTGCGATCTCTCCCAGTGGCACCGCGCCTCCCGCCGGCATGGGAACAAGGATGTCGCTTGCGATCTTCCTGGGATTGTCCCGGAGGTCGCGGGGGTAGCGCATATTGACCGTGAAGCGTTGGCGGCCTTCGACCGTTGTCGTGACGGTCTGTCCTCCGAGGGCTGTGGCAATCGCGTCCTGCACGTCCTGGACCATGATCCCGTAGCGTGCGAGCGCCAATCGGTCCGGGGTGATTTCGAGATAGTAACCGCCGATGGTGCGCTCGGCGTAGGCGGACGAAGTCCCCGGCACCGCGCGCAGCACCTGTTCGATCTGCTTGCCGAGCTTGTCGATCTCGGCAAGATCGGTGCCGATCACCTTGACGCCCACGGGCGTCCGGATGCCGGTTGACAGCATGTCGATGCGGGCCTTGATCGGCATCGTCCAGGCGTTGGAGACGCCGGGGAATTGCAGCGCCTTGTCCATCTCGGCGGTCAGGCTGTCGATGGTGACGCCGGGCCGCCACTGCTCCTTCGGCTTGAGGTTGACGACCGTCTCGAACATCTCGGGGGGCGCCGGATCGGTTGCCGTCTCGGCCCGTCCGGCCTTGCCAAAGACCGATGCCACTTCCGGAAACGACTTGATGATCCGGTCCTGCGTCTGCATCAGCTCGGCCGCCTTCGTCACCGATATGCCCGGCAAGGTCGTCGGCATATAGAGCAGCGTGCCTTCATTCAGGTTCGGCATGAATTCGCTGCCAAGCTGCTTCGCGGGCCAGATCGTCACGGCGAGCGCGGCCATCGCGAGCAAGACCACCAGCGTCTTGGCGCGCAGCACGGCTCTGATCATCGGCCGATACATCCAGATCAGGAACCGATTGATCGGATTCCTGTGTTCGGGAATGATCCTGCCGCGAACGAAGATCACCATCAGCGCCGGCACGAGCGTGACCGACAACAACGCGGCCGCCGCCATCGAGAAGGTTTTTGTAAAGGCAAGCGGACCGAATAGCCGCCCTTCCTGCGATTCCAGGGTGAAGATCGGCATGAACGAGACGGTGATGATCAGCAGGCTGAAGAACAGCGCCGGCCCGACCTCCGAGGCCGCATCGATCAGGATCGCAATTCGCGATCGGCCCGGTTCGGCGCGCTCCATATGCTTGTGCGCGTTCTCGATCATGACGATCGCAGCGTCCACCATGGCGCCGATCGCAATCGCGATGCCGCCGAGGCTCATGATATTGGAGCCGATGCCGAGCAGCTTCATCGCTCCGAACGCCATCAGGACCCCGACTGGGAGCATCAGGATCGCGACCATTGCGCTGCGGACATGCAGCAGGAATAGAATGCAGACCAAAGCGACCACGAGGCTCTCCTCGACCAACGTGTGCTTGAGCGTATCGATGGCGGCATAGATCAGGCTGGAGCGGTCATAGACCGGCACGATCTCCACCGACTTCGGCAGGCTGGTCGCGATCTCCTTCAATCGTTTTTTGACGTTGTTGATGACATCAAGTGCGTTCATTCCGAAGCGCTGCAACACGATGCCGCTGGCGACTTCTCCTTCGCCGTTGAGCTCGGTGATGCCGCGCCGCTCGTCCGGACCGAGCTCGACGCGGGCGACGTCTTTCAGCAGAACCGGCGTTCCGCCATCGTTTTTCAGGACGATGTTGCCGAGGTCGTTGATGCTCCTGATGTAGCCCTTGCCGCGAATGACATACTCGAATTCGGAAAGCTCGACCGTGCGGCCGCCGACATCGGCGTTGCTGGCGCGGATGGCATCGCGCATCTTCTGCATGGTGATCCCGAGATCGCGCATGCGCTGTGGGTCGAGGATCACATTGTATTGTTTGACGAACCCGCCGACGCTCGCGACCTCGGCGACGCCTTCGGCCTTGGCGAGCGCGAATTTGAGATTCCAGTCCTGAATGGTTCGTGTGTCGGCGAGGTTCAGCTCCTTGGACATCACCGCATACTGGTAGACCCATCCGACGCCGGTCGCGTCGGGGCCTATCGTCGGCGTCACGCCGGCCGGCAACCGCGAACTCGCGGCGTTGAGGAATTCGAGCACGCGCGAGCGCGCCCAATAGATGTCGGTGCCGTCCTCGAAGATTACATAGACGAACGAGACGCCGAAAAACGAGAAGCCGCGCACCACTTTCGATTTCGGGACCGTGAGCATTGCCGTGGTCAGGGGATACGTGACCTGATCCTCGATCACCTGCGGCGCCTGGCCGGGATATTCCGTGTAGATGATGACCTGGGTGTCGGAGAGATCCGGAATGGCATCGAGCGGCAAATGAACCAGTGCGTAGATGCCGGCCGCCGCCGCGAAGCCGGTGCCGAACAGCACCAGGAGCAGGTTGCGGGCCGACCAGGCGATGAGGCGGGCGATCATGGACGCGCCTCCGTGCCGCCGACCTGATCATTCGCTTGCGGACCGTTCGCCTCTGCAAACCCCTTCAACGCCGCCTTCAGATTGCTTTCGGCGTCGATCAGGAAATTCGCCGAGGTCACGACGGCCTCGCCTTCGGAGAGGCCTTGCGTAATCTCGACATAGCCACCACCGCGGCGGCCGATCTTGACCTCGCGTGGCTCGAAGCGACCCTCACCCTTGTCGATCAGGACGGCTTGACGCGCGCCGCTGTCGAGCACGGCGCTTTCGGGCACCGACAGGACGGGGTCCGGCGTGCCCGTTTCGATCTCGGCGTCCACGTACATTTCGGGCCGCAGCGCCTCATCAGGATTGGGCACCTCGATGCGAATGCGCGCGGTCCGGGTCTGGGCGTTCAGATGCGGGTAAATCAGAGACACCGTGCCGGTGAAGGTGCGGCCAGGCAGCGCACGCGGCTTGATGGTCACTTTCGATCCGATAGCTACCTGCGCGAGGTCGCGTTCGGCGACGTCGAGGAGGACCCAGACGAGTTGGTGATCGGCGATCCTGAACAGAACATCGCCCGGTCCGGCCCGCATTCCGTTCACCGCGTTGCGTTCCAGGATCTCACCGTCCTGTGGCGCGAGCCAGGGAATCGAGAGCGAGATATCGCGCGTCCGTTCGAGCTCCCTGATCGCCGGCTCCGGTGTGGCGAGATTTTCCAATCTCCTGCGCGCGCCCTTCAGTTCCTTTCCGGTGGCGCCTGCATTGAGTGCGGAAAGATATTCGGCCGCAGCACTGGAAAGCGCCGGACTGTAGACGTTCATCAGCACCTGCCCCTTGTGGACGTGATCGCCGGTGGTGACGTTGGCGACGCTTTCGACGAACCCCTCGAAACGCAGCGCGACCACCGAGACGCGCCGTTCGTCCAACTGCACGCTCCCGGGTGCTCGAATGATTGACCTGATACGCTGCCGCGCGGCCGGCTCGGATTTCACGCCAGTGCGCTGAATCCTGCCCGGCGACAGCTTCACTGATCCGTCGTCGCTGTCCTCACCTTCGTAGACCGGGATGTAGTTCATCCCCATCGAGTCCTTCTTTGGCACCGGCGAGGTGTCCGGCAGGCCCATGGGGTTGCGGTAGTATCTGATCTTGCGTTCCGTCTTCGCCGCGGCACTCCTGCCTTCGGTTGCTGGTTTCTCCGGTTCGCCGAAACTCACATCGGCGCTCGCCGGCACGCCGCGCCAGTCGCGGCCGTCCGGCGTCTTCTTCGGTGTGAGCGAGTAAGACGGCTTTCCGTCCGGGTCCTGAAAGTAAATCGTCGCGCCGGCTTCGGCGGCTGCCGCGAACGAAATCGCTGGAGAACTGAACAAAGTCCTCGCTCGCGGGAGCGCACGCGCGACAAAGCCGGCTCCCGCCGCCGCGATGACCGCAGCGACGGTGCCCGTGATGACGGCGCGTTTCACTTCTGCGCCGTGATAACGAGCTTGTTCTCGACGGTACCTATCTCGCCTTGCACCTTGGCGCCGAGCGACAACTGCCAGCGACCGGCCATGCTGAAGGTCGCCTTGAACCGGTACGTGCCCGGCTCGGTCCCCGGCATGGGCGTCACCTTCGTGACCATCTCCTGCATGCCCTCCGGCGCCATGTCGAGACGGGAAGCGAATATGACGGCATCCGGCACCGGCTTGCCCGTCTTCTTGTTGACCAGCCGGACCGTGACGATCTTGTCGGCGCCAGACTGCACGGTCGGCTGTACGAGCTGGAATTCGTAGTCCTTGATGTCGGCAAACGCGAACTTTGGCGCTCCCGCGAGCGATATGCCGATGAGCGCGGCCGCAACGGCGCGCGCGATGGAAATCTTCATGATCTTTCCTCGAAACGTCTGATGAGCCGCCGGAGCGACATACGGCGGCGCGTGTCCTCTAAGAGACGCGCGCCAACATTCCGGCGGACGACTCCGCCGGTCAGACGATGGTTCGAGGTGGTTGATCCGGAGGATGTTCACCGAGTCCGCCGATCATCAGATCGTCCGGCAGAGGGAATTTGCTGCGCGAGAAATTGCGACTAACCAGCACGCCCACGCTGTCCGGGGCGGGCATGGTCATTGTCATCATGCAGAGCGCGATGAACGGACAGGACCCACAGCCTTTGGCTTTCTGGTCCTGCTGATCGGGGCAGCAGGGCATGTCAGCCATCGACCGCATCCCGTCGGCCGACGCCACGTGCAGCGCAGCCAGGGCAGGCACCGAGAGCGGCGCGGCGAGAAGCCCCGTCGCCACGGTCAGCACGATCAGCCAGCCAAATATCCTTCGCGGACGCATGGGTTCTTTTCTCACGACGGGAGGAACTATGCAAATCGTCTGCTCTTCACGATTGCGCCAGATTCGGTGGCGAGACGTAGCGCGATTCGGAAGGTTATCCGGTTTACCAAAAGTCGAGATTGTCTTTGTGAAACAACGTGCAGCTTCCAATAAAAAAGGTGGCGGCCCCATTGATTTTGCGTGGCTCTCGTTTTTCCGTCGGGAAGCTCCGGCGTGCTCCGTCGCGGAATGTGTTGCGAATTGCCAGAAGCGCGGCACCATCAGGACCTGCGACCGCTGGTGCGAGAAGGACATGATCCGGCGGGGATGCCACTGAGGCAGTGAATGCGCATCCAGTTGTTTGGCCGCGGCCGGCGGTGTAGATTGGTGTGGATGTCCATGATTTCGCGCCGATCAGCTTTCGCTTTGGCCTTCGCGTTTGCCGCGCTTTGTTTCGGCGCGCCGGCGGCGCAGGCGCAATCGAATCTCGTGCCGTATTGGACCACGACCACCGCCTTCGGGTCGGCCCTGACATCGGATACGAATGTGAACGCGTTCGGCAGCTTCTCCACGCGCTATAATTTCGAAAACGGCTGGTTCATCGGCAGCGAGCGCGGCAACCTCGGCTTTGGTCCGAACAGCTTCAGCGCGGTCAGCGCCTTGGGCAGCGCTTCCTCCTTCACCTACGAAGGCACCCAGGCCGGCTACAACTTCAAGAGCGCGCCGGTCTCGGTCTATGCCGGCCTCGATACGCTGAGATATAATGGCCCCGTCATCGGCAGCCCGTTTTCCGCGCTCGACTCGGGCTCTTCCGGCAACTTGCCCTCCAGCTATCGCGTCAATGCCGGGGTCGAATTCCGCCCGACCTCGAATCTCAGCCTGTCGTTCGGCGCGAGTTTCGCGCAACAGCCCACCGACATGAACGCCGCGCTGCTGCCCGGCGCCACGCCGATGTCGTTCGGCCGGCGCTAAGAAAGGATTTGATTTGCCCCGACGGGCAAATCACTCCGGCTGATTGCCCGCCACTGTCCAGCCCTTCAGGCAAAAATATTTCGCTCCACCCGTCGGGCAAATCATCTGTACAAGCTCGCCCGTCTCGCGCCCACATAAGAGGGCGTATCGCGATCGTCACGAAACGTTGGACGCGGGATGCGATGGACGCTTGTGGATCGACTGACGAGCGGTTCCAGGCGGACGACGAAGCCGTGTGGTCTTAGCGTCTCGACGCTGGCGCGAACTCCTTAAGAAGCTATCGCTTCTCAGGGGGGACGGTGACAACAAGCCCGATCGCCGGAGAGAGTACGGAATAAGTCGTAACACCATCGCGCAGGGAATGCCGGATGTTTCGGCGAACCTGTGGTAACTAACTCGCGTGCTTTCTATTTTGCATGCGAGGCTGCGGGTGCGCTGACGCGCCCGGCATTCCCTGCGCCCTCCGTATTCGAGGGATGAAATTGATGTATGACCCGGGCGCGGAGTGTCGCGGGAACGCGGAGGTGCGTCGTCAGCGTCATCCTTCGAGACGCATCGCTTTCGCGATGCTCCTCAGGATGAGGCCAGCGCGCGGGGTACGAAAATCCTCATGGTGAGGAGGCGCGCGCCCGAGCAGGTCGAGCTGTTGCGAGGCCGTCGCGAACGGCGCAACTCAAAGAGCGCCACCGGACGATGCCTTGCATCGCCGGTAGAACCATGAGGCCCGGACCATGACCACGCCCAAAGCCCAAAGTCTGAGCCAAAAGCCCGCCGATTCCGGTTGCCAAGGACAAAAACAGGCGCGATCCTTGTATACCAAGAGGGACTGGAAACGGGTCCGAAAAAAGCCGTCGGGAGGAAAAGATGACAGCATTGAACAGGCGCGCCTTCGTGGCCGCCACCACGGGCGTTATCGCCGCGCCCTATCTGTCGCGCAGGGCATTCGCGGACGACACCATCAAGCTGCGCTGCTCGCTCGACACCGCGCCCTCCCATCCGCGCAACCAGGCGATATCGGATTATCTCGGCAAGCTTGAGGAGGCGAGCCACGGCAAGATCAAGACCGAGCTGTTTCAGTCCGGGCAATTGTTTGCCGATCTCAATGTCACCAAGGCGCTGCTTCAAGGGCAGGTCGACATGGCCTCGCCCGGCACCTGGACCATGACGGGGCTGGTGCCCGATGTCGATTTCTGCCAGTTGCCTGCGCTCTATAGTCCCGCAGTCGAGGTGTACCGCCGTTGCAGCGACGGCGCGCCGGGCGAACACGTCAACAAGCAGCTCGAGGCCAAGCTCCGATCGCATATTCTCGGCCACTGGCTCGAGCTCGGCAACGAGAACTGGTATACGACCAAGAAGGAAATTCGCACCCTCGACGATCTCTCGGGGCTGAAAATCCGCAGCCCGGGCGGCGCCGGCATCTCGTGGCGCATCGCCTTCGTGCACGGCATCCCGAATGTCACGCCGTGGCCGAATGTGCCGCTGGCGCTGTCGCAAGGCACCTTCGACGGCTTTGTCTCCAGCGACGAGAGCGTCAATTCGGCAAAACTGTATGAAGCCGGCGTCAAATATTCCTACGCGGACCATCAGTTCTACGCCAATTACATCCCGATGGTCAGCGACACGTTCTGGTCCAAGCTCGGCGATCCCGATCGCAAGCTGTTGCGCGACGTCTGGCAGGCCAATGTCGAACGCTACCGCGCGATGTCGGCGAAATCGCAGGCCGACGCCCGCAAGACCATGCAGGCGAACGGCGTGACCTTTGTCGATCCGTCGCCGGATCAGCTCGTGGCCGATCGCAAGCGCATGATCGCAAGCCAGGCCGATCTCATCCGCGACACCAAGCTGTCGCCGGAGATCGTCAAGCTCGTCGGCGACGCCGTCGGAAGCCATAGCTAGGTGACGGGGAGTTCGCCGTTGCGCGATACATGGTGGGACAAGGTCGAGCGGACCCTGATCGGCCTGCTCGGTCTCGCCGCGATGATCGTGGGTCTCGTGCAGGTCGTCGGGCGCTATGTCGCGCCGCGCTATGCCATCTCCTGGGCCGAGGAGGTGATCGTCTATCTCGTCGTATGGGGCATCATGCTGGCGGCTTCGCAGCTGGTGCGCACCGATGGCCATGTGCGGCCTGATCTCGTGCTGCGCGCCGTCTCGCCGCGCGTGCAGCGCTGGATGGAAGTGGCCAATTGCATCGTCGCGCTGGCGTTCTGCCTCGGGCTCGCCTGGTATGGGCTGAGCATCGTCGAGACCTCCTGGATGCTCGACGAGCGCAGCGCTTCCGACGTGCAGTTTCCGATGTGGCTTTACTCGGCGGCGGTGCCGACCGGCGCGGCGCTGATGTCCGGCCGCTATTTCGTCCGGCTCTATCGCTATCTGTTCGCCTTCGATCCGGCGACCATGACGGTTGGTCATATTCCCGAACATGAGCGCGGCGCTGGCGGCGCCAATGCCCTGCCGCTGGAATAGGGCATGATGAAGCCGGATCTGGATGTGGTCGCGATGGCGGGCTCGCTCTCTTATCCCTCCCCCTTGCGGGGAGGGAAGGCCGAAGCGAAGCGAAGGCCAGGGTGGGGGGTGGACCCGATACTACTGGCGATTCTTGATCCTGAAGAACCCCCACCCCGGCTCACTCTGAAAGCGCAGGAGCGCTTCCGAGTTCGCCGACCCTCCCCACACCTCGCTTCGCTCGTGGGGGAGGGATAACGCGCCATGACGGTCATCCTGTTCCTGGTGCTGTTCTTCGGCCTGCTCGCCGCTGGCATGCCGATCTTCCTCGTGCTCGGGCTGTGCGCGGCCGTTCTCTATCTCGGTTCCGGCGAGCCGCTGATCGGCGTGGCGCAAGTCATCGTCGATCACCTGACTTCGCCGACGCTGATGTCGCTGCCGTTGTTCGTGATGGCGGCAACCTTTATGCGCCATGGCGGGGTGGCGAAAGCGCTGGTCGATCTGTCGGCAGCCTGGCTCGGCGGCGTCCGCGGCTCGCTCGGGCTGGTGACGGTGGTGGCATGCACGCTGTTTGCGGCGATCTCCGGCTCTTCGGTCGCGACCGCGCTTGCGATGGGCACGATCCTGCTGCCGGCGATGGTCGAAAGAGGCTATCCGCGCAGCTTCGCGCTCGGCGTGGTCGGTGCGTCGGGCACCATCGGCATCGTCATTCCGCCGTCGCTGGCGCTGATCCTCTACGGCATTGTCGCCGAGCAGTCGGTGCCGCGCCTGTTTCTCGCCGGCATCCTGCCGGGCCTGTTGCAGGCGGCGGTGTTCTTTGCCTGGGTCTGGTACGACGCGCGGCGACGAAAATTTCCGGTCGAGCCATCGCTGCCGATCGCCGAACGCGTTCGCGTCACGGCGCGGGCGATCCCGGCCTTGATGGTGCCGGCGATCGTGCTGGTCGGTATTTACGGCGGCATCGTCACAGTGACCGAAGCCGCCGCGATTGCCGCCGTGGTGTCGCTGCTGGTGAGCCTGATCTATTATCAGGGTTTCCACTGGTCGGAGACGCTGTGGGTGGTCGCGGACGCGCTGAAGAGTGCCGGCGCGATCATGCTGATCGTCGCAACCGCGCTGGCGTTTGGCCACTGGATGACGGCTTCCGGCGTTCCCGCCGAACTCGTCAAATGGGTGCTGGCGAAGCACCTGGAGCCCTGGCAGTTCCTGCTTGCGATCAACGTCCTGCTGCTCGTGCTCGGCTGCTTCCTCGAGGTGATCGCGACCTTGTTATTGGTGCTGCCGATCCTCGCGCCGGTACTGCCCGCGCTCGGGGTCGACCCCGTGCACTTCTCGATCATCTTCACCCACAACATGGAGATCGCGCTGGTTCACCCGCCGGTCGGGCTGAACCTGTTCGTGCTGTCGACGATCTCGCGCGCGCCGGTCGGCGAGGTCGTGCGCGGTGTGCTGCCGTTCCTGCTTCTCCTGCTGACGGTGCTGATGATCATCACCTACGTGCCGGCGCTCACGATGTGGCTGCCGCATCTGGTATACGGGAATTGAATTCTATTGAGTGCAACGTATTCCGCCGGCTGGCCCCGGACCGCTGCCGAAATCGCGCACGCCTTCCTTGTCCCATTTGCCGAGCACGAAGGAGATCGAGCCGAACGAGGCGATCGCAAGGCCGAAGAAGATCCAGGCAATCGAGAGACCGGCGGCCTGGAGAGCCGCGACGAACAGCGAGCCGACCACCATGAAGCCGGCTTGCAAAATATTGCCCGCCGCGATCACGCGTGCACGTTCGGCAGGCGCCGACCAGGCCTGCACGGCGGCAAAGGACGGCACCACGAACAGGCCGCCGCCGAAGGCGAAGATCGCAAAGTCCGCGATCATGTGCAGCCCGCTGAGCGAGGTCGCAAACGCCGCCGGCGTGATGCCGGAGCCGGTTGTGGCGTGGCCGATCGCCCAGGCGATGTCGACGCCGGCAATGCCCATGATGATGGCGCCGATCGGCACCAGCGCCAGGTTCGGCCGCACGTGCGAGAGCTGCGCGGCAAACAGCGAGCCGCTCGCGATGCCGATCGCAAAGATCGCAAGGCACATCGTCACCACGGCCTCTGTCCCGCCGACGACATCCTTGATCAAGGCGGGCAACAGCGACAGCACGACGGCGCCGGCCAGCCAGAACCAGGACACGATCAGCATGCCGTCCCACAGCCGCTGCTCGGCATAAAGCGATTTGAGGAGGCGAATGGTCGAGGTCCAGGGATTGGCGGTGACGGCGAGATCGGCCGCCGACGGCGTCGTATGGGGAATGCGCAAGGCAAATCCCCACGACAGCAAGGCGAGCAGCATGATGGCCGAGGTGACCCAACCCATGTGGCTCGAGCCGGAAACGAGAAGCCCGCCGGCGATGGTGCCGATCAGGATCGCCAAGAACGTCGCGCCTTCGACCAGCGCGTTGCCGGTCGCAAGCTCGCCGACCGACAACTGGTCTGGCAGCATGGCGTATTTCACCGGGCCGAACAGGGCGGCAACGATCCCGAACAGAGCGAGCGCGACGAACAGAAGCGGGATCGAATGCAGAAAGAAGCCGGCGGAGGCAAAGCCTGCCGCGAAGATTTCGGCAAACTTGAGCCGCCGCGCCACGACGCCCTTGACGTATTTGTCGGCGAGTTCACCGCCGAGGCCCGAGAGGATGAAGAAAGGGAAGATGAAGACCGCGCCGGCGACCGTCACCAGCGCGTCGCCGTGTCCGGTCGTCGCGCCATAGAGCAGCATGATGACAAGCGCGTTTTTCAGAACGTTGTCGTTGAGCGCGGACCAGAATTGGGCCCAGAACAGCGGCGCAAACCGGCGCGACGACATCAGATCCTTGATCATGGGCGCTTCCTGTTACGGAGCGAAATTGTAACACGGTACCGCCGGAAAAGCTGCGCCAGCAATTGGCGCGATTCGTCGATGCGCAAATCGGCCGGATCAGGCGTAGCCGGGAGACCCGCGTTAGCCGGACGGCGCGTGGTCCGATCTCGCGAGGCTCTTGTTAAGCAGCAAATAAAGCGCGCGGGGGTTGGTCGTCAGGTAGCGCCAGAACAGGCGGCGGGGTTCCAGCCAAATTCGCCAGGCCCATTCGAGGCCGGCCTCCTGCATCCAGCGCGGCGCGCGGCGGCTGCTGCCGGAGAGGAAATTGAACAATCCGCCCGATGTCTTGATGACGCCGACCTTGGTGAGGTGCGGCGTAAACTCCGAGACAAAGGCCTGCTCGTGAGGCACGCCAAGCGCCACCCAGAGATAATCCGGCGCCAGGTCGTTGATCTCGGCGACCTTGGCGCGGAGCGCGTCACCGCGGAGATAGCCGTGGCTATGTCCGATGATCCGCAGGCGCGGATACATCTTGCGAACGTTGGCAACGGCGGCGGCATTTTCATCTTCGTCGGCGCCGAACATATAGAAGGTGAGGCCGGCGGCTTCCGCTTTTCGCGCAACCACGTGGAACAGATCCGTCGTCGCGACCCGCTCCGGCAGCGGCAACGGCGATCTCAGCCGCGACACCGCGACCAGCGGCTGTCCGTCCGCATTGATGAGATCGGCGGCACGGAATAGCTGGTCCGTCATGGGTTCGGTGGAGCAGCGCGCCAGCACTTCGCCGTTCGCCGACGTCAGATATAGCGGCCGGGCCATCCGGCGCTGCGGGAACACCAGGTCGATCATGAAATCGGCGGTCTGCTCGAGATCGAGCACGGCGATGCGAAGACCACCCAGCGTGATCCAGGGGATACTCGCCGTGGCGGCTCTGCCGACCGGGTTCGCGCGCCGCTCAAGCATAGGCCGCGCTCCGGACCGGTTGGGCCGGGACCGAACGAAGTTCGTTGATGATAACGCCGACCAGCTTGTGCTCGGCGCCGCCGAGGCCCGCGATGATGTCGTCCATGCAGCCGTTGATATCGAAATTGGCCGACAGCATCGCGATCAGCCCATCCGCGACATCGATCAACTTGCGGCCTTCCGCGCTGAAGGGCAGTGCCGGGCCGTCGATGATCACGAGATCGTAGTCGGCGCTGGCGCGCGCCTGTGCGATGGTCTTTCGAATGGCGCCGATAGCGCCAGGGCCGATCGTGGGCAATACCTCGATGCCATTTCTGGTCTTGATCGCGCGCTCCGCCTTGCCGCCGATCGAGAGCCACGCCAGGCGCTTCGCCTCCGGTTTGGCCGGGCCTGCAAGTTTGTTCGAGAGCGCGCGGCGTTCGGGATCGGCGTCGATCATCAGCACCCGCGCGCCGTTACGAGCCGCTGCCAGTGCGACGTTCAAGGTGACGATGCTTCGGTCGCGGCCCAAGCCCTGGCCGATGACGGCCATCACGGGTGCGACATTCGCCGCCGAGCGACGCGCGAGCGCCTCGCGCATGTCGCGCATCGAATTGAGGAAAGTCGTGAGCGAGAGCGTCGCCCGCAAGGTCGGCCAGCCCAGCCGTGTCAGGTCGGGGGGGCCGCTGTCGGCGAGAATGCCGCCGAGCGTTCGTATGACGTCAGTTTCCTGAAGACGCGCGATTCCCGGTTTCTCCGCTACCGGTGACGGAGGCTTGGCCTCCGCCGTCTTCGGCTGCAGGGCCGGAGTTTCGGCCTCGGGTAAAGGTCGTACTTCCTCATAGGGCGGCTGCTCGGCCATCTCCGAGGACAACAATTCCACGCCGGCAAACCAGCTTGCAGCCGCGAGTCCGCCGAGCACAAGGCCGATCGCCGCAAGTATGCTCATGGGCGGCGGGAAGGAACGCCGCCGCGGGATCGTCGCTTCGCCTATGATGCGGGCGTTCGAGGTATTGAGGCTTTCCTGTTCCTCGGTTTCGCGCGATCGCTTAAGGAACGACTGATACACCTCGCGGCCGGCGTCGACGTCGCGTTCAAGCTCGCGCAGCCGTACCGAAGCGTGGCTGAGCTGGACGCTCTGACGCTTCTGGGCCTCGAGCGACCGTGCGAGAGAGGTTTCGTAATCGCGGGCGCGAGCGAGATCGTTTTTCGCCGATTGGGCGAAGCGGTCGACTTCCTCGTTGATCGTCCGGTGCAGGTCCTCGACCTGCTTTTCCATCTGGCGCAGCGAGGGATGCAAGGGGCCGAATGCGGCCGTCATCTCTGCGAGTTTCCGGCGCGCCTCCGCAGATTGCGCGCGCAAATTGCCAAGCGTCGGCGATTGCAGCGCTTCTGGAATGGCGCCAGCATCGCCGGCATTGCGGCGACTTGCTTCGATCTGATCGTATTTGGCCTGGGCATCGAGCGTCGCCGCACGCGCCGCCGCCAGCCGCTGATTGCTTGCCAGGAGCTGTTGGTCGGTGATCAGCGTGTCTTGCGTGCCGACGAAATTATTTTGCGCCTTGTAGATTGCGAGCGCGTTCTCGGCGGTACGCAGCCGGTCCTGCAATTCCTTCAGTCTCCCCGACAGATCGTGGGTGGCGCGCCGCGCGGCAACAGATTGCGAATTCTTGGCTTCGGCCAGATAGGCGTTCGAAATCGCATTGGCGAGCATCGCCGCCTTGGCCGGATCGGAAGACCAGACGTCGATGTCGACGATGAAGGTGCGGTCGGTCTTCTTGACGATGATGTGGTGGATGAGCGCGTCCAGCGCCGCCGTCAATCCCAGCGTTGTCGGGGCGGCCGATCGCAGTTGCAGCCCGAACAAGCTGAGCAGCTTTGCCAGGCCGCCATTCGCTCCGCCGCCGAATTCCGGATCGATGTCGAGATGGGTGTCCTGGATCACCTGCATCAGTACGCTGTTGGACGTGATCACGCGCGCCTGGCTGTCGACCACCATCGCAAGCCCGGAGATATCCTGCGAGCGCGGCGTCAGTTCGCGATCGACCAGTTGAAGTTCGCGCGGGTCGACATAGAGCTGCGCGGTCGCAATGTATTTCGGGGTCAGGCCTTTGCCGATCGCAACCGCCGCGCAGGCGCCGATCAGCGCCGCAAACACGATCGCCGTCTTGCGCCGCCAAAGCAGTTGCGCGACCTGCAATACGTTCAACCCGGCCGTTCTCTGCGCAGGCTTTGGCCTGGCGTCGGGCTTCGATCGCGTTATGGGTTGGTCATACGCCAGCATGAGCCCCGGTTTCCGTTCGAACCGCCGAACGCATCGTCTGAGCGGTTACTTCTCGGGTAACGTCGGGCGTAAAAAGAACGCAACAGGAAAAATTTACCATACTCATTGAAGGACTATTCACCGAATTGGCAAAGAAACCGTTTAAACGTCGAGTTGCTCGCGTCCTTTCGTCGTCGGACCAAACGCCGCGTTCGACGGTTAACGATTGGTTATCGGTTTTGGAATCGCGCGCCGTCATCGGCCGCTGCCTCCGAATATCGAGCCGTAAACGGATGCGGCAGAGAACACATAAAGTCCGAAATAGAGGGCGTTGAGCCAAATCCCCCAGTCGACGATGTTGTCGAAGTGGATCAGCAGCAGCGCGAGGGCTGCGGCCTTCATTCCCACCAGCACGGTTGCCAGTACGGCGCGGATCGTCATGTGCTGATACACGAAGAAAAGCTCGGAATGAAACTCGAGCAGATTCTTGAAAGCCGGCACGGCCAGCAGCACGCCGAACAGCTGTGCCGCAACCGCAACATTATGGCCGAGCAGATCCGGCCAGATCGAAAGCGTCACCAGCAGCGCGGAGAGGCCGGCGGTCGAGATCAGCGCGATCAGGACCTCGACGCCGAGGCTGCGGCGAAGCTGGCTGCGCCGGTAGCCCTCGATGATCAGCTTTCGCGAATACAGTACATAGAAGCTGCGGATCGGCACCGACGTAAAATCGATGATGCGGGTGGAGATCGCATAGATGCCGACGGTGCGCTGATCGGCGAGCGACAGCAACACGAGCTTGTCAATCTCGTTCTGCGCAATCGAAGCGCAGTAGGCGACCGAGAACAGCAGTGCCTCGCGCATGCGGCCGAAGAAGATCTGAGTTTTCCAGCGTAATTTGATGCGCGGTTGAAACGCGGCGATCGCGAGCGCCATCGCCGCCAGATTGAACGCGAAATAGACAAGGGCCCAGGCCTCGACATCGTGCTTGCCGGAGAGAGCGAAAGTAACGGCGCCGGCGGTCCGCAGCGCCGCCCCGCAGCTGATGACAAGCGACGCCGACGCATAGCGTCCGAGGCCGTTATTGACCTGGTGGATCATCTCCACGATCCGCCACAGGCCGGTTTCGACCGCGATGATCAGGAGAAACGCCGCTAGCGACAGCGACGACGTAAACAGAAAATAGAAAATCGGCAACGAGGCGGCGAGGCAGAGCGGCAAAGCGATCAGCCAGCTTGCGTAGAAGATCGCGAGATAGCCGCCGAGCGTGCGGCGCTTGCCAGCGGATGCCCTGTAGGCAAGGGAAGCAAAGCCGAATCCCGAGAAGCACCCGATCATGATCCCGGTCGAGGAGGCCGAGGCAAACACGCCCATGTCGTGCAGCGATAGCGTGTTGGCCAGAAGGAAGAAGTAAACCGCCTGAAGAAAGAGGCGCGCGCCGGTGCCGGCGAAGACCTGAAGATAGTTGGCGAACTGCGTACGGAAGGCATGCGTCAGCGCCGCGAGCAGCCGCGATGCCAGCGAGATGACGGGCGTATCCAGTTCGAGCGTGCTTAACGGTTCAGATTTCATCTTGGTGTCCCGAGAGCAAGATTAATGCCGCGCGGCTTCGCCGTGTTGGGGATGCTGAAGGTCTGGTTAATCCGTATGCGGTAACCATCGCCGACATTTGGTGCTGCAAAGGACTGCGCTGGACCGGATATTGCAGTTGTTGGTGCGAGTATTCGTGCAAACGATTTGGCAGGCCCGATTTCAGGTTGAATCAATGTCGATAGAGACGCATTCCCGGCGCGGTTTTCTCGCCGGCACGGCATCGGCCGCGGCACTGACCGTTTTCGGCACAGGTCAGTTGTCCGCCATGTCCGCATTTGCGACACCGTCAAAGCCTTCGGCCGAGGGGAATTTCATTCCCTATGGCGCGGCGGTGCGATCCGATGCGCTCGCGGCCGATCAATCCTATCGCGAGGCGGTGATCGCCGACTGCCAGCTGGTCGTGCCGGAGAGCGAACTCAAATGGCTCGAGCTGCGGCCGACGCCGGACCAATACCGGTTCGAGAAGGCCGACGCGATTGTCGACTTCGCGCGCCAGAACGGTATCCAGGTTCGCGGCCATACGCTCGCCTGGTACGGCGCGCTGCCGAAATGGACCGAACAGATCGCAACGCACGCGGATGCCGAACGCGAACTCATCGATCACATCGAGACGGTGGTGTCGCGATATAAAGGCGCAATTCCATCGTGGGACGTGATCAACGAGCCTCTGGTCGACTGGCCCGAAAGCGCCGCGTCGCTACGCCCCTCGATCTGGGCGAAACGGCTCGGGCCCGACTATCTGCGGATCGCGCTCGAGACCACCGCTGCGGTCGATTCCGACGCGCGGCTCGTGCTCAATGAATACGATGTGGAATATGCCGGAGAGCGCTTTTCGGCAAAGCGAAGCGCGCTGCTTCAGTTGCTGCGGTCGCTGCGAGACCGCAACGTGCCATTGCATGCCGTTGGATTGCAGGCGCATCTGTTCGCCAGCCGCACGATCGATCGTGATGGCTTGCAGGCGCTCCTGACGGAAATCAAAGCCCTCGATCTCGATGTCTGGATCACCGAGCTTGATGTGATCGACCGTGACTTGCCTGGCGAAATCCACGAGCGGGACAAACTGGTGGCCGATCTCGCCGACCAGTTTTTACAAACGGTTTACGAGGTGGTTCGGCCGAAAGCGGTCCTGACCTGGGGTCTCAGCGATCGATACACCTGGGTGCCAATCTATTTTAAACGCCGGGATGGTATGCCCAACCGGCCGTTGCCGCTCGATGCCGAACTCAGGCGCAAGCCGCTGTTCGACGTGATCGACGAATTTCGCCACAAGGCGTGATGGATACGAACGCCATACGCCGGGAAGTAACGCAGTCCTTAACGAATTGAACGTCCGATGAGCCAAACAACGACCGAGTATCAGTCTTCCACCTCGTCCTTGGCCGCGCCGCGACCCGCCCTCGGCCGGCAATTGCTGGACTTGGCCAAGGCGCGCCTGCGTGGTGTGCCTTCGCTTCGCGCCATCAAACGCCGGCTGGTCGAGTTGGCTCGCGGATCGGAGGAAGCAATCTACCGCCAGTCCGAGGTGGCCCAGAAGAATCTGGTCGCTACCTGGAAGCAACTGCAGGCTTCCGGCGTGATCCTCCCACTCGATCAGGTCGGCTTCAGCCGCTTTTCCGAATTCGAGGAAGACGGTCACCTCCTGTATCTGCTGACGCTTGCGGGATCGACATCCCGCACCGTGGTCGAAATCAGTTCTCAGGACGGCCGCGTCTGCATGGCGACCAACCTTCTGGTGCATCATCGCTGGCGAGGCTTCCTGTTCGACGGCGACCCGGTCTTCGTCAGGGAAGGCCGGCGCTTCTTCGCCTCTCATCCTGCTACTCGCAGCGCGCCGCCGGTGATGCGGGCCGAGTGGTTCACGCGCGATAACGTCAACCACGCGCTCGCCGCTGCCGGCGTACCCGATGAGGTCGACGTGCTGTCGCTCGGTATCGACGGCAACGACCTTTACCTGTGGAGCGCGATGAAGACGCGCCCGCGGATTTTGATTTGCGAGTTCAACAACGCCGTGCCGAGCGGTCTTGCGCTCACCATTCCCTACCGGCCTGGTTTCTCGTTCACTACCTTGCCTGCCGACCAGGCGATGTTCCGCTCCGCCAGCCTTGCCGCCTTTGTCGCGGTCGGCCGGCGCAAGGGCTATCGTCTTGTCGGCATGAATGCGCTCGGGTTCAACGCGATCTTCCTGCGCGATGACGTGCTGGCGGCGGAAATGCCGGAAATTCCGGCGTCCGTGCTGGACTCCAACCCGGCCGCGGAGGAAGTGCGCCGCCGATGGTGGCCGCGCCTGTCGCAACTCCCCTGGATCGAGGTGCCGCCAGATGGGAAACTTTAGTCTCAGGCGCGAAACGCCGCGCGCGATCGCGGCAATGTCGTCCTCGCTCGATCAAGCGATCGAGATCGTTGTGTGCATCCCCTGCTTCCGCCGGCCCGAGCACTTGCGGCGAACGCTTCGGTCGTTGACCGATCAGCGGACCGATCGACGCTTCGCCGTCGTCGTGGTCGAAAACGATGCAGCGGCCTGCGGCAGCGTGCCGGTTGCCAGCGAATTTCTCCGGACCAACCGGCTTGCCGGACTCTGTGTCGTCGAACCGCGGCAGGGAAACTGCTATGCCATCAATGCAGCATTCGAAACGGCGCAGGCAATATTTTCGGCGGCCCGCTATTTTCTGATGATCGATGACGACGAGATCGCCTCGCCGGATTGGCTGGAAGAGATGGTGCGCTCGGCCGAAGTGACCGGCGCCGACGTCGTCGGTGGGCCGGTTCTGCAGCGCTTCGATGACGAAGCCAAGCAAGGCTTGCAGCGCCATCCGGCGTTTCGCCCCGCTTATGATGCAAGCGGGCCGGTGCCGATCATCTACGGCTGCGGAAACTGCCTGATCGGACGATCGGCGTTCGACCGTCTCGGCAGCCCCGCGTTCGATCCGCGCTTCAATTTCCTTGGCGGCGGCGATGTCGACTTCTTCACCCGTTGCCGTCGGGGTGGCATGAAATTTCACTGGGCGGCCGAAGCGGTCATCACTGAAACGGTTCCGGACAACCGGTCCGGGTTGTCATGGATCGCATTGCGCGGGCTTCGCATCGGCGCGATCAATTATCACGTCCAGCGCAAGGGGGCGCAAACGCCGTGGCTGCGTGTGCGGCTCGCCGCCAAGATTCTGGCGCTGTTGCCGCTATCGCTGCTTCGCGCCGTTCGCCTTTATCTCGCCGAGCGAAAGACGCTGATCGCCTTGCATCCGATGATCGTCGCGGCCGGTGGTCTGCTAGCCGCGTTCGGTATCGAACCTCAACCCTATAAAGCCTCGAAGATCGCATCTTGAGCCGGTTCGCCTTCATCTCCGATACGCGCGCCGTCCTCGGCGAGGTTTCCCGCTGGGAGGCTATCGATATCGCGCGCACGGGCGCCTTCGTTGGTGCGTTATTGCTGGCCTGGATATCGTTGCAGCCGTTCATTGATCTCAGCAACATGCTGCTTGCCGAGGTGACGACGGGCAAGGAAGCCTCGACCTATGTGGCCTTCGGCTGTTTCGCCCTGGTAACATTTGCCCTCGCGATGCGCGACGGCGGGCGCGGATTTGCGACGCTGATCTCGCCGGGCTATCTCGCTTTGGTCGGCTGGACCGCTGCTACCGTCGTGATGTCGATCGAGCCGGGTACTTCCGCCCGCCGATTTGTGCTGTCGCTTTGTGTCGCGGCTGTTGCCGCGTCATTGCTGTTGCTGCCGAAGTCGGAGAACGAACTGAGACGCTGGTTCGCGATCGCGATTTTGAGCCTGCTGGCCGTTTGCTACCTGGGCGTCCTGCTGATTCCCAATCTGTCGGTTCACCTTGCAACCGACGCCCAGGAGCCAGCGCTCGCTGGAGACTGGCGCGGCGTGTTCGGACACAAGAACATGGCGGCGGGCATGATGGCGATGCTGCTATTTCTCGGCATCTACATCATCCGCGCCGGTTCATGGCTCGCTGGCGGGATCGCGGTCGGCTTGACGGTTGTGTTTTTTATCAACACTGAGGGAAAGAGCTCGCTGGCCCTGTGCGTCGTGGTGCTGGCTTTGACCTCCTTCGCCGCATCGATCCGATCGCTGTGGGGCCGCGCCATCGTGTTGCTGGCTCCGCTTGTGATGCTCAATATGATCGGCATCGGCAGTGTGATGAGCGACCATCTCGCTGCCATTTCCAAAGCGTTGCCGGTGGACGCGACCTTCACCGGCCGCACCGATATTTGGACCTTTGGATTAGAGGCTGCGCAGCTGAAACTTTGGACGGGATATGGATTTGCGTCGTTCTGGGGAAGCAGCGCGGTGCGAAATCTGCCGCAGGGCATGGAATGGGCTGCTTCGGCTGCCCATAGCCATAACGGATATCTCGATATCACGCTCGCGATGGGCTTGCCGGGGTTGGCGCTGCTGATTGCGGTATTCGTGATCGCGCCCTTGCGAAATTTCCATACCGCCGATTGCCAGGGCAACAGTGGCCCATTGGCAACGGCATTGCTCCAGGTATGGCTGTTCGGACTATACCTTTCTTCGATGGAAAGCTTCTTCCTCGACCGCGCCGATCCTATGTGGGTGACTTTTTTGACGGCGGTGTTCGGCTTGCACTATCTCGCGCGCTTTCGTCTGAAGACGCAACTAGAGCTCCGATTCCGAAGTTCGCAAGCTATTGCGGCCCCTCCGATGCGAACTTCGGAATCAAAGGAGCTCTAGCAACTTATTGTTTTGAGTAGCGGCTTTGAATTTGAAGTTCCTATAACGAACTCACGGCGAAACTGATAGGAACTTCAAATTCGCCGCACTAGCCTAAAGCTCCGAATCGATCGCCCTCGCGACATCCTGCCACCAGCCATCGAAATCGAATGGAACGGGCGCGGGGGGCGATTCAAGTGCGGCGATGATGCGATCGGCATAGGCTTGCGGCGGCGAACCGCGTGGAACGAGGCCGATGGCGCCGCGATCGATCAGAGCCTTGAGCCGCGGGTGATGATCGAACTCATCCGCATTGGCGGGGCCGGTGACGATCACCGGCCGGCCGGATTGCACGCAGGTGAGAATGCTGGAGCGCCGCGCGGTCAATCCTTCGTCGAGCGGGTAGCAGAAGGCGTCGACCTCGCCGAACAACCCGAACACCTCGGCGTCGGACGCAATGTAGCCGCTGACGATGACATCATCGGTCAAGCCGAGTTCGTTTACCCGTCCGTAGAAATCCTGCTCGACGTTATCCAGAGCTCTGATGAATGAGCCGATATAGACGGTCAGCGGCTTTTTTCCACGGTCCCACAGGTCCGCAGCGATATCCAATAGCGCCGTGGGCTGCTTGCCCGGATAGATCGATCCGAAATAGCCGAGCACCAACCGGCCGTTCTTGCGCGCGGTGGCGAGTTGTTCGCGCAAGGGAGAATCGATGATGTCCGACGGAGCGTCGATATTGGGCGGCAGCGGCGCCAGCACGCATTTCGAAGCCGTCCAGCCGAGAAGCGGATGGCTGGCCAGTTCGCCCCGCACCAGTGGCGAGAACATGACAATCGTGTCGGCGAGCAAGAGCGCCGGGAGATAGGTGAGCTGCCGCAGCCAATGCAGGCTCGCCCATTCATGCTGGATCAGGACGACACGGCGGCGCCGCAGGCGGGCGATCAAAAGCGCCAGCAAGGGCCGCAGGATCACCCGCTTCCAGGCCACGATCGGGAGATTGCAGACCACGCTGTGGGCGGCGCCGACCGCGCGCCAGATCTCGGCAACCGACCCCTCCGATCGCGTCAAGGTTAACGTGGTGCAACGGCCGGGATGGAGCTTCTCGACGGCGTCGCATAGCAGACGCGTGAAGTGTCCGATGCCGCATTGCATTTCTGCGCCCGCGCCGAGAAACAGCGCCTTATGTTCAGTGTCTGCCGTCATGGCGTTTGCTGAAACGTCGGATGATTGAGCGGCAATTGGCACCAATGCGCCGGCAGGTTGCGTTAAGGATGTTCGGCAAAGATCGGTGCTCTGGACGGCTCTGTTCAGGTTCCGCGGATATCGACGTTAGCCATATATCCCAGTGATGAGCCAACTGTCAGCCGCTGCGATTGCCTAAACCCTGTTTTTTGCGGGATAAACAGCCAAAGATCGCGCGTCTGCTCCACAACGGCATCACGCATAATTCAACCGAAGCCGTACGGCAATTGACGGCAACTGGCGGAAAACAACAACCAGGTCAGAAGACCGAAATGGTGCGGTCATGCTGTCGAACGATCGGCAGCGGGACCGGCTGAGGGAAGTTGGCGGACGATGACGATCTCGGAAGCCGGGCGACTAATCGGGCGAGTATCTTCTCTTGCGCCCAGCTTCAGCATCGACTTCGCCGATGACTGGAAGCGCGCGTCAGCATGCTGGTCCGGCGCCAACCAGGAAACGGCCTTTCAGCATCCGATGTGGTTCGAAGCCTGGTATGGCGCTTTCAAGGAAGCCTTGCCGCTGATTGCGATCGTCAGCGACGGCATTACCGGGCGGCGGATTGCGCTGGTGCCACTCGTGCTTCGCGTGCGCCACGGCGTGCGGATTGTCGAATTCGCCGATCTGAATGTGACGGATTACAACGCGCCGCTGCTTGCGGATGGCGTGACGCTCGACGCCGCGCAGGCGCGAGAGGTTAGCAAGGCGCTGGTGGCGGGATTGCGCAAGGTGCCCGGTGGCGTCGACCTTGTTCGTTTAAAGAAGATGCCGAGCAGGCTTGCGGGCGGATTTAACCCCCTCGCATTGTTGGGGCGCGCAGGCTCAAGCTCGCTGAACGGGAATATCATCGAAACCGGCGAAGATTTCGAAACCTATCGAACTTCAATCAAGCGAATCCAGATGGCGCGGTATTGGCGCGTGTTTTGCCGTCATCCCGGCGGGACTTTTCGAATGATGCGTTCGGTCGACGAGGCATTGAAGGCGCTTGACGTTATGGATGCGCAGCAACAGGAGCGCATGCAGAAACTCGGTCTGGAGTTCGTGCTGAATGATGAAACTCACGCGCATTTCTACCGGGATCTGGTCAGGCGCGGGTTGTCAGATGGCTATGTTGTTGTTTCGACCCTGAGCTGCGATGAGGCGGTCGTGGCGACCATGTTCGGTGTCAGGCAGGACGATCATTTTGTCGTCCTGAGAATCAGCAATGCGGGCGCTCGCTGGTCGCATTGCTCCCCCAGCAAGCTCATCGTCGAGCGCACCATGGCGGCCCTCCACGAGCAAGGCGTTCGCCGGTTCGATTTGAGCGTGGGCAATTATGCGTTCAAGCGCCGCTTTGGTGCCATGCAGATTCCGCTCACAGACGCAAGCGTTGCGCTCCGCTGGCGCGGCATTCCCTACGTCCTGCGCGACCACGCTGCGCAGGGACTGCGCCGCTATCCGCGGCTCGCGCAAAAGATTGGGCGTGCATTGGGTCGATCGTCACACGAGGAATGAAATGACTTCATCGGTGGAAACGGCAAAGCTGCACTTCCGGGTGCTCGATAGCTGGCGCGGGGTTGCCGCGCTGCTGGTGGCCCTGTTTCACCTCAATCTGTACAGCGCGATTTATCCGCTCAATTTCGTTCGCAACGGCTATCTCTTTGTCGACTTCTTTTTTGTGCTGAGCGGTTTCGTCATCACCTACAGCTACGGCGATCGGATCAAGACGCTCGACGATTTGGGTGCATTCGCAATCCGGAGGTTCGGCCGGCTCTGGCCGCTTCACGTGATTGTCCTGCTGGCGTTTCTGGCAGCCGAAAGCGGCAAAGCCGTGCTCGCCGCGCGCGGCGCTTCGTTCTATCTGCCACCGTTCACCGGCACCAATTCACTGGGTACCATTCCACTCAATCTGGGGTTCGGGCAGTCCTTCGGACTCGTTCAGCATTTGACCTGGAATCCGCCGAGCTGGAGCATTTGCGCCGAGTTCTGGACCTATCTGGTATTCGGCAGCGTTCTGGTCTTCAGCTCGACATGGCTCGCGCGGTTTCGTTTTGCGTCCATGGTTGTGGTCGTGGCCGTGCTGGCCGCCAGCGTTTCGATCCTCGTTCTGTTCGCCAAGCATGGAATGGACGCGAGCTATGATTTCGGATTTGCCAGGTGCCTCTACGGCTTCCTGGTCGGACATCTGACATATCGGCTTTTTCGGATCACGCCCAAAACCATGCTTGATTCCAGGTTCCCCGAACTGGCGATGCTGATCGTTATCGTGGAGTACGTGTCATCGGCGGGGCGCAGCGGATATTCGTTCTTTGCGCCGCTGGTGTTTGCGACCGCAGTTTTCGTGTTCGCTTTCGAGGCCGGACCGGTTTCGCGCCTGATGTCGAACAAGCTCAACGACTGGCTCGGCAAGGTTTCGTATTCGATCTACATGTGGCAGGCGTTCATCATCTTCAACTTTGTCGATCGGGCCGTGTCGATCGTGGAGAAGAAGACCGGGTGGGTTCTGACTACCACGGAAGGCGTCAGCTCCGCGCTGGGAGGTGAGGCCGGCAAGTTGATCGTGCTGGGCGGTCATGTCTTGCCGATATTGGTCACCATCCTTTTTCTTGTCATGCTCGTCGCGGTCGCCAGTGTCAGCTACTATCTGATTGAGCGGCCGGGACAGAAATTGTTCGCGCGCTTCCGGCAATCGCGAGCGCGCCGTTTGGCTGCTCCGGTTCGCGCCGTCGGCGTCACCCCGTAGAAGCGTCGCGCAATTCCATTTGACGGGGCGGCCTTCCTGACAACGGATTGCCGCCCCCTCGCTTCAGCCGTGCAGCTTCTTTGCGGTCTCTGCGATCGCGCGGCCCTGGTAGCGGGCGCCTGCGAGTTCGTTTTCGGACGGCTGCCGGCTGCCGTCGCCGCCAGTGATCGTGGTGGCGCCATAGGGCGCGCCGCCCGTCACCTCGTCGAGCCTCATCTGGCCGCCAAAGCCATAGTTCAGGCCGACGACGACCATGCCAAAATGCAGCAGGTTGGTGATAATCGAAAACAGCGTGGTTTCCTGGCCGCCATGCTGGGTCGCCGTGGAGCTGAAGGCGCCGCCGACCTTGCCGTGCAGTGCGCCCTTGGCCCACAGGCCGCCGGCCTGGTCGAGGAAATTCGCCATCTGCGAGGACATGCGGCCGAAGCGCGTTCCGGTGCCGACGATGATCGCATCGTAATTGGTGAGGTCGTCGATTTTGGCAACCGGCGCAGCCTGGTCGACCTTGTAGTACGAAGCCTTGGCGACGTCGGCGGGCACCAGTTCGGGAACGCGCTTGATGTCGACGGTAGCGCCGGCCTCGCGGGCGCCTTCGGCTACCGCTTCGGCCATTTTCTCGATGTGGCCGTAGGCGGAATAATAAAGCACGAGAACTTTGGTCATGGTGGTCTCCTTGCGGGATGAGGGTAGGGGGTCGAAGGCGTCATTGCCCGGCGGAACGGGTGTCGGGACCGAAGCCGTTGCTAATCCGAAATCCTGGCAGTCCGTCGATCTGCAAAACGGTTCTTCACGGAAGATGGATGCGCGGGCCATTTGGACGAAGACGTGCTTCGCGCCTTGACCCGCGCATCTCGACTGGCGTTTATGCGGCGTCGACCAGTACGAGTTCGGAATCCTCGAGCGCGGTGATGGTCAGCTTCGCCTCGTCGCGAATGGCGATGCCATCGCGTGCATTGACGCTGACGCCGTTGACGTCGAGCTTGCCGGCGGCGGGCACGAGATAAAGGTGCCGCGCCTTGCTCGGCGTGTAGTGCGCGCTCTCGCCGGCCTTCAACGTGGCGGCCAATACGCGTGCATCGGCCCGGATCGGCAGCGCGTCGTCGTCGCCCTCCTGTCCGCTCGCGATCGCCACGAACTGGCCGGAGCGATCCGCCTTCGGAAATGGCTTGGAGCCCCAGGTCGGTGCGCCGCCTTCTCGGGTCGGCTCGATCCAGATCTGGAAGAGCCGGGTCGGCTTGGCCTCGAGATTATATTCGGAATGGCGAATGCCGTTTCCGGCGCTCATCACCTGGACATCACCGGCCTCGGTGCGGCCCTTGTTGCCGAGGCTGTCCTGATGGGTGATCGCGCCTTCCCGCACATAGGTGATGATTTCCATGTTGGCGTGCGGATGGGCGGGAAAGCCGGTGTTGGGCGCAATCTCGTCGTCGTTCCACACGCGTAGCGCACCAAAGCCCATATTTTCCGGATCGTAGTGCGATCCGAACGAGAAGTGGTGCTTGGCCTTGAGCCAGCCGTGGTCGGCGGCGCCAAGCCGGTTGAAGGGTCGAAGTTCAAGCATGGGGGTCTCCCTTTGAAGTTCACATGAGGCTCTGGATAAGCCTGCCCCATCCATGCATAAATAGAAACAATTGAAACATATCGTTTCCATTTGTGAACTTGAGGGAAAGATGGCGAAACTTCCCGACTTCGAGGCGCTGGCGATTTTCGCGAAGGTCGTCGAGCTACGTTCATTCGCGGCGGCTGCCGGCGAACTGGCGCTGTCCAAGGCCACCGTCTCCAAGGCGGTCAGCCGGCTTGAAGAGCGGCTCGGCGCGCGGCTCTTCAACCGTACCTCGCGTCGGCTGGCGCTGACCGACGCCGGCCAGAAATTGTCGGCGCGCGCGCAGCGCCTGCTGGCGGATGGCGAAGCGGTGGAGAACGAGGCGCTCGCCCAGTCGGTTTCGCCGCGTGGGCTCGTTCGCCTCGCGGTGCCGATGACGTTCGGGGTGAAAGCGGTGGCGCCGATCCTCCCGCAATTTCTCAAGGCCTATCCCGACGTCTCAATCGACCTGCACCTCAGCGACGCCATGGTGGATCTGATCGGCGAGGGCTTTGACGCCGCCTTGCGCATTGCGCGGCTGCCGGATTCATCGCTGATAGCGCGCAGGCTGTGCGCGGTGCCGCGTCATACGGTTGCGGCGCCGTCCTATCTGAAGCGGTATGGCCGGCCGACGCATCCGATGCATCTCGCGCAACACAAATGCTTCGGCTACGCGTATCTGTCGACCGCTGACGTCTGGCACTACAGCAACGCGAAGGACGAGCAGGTGAGCGTGCGCCCTGCGGGCCCGCTTCGCGTCAACAACGGCGAAGCCTTGCTGCCGGCGATCATCGCGGGCCTCGGCATCGCCGATCTGCCGGATTTCATCGCGGGCGAGACGATCCGCTCCGGCGAGGTCGAAGCCATTCTGGACGGCTGGTCACAGCCCGAAGGCGCCGTGCATCTAATAACCCCGCCGGGCGGTCCGCGCCCCGCGCGCGTCGAGGCGCTGGGAGATTTCCTGGCCGCGCATTTCGGCAGCGCAAATCGCTTGAAGACCGCGCGGCGCGCCTCGCGGTAGGCCGGCTCGATTTCGGCCGAACGGAGAGGACGTTGTTCTCACGGCGCCGCGGTTGGTGCTATCAATCGACCAGAAAAACAACATCCGGGGGAAATAGCCGATGAACAGGCGTGAATTGCTGAAAGCCACCGCGGCGTTGCCGCTTCTGTCCGCCGCACGGCCGGCGTCCGCGATGGTGGCGATGGGATGGCCGGCGCATACGATCTCCATGATCGTGCCGTTTCCCGCCGGTGGGCAGGCCGATCTGGCGGCGCGCCCGGTGGCGCTGGCGCTGGAAAACATTCTCGGCAAGTCCGTCATCGTCGACAACCGCGCGGGCGGGGCGGGCGGCGCCATCGGCAATGCGGCCGCCGCACGCGCCGAGCCCGACGGCTACACGCTCCTGATGACGTTGTCGTCGCTGGCAGTGCTGCCCGAGGCCGATCGTCTGTTCGACCGGCGGCCTGTCTATGAAGTCTCACAGTTGACCCCGATTGCGCGCGTGCTCGCCGATCCCACCTTGCTCGCGATACAAGCCTCGGCGCCATGGAAGACGCTGGAGGACTTCGTCGAGGATGCAAAAAAGCGTCCGGGTGAAATCCGCTACGGCTCGTCCGGTCCCTACGGCACGCTGCATGTTGCCATGGAGATGTTTGCAGCCTCTGCCGGCATCAAGCTCCAGCACATTCCGTTTCGTGGCGCGGCTCCCGCGCTCAATGCGCTCATGTCGGGAACGGTTGACGCGCTGGCCTCGGCGCCTGGAACGCTCAAACAGCTGGTCGATGGCGGCAAGATGCGTGTGCTCGCCAACTGGGGCGCGGAACGCATCGCCAGCTTTCCCGATCTCCCGACCTTCAAGGAGCGTGGCTACAAGGATGTCGAGTTCTACATCTGGGCCGGGCTGTTTGCGCAGAAGGCTCTGCCGGATCCGATCATGATCAGGTTACGTGTGGCGATGGCTGAAGCGGTCAAGCGTCCTGAAGTGATCAAGACGTTCGAGACCGCCGGCAGTCCGGTCGCTTACATGGACGCGCCGGAATTCTCGAAATTCGTCGAGGCCGATAGCGCGCGTCTGGTTGCGGCGGTCAAGCGCATCGGCCGAGTGGAATAAGACAGCGCTTGTTTGCTCGCTCACATTTTGTTGTTTGAAACGAACCAGTCCCGGCCTCATTGATTTGCTTCGCTGAGTGAACCGGTTCGGCCGGGCAAATGCTTATTTGCTGAGGAGGAAGGGGCGCCATGCAAAAGCAGCAAATTCTCCGGATTTTTGCCGTGGGTTTGGCGGCCGCGATGATGAGCGGAACTGCCGTCGCGCAGCATCGCGGAACCATGCAGGAGCAGATGGCCTGCACGCCGGATGTGCTCCGGCTGTGCGGCGCCGCTATACCTGACGAGAATCGGATCGTGGCCTGTTTGCAGGCGAACACCGTACAGCTTAGCGCGCCATGTCGTGCCGTGTTTGAATCGAGCGACAGCGCCAATACGCCGCCTGCCGCCAACCCGCCGCCGCAAAGTCTGCCGCAGCCGGCGCCTCCGCTGCGGCGCTATCAATATCAATATCAGTATCAATAGCGTCGCATTTGCTTGCCTGATCGCCCGGAACATGCCGGACGGCGGCGTCAGCACACGTCAATCCACTCGGCGGCGACAAGCTCGGCCATGCGTAGCGGGGCGATGCGAACCGCGCTGTGAATCGAGCCGGCCGCCGGCACCACTTCATCAAATGCTTTTAGCGAAATGTCGCAATACACGGGCAACGGCGTCTTCAGTCCGAACGGGCAAACGCCGCCGACTTCGTGCCCGGTGATGTGGGCGACCTCTTCGAGACCAAGCATCTTCGGCTTGCCGCCGAAGCGCGCCTTTACTTTCTTGTTGTCCATTCGCGAGGTGCCGCTGGCGACGATCAGGATCACCTGGTCGCCGACCCTCAAGCTCAGCGTCTTGGCGATTCGCGCCGGCTCGACGCCGTAGGCTTCGGCGGCGAGCGCCACCGTGGCCGAACTCGTCGGCGATTCGATCACGGCGATTTCTGGAGCGTTCTCGACGAAGAAAGCGCGGACGGATTCAAGGCTCATGGATCAGAGGCAAGCTTGGGCAATTCGGACAGAGCGTGGACGCGGTGATCGGGCGCGACGCCAAGTTCGTCCATCTGGGTTCGCAACGCCTTGAACATGGTGAGCGGAGCGACGACGTCGCTGTTGACGCAGGCGAGCGCCATCGCTTCCGGCGTCACCCGCTCGATCCATGCAACGTTTAGTCCAAAGGATTTGGCGCCACAAGCGTCCCACGGATTGGAGGAGACGAACAGAACCTCGTTTGGCCGCACAGCCAATTCTGTTTCGATCAGCGTGTAGGCTTCCGGCGCCGGCTTGAAGATGCGCTTCTGATCGACACTGATGGTCGCATCGAGAACGCGATCGAGCCCGGTGTTTTTCACCAGCGCGTTGAGCATGTCGCTCGAGCCGTTGGAGAGAATGGCGAGTTTCCTGCCCTTCAACGCGGCGAGCGTCGTCAGCGCATCGGAATAAAGATCGAGGTGCAGATATTTGTCCATGATGCGGTCGAAGGCGCCCGCATCGTGTTTCAGCCCGAGCACGCGGATCGAATAGGCGAGGGATTCCTTCGTGATGACGGAAAAATCCTCATAGCGCCGCATCAGCGAGCGCATCCAGGAATACTCCAGCTGCTTGACGCGCCAGATTTGCGTGATGATGTCGCCATATCCGGGAAAAGCGTCTTCGGTGACCGCGGCCACCGATTGGATGTCATAGAGCGTGCCATAGGCGTCGAAGACGACGGCTTTGATCGTCATGGGATGTTCTCCCTTTTATCCTTGTTATCGGAGAAGTCCCGATAGCGCGCGGCCGGCTAGATATTCAACAGTTTTCGCGCGTTTTCCTTTAGCACTTTTGGCCTGATGTCGTCGCGAATGTCGAGCTTGGCGAAATCGGCAAGCCAGCGGTCCGGCGTGATCACCGGCCAGTCCGAGCCGAACAGCATCTTGTCCTGCAAAATCGAATTGATGTAGCGCACCAGAATCGGCGGAAAGTATTTCGGCGACCAGCCGGAGAGGTCGATATAGACGTTCGGTTTGTGGGTCGCGACCGACAGGGCCTCCTCCTGCCAGGGGAAGGACGGATGCGCGAGGATGATCCTCAGATCCGGGAAATCCGCCGCGACGTCGTCCATGTGCATCGGGTTGGAATATTTCAGCCGCATGCCCATGCCGCCCGGCATGCCGCTGCCCACGCCAGTCTGGCCGGTATGAAACAGCGCGATCGCGCCGCCGTCAGCGATCGCCTCATAGAGCGGATAGGCCAGGCGGTCGTTGGGATAGAAGCCCTGCATGGTCGGATGGAATTTGAAGCCCCTGATGCCGAAGTCCGCGATCAGGCGCTGCGCTTCGCGCATCCCAAGCTTGCCCTTGTGCGGATCGATGCTGGCAAACGGGATCAGAACATCGAGATTTGCCGAGACGGCCTCGATCATCTCGTCATTGCTGTAGCGGCGAAAGCCGGTCTCACGTTCGGCGTCGACAGGAAAGATCACGGCGGCGATTTTCTTCGCGCGATAATACGCTGCGGTTTCCGCGACCGTCGGCGGATGCTCGTTCGGCGATTTGAAATACGCCGCCATCTGCGCCTGGAAATCGTCATAGCCGTCATCGCCGTGCAACCCGCAGGGCTCCTCGGCATGGGTGTGAATGTCGATCGCCACGACGTCGTCGAGATTGGGCAGTTTCAAGCTGGGCATTGCGTCCTTCCCGTCAGCCGGCCGTTACGGGCCCGGTTGCTTGATTGTTATATCATATAACGATTCCGCGGGGCCGCCATCGGGCGCCAAAATGTGCTTTTCGGTTCCCTGATCGCCCGTTTCGGGGGTAAACCGGCCCCGGATTGACATCTGACCGTGGTTTGCCTTAGAAACCGCGCGTCCCGGGCGGCAAGCCGCCGGCGGGGTAAGCCATTTTTTTCCGTTTGGGGTCGCTTGAGCATTCTCAGGTCGCCCGGATGATCGTGCCGAATACGGCCTTTCAACGCATCAGGATTGTCCCATGAAGGTCCGTAACTCGCTGAAATCGCTGCGCGGTCGCCATCGCAACAACCGCCTGGTCCGCCGCAAGGGCCGCGTCTACGTGATCAACAAGGTCCAGCGCCGCTTCAAAGCGCGCCAGGGCTGATCTCGCCAACGCTGATCTGCTGACCGATTGCTCGGTATCGACGCCGACAATCCGGCCGGTTCCCCGCATTTTCCCCATCACAGGTCTTTGACGCGAGCGGCTTTGCAAGCGGCTTTTGCTGCGTCTAAACTTTTCGCATGGCCATCAGATTCCACGCCGCGCGTCGTCGCCGGCTCGCCATTATCCTTGCCGGGGCGATTGTCGCCGCCACGCCGATTGCCTCGCTGGCGCAGGACCCGGGTTCCAAAACGAAGATGCCGGATGCGCCGGCGAAGCTGCCGAAGGTCCCGGCCGACCGCACGCGTGGGCTGGATTTCCTGTTCGGCGCGCTGAAGGCGGCGCCTGACGAGGCCAGCGCCAAGCACGTCGAGGCGCGGATCTGGGCGATCTGGCTGCATACGCCGAGCGATACGGTTGCTCTCCTGATGACACGCGCCAAAATGGCGATGGAAGCGCAGAATTCCGATGTCGCGCTGCAGCTGCTCGATGCCGTCATCAAGCTGCGTCCCGACTATGTCGAAGGCTGGAATCGGCGCGCGACGCTTTATTATTTGCGGAACGACTATGCCCACTCGCTGGCCGATATCGAGCAGGTATTGGCGCGCGAGCCACGCCATTTCGGCGCGCTCGCCGGGCTCGGCATGATCATGCAGGACCTTGGCGACGACAAGCACGCGCTGGAAGCCTTCCGCAAGGCACTCGCCGTCGACCCGCATCTCGACAAGGTTCCGGAGCTGGTCAGAACGCTGAGCGAGAAAGTGGAAGGCCGCGATATCTAGACAATGCTTGGTCTGGAGAAGGCTCTGGTCCGCCGACCGCAGCCACCTAATGCAGAACGCCGCGCTTGGGCCCGCGCGATCCGCCATGGGCCACCACGGCGTGGAGTTCGGCAAGCTCGGCCTCGAGCTGTTCGTTCACCAGCAAAAGCGCCTTCAAGGCACCGCGAATGTCGCCATTGCACCGGGCGACGATTTCGTCGATGGCGTTCTCGTGAAATCCGGAAATCATCGAAAGCCTCCAGGTAATCCCCGCATGACAACGGCATTGGTTTCCACGGGTTGCTGTGGATTATGTGGAAAGATCGGACTCGCGAGTTACTCAATGACTGGTACCGCCGATCTGAAGTCCCTGCACCACAAGCGGCGAATTCGATCAGGGACTTCAGATCGATAAAGCGGTACTAGAATCGATAGGTTTGCAGTGCCCATGACTTTCCGAAGTTCGTGAAGGTCGGTGCTGCGATAGAGCACGAACTTCGGAAAGTGGGCACTGGCGACTGGCCGGACGCAAAAGTGCCGCGCTTGCTTATAGGAAACGGCCGATGACGGCTGTATGAAGAGCGGCAGCTCGCCCGTGGAGAGCAGTGGAAAACACTCGAAACTAGCGGCCGACCGGCACGTAGCTTCCGTGTGCCAGCACTGAACCGGATTTTGTATATGTTTCCCGTGCTTATTGGCGCCGCGCTCGTGATCCTGGCGCTGGCGACGCAGGCTGGTATCCTCGTTTTTCAGCATCGTTTCCCCGCACAGGGAAAACCGATCGAGGTCACCGGCGCTGTTCTCAACGTGCTCGATATCGGGCCAAGGGACGCCGCCGGTCCGCCGATCGTTCTCATCCATGGCGCAAGCTCAAATCTTGAAGCGATGCGCCATCCGCTCGGCGACAGGCTCGCCACCAGCCACCGCGTGATCCTGATCGATCGGCCGGGCCATGGCTGGAGCTCCGGCTCGAGCTGGGAGACGGCGACGCCGGCCGCCCAGGGGCGGATGATCGAAGAGGCGCTCACGAAGCTCAACCTCGGCCCTGTTATCCTGGTGGTGCATTCATGGGCTGGAGCGCTGGGCGCGCGGATGGCCATCGATGATCCGGCGCGCCTCGCCGGTCTCGTGATGTTGGCGCCAGTCGCCTATCCCTGGTCCGGCGGCGTCGGCTGGTACAACGAACTGGTGACCAAGCCGGTCATCGGTCCGCTGCTCGCCTACACCGTTACCCTTCCGCTCGGTTATTTCCTCGCCGAGCGCAACGCGCGCGGAGTCTTCCTGCCGCAGGCGATGCCGGACGACTTTGTCGCCAAAAGCGCAACGCCGCTGCTGTTGCGGCCGCGCGAATTTCTGGCCAATGCCCGCGATCTCGTTCGGCTGAAGCAGGCGGTGACCGAACAGGCGCCGCGCTATCCGGAAATTTCGGTGCCGACGGTCGTGATTTCGGGCGACGTCGACAAGACGGTGTCGACCGACATTCATTCCCGCCCATTCGCTGCCGCGGTGGCGAACGCCAGGCTGATCGTGCTCTCCGGCGTCGGGCACATGGTACAGAACGTCGCGACGGATCTCGTGATCAGCGAGATCGAGTCCCTTATTGGCTCGGCCGTTCCCGGTAAGGCCGCTGCAGCTAATTGAGACGCGTCCCGTCACCGGGCTGCTCAAAGAAAATGGCCGGGACGAAGCCCGGCCATTGCCAAGGAAACCTGAAGCGTGATGACAGCGCCTACTTTTTCTTGATGTTGCCGTCCTTGTCGAACTGCGAGACGTAGGACCAGAGATTGTTGACCTCGGTATCGTTCTTGATGCCGGCAAAGAACATCTTGGTGCCGGGCACCATCGCCTTCGGGTCGTGGATATATTTCTTGAAATTGGCTTCATCCCAGGTAATGCCGGAATTCTTGTTCGCTTCGGAGTAGTTGTAGTCCGGCGCGGTGCCTGACTTGCGGCCGTCGATCCCGTTGAGCTCCGGCCCGACCTTGTTCTTGGCGCCTTCGCCGATCGAGTGGCAGGCCATGCACTTGTTGAAGGAGGCCTTCCCGGCCTCGACGTCTTGCGCCATCGCGGCCGGCACAACGGCCGACGAGGCAAGGATGATCAGCGCGCTCAGGGTCGATCTTTTCATTTTCAGCTCTTTGTTGTTTTGGACGAGGAGGGCACCCATTTTTCGCATAAGGGGCGGTCGATGGACAAGGGCTGCTAAAGGCGGTGAGGCAAGTTGCGTCTTGTGAAAAAGCCTAACTCGCCGATCTGCGGCATCGTTCCGAAGCTTGGACCTGCTTGATTCTTCACGTGAAATCGGCAATGTCGCAGGAAAGGCGCTACCCGCAGCGGAGAAATCGACATGAGCATCAAAATGCCCGCGCCGGATCAGGCGGTTCTGGATCGTCGTAGTACTATCGTCGCGGCACTGCGCGCCATCGTGCCCGGTGAGGGCGTGATCGATAGCGCGGCCGAGATGCTCCCGTACGAGTCCGATGGGCTGATGGCCTATCGCCAGCCGCCGATGGTGGTGGTGCTGCCGGATACCACGGAGCAGGTTTCAAAGGTTCTCAAATATTGCTTCGAGCAGGGTATCAAAGTGGTGCCGCGCGGCTCCGGCACGTCGCTGTCGGGCGGCTCGCTGCCGCTGGCGGATGCGGTGCTGCTGGGTTTGGGTAAATTCAAGCGGATCCGCGAGGTCGATTTCGACAACCGTGTGGTCGTCACCGAACCCGGCGTCACCAATCTCGCGATCAGCCAGGCGGTAGCGCATGCCGGGTTTTACTATGCACCCGATCCGTCGTCGCAGATCGCGTGCTCGATCGGCGGCAATGTCGCGGAAAATTCCGGCGGCGTGCATTGCCTGAAATACGGCATGACCACCAACAACGTGCTGGGCTGCGAGATCGTGCTGATGACCGGCGAGATCCTGTCCATCGGCGGCAAGACGGCCGAAAGCGCAGGCTACGATCTGATGGGAGTCATCACGGGATCGGAAGGGCTGCTCGGCGTCATCGCCGAGATCACGGTCCGGATCCTGCAAAAGCCGGAGACGGCGCGCGCGCTGATGGTCGGCTTTGCCGAGGTCGAGGCCGCCGGCGAATGCGTGGCGCAGATCATCGGCAACGGCATCATCCCGGGCGGTATGGAGATGATGGACAAGCCGGCGATCCATGCGGCCGAGGCCTTCGTCCACGCCGGCTATCCGCTCGATGTCGAAGCGCTGTTGATCATCGAACTCGACGGGCCGACTGTCGAGGTCGACGAGTTGATCAAGCGGGTCGAGAAGATCGCGCAAGGCTGCGGCTCGACGGTCTGCCTGATCTCCAACTCGGAGGCCGAGCGCAACCTGTTCTGGGCCGGGCGCAAGGCGGCCTTTCCCGCGGTGGGGCGGATATCGCCCGACTATCTCTGCATGGATGGCACCATTCCGCGCGGCGCGCTGCCCAAGGCGCTCGCCCGGATTCGAGAGCTCTCCGTGAAATACGGCCTGCAATGCGCCAACGTGTTTCATGCCGGCGACGGCAATCTGCATCCGCTCATTCTCTACGATGCCAACCAGCCCGGCGAGATCGAGCGCGCCGAAGCTTTCGGCGCCGACATCCTGCGCTGTTGCGTCGAGCTTGGCGGCGTCCTGACCGGCGAGCACGGCGTCGGCATCGAGAAACGCGATCTGATGCCGGAGATGTTTTCCGATATCGACCTCAACCAGCAGCAGCGGGTCAAATGCGCCTTCGACGCGCAGGGGCTTCTCAATCCCGGCAAGGTGTTTCCGACCCTGCACCGCTGCGCCGAGCTTGGCCGCATGCATGTGCATGCCGGCAAGCTCGCTTTCCCCGATCTTCCGCGATTTTGAGTGCGACAGGTGGACACCCTGAAAGTACGTGACGCCAAGGATGTCGAGCAGGCGGTGCGCGCGGCAATCGCCAACGAACAGCCGCTCGAGATCATCGGCCATGGCAGCAAGCGCATGATCGGCCAGCCGATGGCGACCAATGCGTTACTCGATCTGTCGGCGCTCAATTCGGTGAAATCCTACGAGCCGAACGAACTGATCATCACGGTGGAGGCGGGCGCTCCCCTTGCCGACGTCAAGTCGCTGATCGATTCCAAAAATCAGCGCTTTGCGTTCGAGCCGATGGAGGCCGCGCCGCTGTTGGGGGCGCCTGCGGCGGGGACAATCGGCGGCATGATCGCTGCTGGGTTGGCAGGGCCGCGCCGGATCCAGGCTGGCGCTGCCCGCGATCACCTGCTCGGCGCGCAGGCGGTCTCCGGCTTTGGCGACAGTTTCAAGGCGGGCGGCCGCGTCGTAAAGAACGTCACTGGATACGACCTCTGCAAGCTGCTCGCCGGCTCCTGGGGAACGCTGGCTGTCATGACCGAGGTGACGCTCAAGGTGATGCCAAGGCCGGAAAGCGAGCGCACGCTGGTGCTGCGCGGTCTCGACGATGCCACGGCCAACCGGGCGATGACCGCCGCGCTCGGTTCGCCCTACGACGTCTCGGGCGCGGCGCATGTGCCGAGGTCGGTCTTGCGCGATGCCGTCGGTGCGCTCGGCGGCCTCGGATCGCCCCGCACGGCGCTGACGCTGGTGCGCCTGGAGGGCATCACCGCGTCGGCCGTGGATCGTGCGGCCTCGCTCGCGAATCTGCTGTCGCGGTTTGGCACCGCCGAGACAATCGAAGATGAGCGCTCGGTGGCGATCTGGGAGTGCGTGCGCGACGTGGAACCCTTTGCGGCCAAAGGCGCGCTCGGCGCCTGGCCGGTGTGGCGCATCGTCTGTCCGCCGGCCGCAGGGAGCGCTCTCGGCGAGTGCCTTGTCCGCGAAACCGGGGGCGATGTGCTCTACGATTGGGGCGGCGGCCTGATCTGGACCGCGACCCCGCCGAAGCCCGATGCGCAGGCCGCGCTGGTGCGCCAGCGCGCAGCCGCTGCCGGCGGCCACGCTACGCTGCTGCGTGCGCCGGAAGAGGTAAGGCGGCAGGTCGATGTATTTCAGCCCGCAAGCCCAGGCGTACGCGCTTTAAGCGAACGCGTCCGGCAAGGCTTCGACCCCAAGGCCATTCTCAATCGCGGCCGGATGACACGGGGATAGTACGGTGGATTTGACATTCGCTTTAGCAGAATCGGAACAGTAACGGCATGAAGACCGAATTCAGCCCCGCCCAACTGGCCAATCCCGATATCGCCGAGGCCGATACGATCCTGCGCAAGTGCGTGCATTGCGGCTTTTGCACGGCGACCTGTCCGACCTACGTTCTGCTCGGCGACGAACTCGACAGCCCGCGCGGCCGCATCTATCTGATCAAGGAGATGCTGGAGAAGGACCGTCCGCCGACGGCGGAGGTCGTCAAGCACATCGACCGTTGCCTCTCCTGCCTTGCCTGCATGACCACCTGCCCATCGGGCGTGAACTACATGCATCTGGTCGATCAGGCGCGGGTGAGGATCGAGCGGGACTACAAGAGGCCTCTGCTCGAACGCCTGCTGCGCACGGTGCTTGCGCTCGTTTTGCCACGGCCCAAACTGTTTCGCGCGAGCATGACGCTGGCGCGGCTCGCGCGTCCTTTCGCCAGCCTCCTGCCATCGGACGCGCCCTCGGCGACGCCGGGTTTATTCAAGCGAATCAAGGCGATGCTTGCTCTGTCGCCGGGCGGCCTGCCGCCTTCTGGACCGCTTCCCGGCAGCGTTTTTCCGGCAGAGGGCGAACGGCGTGGGCGGGTCGCGCTGCTGCAAGGCTGCGCCCAAAGGGTGCTGGCGCCGCGGATCAATCAGGCCGCCATACGGCTTTTGACCCGGCACGGCATCGAGGTCGTCCTGGTCGAGGATGAGCAATGCTGCGGCGCGCTGACCCACCACATGGGCCGGGAGACCGAGGCCTTGGCCTTTGCCCGCACCAACATCACCGCCTGGCTTGCGGAGGCCGATCGTGGCGGGCTCGACGCCATTCTGGTGACGACATCGGGCTGCGGCACGGTCATCAAGGACTACGGCTTTCTGCTGCGCCAGGACCGCGATTTCGCGGCTCCAGCAGCGAAGGTTTCGGCGCTGGCGAAGGACATCAGCGAGTATATCAACGGCCTCAACCTCGCGCCGGCAGCGCGCCATGACGACATCGTCGTCGCCTATCACGCCGCTTGTTCGCTCCAGCATGGGCAGAAAATCACGCAGCTGCCGAAAGAATTGCTTTCCAAGAATGGATTCGTGGTGAAAGATGTGGCCGAGAGCCATTTGTGTTGCGGTTCGGCTGGGACCTACAACATTCTCCAGCCTGACATTGCGAACAAATTGCGCGATCGGAAGGTCGCCAATATTGCAATGGTCAAGCCGGACATGATTGCTGCGGGCAATATTGGCTGCATGGTGCAGATTGCCAGCGGTACGTCAGTTCCTGTGGTGCACACGATTGAGCTTCTCGATTGGGCGACGGGCGGCCCGCAGCCGGTATCGAGCGGACCCGACAGGCTCGCGCAGAGCGAGGGCTTGAACACCCGATAGACACGGCTCAGCGCAACAAGGAGGACGACATGGCTAAGGCGAAAAAGAAGAAGGGCAAGAAGGCGAAGAAGGCTAAAAAGCTTCTCGCCACGAAGAAGAGATCCGCCAAGAAGGCGGCGAAAAAATCCGCAAAGAAGTCGGCGAAGAAATCGGCCAAGAAGGCCGCGAAGAAGTCGGCCAAGAAGGCTGCGAAGAAGACCGCCAAGAAAGCTGCAAAGAAGGCTGCCAAGAAGGCGGCGCCGAAAAAGCGAGCCGCCAGGAAGGCCGCCGCGCCCGCCATGGCGCATGAGCCAGAACCCGCGGCCTCCCCGCCGAACCATAGCTGGGCTACGCCGACCCACCACGAGGAGCCAGCTCCGGCTGCGCCGTCGTGGGAGCACACGTCCGATCATCACCACTCGTCGGGCAGCGAAGAAGGAAACGGCTAGTCCGACCGACCGCCGATTTGATTGAGAGGCCGCAGCACCGAATCGCTGCGGCCTTTTTCTTTTGCCAAGCCCGGTCGCAGGGTGAGATCGCCGGACCTTCCCGTTCGCAAGCGTGGAATTTGTTGTCAGATTACAACAGCTTCTTATTACTTCTCGTTTGCACCGAACAATGAGTAAGAAATATGCAGATGATCACGCTTTAATCTTCACGTTGTGGCGGCTCTATATCAGGTTGTGGTGTGCAGGGCGGAGCCTCCGCCCGTCGTTACGACGTCAATACCGCATACCGCTGGATGGGCCTTTCGATGAAAATCTATCTCTTAGCTGCCGCGTTACTCGCAATGGCGACGCCTGCCTTGGCTGCGGATTTGCCGCTGAAGGCCGCGAAAGCACCGGCGCCGTTCGATCCCTGGGACATTGCCTTCGGCGGCGCCGTGATGAACGACTACGTCTTTCGCGGTATCACCCAGTCCAATCACCAGCCGTCGGTCACCGCCTATTTCGAGCCGCGCTACAACGTGAACAAGGACCTGCAGCTTTATGTGGGCACGTCGAGCGAGAGCATTTCCTTTGCCAACCATGCGGCGGCCGAGGTCGACATCTACGGCGGCATCCGCCCGACCTTCGGCGCTTTTGCGCTCGACTTCGGCATCTGGGGTTACCTGTATCCCGGCGGCCGTTGCGCCGACAACACATTGACGGGCGGTATTCCCGGCGGCAACGTCTGTCCGGTCTCGACTGACACCGTTTTCCTTGCCAATGGCAACGTCATGAAGAAGGACGTCAGCTTCTTCGAGGTGTATGGCAAGGGCAATTACACCGTCAACGACAACTGGCAGTTCGGTATCAACGAATACTATACGCCGAATTTCCTGAACTCCGGCGCATGGGGCAACTATGCCTCGATCACCGGCAAATACACCGCGCCTGCGACTACCTTCGGCAACAGCGGCGTCGGGATGTACGTGTCCGGAGAGGTCGGCCGGCAGTGGCTCGGCACCTCGGATTCGTTCTACGGCGTTCTGCCGAACTTCCCCAACGGGATTCCCTACGCGAGCTACGACACCTGGAACATCGGCATCGGCTTCACGTACAAGGTTTTCACGCTGGATATCCGTTACTCCGACACCGATCTGTCGAAGGGCAACTGCAACGCTTTCACCAGCGCCTTCAATGCGTCCGGAAACACCAGTGTCACGGCGATCAATCCGGGCGGCGCAGGCTCCAACTGGTGCGGCGCGGCCGGCATCGCCAGGCTCTCGGTCGACTTGACGGCCATGAGCAATCTGAAGTGACGGGCCATCCGAAATAAATTTCTGCGCGGTGTTCTCCGCTTCGGCCACTATGGAGGGCTTGCCAGCTTTTGCCGCTCATGCACGGCAAAATGACCGCCCTCCGGGTCCAGCACGATATGCCGTTCATGGAACGCCTCAAGCGTGTTGCGGTGTCCGATCGAGACAATTGTCGTGGCCGTGAGCTTTTCGGCGAGCAGGCGATAGAGCGCAGCTTCGGAAGGCTCGTCCAGCGAAGCCGTCGCTTCGTCGAGGAAAAGAAATTGCGGCTCGTGCAGCAGCGCGCGGGCAAGACCAAGCCGCTGCTGTTCGCCGAGCGACAGCATTCGATTCCAGTGGGATTCTTCCCCGAGCTTTGAGGCGAGCTGCGGCAGGCCGACCGCGGTGAGCACCGCTTCAACGCGCGCTGAACTGAACGCATCGGCGTTTGCCGGGTAGACGATCGCCGCCTTCAGCGTGCCGACCGGAAAATACGGCCGCTGCGGCAACATCATCAGCGTGGCCTTGGCGGGAATCGTAATCGTGCCGTTGCCGTACGGCCAGATGTCGGCAATCGCGCGAAACAGGGTCGACTTGCCGGCTCCCGATGGCCCGGTGACAAGAACGTGCTCGTTGCTCTGGATACGCAGACGGTCGGCCGTGACCAGCGGCGTGCCATCGGGCAGTTCGACCAGAAACTGCTTGAGTTCGATCGCCTTGTTGTCGTGGGAGCGCACGACATTGATCGAGGGGATGCGTTCTGCAAGCCGGTTGGCGTTTGCGATGTTCTGCTCGAATCCATCAAGACGGGCGACGACAGCGCGCCATTCGGCCAGCGAGCGATAGATCGATACGAAGAAGGACAGCGATTGCTGCACGCTGGAAAAGGCGGACGCCGTTTGCGTCATGCCGCCAAGCCGGATATTGTTGGCGAAATAGGCCGGTGCCACCAGGATATAGGGAAAGACCACGGCCGCCTGTGCGTAGCTCGAAGTGAACGCGGTCAGCCGCTTGGTGCGGGTCATGATCGCGTACCAGTTATGGACGATGTGGCTGAAGCGGTCCAAGAGCCGCGTCCGTTCCGTGCCGTCGCCGCGCAACAGCGCTATCTGCTCCGAATTCTCACGCACCCGCACCAGGTTGAAACGAAAATCGGCTTCGAAGCGCTGTTGTTGAAATTCGAGCATGACCAGAGGCGAGCCGATCCAGTGCGTCAGCGCGGTGCCGAAAATGGCGTAAATCAGCGCGCCCCACACCAGATAGCCCGGAATGTGGAATTCGTGGCCCGACAATGTCAGCGGCGACTCCTCCGACAGGCCCCACAGGATGACGACAAAGGAGGCGAGCGTCACCACCGCGTTCAGGAAACCGACGCCGAGACTGAGCGTCTGTTCGACAAACATTTTGATGTCGTCGGAAATGCGCTGGTCCGGATTGTCGGCAGCATCGCCCTGAAGTTGCATGCGATAGTGATTGGCGTCATCCAGCCATTCGCCGAGATAGTGATGGGTCAGCCAGTTTCGCCAGCGGATCTGGAGCCACTGATTGAGATAGAGTTGATAAACGGCGAGCGCGATGTAGGCGGCGGCAAGGATGCAAAAGATGCCCATCTCGCGAACGAACGCGTTCCAGTCCTTGTCCTGAAGCGCGGTGTAGAAGCGATTATTCCACTCGTTCAGAAGCACGTTGATTCCGACTACCGTGAGTTCGATCGCAATCACCGCGGCGAGCAGCACGCCGCCTGCAAACTTGTCCTCCGAACGGAAATAGGGAGCCGCGATCCGCCACACGGCAGCGAGCGTCGAGCGCATGTTGTTCACTGGTTGTGATCTCCCGGGGAATAGCTGCACGAATGCGGTGTCGGCTCGGAAGGCGGAGCGGGATTCGTGACGGTTCGGTCGCGGTCTCGTTTCAAGGTCCGCAAAGTCATAAGCCAATGTCGGTATGCGGAACTAGACTAAAGTCGTAAAATTCCACCGCATGGGTTCGCTTGTCGCCGCCGCCGAGTCAACCCTAGCATGCAGGTAATGGCGGGTGGCGGGGGCACTCACATTTTCGCGCGTTTGTGAGCGGATTTGGCAGACGCCAAAATCGCATTCGACATCGCAATTTGCCAAAGCCCCGCGGAATTCGCGCCAGCGCGCCGGCCGTTCACGCCGGTCGGCTCGCCGAATAAGTGCGTGGGGAGGACACGTCATGTTCAAGCAAATTCTCGATCCCGCTAACAATATGTTTATCACCTGGCTTGTTGCCCTGGTGCCGGTCGCTGCACTGCTTTTCATGCTTGCGGTGCTTCGATGGTCGGCCTGGGTCGCAACGCTTGTCGGCTCGCTGGTTACGCTCGTGCTTGGTCTCTGGGTTTGGCATATGCCGTTCGATGATGGCATCCGGGCCTATCTCTACGGTTCTGCGACGGGTGTTTGGAACGTTGACTGGATCACGTTCTGGGGCGTGATGCTGTTCAACACGCTGGTCGTCACCGGCACCTTCGACAAGTTGCGGCGCTGGTTGATCGCGCAGGCGACACAGGATGTCCGCGTTCAGACCATCCTCTTTGCCTGGGCCTTCGGTGCGCTGTTGGAAGGCCTCGTCGGCTTCGGTTACCCATGGGCATTCGTTGCGCCCATCCTGATTGCCATCGGCATTCCCGATCTGGATGCGATACGCGTGGCGGCCATTGCCAACAACGCGCCGGTTTCCTACGGCGCGCTGGGTGCGCCAATCATAGCGCTGGCGGCGGTCACGGGTTATCCATTGCTTGCACTGTCGGGTTCGATCAGCAAGATCGTTGCAATCCTGGCGCTGCTGCCTCCGTGGATCCTGCTCTATCTCGTCTCGGGCAAGAAGGGGATGTGGGAGGCATGGCCGCTCGCCGTCGTTGGATCTCTCGCCTACATTGCGGGTCAGTTCCCGGTCGGTGTCTATCTCGGTCCGTATCTGCCTGATGTCGCCGGTTCGATCGTGTGCTTTGTGGCCCTTTTGCTCCTGCTCAAGGTCTGGCAACCGAAACAGGTGCGCGGCTATGGCGGTGCGCCGATAACCGGTGTGGCCGCAACCGAGGCTCACGGGCTAACCGCCGGAGATATCTTGCAGGCATGGATGCCGATCGCGGTTCTCGTCATCGTCGTCGTCGCCTGGACGGGGCCGTGGTCCGGGTTGCCCAAGATCTCGCTGTTGACCTTGCAGGTCGCTGCAGCATCCTCGATCAGCGAGGGAGCAACGATCACGGCGGCCTTCAAATGGACTCCGTTTGTCGGTGGTTCGGCGATCCTGGCTTCCTGGATCATTATCGCCTTGCTGCTGCGCGTGAACGGCAGGCAGCTCGCCGAGATATGGAACAAGACCTGGACGCAGATGTGGGGCGCCTGTCTGGTTGGCGTTTTCATCTTCGGCCTCGCCTATGTCTATAATTATTCGGGCATGGCCGCTTCGCTCGCGAAGGCTTTCTCCTCCATTGGCTCCGCCTTCATCGTCGTTGCGCCGATTCTCGGATTCATCGGCGTCGCTCTATCGGGAAGCAACACATCGACCAACGCGATGTTCGGCAAATTCCAGGCGCTGGTCGGGCAGATCCTCGGCTTCCCGCCGCTCTTGATGCCGACCGTCAACTCGGTCGGTGCCGAGATTGGCAAGCCGATCGCGCCACAAACCGCGAGCGTCGGTGTTTCGACCACGCGCTTCGTGCGCAACGAAGGGGAGGTCATCAGGCACAACTTCCTCTGGACGCTGTTCATGCTGGCTTATCTGATCGTGATCAGCGTTGCCTGCTACTGGTTCTTCCCGGGGATTGCCAAGCTCTGAGGCGAACGCCGCAATAGAAATCCCCGCGCCCTCTCGAGCGCGGGGATTTTTTCGCCGGTTGATCCGACCGCTGCCGCGGTCTCGCCGACCTGACGGGCTTTCCGAACGTCGCTCATCGCTGTGCGCAAATTTGGCAAAAGCCAAATCCGCCATTGATTTCACGCCTTGGCACGGGCTTCTTGGATTTTCGCGCTAAACGAGCGTGCGCATTGCTGCGCCAGAAAAAGAGTTATGGGGAGAGAAATCGTAATGTGGAATCAAGTCTACAATCCATTCAACAATACCGTGCTGTCGACAATCGCGGCTGCGGTGCCGGTCGTCACGCTGCTGGTTTTGATCGCCAGCGGCAAGGTCAAGGCGCATATCGCAGCCATCATCGCGGTGATCCTGACCAACTTGATTGCGATCTTCGTCTTCACGATGCCGGCCAACATGTCGATCCGCGCCTCGATACTTGGCGTGGTGGCAGGGTTCTTCCCGATCGGCTGGATCGTGCTGAACGTCATCTATCTCTACCAAATTACGGTCGCAACCGGCCAATTCGAGCTGCTGAAGCGGGCCGTGGGCGGCGTCACCGAGGATCGCCGACTGCAATTGCTGCTGATCGCCTTTTCCTTTGGGGCTTTCTTCGAAGGCGCTTCGGGCTTCGGCACGCCGGTCGCCGTCACCGGTTCCGTTCTGATCGGCCTCGGCTTCTCGCCGCTGGCGGCCTCGGGCCTGTCGCTGATCGCCAATACCGCTCCCGTCGCCTACGGTGCGCTCGGTACGCCGATCCAGGGCCTCGCTTCGGTGACCGGATTGGACCCCTATACTCTCGGCGCCATGGTGGGGCGGCAATTGCCGGTATTCTCGCTGATCGTGCCGTTCTGGGTCGTGTGGGCCTTCGCCGGCTGGAAAGGCATGAAGGGCGTTTGGCCGGCCATTCTGGTCACCGGTATCTCGTTTGCGGTCCCGCAGTTCGTGATCTCGAACTACGTCAATCCCTGGATCGTCGACATCGGCGCCTCGCTGATTTCGATGGGAGCGCTTATTCTGTTCCTGAAGGTCTGGCAGCCCAAGCAACTCTGGTTGTCGCCGGCACTGCGCGGCAATGATGAGTCGATGGCGACAATGACGCAGGCAAAGCCGCTCGATATGAGGCCGCTGACGAGAGCGCAGCTCTGGAGTGCGCTGCTGCCGTGGATCATCGTCTGCATCGTGATGCTGATCTGGGGCAATGGAGCTTTCAAGTCCTGGGCGAACTCGATCTTCACCTGGAACTATCCGGTGCCCGAGTTGCACCGAATGATCAACAAGGTGCCGCCGGTAGCTGCCAAACCAACGCCGGAAGGCGCGGTGTTCGGATTCACTTACCTGTCGTTTACCGGCACAGGCATGTTGTTTGCGGCCATCATCGCCGGATTCCTGGCAGGCTTTTCGCCGGTCAGGATGATCGCCGAGTATGGCCGCACGATAAGGCTTTGCGCGATTTCGCTGATCACGATTTCGGCGATGCTCGCCATCGGTACTCTGACGCGTTTGTCCGGCATCGATGCGACGCTAGGTCTTGCCTTCGCTGCAACCGGCGTCCTCTATCCATTCTTCGGCACACTGCTCGGTTGGCTGGGCGTTGCGCTGACCGGATCGGATACTGCATCGAACATCCTGTTCGGAAACTTGCAGCGGATCACTTCGGAGCAACTGGGTCTGCCCTCGGTTCTAATGGCAGCGGCAAACTCGTCCGGCGGCGTCATGGGCAAGATGATTGATGCGCAGTCGATCGTGGTCGCTTCGACCGCAACCAACTGGTACGGGCATGAAGGCTCGATCTTGCGCTTCGTGTTCAAACACTCGATCGCGCTTGCCTGTCTGGTCGGCGTGTTTGTGATGTTGCAGGCCTATGTCCATCCGTTCACGAGCATGGTCTTGAAGTAGAGGACGGTTGCCTTCGAGAGCCAATCAAGTTCCCCCGCGTCCGGCTCGACGCGGGGGCTTTATTTTGCGCCGGTCAATCTGGCCAACCTCGTATTGGCCGATTAAAACCCGCACGTCCTGCTTCCCCAGAGGAACCAATGTTTTCAGTACAGGGCTTTCTAAGAATGACCGCGGCGTTCGCCGTTTTCGCGGCGGCAGGGTGGCTGACGAGCCCCGTGGCTGCCGATGAGGAGTTTCCGTTCGGATTCGAAATGTCGCTCGACGCGCCGCCCCAGCCCGGATCGAAGCGGATTCCGACGCTTGAGATCGGCGACCATGGCGAGACGAAACTCGATCTGTGGTGCAAGACCGGCGTGGGCCAGTTCTCGGTCGCGGGCAATACGGTGATTTTCGTTCCCGGTCAGTTGCAAGATCCCGGCTGTCCACCGGCGCGGGCGCAAGCCGACGACGATCTGATCGCCGCACTCAGCGAGGCCACCACCTGGCGGCGGCGCGGCGATCAGGTTTCCTTCGTAGGGAGCAAGCTCTTGCGGTTCCACATCAACACGAACTGACCTATCGGCTCCAGCACGCAGGTCAGTCGGTTACTTCCAGGCTGATTTGTCAGCGTCCCAGCGCTGTGCCTTGAACTCCTTGGCAAGCGCATCGACGAGGCCGTTATCATCCTTCTGCGTGCCTTCTTCGTCGCCGCTCGCGTCGTTGGCGAGGACGAGGGTGGGACCTGATGTTTCATCGGCGGTCGTGACGACGGGACTGCCGATCCACAGGATCAGGCGATCCGATCCAATTGGCTTTTCGGAAGCGACCAGTGCCGTCACCTCGATGGTGTCGGTGAGATCGAGCGAGGGATATAGCTCGCTGGCGCGCTTGAACGTCAGTTTCAGCTTGCCGTTGGAAGAGTTCCAGTCGGAGGCGGTCGGCTTGGCCGAAAGCATGCCGCCCAGAACATTGGCGATGGTCGATGCCAGCTTGTCCTTGTTGAGGTGATCGCCGTCGCGCCACCCCGCGGCCGAAAAGCGCAAGGTGCGATCCATCTCAATGATGCCGGTTGTCCATCCGGCCGCGACCACACCGGGCATGGACTTGAATTTTGCAATCAGCGCTGCGGCGCGATCCGGATCGGCACTGAGCGTAACGGTCTGTTCGCCGGCGCGTAGCACGTCGCAGCTGACGGCAAGGCTGCTCAGCGAAACCTCGACGTTCTGTTCCTTGAGGCTCTTGAGAAAATCAGCGGCCGCATCCAGCTTCAGACGAACGCCGATCGCTTCCGGGGAAACTTCGGTAAAGTCCTTCGGCGCTGGCGTGATGCCATCGTCGCTGGTCTGGTTCTCCTGAAATTCGCGTTCGCTGAGATCGGAATTGTCGGTCGAGTTCACTTCGGTGACGGTCTCCCCGATGCCGATCTGGCCCTTGAACTCGAAATTTTCGCCGGTCGGCTTTCGCGTCAGCTTGACTGTCACCGGCAATTTGTTGCCGATGCTCCGGGTTGTTCCGATCAAGGTTTGGCCGTTGACCGAAAGTTTGACGACGAAACGGTCCTTGCGGTCAGAGCCCTTGGCGACGGGATAGCAGACATCGAGCGTTGCGGCGGTCAACGTCTTGCCTTGCCGCGTTTCCTTCAGGATCACGTCGGCATTGCCGTCCATCAGCCCGTCGATGGCGGTGAAATACCTGACCTCGTTGGCGCCGGGCAGAGGCTTGGTCGAGAGCTTCATTTGCCCATCGGCTGCGCCGATTGAGGCGGCGGCAAGAACGGTCACGAGAAGTAGGACGGCGCGCATCTGCACTTCCTTGAAGAGACGGGCTTGCAATCGTCGAATGTTTAGCAAGCCGGATTTGGCTCTTCCTAGCAAAGCTGAAGACAAATCGCCAAAAAAGAAGGCCGCCCATGACAGCCTTCTCGATTGTTGTCGCAGTCGAATTCGCTTGACCTAGTGCCCACTTTCCGAAGTTCGTGCTCCATCGCCGCGCCCACCTTCACGAACTTCGGAAAGTCATGGGCACTAGCTAGCAAACTTATCGATTCTAGTACCGCTTTATCGATCTGAAGTCCCTGATCGGATTCGCCGCTTGTGGTGCAGGGACTTCAGATCGGCGGTACTAGAAGCCCATGCCGCCGCCGTGACCGCCCGGTGCTGCCGCTGCCAGTTCCTTCGGCAGCTCCGCAACCATGGCTTCGGTCGTCACCAATAGGCCGGCGACGGACGAAGCATCTTGCAACGCGGTCCGCACCACCTTGGCGGGGTCGATGATGCCCTTGGCGACCATATCGACATACTCTTCGGTCTGGGCGTCGAAGCCGAACGTCTCCGACTTGTCCTCGAGAATCCTGCCCACAACGATCGAGCCCTCGACCCCGGCATTCTCCGAGATCTGGCGGATCGGAGCTTCCAGCGCCTTGAGCACGATGTTGATGCCGGCCTGCACATCCGAATTGTCGTTGTGGATGCGTCCGACCGCCTTCTTGGCGCGCAGCAGGGCGACGCCGCCGCCCGGCACGATGCCTTCCTGCACTGCGGCTCGCGTGGCGTTCAGCGCGTCTTCGACGCGGTCCTTCTTTTCCTTGACCTCAACCTCGGTTGCGCCGCCGACGTGGATCACCGCGACGCCGCCGGCGAGTTTGGCCAGGCGCTCCTGGAGCTTCTCGCGGTCGTAGTCGGAGGTGGTTTCCTCGATCTGGGCCTTGATCTGGTTGACGCGGCCCTCGATGTCCTTCTTCTTGCCGATACCTTTGACGATCGTGGTGTTTTCCTTGTCGATCACCACCTTGCCGGCACGGCCGAGCATGTTGACCGTGACGCTCTCGAGCTTCATGCCGAGTTCGTCGGAAATCAGCTGACCGCCGGTGAGGATCGCAATATCTTCCAGCATGGCCTTGCGGCGGTCGCCGAAGCCCGGCGCCTTGACGGCGGCTACCTTCAGGCCGCCGCGCAGGCGGTTGACGACGAGCGTCGCGAGCGCCTCGCCCTCAACGTCCTCGGCGATGATCAGAAGCGGCTTGCCCGACTGCACCACGGCTTCGAGCACCGGCAGCATCGCCTGCAGCCCGGTCAGCTTCTTCTCGTGCAGCAGCACATAGACGTCCTCGAGTTCCGCAGTCATCTTTTCGGCGTTGGTGATGAAATAGGGCGACAGATAGCCGCGGTCGAACTTCATGCCCTCGACAATGTCGACCTCGGTCTCGAGCGACTTGTTTTCCTCGACCGTGATGACGCCCTCGTTGCCGACTTTCTGCATTGCCTGCGCGATCATCTTGCCGATCGCCGCATCGCCATTGGAGGAGATGGTTCCGATCTGGGCGACTTCGGAGGAGGAGGCGACCGGTTTGGCGCGCTTCTCGATGTCCTTCACCACGGCTGTCACCGCGATCTCGATGCCTCGCCTGAGGTCCATCGGATTCATGCCGGCGGCAACAGCCTTGGCACCTTCACGCACGATCGCCTGCGCCAGCACGGTTGCGGTGGTAGTGCCGTCGCCGGCGGTATCGTTGGTCTTGGAAGCGACTTCGCGCAGCATCTGCGCACCCATGTTCTCGAACTTGTCCTCGAGCTCGATCTCCTTGGCGACGGTCACGCCGTCCTTGGTGATGCGCGGGGCGCCGAAACTCTTTTCGATGACCACGTTGCGGCCCTTGGGCCCGAGCGTCACCTTGACGGCGTTGGCGAGAACATCGACGCCGCGCAGCATGCGGTCACGCGCGTCTCCGGAGAATTTGACGTCCTTGGCAGCCATTATCCTAACTCCTCAAATCTGGAAGATTCTGTGCTTGCAGCGCCGCTCACTTCGTCATCGCCGGGGTGGGGCCCCGGCCATCCCTGATTGTTCAGGGGGTGAATGGCTGGACCCGGATCCGGAACCATGACGCTTTCAACTGCGCATCGAGGCGGGGTTACGAATGGAACCGTGCTTAGGCCAGCACGCCCATGATGTCGCTTTCCTTCATGATCAGCAGCTCTTCGCCGTCGATCTTGACCTCGGTGCCCGACCATTTGCCGAACAGGACGCGGTCGCCGGCCTTCAGGTCGATCGGGATCAACTTGCCGGATTCATCCCGGCCGCCCGGTCCCACCGCCGTGATTTCGCCCTGCGAGGGCTTTTCCTTGGCGCTGTCGGGAATGATGATGCCGCCCTTGGACTTCTGTTCAGCATCGATGCGCTTGACCACGACACGGTCGTGCAGTGGGCGAAATGTGGTTTTAGCCATGACAGTTCCTTTGGAAGCCTGGTTCGCTGGTCGATTTGCTGCCGAAATTTACCGGGAATACGGGGCGTATTCGAAAACGGCGCTGGACAGCCTATCGTCTTCTTGGCAATCGGGCACTTAGAGTGCCAATAGTGCGGCTGGGATATGGCCTGGCAATCATCCTGTCAAGCAAACGAGGTTAATGCCTTGGTGAGGCTCATATAGGATGCTTTGGGAAACCACATGGTCGCGTCGGCGTACTTTGCAGGACGTCGTTGCTAGGTCACGGTTTTTGCGGTTGGCTGCCGGACGAATGCTGCCGCGGATTTGCTTGGGGGAGAACATGATCGGTTCAGGTGGCGCGCGGACGTCTGCCAATCTGGGTATGGCCGCGATGCTGGCGGTCTTTCTCGGGGCGTGCAGCAGCATGAGCCTGCCGTCTTTCTCGTCATCCCCGCCGCCCGCGGCGGAGCCGGCGCCGATACCGGAAATGCCGGCTTCGATCCGTGCCGACGAACTCGTGGGCAAATGGGGACTGGCCTCGTATCAGAACCCCAATGATCGCGCACGCACCGAAGTGGCGGCAAAGGCGCAATGCAAGCAGCCTTACGTGATCGGCGCCGGTGCCGCTGGCGGCGTGATCATGCATCTGGCCGATCAGGCGACGCCGCAGGAATTGCGGCTGAAAGGCAGTCCGAGCGGCAAGAACTACATCGGTCCGGCAGGCCCGCCGGGCGGCGATCTGGACCGGGAGATCGTGTCCTTCGATGGCAGGGTCCTGATCACCCGCTTCATCGACAAGGATGCGGCAACCCGTTACGGCAACATGGTCTATGTCCGCTGCGGGCCGCGGGCTTGAGCCCGATCTCCGTCCCCGAAAGCAAAAAAACGCCGGCTTGAAGCCGGCGTTTTCCTTTTTGGTGCGCCAGGCATGGCGCGGAGCGCCGTGACTGGCGCGATTTGACCGGCGTGGTGTCCGGTCGGTGACTTGGAGGTGAGAGTCCTCTACGGACCCTGGTGATGGGAACCGTTAGCCGAACAGCAAGGGCGTCGTCGCGAGGCGGGGTCTGAAGGAAGCTGTAAGCAAAGTGCCGGCTCGACGAACAGCCAGCGCATAAGAGGCGTCCGCATCCGGGCGAGGGAGCCAAAATGCCCGAAGCCCGATATCACCCGGAGGGTGCGGCCGTAGATGCGACGAGTGTATGGCACGAAGGTCACGCGTCTTACCCTGGGAGCTCTGTCGTCCTGCCCCCGGCAACGGGTGTGCTACCGGCGCCGCAAGGCGTCGGGACGGGGCGGCAGAAGTCAGCAGAAGCCGTAGTAGTCGGACCAACCGATGAAGGGCTGAACTTGTCGGAGAAGCTGGGACCGCTTTTCTGATCGCCTTGAGCAGATGCCGCGCGAGCGGGCTTAGATCCGAGGTAGCGGACGGAATCCGCGAGATACGATCAAAGCGCTTTGAGGGTGACAGGCACTGCGGGCCGCAGAGCGGACACGACAGGAACCGCCGTATACGGGACCGTACGTTCGGTGGTGTGGGAGGGGGACGCCGCAAGGCGTCCTCCTACCCGATCCTGAGGAAATATCGGTCAGTCGAACAGGGCGTCGATATCGTCCTGTGAGGCGTGGCCGACATCGCCTTCAAGCCTCGGGCCGTTCAAAAGCTTGGCGTCGCCCTCGCGGGTGTCGACGATCGCCGGCGCATGCGCCTTGATGGCGTCGACGCCGCCCCAGATGTCCATCATGACGGTGATGTGATTTTCGATGAACTTCATCGTGTTCATCACCTTCTTGATGCGCTGGCCGGTCAGGTCCTGGAAATTGCACGCCTCGAAGATGGAAACGACGCGTTCCTGGATTTCCTCGCTGAGCAGCTTCTGCTGGTCGGGCGAGGTGATCTTGCTCAAGGCGGTTGCCGAATTGTCGATCGATTCGGCGGCTTCCAGGATCTGCTGGGTGGCTTCTTCGGTCCCGCCGACCACGGCGCCGAGTTCGCCATTGACCTTGGCCATCTCCTCGCCGTTGAAGCTCTTGCCGTGCAGGACGGCGATTTCGCGCTTGGTGCGGGTAATGGCGTCATAGATCAGGTCGAGCTCGACCTTGAGCTTCTCGCATTGCTCGATCTGCGCGCGATAGGTTTCGAGCAGCGCATGCGCGTCCGCAACTTCGCGCGCCGCAGCTTCGCCGATTGCCTCGGTCGTCGCGCCAATGGGGCGCGAGATAGCCATCTGAGCCTTGATGGCGCGCAGTTCGTTCATGATTTCATGGTGCATGGGGCCAACTTCGGTTTCAACCTCCGGCGGCATCTGAATGTCTCCGGAGAAAGCTTCTTCGATACGAAAACGTCTACGATGAACCGGCATGAGAATATCCCTGACCCCTTCACTCCGCTGTGCTTTAAAGCAGACCGAATTTAACACGAGGTTCACGCCGGAACCGGCGCTGCAATCAGCGCGCACGTCCGCACACCGACGATTAACCATCCGCGCTGCCCGTTCACTGAAAATAAACGCTAGCGACAAAACCGCGCCGACCTGACGACGTGGTGAATCGAAAAGGTGATTCTGTTTACCAAACCGATGCGGTTTTCGCTTTTAGCTGATCGCGTGCAAAGCGCGTCGCTCCGGCGCCCACGACGAAACTAGAGCTCCTTTGATTCCGAAGTTCGCATCGGAGGGGCCGCAATAGCTTGCGAACTTCGGAATCAGAGCTCTAGTATGAGTACGTCGATGAAGAGAATGTATCTTGCGCTGCTCGCCAGTGCTTGCTGGCTCGGCCTCGGATTTCCGCATGCCGCCGCAAATGAAGCCGAGTTCGTCACAGATCCGGTGGTGCTCCATCCCGATCAATCCGCAGCGCCGCCGGCTCCCGCGCCGGTGCGCCTCGCATCCGCCGATCGTCCCAATATGGGAGGCGGCTTCATCGAGTTCCTGTTCGGCGACAGACAAGGACAGGACTATCAGGAAGGCCAGCCCTATCGCCAGCAGCCGGCCTATCAGCCGCTGCCTTCATATCAGCAGCCTTCATACCGGCAGCCGATGGTTTACCAGGCGCCGATGATGCCACCGCAAGCGATGGGCCAGCCGATGATGGGAGAGCCGGCGCGGCCGGCCTTCGACCCGAAATACGAGAAGCAGCTCGTCGAGTACGACGGCAAGGAGCACGCCGGCACGATCGTCATCGATACGCCGAACAAGTTCCTTTATCTGGTCGAGGGCAATGGCAAGGCGCTGCGTTATGGCATCGGCGTTGGCCGGCCCGGTTTCGCCTGGTCAGGTATCAAGACGATTTCCGCGAAGAAAGAATGGCCGGACTGGACGCCGCCCGCTGAAATGTTGCAGCGCCGGCCGGACTTGCCGCGGCACATGGAAGGCGGACCGCAAAATCCGCTCGGGGCGCGCGCCATGTATCTCGGATCGACGCTCTATCGCATCCACGGCTCGAACGAGCCCTGGACGATCGGCACCAACGTGTCCTCGGGCTGCATCCGGATGCGCAACGAGGACGTGATCGACCTCTATGGCCGCGTCAACGTCGGCACCAAGGTCGTCGTCATCTGATCAACCCGGTCGCGCGAAATAAAACGGCCGCTGCTAACAGAGCGGCCGTTTTTCATTTGCCTGAGAACCTTTCAAGCGAAGTCGCTGTCGTTATCGCTGTCGTTATCGCTATCGTTGTCGAAGTTGTCGGCGTCCATGTCGTCGCGGTCGTCGTCTGACGCTGTATCGTATAGCCCGTCGCGCGAATTGTCGTCGTCACGATCCTGAGCGAGATCCTGGGCACGATCCTGTGCGGCGAGATCTTGCGAGCCGATATTGTTGATGCCGGCGTCGCGTGCGAGGTCACTGCGGGATTGGTCGCTCCACGGGCTCCGATCGCTAGTGGCCGCGGTCTCGCCGAAAGCCTGGCGATTGCCGCCCATCATGCCGCGAAAGCTGTTGAGCAGAAGCGATCCGCCGACCATGCCCGCGGCGGCAGCCGCGGCGGTTCCCAGAAATGAGCCACCGCCACCGCCCATCATTCCGCCGCCCATCGTTCCGCCACCCATCGGCGCCTGTGGTCCGCCATAGGGCTGGCCATAGTTGCGTTCATCGTTGCGCCCTGTCTGCTGCAAAACCTGGCCGCTGTTCCAGACTGGACGGCTGCCGGCTTCGGGCGGTCGAACGTTCGGGACGGAACCTTGCGATTGACCGCCCTGTGATTGACCCTGCCCGAACAGCGCACCGCGCATGGTATCGAGAAAGCCGCCGCCTTGAGTTTGCTGAGGTGCGCTTTGATTTTCCAACTCCTCGATGCGGTGGTGAGCCTGCTTGAGCGCCTCGTCCTGTACCAATACCGTCTGCACCAGCGGGTAGATCGCGTTCGGTGCGTTCCGCAAACCCTGGGCGATCGCAGCGGTCGCATCGGAATCGCGCGGCGCACCCTCCATCTTCGACAACCGTTCGAAAAGGTCGTCAACCAATTGGCGTTCTTGCGGCGTCATCTGGCCTCTCCCTCGCTTTCAAAGCCTGTCTTGGCATGTAAGCGGGGTTCATGTCGCAGGTAGTGCGGGCGGAAATTAAATTTACGTAGGGCAGTGGGCGGTCGTCATTTCGCCTGTAAATCCTTGATCGGACCCCGAAAAATTTGCCGGCAGGGTTGCCGCGTTGACGCCAACGATATGCGGTCGGGCGTTCAGCCAAGCGTGAGTTCGTTCGCCGCCAGCAAAGGCATGAACTGTTCGCTGCCCAGGAATTCATATTCGCGCTCGCGCTGGAAGGTGAACGGATCGAGGCTGATCAGTACATCGTCCACGATGCCCGGATGACACATGACAACGCCTCCCTCCGGCATTCCCTGAACGAATTGTCCCAGCAAGGCGCCGAATTCCGTCTGCTTCGAAAAATCGTAGGCGCCGGCAAAGGCGGGATTGAAGGAGAGTCCGGCGCGCGCCGCGCGCTTGCGGAATTGTGCGCTGAGCGCGTCGAGCACCAGCGACTTCGGCGAGCCGAGGCGTCGGGTCAATGGCCGGTCGCGGCCGCATTGGCGAACCCACGCGCCTGGCGCTGCTGCCTTCGCCGCCGCCAGGAAAGCCTGACGCACGCCCGGAAAGAGATGGACGTGCTGATGGCTGTCGACATAGTCCGGCGCGCGGCCAAACAAGTCGGCAAAGGCCTCGATCTGCACGGTCACTTCGGTATGGACGAGCTCAAAATCGAGCCTTCCCGTGATGCCTCGGCGAAACAGCGTAGGGTGCGGCAAAAACAAGCCGCCCTCGAGCGGCCTGAAATGCATCGTCAACGGGCGAAACGGCGCGGTGAGAGTGACATGCAGGCCGATGGCGCAGCCTCGATTGGATCTGGCGGAAGCGACGAGTGCGTTCACGTCGTCACGGCCGATCGCCGACCCCACCACCATGACGGACGTGGCGTTGAGACGGCCCTTCTCGATCAGATCGCGAATGGCGCGATTGACGCCGGGGCTGATGCCGTAGTCGTCGGCGCACAACCAGATGCGTCGGCTCATTCCGCCGCCGTCCTTTGATCGGCTTCGTTATCCGTGCGCGCATCGGTGCGCTTCTCGGAATGTTCGGCAACGAAATAGATCGGGCGCGCCTTCAGTTCGGAAAGGATCTTGCCGATATATTCTCCGACGATGCCGATCATGATCAACTGTACACCGCCGATCGTCATCAGGCCTACGATCAGCGAGGGATAGCCGGGAACCGACTTTCCATCCACCCACGTTTCCCAGAGGATCGACAGGCCGAACAGGAAGGCCACGGACGCCAGCAGCACGCCGAGCAGGCTCGCGAAGCGAAGCGGTGCGACCGAGAACGAGGTCAACCCTTCGATCGAAAGCCCGACCAGCCGTCCGGCGCTGAATGTCGTGATGCCGTGCGCGCGTGCGGCCGGTTCATAGTCGACGCGAATCTGGCGAAAGCCGATCCAGCTTGCCAGACCTTTGAAGAAGCGGTTGCGCTCCGGCAATTGCCGTAGCGCGGCGGCGGCCCGTGGCGACAGCAGGCGGAAGTCGCCGGCGTCTTCCGGGATCTTCTGCCGGGCGCCCCAATTGATCAGGGCGTAGAAGCCGCGCACGGACAATCGCCGCAGCAGGGATTCATTGTCGCGGTGCGCCTTCGCCGTATAGACGACGTCGTAGCCGTCATCGATCCAGTGGCTGACCAGCTTTTCGACCAGGTCCGGCGGGTGCTGGCCGTCGCCGTCCATGAACAGAACCGCGCCCTGCCGTGCATGGTCGAGGCCCGCCATCAGCGCTGCTTCCTTGCCGAAATTGCGCGACAGCGAGACGACCTGAACGTCGATGCAATCCGCCTTCAGTCCGCGTGCGACGATGAGTGTCGCGTCGGAACTGCCGTCATCGACATAGACGACTTCGCAGCGCAGCCGATAGCGATGGTCGAGGCCTTTTGCGAGACCGCAAAGCCGCTGATGCAGCGAGGCGAGGCCGGTCGCCTCGTTGTACACCGGTACGACGATCGACAGGCCGCGCGCCGCAGCCGTCGCGGCGGTCGTCGACAGGCTCGATACGTCTGTGCCCAGTGTCATCGATCGGTTTCCAGTCTCAGCACCGGCGAGTACCCATTTCGCCCGACAACCCGCCTTGGCGCACCATATGGCAATCGCGCTGGAATGTCGCCACGGGAAGGTACCTGCGATTTATTGTCTGAGGAACGCCTCGAGCCGGGCGAACAGGGGATTTTCGCGGTCGAGCACATAATCGAGGGAAGCCACCGAAACCGTGTCGGCCCCGTGATTGCGCAGGAAGCTGCCAAGTGCGTAGAGCTGCGCCGGCGGACAGTGCAGGGTCACCATTCCGGACGACGTTGGTCCGCCGAACGGCAACGCCACGCCGAAGCGCTCCTGGGCTTCGGCCAGCAACGCCGCGTTGCAGGCGGTAAAGCGGGTGCGGACCTCGCGGTATTGGCTCGCCCGCGCGCGGGCGGCAATGTGGTCGAGTATGACGCGCGCTGTTTCCCGTGCTTCGCTCGACCAGTCGGCCTCGCGCGAGGCGACGAGATTGGCGTGGCTCTTCAGGATCACGCCGTCGTCGAGCACCTTCAGACCGTTGGCAGCCAGCGTCGCGCCGGTCGTGGTGATATCGACGATCATTTCCGCTGTGCCCGCGGCGGGCGCGCCTTCGGTCGCGCCGGCGCTCTCGACGATGCGGTAGTCGACGATGCCATGGGAAGCGAAGAATGCGCGGGTCAGGTTGATGTATTTGGTCGCGACCCGCATCCGCCGGTTATGCTGTTCGCGAAAGCCCGACGTGACGTCGTCTAGATCGGCCATGGTCCGCACGTCGATCCATGCCTGCGGGACCGCTACTACGACGTTGGCGCTGCCGAAGCCGAGGCTGTCGATCAGAAGCACGCGCTTGTCGGCATCGACAATGCTCTCGCGCACGAGATCTTCGCCGGTAATGCCGAGATGCACCGCACCGCGCGCCAGTTGCGAGGCAATCTCGCCGGCCGACAGATAGGCAATCTCGACATTGTCGAGGCCCATGATGGTGCCGCGATATTCGCGGGCGCCGCGCGGCTTCGCCAAGGCCAGCCCGGCGCGGGTGAAGAAGGCTTCGGCGTTTTCCTGCAACCGGCCCTTCGAGGGAACGGCGAGAACGAAGGGCGTGGTCACGACGGCCTCCCGGAGGCGGCGGGGGTGCCGAGTTTGGCGAAGGCCTCGACCCACACCGAAAATCCAACCGCCGGAATGGCGGCGGCCGAACCGAGTCGCTGCAACAGCCCGTCATATCTGCCGCCGGCGACCAACGGTTCGACGCCATCGCCCTTGGCGTGAAGCTCGAATTCGAAGCCGGTGTAATAATCAAGCCCGCGTCCGAATGCGGTCGAGAAGCGCATTTTCGCGACGTCGATGCCACGCCCGACCATGAAGCCGACGCGGCTGTCGAGTGCATCGACGGCCGCATCGATATCTAGCTTGCAGTCATTTGCCAGCGCGCGCAGTTGGGCGACCGCATCGCGCGGGTCACCGGCGACGGCAAGAAAGCGTTTGATGATGGCAAGCGCATCGCGCGGCAGCGCGCCCGCCTTCAAAGTCGACTGCTCGAGAAAGCGGTCGGCGATTTCGGCAACGGTGCGGCCGCCAACATTGCTGGTGCCGGCGATCGACATCAGGTCGGTCACCAGCGCCAGCGCCGCCTTGCGATCGGAGCCGGCAAGCGCGGCGAGCACGCCCTCATACTCGTTGGGGGGTGCGGCGCTTGCGAGCGCGAGCCGTTCGATGTCCTGTTCGAGGCTGATCTTGCGGTTGAAATCCTTGATCAGCCGCCGGCGCCATACCGGATAAAGACCGAGCGCATCGATGAGGGACGTGAAGAGGGCGACATCGCCGGCGCGGATCTCGACCTCGTTCAGGCCAAAAGCCTGTGCTGCCTGCAAGGCCAGCGCCAGCATTTCGGCATCCGCTGCCGGGCGATCGGCCCGTCCGAACGATTCGATGCCGGCCTGCAGGAACTCGCTGGGCGCTCCGCTGCGATAGCGAAACACCGGGCCGAGATAGCTAAATCCCGCAGGCTGTCCGGCGCGGCCTGAGGAGAGGTATTCGCGCGCCACCGGGATTGTCAGGTCAGGGCGCAGGCACTGTTCTTCGCCGGTGGCGTCGGTCGTGAGGTAAAGGCTCTTGCGGATATCTTCGCCGGAAAGGTCAAGAAAAGGCTCGGCTGGCTGCAGGACGGCAGGTTCGGCCAGGGCGTAGCCGGCTTCCGCAAATGACCGTAGCAGTGCTTCCGCCCATGCGGCGGACCCGGTCGCACGAGGGGCGGCGGTCGCGATCATCTTGCAGTCCAAATCTCTTGAAAGCGGGTTCGCAAGACCGAAATACACCTAAGTCGTTGAATCAAAGTAATTTTACTGACTTGACGCTTTTCGGCCCGATGTCCGGCCCCAAGGCGCTGGCGCAGCCTTTAGCATGGCGCAACCAAGGTTTCGACCATGATCGGCCAAGTGTCTTAACGACCAAGTGTCTTAACGATCGGATGTCCTATCGGGCAGCATCGGCGGTCCAATCGCCGAGTGCGGCCTGGACCAGCGCCAGCGCCGCGACGCCCGCGGTATCGGCCCGCAAGATCCGCGGACCCAGCGACAGCCGCAACGTGTTCGGCTGGCGCAGCAAGGCGGCGCGCTCCTCCTCGGCAAATCCGCCCTCCGGTCCGATCAGGATATCGATGCCTCCGGGCGGTCTTTCGCGCGCCAACGCACTCAATGGATTGGCGACGTCGGCCGCTTCGTCGCAAAAGACAAGTAGCCGCTCTGCCTTTCGGCGCGCCAGAAACCGGTCAAAGGTGACCGGTTCCGCAACCTCGGCGATGGCGAGAATACCGCATTGCTCGGCTGCCTCGATGACATTGGCCCGCATCCGTTCGCTGTTGACCCGGGAGACCTGGGTGAAACGAGTCATCACCGGCTGCAGGGACGAGACGCCCATCTCGACAGCCTTTTGCACGATATAATCGAGGCGCGCGTGCTTCAGCGGCGCGAACACGTAAGCGAATTCGCCGAGGCGATCTTGCGGCCGGGTTCTGCCTTCGACTTGCAGGCCGTCAGGCCGCTTGCGACCGGTGATCGAAGCTTGCCATTCGCCGTCGCGCCCATTGAAGACGAGAATGCCGTCGCCGGCCGAAAGCCTCAGCACGTTGCCGAGATAGTTGCTCTGGTCCCTCGCGAGCGTCACGGTGGCGCCGCTTTCGAGGGGCGCGTCCACGAACAGCCGAGGTTTGCGGAAATCATGCGAGGGCATTACCGATCGGGGTCCTTTCGGCGGGCTTTTTAGCCCAAAAGGATGAGAAATTGCGTGATTATTCCCGGTTTGGGGGCGGCGTTGCGCCGCGCTCTTGCCCTATTCAACGGGTTGTTAACCACTGGCAGCAATCGTAAAATGCCGACAATGGAGTCGCTCTCCTGTCGGGAAAGTGTTCGGGCCTGAGGGAACAGCATTGATGATCCGCCAGTTGATCGCGCCATTAGTGTCCACTTTCCGAAGCTCGCACGTCCCCTCTGCAAGACCTTTTTGCGAACTTCGGAAAGTCATGGGCACTAACAAGTTGACGATTCCAGCACCGCTTCTCGATCTGAAATCCGTGAAGAGAACTCGCCGCCTGTGGCGCAGGGACCTCGGATCGGCGGTGCTAGCCGTGGTGGCCGTTGTAACGTTTCAAGCAGGGCAGGCTTCGGCACAGGGCGCGTTTCCTGCGCCGCTGCCGGGCCAGGCGGGCACCCTCAACGATCCAGCGTTCCCGCCCGTGAATGGGGCCGGGAAAAAAGCAGGAACGGTCAATGATCCTGCCTTCCCGCCGGTGAACGGCGGCGGGGCACACTCTCTCGGCAATTCGCCGATGCCGTCCTCCTCTTTCGGCAACGTACCGGCGCCTGCTTTTTTTCCGGGACCCGGCGGGGCGTCAACCTTTGCAGCACCTCCGACGCAATCGGGAGCAGTCGATAACTGCATGAAGCAATTCATGCCGATGCGCGAAGAAGCGGAAAGGCGCGGTAAGCTTCTCAGGGCGGCCAGCGACAAGCACGCCGGTCCTGATGTGGCGTGCAAGCTGATGACCAGCTTCATCCAGGCCGAGGTCAAAATGATGAAATTCGTCGAGACCAACGCCGCACGATGCGAGATCCCGCCACAGATCAGCCAGCAGCTCAAGACCGGCCACAAGCGTAGCGAGGATATGCTGACGAAGATATGCAACGCCGCTGCCAATATGAAAAGCCAGGGTTCCGCCGGTCCAAGCCTGTCGGATGTGCTGGGTTCTGCTGCGTCGATTCCGGAGGCGAACGCCACCAAGAAAAGCGGCGGCACGACGTTCGACACGCTGAGCGGCAATGCGCTCACGCGATGACGCGTGTCGTTGACCTGAACGGAATATCCGACACAGCAGGCGCCGGGGCGTTATGATTGAGGCTGCGGCGCGCGTTGCGGACGCGACCGGCAATTGGGTCGATACGCGTGCGCCGTTGTGGTCTCGGCCCTATCTGAGGCTTGCCCGCCTCGACCGTCCGATCGGTTCCTGGCTGTTGTTGCTGCCGTGCTGGTGGTCGGCCGCGATCGCGTCAGCGCTGGCACACGACGTCAGGCGATTGCCGATCGTGATCGCTTTGTTTCTTGTTGGCGCGTTTGCCATGCGTGGCGCCGGCTGCACCTGGAATGACATCACCGATCGCGATCTCGACGCCAAGGTCGAGCGCACGCGATCGCGCCCGATCCCGGCCGGCCAGGTGAGCGTGCGACAGGCCCTCGTGTTTTTGGTCGCGCAAGCCGTGGTAGGCCTTGTTGTACTACTTCAGTTCAACCGCTTCGCGATCGCAGCCGGTATCGCTTCGCTGGCCATCGTTGCGGTCTATCCGTTCATGAAGCGCATCACCTGGTGGCCGCAGGTCGTGCTGGGGCTTGCCTTCTCGTGGGGCGCCTTGATGGGATTTGCGGTCCTGCTCGGAAGCATCGGGCTGCCGGCGCTTGTACTTTACGCCGGATCGATCGCCTGGGTGATCGGCTATGACACCATCTACGCGCATCAGGACACAGAGGACGATGCGCTGATCGGCGTCAAATCGACCGCGCGGTTGTTCGGCGCCCGCACGCATCGGGCGCTGATCGTGTTTTACGGTCTGGCCGCGATCCTGATCGGTGTAGCGATCAGGATCGCCGGCATCGGTCCGGCTGGATGGATCGGCCTTGCAGCGTTCGCGATCCATCTTGGCTGGCAGATCGCGCGGCTCGATATCAGCGACCCCGCGCTTTGCCTGCGCGTCTTCAAATCCAACCGCGACGCAGGGCTGTTGCTGTTCGCCGGGCTATTGGTGGATGCGCTGATGAGGGCCGGCTAAACCGGCCGGCCCACGATCAGTTGCGGGCGATGATCTCGCGTTCGCGGCGATGGACATTGGCAGTGTCGATCGCGCCGCCGCCGCGCCGTCGCACCAGGAATTTCGGACGCCGTGCGCGGATCGCGTTGCGCCGCCGCCGCCGTGGCGCCGGCTCGCCTGGCGCTTCCTCAAAGAGTTGCGGCAGCGCGAAGATGTCGCTCCATGTCTGCCAGGCGGATGCAAGCTCGTCGGGATCTGAACTGACGCAAAGCGGGATCGTCAGAGATGGGTCGCGGTGCAGCAGCACCAGCGTCTGGACGTCGTCGACGCCACGCAGCGCAATGCCGCGGAAATCGCTGACACGAAGGTTGATGGCCATCCGCATGCCCTGGACGGCACGCCGCAGCACGACACGCTCGCGGTGAAGCTCGACACGACGCACGCCGTTGTCGGCGCGAACGTCCTGCGCATCGAAGCTCACGGGCAAAGAGAGAGGGTCGAGCCGCAATGCGCGGCTCGACCCTGCGGGATTGATCCCGCTTGTTGCTGTTTGACGCCTCACGGCTTTGTCTCCCCGCCGGGATTATGTCCCCGGTCGTTACGTGAGAGCATGCCAGAGCGGCGTCCGGATTCGCTTAAAAAGGCTGGTTAATCCGCCGTCACCGGGTCTCCATCGATCCGCATGATTGACAACACCTTGGCCCGCATGATTGACGGGACCTTGCCATGCTGCCGAAATTCCTATGTTTCGGCAGCGTGAAAATGCTTGAAATCCAACTGAATCAGGCACATTTCATGCGGTCAGTGATCTGTTTCGACCGCCGTTCGCCCCTTCCGTAAATCTGCGGGATTTTTATTCGTGATCTCTTCACCATCGGGCGCATCTGCGCTTTCGGCTGACGCCGCCACCGCCAAGCTTTTCGATCAATCCGCGCTGACGACGTTGGCCCAACGCCTCGTCGAAGCCGCCCGGCAAGCCGGCGCCGACGCCGCCGACGCGGTTGCCGTGCGTGGCATCGCGCACGGGGTCGAAGTGCGCGACGGCCGCGTCGAGGAGTCCGAGCGTTCGGAGGGCGACGACGTCGGTCTGCGTGTGCTGGTCGGCAAGCGCCAGGCCGTGGTCTCGACCAACGATATCCGCGGCGACGGCGTAGCACGCCTCGCCGAGCGGGCGGTAGCGATGGCGCGCGTGGCACCGAATGACGAATATGTCGGCCTTGCCGATCCCTCGTTGCTTACAAGCGAGTTCCCCGATCTCGATTTGCTCGATCCGCACGTTCCGACAACCGCCGAACTCGAGCGCCGCGCCTGTGAGGCGGAGGCGGCTGCGCTTGCGGTCAAGGGCGTCACTAAATCAGGCGGCGCGTCGGCGTCGACCGGGATCGGCGGCATGGTACTCGTGACCAGCACCGGCTTTCACGGCGCTTATTTGCGCTCGAGCCAGGGCATCTCTGTGACCGCCATCTCCGGTGAGGGCACCGCGATGGAGCGCGACTACGATTTCACTTCCGCCCCGCATGCTGAAGATCTCGACACACCCGAAAGCGTCGGCCGCCTCGCCGGCGAGCGCACGGTCGCACGCGCCAATCCGCGCAAGGTCGAAACCTGCAAGGTGCCGGTGGTGTTCGATCCGCGCGTGTCGGGCTCGCTGGTCGGCCATCTGGTGGGGGCGATTAACGGCGCCTCGATTGCGCGCAAGACAAGCTTCCTGAAGGATCGCCTCGGCGAGCAGCTCTTTGCCAGCAACATCCGCATTATTGACGATCCGCTGCGCCGTCGCGGCTTGCGCTCGCAGCCGTTCGATGCCGAGGGCGTCCGCGTCAAGAAGCTCGCGCTCGTCGATCAAGGCGTCCTGACCTCATGGATTCTGGACTGTGCGACCGCGCGCGAACTGAAGCTCACGACGACCGGCCACGCCCATCGCGGTGTGTCGTCGTCGCCGTCGCCGGGATCGTACAATCTGCACCTTGAAGCCGGCGCGGTGACGCCGGAGGAACTGATCTCCGACATTCGTCAGGGTTTTTACGTCACCGACCTGATTGGTTCAGGCGTCAACGGCGTGACCGGTGACTACAGCCGCGGCGCATCCGGCTTCTGGATCGAAAACGGCAAAATCACCTACCCCGTCAGTGAGGTCACCATCGCTGGCCACCTGCTCGACATCTTCAAGTCGCTGGTGCCGGCGAACGATCTGGTGTTTCGCTATGGCGTCAACGCGCCGACGCTGCGGATCGAGGGATTGACCCTTGGCGGACGGTGACGCCGGGACCAATGCCGGCCCGGCAAATCCTGCGCGCGACGCTGCGCTTCTGACCGACACGGTGCGCGAAGCCGGCGCGCTGGCGTTGTCGCTGTTCCGGACCGAGCTGAAGAACTGGATCAAGGGAACATCGTCGCCGGTGTCGGAAGCCGATATCGCGGTCAACGAGCTGATTGCCCGCAGACTGAGGCCGGCGACCCCGGACTACGGCTGGTTGTCCGAGGAAAGCGCCGACGACCAGTCACGTGTCGGCAAGCGCCTGGTCTGGATTGTCGATCCGATCGACGGCACCCGTGCCTATCTTGCCGGCCGCGAGGACTGGTGCATCAGCGTCGCGCTCGTTGAAGACGCGCAGCCGGTGATTGCGGCGGTGTTCGCACCCGCGAGCGATGAATTCTTTTTCGCGCAAGCCGGGCGCGGATCACGGCTCAATGGCGCCGCCATCCAAGCGACATCCGGCACTGGACTTGATTTTTCCCGCATGGCCGGTCCGAAGCCGCTGGTGGAGCGGCTTAATCGTTCCGACGGTGAAATTTCGCTGCATCCGCGGATCGGATCGCTGGCGCTCCGCCTGTGCCGGGTCGCCGACGGGAAGCTGGATGCCGCGTTTGCAGGCGGTCAAAGCCGCGATTGGGACCTTGCGGCGGCAAATTTGATCGTGCAGGAAGCGAATGGTAGCATGACTGCGCTGTCGGGGGACACCATCCTGTATAATCGCCGCGAGGTGACGCACGGGATCCTGGTGGCGGCGGGGCGCGATCGTCATGCAAGCATTGTCGAGCAGTTTCGAAGCCATCCCTTGCCGTGAGGGATGCCTGACACGTTTGGAAACATTGCGTGCCGGGCACAGCTTTAGGATCGGAAATCATGTCGGATGGTGCCCCACAACAATTGCTGCATCTGGTCCTGGGCGGTGAGTTGAACGACCTTTCGCACAACACGTTCAAGGACCTTTCGCAGGTGGAGATCGTCGGTCTGTACCCCAACTACGCGAGTGCCTACACCGCCTGGAAGGCGAGGGCGCAGCAGACTGTCGATAATGCCCAGATGAGATTTTTCATCGTTCATCTTCACCGCCTGCTCGATCCCGAGCAAGATACGAAGACCGGCCATTGAAAAAGCTGGTTCGCGATCTCTTGCGCAGCAACTGGTTTCAGCGCGCTGTGGGTTCGCTTGCGGCCGGATTCCTGCTGCTGGTCTGGCGCACCAACCGCTTCAGCTTCGATCCGATTGATGTCTATGAGATCGTCGAGCCACAGATGCCGGCGATCTTTGCGTTCTGGCATGGCCAGCATTTCATGACCCCCTTCGTCAAGACCAAGGATACCCACCGGGTCAAGGTTCTGATCTCGCGGCATCGCGACGGTGAGTACAACGCGCTCGCCGCCGAACGGCTCGGGATCGGCACCATCAGAGGTTCCGGCGATCACGGCTCGGCGTTTCACCGCAAGGGTGGCGTTGGCGCCTTCAAGGAGATGGCACGCGCGCTCGAACAGGGGTATAATGTTGCGTTGACCGCCGATGTGCCGAAACGCGCGCGCGTCGCCGGGCTCGGCATCATCATGCTGGCGCGCCAATCGGGACGGCCGATCATGCCGTTTGCGATGGTGACCAGCCGCTATCGGCGCTTGAATAATTGGGACCGGACTACGATCAATCTGCCGTTCGGGCGTGGGGCGTTGGTGGGAGGCGAGATCATTATGGTTCCACCCGATGCCGACGCCGAGCAGATGGAAGAACTGCGCGCGCGGCTGGAAGCAACCCTCAACGACGCCACGACGCGAGCCTACGCGCAAGTGGGGCGTCCCGAGGGGACGCCGCATGGCTAATACCTTGCCGATGACGCTGCGCGTTTACCGGCGGCTGTCGTCGGTCGCGGTGCCGCTCGCACCGGCGTTGATCAAGCGGCGCCTCAAGCAGGGCAAGGAGGACCCGGAGCGCATCGGCGAGCGGCGGGGCGTGAGTGCGGACACAAGACCGCACGGGCCGCTGGTGTGGATTCACGGGGCGAGCGTCGGCGAGGTGCTGGCGGCGGCCGCGCTGATCGGGAAGCTGCGTGCGCTCAATATCCGCATCCTGTTGACTTCGGGCACCGTCACTTCGGCGGCAATCGTCGCCAAGCGCTTTCCGCCCGACATCATTCATCAATACGTTCCCTACGATTCGCCGCGCTATGTCGCGCGCTTTCTCGACCACTGGCGCCCGAGCCTGGCGCTGTTCATCGAATCGGACCTGTGGCCAAATCTCATCCTTTCGAGCGCGGCCAGACGTCTGCCGATGGTCCTGATCAACGGGCGAATGTCGCATCGTTCGTTTCCGCGCTGGCGGCGCGTCAGTGGCACGATTTCGGCGCTGCTCGGCCGCTTCGACGTCTGCCTCGCGCAATCGCGCGTCGATGCGGAGCGCTTTAGCTCGCTGGGCAGCCGTAACGTCGTCGTCACCGGCAATCTGAAGCTCGATGTTCCGGCGCCTCCCGCCGATTTTACCAAGCTTGAGTGGTTGATGTCGGTGACGCGCGGCCGCCCCATCATCGTCGCGGCATCGACGCATCCGGGCGAAGAAGAAGTTCTGCTTGAGGCGCATCGAACGCTGGCGGGTTTCTTCCCGTCGCTGTTGACCGTGATCGTTCCGCGCCATCCCGGTCGCGGCGAGGCGATTGCGGAGATGATCGAGGCTTCCGGCCAGCATGCGAGCATACGCTCGCACGAGGAATTGCCGACCGCGGCCACCGATATTTATGTCGCAGACACCATGGGCGAACTGGGGCTGTTCTATCGGCTTTCGCCAGTCGTTTTCATCGGCGGCTCGCTGGTCAAGCATGGCGGGCAGAATCCGATCGAGGCTATCAAGCTCGGCGCGGCACTCGTCCATGGGCCTCACGTTTTCAATTTTGCCGACGTGTACGCGGCGCTCGATGGTGCCGGCGGCACCAGGGTCGTCGAAACGCGCGAAGCGCTGGTGAAGCAACTGGGCCAGTTGTTGGCCGATCCCAAGGCGCGCGATTCCGTCGTTGCCGCAGCCGAACGGGTTGTTTCCCAATTGGGCGGCGCGCTTGACCGGACGCTTGCGGCGCTTGAGCCCTATCTCTTGCAGCTACGCCTCGAAATGGGGGCGGCGGATGCGTGAGCCGGCCTTTTGGTACCGGCCACGATCCTTGATGTCGCTGCTGTTGTCGCCGCTCGCGGCCGTCTATGGTGGGATCGCCGGTCACCGCTTGCAGAACAAGGGCTTTGACGCCGGCATTCCCGTATTCTGCGTAGGCAACTATCATCTGGGGGGCGCCGGCAAAACGCCTGCGGTATTGGCCCTGGTCAGCCTGCTGCGCGATCTCGGCGAGACGCCGGTAGTGCTCAGCCGCGGCTATGGCGGACGGTTGCGCGGGCCGGTGATGGTCGATCCCGAACGCCATCTTGCAAGTGATGTCGGCGACGAGCCGCTGATGCTTGCGCGAAGCGTTCCGGTCTCGGTCGCGCGCGAGCGCATCGACGGTCTGGCGCTGACCAAGTCGCAAGGCGCCACCGTGATCGTGATGGATGACGGCTTTCAGAATCCGGCGATCGCCAAGGACGTCTCGCTGATCGTCATCGATGCCAATCGCGGGCTCGGCAACGCAAAGGTTTTCCCGGCAGGTCCATTGCGTGCGCCATTGCCGCCGCAGATCGACCGCACCGATGCGCTGATCGTGGTCGGGGAGGGAAGTGCGGCCAACCCCGTTGCGGCGATCGTGGCCGCACAAGACAAGCCGGTATTGAAGGCGAATGTCAGAGCCAATGACGCCACGTTGTCGTCGTTGCGCGGCCAGCGCGTCCTGGCGTTTGCCGGGATCGGCGACCCTGATCGCTTCTTCCGGACGCTACGCGGTTACGGCGTCGAGGTGGTGCGCGAGCGCGCTTTTGCGGACCACCATCCCTTCGCTCAGAGCGAAATCGAACCGCTGGTTCTGGAAGCAAAGCGCAACGGCTGGACCGTGGTGACGACCGAAAAGGATCTGGCGCGGCTTGGCGTCGGCGGCAAGCTGCCGCCATGGGCCGAAGGCGTCCTGCCGTTTCCGGTCAAGCTCGAATTCGACAGCGCTTCAGCGCTGCGCAAGTTCGTGTCCGACCGGCTGTTTCGCGCGCGGGATCAGCAATTTCGAAAAAACTGACCGTTCAGGATTTCAGTACGCCCGGAAAGTGCCGCTGCAGCACGGCCGTTGGCTGTGCGTAGGCCTCCTGCAAATCGACGCTCCAGTATTTCAGTTCGTCCAGCGGAATCCGTACGTCGGTCACGGCGCAGCGCACATAGGTTCCCGGCGAGATCACGCGAAAATCGCCGTCCAGATATTGCAGTTGCGCCTCGCCATGACCCGGGGGCCCGGATTTGTTGAGCACCTGAAAGTTCTCCGAAAGTTTCCGTCTGTTTCGCCGGTCAACGGCGCTGTGTCTACTAGCATAGATAGGTTGCCGTGTCCGCCCGTCAAACCCACCGATTTGTGATGAATTCGATGTTTGGCGCATGTTAGCCTTTTGGAGTGTCGCTGAAACGGGAAGCGAAAAGTTAGAACGGACCGCTAATCCATCCCGATCCGGCAAAGCCATGCGTTTCTCATCGACCCTCATTGCTTTCGCACTTCTGGCTGCGGCGTCGCCTGTGAGCGCGGCGCCGTTGCCCGTGCCGCAGGCGATCGAGATTCCGTCCGGAGCAACGGTGCTGCATGCGGAGCTTTTCAAGCCGGGCGGCGCTGGTCCGTTTCCGGCTGTGATCGCCCTGCATGGATGCGGTGGATTGGGCAGCCGCTCGGAACCCGTCCTAGTGCGCTACCGCGACTGGGCCGAGCAATTGCTCAAGGAAGGCAAGGCGGTTTTGTTTCCCGACAGCTACGGCTCACGCGAACTCGGTCCGCAATGTCACGTCAAGATTCGCAGGATCACCGCCCGCCGCGAGCGCGTAGCCGATATCCTGGCGTCGCGGCAATGGCTGATGCAGCAAAACTGGGTCGCGCATAACCGGATCAGCCTGTTGGGCTGGGCCAATGGCGCCAGCGCATTGTTGTGGGCCGTTCGCCCACAATTATTGCTGCGCCATGCCGAGCCGGACTTCCGCTCGGCCGTCGCCTTCTATCCCGATTGCCGTTTGTCATCGGGACTCGGCTGGAGCGCCCGCGTTCCCACGCTGGTTCTGATCGGCGCCAAGGATGACGTCAGTTCGCCGCCGGCCTGCCGCCAGATGGTCGAGGGTGCGCATGGCCGCAGCGCGCTGACGCGAATCGTGGTCTATCCCAGCGCCTATCACGATTTCGATCGCCCCAACCTGCCGCCCCACGCGAGCGATCAAAATGCCGCTGCCGGCGCCGATCGGGAAAAAGGCCACCTCGCCACCGACGCGGAAGCGCGCGCCGATTCGCAACGGCGCGTCGCCGAATGGCTGGCGCGATAATCATGCTCCTGAAAATCTAGTGCCCACTTTCCGAAGTTCGTGCTCGATCGCAGCGCCCACCTTCACGAACTTCGGAAAGTCGTGGGCTACTCACAAAATCATTGATTCCAGTACCGCTTTATCGATCTGAAGTCCCCGATCGAATTCGCCGCTTGTGGTGCGGGGACTTCAGATCGGCGGTACTAGAACAGGCTTCCTTGGTCGACCGGCTTTGCGGTGCGTTTGGGCGTTGCCGGCCTCGCCTCATGCGCCGCTGGCTTCGGCGGCGACGTCCCTGGCGTCCTCCGCTCTCCATCCGCAGTTACGCCGACGTGTCCGTCGGCGAACTCGATGCTCATGTGCGTGCCCGATCCGACATCGGCGGCGGCATGCATCGGATGGCCGGTCTCGTCGCGCACCAGCGCAAAGCCTCGCGCCAGCACGCCGCGGTAGGAGAGCGCATTCAGTAACTGTCCGCTGTGGGCGACCCGCGCCGCGAGCCGCTGCGTCGAGGTCGTGAGCGCGCGGCGGGCGCGCTCGGTGAACCGGAGCACGCGCTCGCGGTCGCGGGCGATCGCCTGGCGTTGGGCTTGCGCATTGGACAACTTTGAAGCCTTCAGCCGGATCGCGAGCCCGGTGAAGCGGTCGTTGCGGTTCCGCAGCAGACTTTTCGCCGAAAGCGTGATCCGCTCGCCGGATCCGGTGAGCCGCTGCCGGGCGTGGGCGAGTTGCGCCCGAAGCACGCGCATGGTCAGCCGCGCCCCGAGGCTCGCAAAGTGCCGGAAGTGCGCATGCGTGTTGGCCTTCAGGCCGCGGGGCAGCGCGGCGGTGGCGCTATCCAGCCGTTGCCGCGGAATGGCGAGCAGTTCGCTCAAGTTCGGCAAGGCGCGCGCCGCGGCGCGCAATTCGTTGCGGCGCATTTCCTGGCCGCGCTGCCAGCACAGCATCGACCGCCGCGCGAGGGAAGCCACCTCAAGCAACAGTTCGCTTCGCACCGGAACGGCCATCTCGGCGGCCGCGGTTGGCGTCGGTGCACGTTTGTCGGCGGCAAAATCAATCAGCGTGACGTCGGTCTCGTGGCCGACCGCCGAGATCAGCGGAATCATGCTGTCTGCGGCAGCACGGACAACGATCTCCTCGTTGAACGACCAGAGATCTTCCAGCGAGCCGCCGCCGCGCGCCACGATCAAAAGATCGGGCCGCGGAATCCGGCCGCCTTCGGGCAAGGAATTGAAGCCGCGGATCGCGTTTGCGACCTGCTCGGCCGAACCTTCGCCCTGGACGCGCACCGGCCATACCAGGACGCGGCGGGGAAAACGGTCTTCCAGCCGATGCAGGACATCGCGGATGACAGCGCCGGTCGGCGAGGTGACCACGCCGATCACTTCTGGCAGCCACGGCAAGAGTTGCTTGCGCGCTTCGCTGAACAGGCCTTCGGCGGCGAGCTTCTTCTTGCGCTCTTCCATCAGCGCCATCAGCGCGCCGATGCCCGCAGGCTCGAGCGCTTCGATCACGATCTGGTATTTCGACGAGCCGGGGTAGGTGGTGAGCTTGCCGGTGGCGATGACCTCGAGCCCCTCCTGCGGCTTGAAGCGCATGCGGTAATGCGTGCCTTTCCAGATCACCGCCTCGATCTTGGCGCCGTCGTCCTTCAGCGCGAAATAGCAGTGGCCGGAGGCATGGGCGCCGCGGAAGCCGGTGATCTCGCCACGGACCCGGACATGGCCATAGGCGTCCTCGACCGTCCGCCGCAGTGCGGACGACAATTCGGTCACCGTGAATTCAGGTGCGTTGATCAGGGCTTCGGTCGCAGCCATCTCGGACAATCGATTCGGGGAATTGGGGTTTATCCGAAGGTAAGGAGTTTCGCGCCGAACCGCCAATGTAGCGCTTGCATAACAGATAACTCTGTGAAATAGAGTTATCTGGTATTATGGAGGGAGCAAAGATCATGTCGAAATGGATGGTCCGGTTTCCCCTCGGAGTCCTGGGCTGGACTTTGAGCCTCGTCGGTCTCGCCACGCTGACGCTGACAGCGATGGTCGCAACGCCGCTTGGGCGGCTGCCTGAACTGACCTCGATCTCGCAATCCGCGCATGTCGACCGCAGCTCGATGCCGCCGCTGCAGCGCTTTTCCGCCCGCGACGGTACCGAACTCGCCTACCGGCATTACCCGGCGCGTGGAGTGCCGAACGGCCAGATCGCCATTCTCGTCCACGGCTCCTCCGGATCGAGCGCTGCGGTCCATACGCTGGCGGATGCGCTGGCTGCACGTGGAATTGAAACCTATGCGCCGGATATTCGAGGGCATGGCGGTTCCGGCAGCCGGGGCGATGTGGCCTTCATTGGTCAGCTCGAAAACGACATGGTGGATCTCGTCGCCAGGGTCCGCAAGACGTCGCCATCAGAGCCCCTGACGCTGCTCGGCCACTCCGCTGGCGGCGGCTTTGTCCTGCGGATCGCGGCGTCACCGATCCAGGACTTGTTTGCGCGCACTGTGCTGCTCGCGCCTTATCTCGACTATGACGCGCCGACCAATCGCCCGGATTCCGGCGGTTGGGCGAGAGCGGACATTCCGCGCTTCCTGGCGCTGGTGGCGCTCGGCAAGCTCGGCATCGATTGCTGCGAAGAATTGCCGACGCTCGCCTTCGCGGTGCCGGCTAACTCCGAGCGCATCCTCAACCCGACCTATTCCTATCGCCTGATGCGCAATTTCGCGACCGGCGGCTATCGGCGCGATCTTGCCGCTGCGCGCCATCCGCTCGCGCTGATTGCGGGTGCGAGCGATGAACTGATGCTGGCCGACAAATATGCCGATGCCGTGCATGCGGTTGCGCCCGCGGTCGAGGTCAAGCTGATTGACGGCGTCGATCACATGGGCATTGTCTGTAGCGCCAAGGGAGTTGCGGCTGTCGCTGATTACGTCGCGAACACACGGATAGGATCATGACCGACCTCGGTCCCAGGGAAGCGGCGCAGGCGCTGAGCGACATCAAGGATATCGTTCAGCGCGTTCGTCAGTCCCGCATTTACGACATTGCAAGCCAGATCATGATCGCGGCTGGCGCGCTGGTGCTCGCGGGCAATGTCGCGAACTTCCTCGTCCCGCGCTACAGCGCTTTCATCTGGATCGCCGTCAATGTGCTGAACGTGGCGGCCGCTGCCGCGCTCTCGACCATGGGTAACGACAAGACCGGCGCGCAGACGTTCGACCTCCGCATGCTCGCCGCGTTCCTGATGTTCTACGCGTTCGGCCTGCTGTGCTGCGACGTGCTTGGGCATTTCGGCCCGCGTGAACTCGGCGTGTTCTGGCCGATCTATTTCATGCTGTTTTATTGCATCGCCGGGCTGTGGTTTGGCCGCGCTTTCATCGCGATGGGGTTTGCGATCATTGCGCTGACGCTGATCGGCTATTTCTTCGTCGAGGGGGCCGCGTTTCTGTTGTGGATGGCCGCCGTCAATGGCGGTGGGCTGATTCTCTCCGGCCTGTGGATGCGCAGGATCTGATCGATGGCCGAGCTCGACGACATCATTCATCAGCCGCTTCGATTACGAATCATGGCGGCGCTGAATGCGTTGCCTTCAGGGACGGGCCTTGAATTCTCCCGCCTGAAGAAACTCACCGGTGCGACCGACGGCAATCTCGGCGCCCACATCGAAACGCTGGCCAAGGCGGGCTATGTCGGGGTCGAAAAGGCCTTTGTCGGCAAGAAGCCGCAGACGACGGTGACAGCGACCGGGACCGGGCGCGGCGCCTTTGCCCGCCATGTCGCATCGCTGCAGCAGATCATCGCGGCATCCGGGGGAAACGGCTAGTTCACCTCTTGCGGGGATAAGGAGTTTTGTGCGACCGACAACGGGATCAAGCGGGTTCTGATGGGCTCTCATGAAAATCCTTCTGCTCGGTTCCGGCGGCCGTGAACACGCTCTCGCGTGGAAGATCGCGGCCTCACCGCTGGTGACAAAACTTTGGTGCGCGCCTGGCAATGCCGGCATTGCGCGTGAAGCCGAATGTGTCGCGCTTGACGTCGCCGACCACGCGGCGGTGATCGCGTTCTGCCAGCGCAATGAGGTCGAACTGGTCGTGGTCGGACCGGAAACGCCGCTTGCCGCCGGCATCGTCGACGATCTTTCGCGCGCCAGCATCAAGGCGTTCGGACCCAGCAAGCAGGCGGCGCAGCTCGAGGGATCCAAAGGGTTCACCAAGGATTTCTGCACCGAATTCAACATTCCGACCGGTGCCTATAGTCGTTTCAACGCCGCCGCCGACGCGCTCGCTTATGTGCGCAAACAAGGCGCGCCGATCGTGGTGAAAGCGGACGGGCTCGCTGCAGGCAAGGGCGTCGTGGTGGCGATGACGCTCACTGATGCGGAAGCCGCGATCGCCATGATGTTCGATGGCGCCTTCGGTGCGGCGGGCGCCGAGGTCGTGATCGAGGAATATCTCGAGGGGCGCGAGATCAGCTTCTTTGCGCTGTGCGACGGCGAGACCGCGATCCCGCTTGCTTCCGCGCAGGACCACAAGCGCGTGTTCGACCACGACCAGGGGCCGAACACCGGCGGCATGGGTGCCTATTCGCCGACCCCCTTTGTCACGCCCGCGATTCACGATCAGATCATGGCAAGGATCATCGGGCCGACGGTCGCTGGCATGAAGGCGCGCGGCACGCCGTTTCGCGGGGTGCTCTATGCCGGCGTGATGCTGACATCGGCTGGACCCAAACTGTTTGAGTATAACGTTCGCTTCGGCGATCCCGAATGCCAGGTGCTGATGCTGCGAATGATGTCGGACCTCGTGCCCGCGATGCTCGCATCCTGCGACGGCGAACTCAGGCATTTCGACTTACGCTGGTACCCTGAACCCGCGCTGACGGTGGTGATGGCTGCGAGGGGATATCCGAGCAACTACGCCAAGGGAGGTCGCATCGACGGATTGGAGGAGGCGGCGCAAATCGAAGGCGTCGAGATTTTCCAGGCTGGTACGATGGCCAGGGACGGCGCCATTCTCGCCAATGGCGGCCGCGTGCTCAACGTCTGCGCCTCGGGCCGGACCGTGGTGGAAGCGCGGCAGCGCGCCTATGCCGCGATCGACCGGATCAAGTGGCCGGATGGGTTCTGTCGGCGCGACATCGGCTGGCAGGCGGTCGAGCAGGAACAGGCGGATAAATAGCCCGCGGACTGTCCAGGCATGGAGTGATCGACGATGCCAGATCTTGCCGATTTGTTTCCCGGCTTTGGCTCCGAATGGATCAACACCAAATCCGGCCGCATCTTTGCCCGCGTCGGCGGCAAGGGGCCGCCGCTCCTGCTGCTTCACGGCTTTTCCGAAACGCACGTGATGTGGCACCGCATCGCGCCGCAACTGGCCGACCGTTTCTCGCTCATCATCGCCGACCTGCCGGGCTACGGTTGGTCGGATATGCCGGAGAGCGACAAGGATCATGAGCCCTATACCAAGCGTGCGATGGCGCAGACCATGATCGAGGCGATGGAGCAACTCGGCCATGTACACTTTGCGCTCGCCGGTCATGACCGCGGCGGCCGCGTCGCCTATCGCCTCGCGCTCGATCATCCCGGCCGGCTGTCGCGGCTCGCGGTGCTCGATATCCTGCCGACTTATGATTATTGGGAACGGATCAACCGGCCCTACGCCTTGAAGATCTACCACTGGACGTTTCTGGCGCAGGCCTATCCGCTGCCGGAAACCCTGATCGGCGGCAATCCGGATTTCTTCCTGCGCTACAAGATGGCCAGCCAGACCAAATCGAAAAATCTCGACGCCATCGATCCGCGCGCGCTGGAACATTATCTCGCGGCCTTCCGCGATCCCTCGCGCGTGCATGCGATGTGCGAGGATTATCGCGCCGGCGCCTATGCCGACTATGAGATCGACAAGGCCGATCGCGACGTGGCTAAGAAGATCACGATCCCGATGCTGGCACTGTGGGGCGATGTCGGCATTGCCCGGGCCGCGGCGACCCCGCTCGATACCTGGAAGAACTGGGCGACTGACATCACGGGCTCACCGGTCGACTCCGGGCACTTCCTCACCGAAGAAAATCCGGACGTGACGGCGAAGCTGTTGCGGGAGTTTTTCCTGGCGGGGTGACAGCTTCGCCGTCATTCCGGGATGGTCCAAAGGACCAGACCCGGAATCTCGAGATTCTCCGATGTGCAAGTGCACATCGTAGCTCGCTCGTTTCACTCGCGCCCCGGAATGACGACACGGAGAATACTGGATCATCCGCTTGCGCGGATGATGACGGCGAGAGGGAGTTATTTTCGCTTCGCCTTGAAAAAATCGCGCAACAGGTTAGCTGCTTCCTGCTCGCCGACCGCCGAATAGATTTCCGGCGCGTGATGGCAGGTCGGCTGTGCGAAAAAACGTACGCCGGATTCCACCGCGCCGCCTTTCGGATCAGCCGCACCGAAATAAAGCCGCCGGATTCGTGCGAATGAAATCGCTCCCGCGCACATCGTGCACGGTTCGAGGGTAACGTAGAGGTCGCAATCGGTCAGGCGTTCGCTGCCGGTGACGGTGGCGGCCTGCCGGATCGCCAGGAGTTCGGCATGCGCGGTCGGATCGCGGTCGGTCAGGGTGCGGTTTCCGGCGGTCGCGATCACCTCGTCGCCGCGTACGATCACGCATCCGATCGGGACTTCACCCGACTTTCCGGCATTTTCGGCAGCTTTCAGGGCCAAATCCATCAAGGAGGGCGCCTTCTTGCCTCGTATCATCAGAATAAACCTGCTAAGAGAAGCGCCTTCAGCACATGCCGATACCGGTTTTGCGTGAGAATGCGCCTCAGTCCTTCAGAGAGCGCATGAATTCGATTTGCCCTTTAGCCCCGAAAACGAGCCCCCTTCATGCCCCGCGACAACGATAAAGACAACGATTCCCGCGGCCGGCGCGACCGCAAGCCGCCCGGCAAGGGCCGCTCGGGCGTTCCTCGGGGACCGGAGAAGAAGTTTGCCAAGCGCAGCTTCGGGGCGAAGACGGAAGGCGAACGGCGGCCCTATGCCGGCAACCGTGAAGATCGCCCGCCGCGCCGCGAGGACCGCGATGCGCCACGCGCACGCAGCGACCGCCCGTTTGCGGATCGGCCATCGCGAGGCAAGGAAGGCGAAAAGCGCTCGTTCCGGCCGCGTGACGACCGCGGCGGCGAGAAGCGGCCCTACTCGCCGCGCGGAGATCGCCCGCCGCGCCGCGAGGACCGCGATGCGCCACGCGCACGCAGCGACCGCCCGTTTGCGGATCGGCCATCGCGAGGCAAGGAAGGCGAAAAGCGTTCGTTCCGGCCGCGTGACGACCGTGACGGCGCGAAGCGATCCTACACGCCGCGCGGTGAGGGCTTCCGCAAGGACGGCGACCGGCCGCGCGGCGATCGGCCGTTCGCCGGGCGTCCCGAAAGAAAGTTCGACGAAGGCACGAAGTTTTCGCGCGGTCCGCGCAAGGATTTTGGTAGTCGTCCGGATCGCGACAGGGAATTTGGCCGCGACCGCGGCGACGTCAAACCGTGGCGGAAGCGGGATGACGCCTCGCCGGATCGTGGCGGGCGCAACTCGGGCCCCACCCGTGAAGGTGCGCGAAATTTCGACCGTCCGAAATTCGACAAGCCACGTTACGACACGCCACGCGACCAAGATGATCGCCCACGGTTTTCGCGTCCACGCGATGATCGCCCCGAAGGCGGCCGTCCGTTTCGTGAGCGTCCGAAATTCGATCGCCCGCGTCGGGATCGCAACAGCGAGCCCGGACGTCCCGAAGGGCGTACCGATTGGCAGGAGCATCCGCGCAGCGAGGGCCGCTCGTTTCGCCGGGACGACGACCGCCCTCGCCGTGACAATGAGGACGACAGCAAGGTCTTTGCCAAGCGTCCGGCATTCGGCGGTCGCGGCGCCTATCGCGAGCGCGACAGCGACGATCGCCGGCCCGCACGTCCGCCGAAGGTCAAGAAATCCGGCGAGCGCATCGCCAAGGTCGTGTCGCGTGCGGGGCTCGCCTCGCGCCGCGACGCCGAGGAATGGATCGTTCAGGGGCGCGTCACGGTCAATGGCCGTGTGATCAATTCCCCCGCGCTCGACGTCACTGAAAACGATGTCGTCACCGTCGACGGCGCGCCATTGCCGCCGCGCGAGCGCACGCGGTTGTTCCTCTATCACAAGCCACGCGGACTGATGACAACTCATGCCGATCCCGAAGGCAGGCCGACGGTGTTCGACAATCTGCCGGAAGGTCTGCCGCGGTTGATCAGCGTCGGCCGGCTTGACTTCAATACCGAAGGTCTGTTGCTGCTGACCAATGACGGCGGCCTGGCGCGCGCGCTCGAACTGCCCGATACAGGCTGGCTGCGGCGCTACCGCGTCCGCGCCCACGGCGAAGTGACGCAGGCCCAGCTCGACGCGCTTAAAAGCGGCGTCGAAGTCGATGGCGTCAAATACGGACCGATCGAAGCGACGCTGGAGCGCGACCAGGGCGCCAATGTCTGGCTGGTGTTTGCAATCCGTGAAGGCAAGAACCGCGAGGTGCGCAACGTGATGGCGCATCTCGGTCTCGAGGTGAACCGGCTGATCCGTGTCTCCTATGGCCCGTTCCAACTCGCGGAATTGGCGGAGGGCGCGGTCGAGGAGGTCAAGACGCGGGTGCTGCGCGAGCAGCTTGGCGAAAAGATCGCGATCCTTGCCGGCGCCGATTTCAATCGGCCCATGCCCGGTGAGGCAGCGGTAAAATCAGAGGACGAAGCGGTTGACCCGCCACGCGGCAAGAAGCCGTTCAAGCCGGCCGGCAAGAGCGCGTTGATCGCCGATAGCAAGGGACACCGCGTGTTGGTGCGCCGTACCGGCAGCGCCGAGGCGCGGGCGCGCAACGAGGACGAAGCCAACGGCTACGGTCCGCCACGTCGCCCGAAGCGCGGCTATCACGGCAAGCGCGATCTGAAGCCGCGGAACGAGTAGGGCTGTGAACCTGGAATCTGCCGCAGACCGCAGTTTACCTCTCCCTTTGGGAGAGGTCGGATCGCGCTTGCGCGATCCGGGTGAGGGGTTACGGGCTATCGAGGGACCGTACCCCCCTCACCCCAACCCTCTTCCCATGGGAGAGGGGGCGAGCTGCCGACGCGTCGACAGTGTCCGTACGAGGATGGAGCGAGTGAGGTGCGCGTCGTCGGAGGCAGACTAAAGGGTCGCAATCTCGCTTCGCCTTCTTCCCGCGAGATTCGTCCTACCGCGGATCGCTTGCGGGAGTCGCTCTTCAACATCCTGGCCCACGCTTATGATGATCCGGTTTCGGATGCCCGCGTGCTCGACCTGTTTGCCGGCACCGGCGCGCTCGGCATCGAGGCGGTCTCGCGCGGGGCGAAATTTACGCTCTTCGTCGACAACGGCGCCGAAGCGCGCGCCTTGCTGCGTGACAATGTCGAGGCGCTCGGCCTCGGCGGCGTGACCAAGGTCTATCGCCGCGACGCGACGAATCTTGGACCCGCACATCCCGTCGAGCCGTTCTCGCTGGTGTTTCTGGATCCGCCCTACGGCAAGGGTCTTGCCGAAAAGGCGCTCGTCTCCTTGCACGACGGTGGCTGGCTGACGCCCGCGGCGCTGCTCGTGGTCGAGGAAGCGACAGCGGCCGGCTTCAACGGGCCGGATGGTTTTTCGGAACTGGAGCGGCGCGTCTACGACGACACCGAGTTCGTGTTTCTGCGGGCTAGTGCGGTGAATTTGAAGTTCCTATCAGTTTCGCGGTAACCTCGTCATAGGAACTTCAAATTCTAAACCGCACTAGAATCATATAATTGGCTAGTGCTCCTTTGATTCCGAAGTTCGTAAACGTGGAGCCGCAATATG
>NZ_DAHUXJ010000051.1 GCF_027307225.1 Bradyrhizobium sp. | reverse complement strand
CATATTGCGGCTCCACGTTTACGAACTTCGGAATCAAAGGAGCACTAGCCAATTATATGATTCTAGTGCGGTTTAGAATTTGAAGTTCCTATGACGAGGTTACCGCGAAACTGATAGGAACTTCAAATTCACCGCACTAGCGCCCACTTTGGAACTTCAAATGGGCGGCACTAGCTGGTGCATGACGCCGATGAAGTAGTCGAGGTAGGTTCCCATCATCGCGGCCAGCACGACGCCAAAAATGAGGAAGCCTGCGAGGATCGAGAGCGGTACAGCGACGAAATAGACCTGCATTTGCGGCATCAGGCGCGCCAGTACGCCGAGGCCGATATTGAACACCATGCCGAAAACCAGAAACGGCGCAGCCAGTTGCATGCCGATCTTGAAGGCTGCGCTGAACGCGCGGGTGGCGAGTTCCGCCACATCCCCGCTCGGCATCACTTCGCCGGGCGAAAAGATCCTGTAGCTGTCGTTGAGCGCGGCAATGACCAGGTAGTGGCTGTCGGTCGCAAACAGCATGGTGACGCCGAGCAGCGTCAGGAAATTGCCGATCAGAACACCCTGCTGGCCCTGCGTCGGATCGACCGAGGTGACAAAGCCCAGCCCCATCTGCTGGGCGATTACCGCGCCTGCAACCTGCAGCGCCGCCAGCGTCACCCGCGCGGTCGCACCCAGCACGATGCCGATCAGGATCTCGTAGACCATCATCACCAACAGCGCGGCCATCGAACTCATGTCGATGTGGTAGTCGGCGCGGTGCAGCGGCAGAATGATGAGCGTGAGCAGAAGCGCGATCGAAAGCTTGATGCGGACGGGAATATTGGTTTCGCCCAATCCCGGCAGCAGCATCACCATCGCGCCGACGCGGGCGAAGGTCAGCATGAAGGCCGCCGCCAGTAACGGCAAAAGCGAGATGTCGATGCGCATTTAGCGAGCGTCCCGGCTCCAACATTCGCACCCCATCGCGGCGTATTCTTTTGCGAATGTTGGAGCCGAAGGACACTCGCCAAGAGACACTTGAACGCAGTGCGGTTTCGGATTTGACGTTCGCCAACCGAACTCGCAGCGCCCCACGGGCGAACGTCAAATCCACCGCGCTGCCGGATAATGGCATCAGCCGCCTATGATTCGCGACGAAATCCGCATCATATGGCTGTGTAGCGCGTCGGCCATAAATGGCAGCGTCAAGATCAGCGTGACGAAAATCGCCAGAATCTTCGGAACGAAGATCAGCGTCTGTTCCTGGATCTGGGTCAGCGCCTGGAACAGCGACACCACCACGCCCACCACAAGCCCCACCACCATCAGCGGGGATGACACCACGACGATGGTCCAGATCGCATCCCGCGCCACGTCGAGGGTTTCAGCACCGGTCATAACTCACTTTCCTATCGCTTGTGTCATTCCGGGGCGATGCGAAGCAGCGAACCCGGAATCTCGAGATTCCGGGTCTGGTCCTTCGGACCATCCCGGAATGACGGCGAAGCCGTCAGATCGTCATCTTCATGATGTCCTCGTAGGCCGCGATGACCTTGTCGCGCACCGACACCAGGGTCGAGACCGCGACGTCGGTTTCCGCGACCGCTGTCACCACGTCCATGACATTGGCCTTGCCCGACGCCATCGCGACGGTTTGCGCATCGGATTTGCGTCCGGCGTCGAGCACGCCGCCGACGGCACTCTTGAGCACGTCGCCGAAGGACATTCCGGCCGGATCGGCCGCCTTGGCGGCGCCGCCGCTATCCACCATGCGGGCGGCCGAAGCATAGGCGTTGGCGGCAATTGCGGGTGATGCCATCGTTTAAACCTTCCCCTGTATCAGATCTTGAGAATATCGAGCGTTCGCTGGATCATCCGGCGCGTCGCACTGATGATGTTGAGATTGGCCTCGTAGGACCGCTGCGCTTCCCGCATGTCGGTCATTTCGATCACCGGATTGACGTTCGGATATTTGACGTGGCCCGTCGCGTCCGCAGCCGGATTGCTGGGCTCGTATTTGACGTGGAAATCGGAGTTGTCGGTCTTGATCCTGCCGAGCGTCACCACCTGGGCATCCAGCGCGCGGTCGAGCGCCGACGAGAAGGTCGGCACCTTGCGGCGATAGGGGTCGCCGCCGGCGGTCGATGCCGTCGAATCGGCGTTGGCGATATTTTCCGAAATCACCCGCATGCGCCCGGACTGGGCGCGCAGCGCCGATGTCGCAATGCCCATCGAGCGGGCGAAGTCGTTTGCATCGCTTGACATGATGCCCCTCTCCTTAAGGTTAGCCCAGGCCTCGGCAGCGGATCTCCACTAGCCCTTGCCGATCGCTGTCTTCAGAAGGTGCAGGCTCTTGCTGTAGAGTTCGGTCACCGCCGCGTAGTTCATCTGGTTCGATGACACCTTGAGCATTTCGTCCTCGAGGCTGACCGAGTTGCCCGCGGGGCGCGTCAGAAATCCCGCGCGGTTGTTCTCGCCAAAGCTCGGATCCGCGTTATCGGAGGCAATATGGCTTGAGCTGGTGCGCGCCATCGCCAGCGTCGTGGCTCCGCCATCGATCTTGCCGCTGCCGATTTCGAATTTCGGTTCGACCAGATCGCGCGGCTTGAAATTGGGCGTGTTCGAATTGGAGACGTTTTCGGCCAGCACCTTTTGCCGTTCCTCGTGCCATTGCATCTTGGTACGCAAGATCGACAGGGTCGGAAGGTCACTGATAGCCATCGCCGCGTTCCCCTTGGCCACGGGCTTGATGCCCGGTAGGCAGAATTTGCCGCGCATATGGTTAATGGCAGGTTAAAATTGCGTTCCGTGCGAGCCCGGCGCATTTGGGTTCCGAAGTGGACCCTTCGAATCGCTCCGAGCGCAATTTCGCCACGAATGCTGCGTTAACCAGCGAAATCATCGGCGCCGGCATCGCGAGAAGTCGTTTTGGCCCTGCCGATTCATGGGTTATTAAGGCTAGTGCCCACTTTCCGAAGTTCGTGCTCCATCGCGGCACCCACTTCCACGAACTTCGGAAAGTCATGGGCACTAGAGCTCCGATTCCGAAGTTCGCAAGCTGTTGCGGCCCCTTCGATGCGAACTTCGGAATCAAAGGAGCTCTAGCAACTTATTGATTCTAGTGCGGCTTTGAATTTGAAGTTCCTCTAACGAACTCACGGCGAAACTGATAGTAACTTCAAATTCGCCGCACTAGCAGACCTATTGATTCTAGTGCCGCTTTTCTATTTGAAGTTCCTGGATCGAATTCGCCGCTGGTGGTGCAGGAACTTCAAATAGGCGGCACTAGCCCGGACGGCAGCTTTTGCCGTGGGAAATTAACTTGGGCCGCGGGGCTCGATTGGCGTCGTGAGGCTGCTTCGGCCTCGTGGGCGCTGGGGAAAAAAGGCATGCAGGCACTTACATTTTTGTTCGCGTTCGTGGCGGTCTTGGTGCTGATTGGCCTGGTGGCCTGGCTGATACGCCGATTCGCGTCGAACCGGCTTGGCACCAACACCAATCGCGGAAGAATGCCGCGTCTGGCCGTGATCGATGCCGCCGCCGTGGACGGCCGCCGCCGCCTGGTGCTGGTGCGGCGTGACAATGTCGAGCATCTCTTGATGATTGGCGGCCCGACCGACATCGTCGTCGAACCCAATATCGTGCGTGCAGCGCCCGGACGCGATCAGTTGCCGCCGCGGCCGGCCGTCGCCAGCCCCGATACGCAGCCCCGCATTGTGCCGCTTCCGGATCCTGCCGGCTGGGCCGAAGCCGAGTCCGCGCGGCCCGATCCCTTCGAGCATGGCGAACCGCAAATGCCCGAACCCCCGCCGCGTCCGACACGGCCAGCCTTTGCCGAGGAAGCGCGCCGGCCACCCCGCGTCGAGCGAGGCGACCCCCTGACCGGATTTTCGCCCGAGCCGATGGGCGTTCGTCCCGAACCGCGCCCCGAGCCGCCCCCCGCGCTGCGAATGCCGCAGCGAGGCGAACCGATGATGCCGCGGCCCGCGCGGCCAGTTCCCGTCGATGCGCCAAAACCTCCGCCGCTTCGCGCCGAACGTCCCGCCGCGCCGCCCCCGCCACCGCCGGGGCCGCCGCCGATTTCTTCCGCCGACCAGAATCTCGCCGAGATGGCGCAGCGGCTCGAAGCCGCACTTCGCCGTCCGCCCGGCGAACCGGTTGCTCCGCCGGTCGCGCCGGAGCCGCCCGCGCCCCGCTCGGCTCCCCGCGGCGAGCCTGCCGCACCGCCGCCTATGCAGGCGCCGGGCAAGGGCGGGTTTGACAACCTCGAAGACGAAATGGCCTCCCTGCTCGGCCGGCCAAAGAATCCTTCGTGAGGGCCGCAGGCCCTCCGCGTAGAGTTTTATTTTTAGCCACTCTGTTAGCCGCCAGCCTGCTGGCCGCGCCGGCATGGGCGCAGGACATCAGCATCAATCTTGGCGGCCAGGGCAATGGCGGCGTGACCGAGCGCGCGATCCAGCTGATCGCCCTGCTCACGGTGCTGTCGATCGCACCGTCGATCCTGATCATGATGACGTCGTTCACGCGTATCGTGGTCGTGCTGTCGCTGCTGCGCACCGCGCTCGGCACCGCAACCGCGCCGCCGAACACCGTCATCATTGCGCTCGCAATGTTCCTGACCGCGTTCGTGATGGGACCGGTCTTGGAGAAATCCTATGACGATGGAATCAAGCCGCTGATTGCCAACCAGATCAGCGTCGAGGAGGGCTTGCAGCGTGCATCCGTGCCGCTGCGCGGCTTCATGCTGAAGAACGTCCGCGAGAAGGACGTGAAACTGTTTCAGGACATGTCCGGCGAGCCCTTGCCGGCGACTCCCGAGGATCTGTCGCTGCGCATCCTGGTGCCGGCTTTCATGATCTCCGAATTGAAGCGCGCCTTCGAGATCGGCTTCCTCCTGTTCCTGCCGTTCCTGATCATCGATATGGTTGTCGCCTCGGTCTTGATGTCGATGGGCATGATGATGCTGCCGCCGGTGACCGTGTCCCTGCCCTTCAAGCTGATCTTCTTCGTGCTGATCGACGGCTGGTCGCTGGTTGCCGGCAGCCTGGTACAGAGCTACAGCGGAGGGTAGTGCTGCGGTTCGGAAGTTCCCGTCCGCTTCGCCGCCTCTTACTTCGCCGCCTCTTGCTTTGCGGCTTTGGCCTGCCTGGTTCCGGAGATCTTTGTTCCAACAATAGCGGGCAGCGACCCGGTCGGCGTCGGATCGGTCTTCGGCGGACTGGCGTGCGCCGTCGCGTCGGGGTAGCGCGTCTTCATGTCACGCAGGAAACCTTCCAGCGTATCGACGCTTGCCGCCATCTTGGCGATCTGGGTGAAGTCGGCCCCGGTGGAATCGACCGGCTTGCTCGCAACCTCGAAGGCCGCCCGGTCCTCGGGCGAATTCATCAATGGCAGGTATTTTTCGCGAAAGCGCGCCATCCCGATGGCGTCTTCGGCGAGCGCGTAACCGACGACCGCCCGGATGACGTCGCTCTTCTCCGACGAGTTCAACGGCCGGAAGTCGCGCCAGCGATCGGCGTAATAGAGTTCGATCTGTTCGGCAGACTGGCGCCATTGCCGCGCCGCCCAGTAGATATCCGAGCGCAGCCGGATCGCTTCGCGGCCGGGGATATTGGAAATGATGTCGAGCGCGAGATCGTGCCGTCCGACGTCGCTTTGCGCCCGCGCCTCCAGCAACAGGCGCTGCTGCCGCAACTCACCTGAAAGATCCGCAATCCGGGTCGAGCGAAGGGCGTCGATCGCCCGCTCCGGCTTGTGGTTGGTGAGATAGACCATCGCAAGGCGCGCGGCGACCTGCGCGCGCGCGGCACCTTCGAGCCGCTTGTCGACCTGGTATTGCAGGAGTTCGGCCGCCTGGTCGAGCAGGTCGACGGCCACCAGACGGTCAGCGAGGCGGCGGATCATCTCGTCGCCGCGCCGGCCGATCGGCGTCAGGTCGCGGTATTCGTAGAACATGCCGAGCGCGTCGATCGGCGGGAGATCGTCGCCCTTCTTTCCGAGGAAGAGCTGCGCAAACAAGGCCGACGCGGCATCCTGGCCCTGGCGGGCGATCTCCAGATTGGGCGCCAGGCGGTTGGCGGTGCGCACCGCGGCGAAGGAGTCGGCAAAGCGCCCGGTTTCGGCATAGATCTTCGCCAGTCCTTCAAGCGCCTGCACCTCTAGCGCGTCGCCGCGCCAGATGACCGAAAGCGTCTCCAGCTCGCGCAGCGCGTCTTCCTGACTGATCTCGTCGCGCTTTTGCTTCAAGGCGACGAGCAGAAGCCTTGCTTCGGTCTCGGCCTGGCGATCGGACGAGGCAACCGCGCGCTTGAATTCATCGAACGCATCCTTGTCGTGACCAAGGCCTTCGTCGAGCCGGCCGCGCAGCACGGCAACCTCCCCCACCTGCTCCGGCAGGGCGCCGATCACTTCCAGTTCGCTGGCGCGCTTGGCTGCGCCGGGATAATCCTTGACCTCGATCGAGGCGTGCATCGCTTCGACGATCACGATTCGCTGCAGATCGATCGGCAGCGACGTCACGGCGAATTCGGTGCTCTTGAATTTCTCGCGCGCGTCCGCCCATTTTCCCTGGCGCGCGCTCGCCATCGCCTTCCAGAGCTGCGAGTCGTAGTTGCTCCCGATCACCGGGCTGGCGAGATCCTTCAGCCCGCGTTCGGGGCGCCCCATCAGGATCGATGCCAGCGAGTGAACGATCAGCGCGGCCGGATCCTCCGTGCCGGCTTTCGCGTCGGCCAGCGCCAGATTGAGCACGCCGACCGCTTCCGGATACATCCGGCGCGCCATGTAGAAGCGGGCAAGGTCGACCTGCGCCGCCATGCGTTGCTCGGCTCCGGCGGTGGCCGCTGCACCAACGGCCTGCATCAAGGCATCCACCCGCTCGCTGAAATTGCCTTCCTTGTTCCTGCGCCATTCGCCGAGATCGAAAATCGGCCGCACCGCCGTGGGCGCACGCTCGACGCCGTTGTCGGCGGGCGACAATGTCAGGCCGCCGGGCCTGCCCAGGACGACCTTGTCGGGTCCCACATCGGCCGTCACATCGTCGGATTTCGGGCGAATGGCAACGCCATGGATCGACTCGAGCAGCGACAGTTCGACGAAATCCTGCCGTCTGATGAAGCCGCGCGCCGGGGGCCTTGCCGTCACGACGAACAGCGTGTCGCCGACGTCGGGATCCTTGAAGCGATGGAGGCTGCCTGCCTGCTTCAGCGGCACTGTGACGTTGGCAATCGCCGGGTCTGCGATGTTCCTGATCGCCGACAGCGCCTGCGACGGTGTCGTCACCGTATCGGCAAAGGTGACGGTCCAAATGGTGCCGGTGGCAAGGTCTTCGCCGGAAATCGAAGGCAGCTGCGGCCGGTTGAGGCGGAAGCGGACCGCCTGTCCTTTTTCCAGCGGCACAATGCTGACATCGGCCACCGCCGCACCGCCCTGCCCTCGGACCGGATCGAGGTTGATCGGCTTCTTTGAATCCAGCATCAGCCACAGCGTATTGGCGCGGCGAAACAGCGCTGCGGCTGTGCCGGTCGGCATCGGGAAGCTCAGATGCAGCCCTTCGCTGTCGCGGATCACGGCGACAGTGGCGGCATCTGGCTGCGGCTTGGCTTCGGCCGGCGCCGGCGCGGCCTGCATGTTCTTCGGCGGAGCCTCTGCGGCCCTGGCCGGTGTTTCGCTTGGGGCCGGCGCGGGTTTGGCGACTTCGGGCGCGGCCGCCGCTTTCGGCGCAGGTGCGACGCCGGGTTCGGCGGGCGCTTGCGGATTTGGAGCTTCGGCCACCTGTTGCGGTGGCGGCAGAGCCACCGGCTTTTCGGCCGCTAGCGGCTTCTCGGCTGGCGCCGGCTGCGGCACAGTCACGGACTTCTCAGCCGTCATCGGCTTCTCGGCTACGGGAGGCGTGACCGCTGCAGGGGCTGCCGGAACCGGCGCGACAGCAGGCGTCACCGGTAGAGCGGCAGCTTGCGTCTTTTCGGCCGTTTGCACCGGCGGGGCGCGCGCGGCATTGGCAGCCTGGGGCAGCAGCGCCTTGTCGGGCTGCTGGAAGGCAACATCGATGATGTAGTTCTTGTCTTCGCGGAACGAGTGGACGTCGACGTCGCCGACCATGGTAAGTTCAACCACGGCGGTCTCGCCTTCGATCTTCTGGGTGATCGAGGCCACGTTGGGCGGCGCCGAGATCTTGGCATCCGCCAGATCGAACGTCAGCGCCTTGCTGAAGAGCAGTTTCAGCTTCTGCTCGTTCAGCACCGAGGACACGCCGACACGGTCGGGCATTTCGAAAACAAAGCGCACGAAGGTCGGCTGAACCAAGGCGCGCACGCGCACCGGGGTGCGCTTCTTGGCTTCCGACAACGCCCGCTCCTGGCGGAGTTCGCGCTCGGCCGCGCGGGCGCGCTCGGAGAGCTCACGCACGACCTCCTCAGGAAGGCTTGGTGGCGGCCCTTTCCAGGAATCCGGCAGCAGGTCGACGAACAACCGTTCGCCGGCGGTCATGGTGTTGATCTTTACCCTGCGCGACAGCGACAGGCGGATCGCCGAACCATCCGGGTCGCGGCGCGCGGCACCGACATAGTCGGGCACCGCCTCGCCGAGTCGGTCGACGGAAATATCGACCGGCCGCTCGAACCGGATCACGACGATCGATCCGGCCGTCACAACTTCCGAGCTGACGTCTTCGTCAAATTTGATCACGAGCCGGGCAAAGCCACCGGCCGACGTGAACGAAGCTTCCGCATTGACCGCATCAGCCGCGAAGCCCGGCGTCGAAAAAGCGAGATAGACCAACGCGCCAAATAGAAAACCTGCGGCGCGAGGCGAAGATCGCGCACGCCCAAGCCGGATCGCGCGCAGGCAACCGCGCACTCGCGACCAAAATCCAGCGGCAGCCATTCGCGCCATTCGCTTCTCAAGTCTTCCAGTTCGTCCCGATCGCGAGATCGCGCATCCACCCGCGTTTGAATTCAGTGCGGTGGATTTGACATTCATCCGATAACGCCGCGAATCCATTTACGAATGTCAAATCCAGAGCCGCGATCCTATTTTGCTGGTGTTCCTCAGGTTCTGACATTCGCAAAACCCTCGCCGCAACACCGTGCGAATGTCAGACCCGGAACACTAGGATCGGCAATTTAAGGACTTGTTAAATATCCCCGTTAATTGACCTTCTGCGGTTGCATGACCTTCCCTTCGATCTTCGGAAGATCGGCATCGGAGCTGGACTTGTCGCCGCCTGCCCGGTGCGCCATCTCGACCGTGAGCCGTTCGGCGACATCGGGCGACATCTGGCCGAGACTATCGGCCATCTTGCGCGGGGCGATGTGCGAGGCGATTTCGAACAGCACCGGCATTTCCAGCCGATCGAAGACCTTGGCGGCGTCCTTCGGCTTCATGCCTTCATACATGGTGATGATGCCCTTGAAGCGCGCGGCTGCGTCGTCGGCCTTCTGCTTTTCGGCGCCGGTAATGCGGGACTCGATGGCCTTCATTTCCTCGACCCGGCCTTCGGCGCGCTTTTCCGAGGCCTTCAACAGGCTCTCGCGAATATCGATCTCGCGCGCCCGCGTCTCGAGTTCCTGACGCCGCGCCTGCAACCGCTCGAGGATGGCGCGCTCGGACGCCGAAACCGGCTGTGCAGGCTCAGCCTCCTTCGTGGTTTCGGCCTTTGCCACCTCCGGCTTGGCCTCTTCCTTCGGCTTCTCTTTCTGCTTCTCGACCGAGCCGGTGATGTCGGAAGCGTCGGCATAGCTGCGGCCCGGAAAGTTGATGGTCGCCTGCGCCCAGGACGGCTGGGTCGAATCCGGCCGATAGTCGAAGACATATCCGCCATCGAGCACGAGGCCCGCAATCTTCAGGACCGCAAGACCGAAGACGGCAACCAGAACAACGGGAAGGACGCGAATGTTACGAAACGGTTTCATGCAGCCAGCCCGTTGGACCTCTTACGTTCGGAAAATGCCTGAGCGGCCGCTGCCAGCGCCTTGGCTTGCGAGACCGGCGCAGGCATCGGCGGGCTTGCTGGTTCCGGCTCGGCCGCGGCCGTGGAAGGACGCGCAGCGCTCGTGATCCTGGAGAGGCGGCGGACCACGTTGTCGCATTCGCCGAGTTGTTTCCTCAACTGCTCCGACATCGCGGTCGCCGCGGTCAGCTTGGCGCCGAGGTTCTCGTTGACGTCGCGCACCGTAAGCTTGAGGCCGCCGATCGCGCGTTCCGCTATTTCGGTCGCGGTAATCAGTTCGCCAATGGTCGCTTTCAGCGAATGCTCGTCGGCCTTCAGCCGCTGGAGGCGCTTGTTCAACAACATGCAGTAAGCGATCGTGACCATAAGCAAAACCGCAACAAGGCTCTCAATCACGATTCCGAGCGAATGGCTCATGGGGCCTCCATCATCTTGGTCTGCTCGTCGGCCTTCTCGAACATGGCGAATGTCGTATTCGGCTTGCGCAATTGCTTGGCGACGCGGATGGCGACGCGGTCGCCGACCCGACCCATCCGCCCCTCGGTGAGCGTCACGCTGCCGCAGCGCACGGCAACCAGCGCGTCGGCCCGCATCTCCAGCGGCAGGGTGTCGCCCACCTTCAGCTTCATGAGCTGCTTGAGCGGAATGTCGGCTTCGTAGAGCACGGCATCGACGGAAATCTCGGCCTGCGCCACTTCGGTCGCGAAATGGCCTTCCCAGATCGGGTCGCGGCCGAATTTTTCGCCCATGAACATCTGCAACAGCACGTTGCGGATCGGTTCGATGGTTGCATAAGGAAGCAGCAATTCGATGTTGCCGCCGCGGTCTTCCATGTCGATGCGCAGGCGAACCAGGATCGCGGCATTGGCAGGGCGGCTGATGGCGGCAAAGCGCGGATTGGTTTCAAGGCGGTCGATCGTGAAGGTCACGGGCGACAGCGGCCGGAACGCCTGTTCGGCGTCCGTCATCACCACTTCGACCAGGCGCTTGACGAGATTGGTTTCGATCGTGGTGTAAGGACGTCCCTCGATGCGCATCGAGGTCTGGCCGCGGCGGCCGCCAAGCAGGACGTCGATCATCGAGTAGATCAGGCTGGAATCGACCGTGACGAGCCCGAAGTTTTCCCACTCCTCGGCCTTGAACACGGACAGCACGGCCGGCAGCGGGATCGAGTTCATGTAATCGCCGAAGCGGACCGAGGTGATGCGGTCGAGCGAGACTTCGACGTTGTCGGAGGTGAAGTTACGCAAGGAAGTCGTCATCAGCCGCACCAGGCGGTCGAAGACGATTTCCAGCATCGGCAAGCGCTCGTAGGAGACCATCGCCGAATCGATGATGGCGCGAATGCCGGAATTGTCGTCGAGATTGACCTCGCCGACATTGAAACCCAGCAGGTTGTCGATTTCCTCCTGCGACAGAACGCGCTCGCCGCCGTTCTTGCCGGTGCCAAAGTCGCGGCTGCCGTCCTCGACCATGGCCGCCCATTGCAGGGCCATGGTTTCGGACAGCTCGTTGGATTCCGCTTCGGCGGCGGCTTCGGCCGGATCCTGCGAGTCAAGCTGCGCTTCCCATTGCGCAGCTATCGCATCCTGGTCGACTGGATCGTTGCCTGCCATTTTTTCTAGTGCCCACCTTCCGAAGTTCGTACTCTCTCGCAGCACCCACCTTCACGAACTTCGGAAGGTCATGGGCACTAGCAAACTTATTAGTTCTAGTACCGCTTCGTCGATCTGAAGTCCCTGATCGAATTCTCCGCTTGTGGTACAGGGACTTCAGATCGGCGGTACTAACTCCGCATCGTCACTGGATAACGACTTCCTTGAACAGCACCGCGCTGACCTGGTTCGGTGCGACCGCGGCGTTGACCCGCCGCGTCAGATCCTCCTTGAGGCGGAACAATCCGGCCGATCCGTTGAGATCGGAGGGACGCAGTTCGCGCAAATAGGTCTGGAAGATGTCGGTCACGCGCGGCAGCGACGGCTTGATCGCCTCGGCCTGCTTCTCCTCTTTGACTTCGAGGACGATCTTGGCCTTGAGATATTGCACCCGCTCCCCGGGCAGGCCGATCAGGTTGACGAGCATGTCGGGTACTTCGACATAGGTCGGCGGCTTCGGCGGCGGTGCAACCGCCTCCGCATGCGCTCCCTTATCGTGGTGCCGCAGGAGGAAAAACCACGTCGCCCCGCCGCCGGCGGTCGCGAGCACGGCGACGACGGCCAGGATCAACTTGAGCTTGCCTTTGGGTGCAGGCGCTTCGGCTGCTTCGGCTGCGCCTTCCGCTTCGTTGTCTGCCATCGTCAGGGCCGCTCCGCCGTCAGGAAAACAATTCGTTGCCGACAGGCGACCAGACTCACGCGATACACGCGGCACGTCCTGCGTTCGATTTTGAACGCTAAGGTAATAATGGTTAACGGATGCTTTCTTTTGCGCGTCCACTGGGAAAAAGTTGCCGGGCAAACATGGTCAACAAGACCTTATTGCCGCCCTCAAACGCCTCTCCCGATCGGCCAACCATCTGAAATAATTTCGTTTTCCGGATTGGCACGGCTTTCGCTCTGATTGAGAGCGAACCGCGCGGGCTTGGGAGAGCCTTTGACGGTTCGAAGGATCCGAACGCCGCCTGGGAGGGCATCGCCGCCGGATCATTTGAGGGGAGAATCTTGCGATGGAGAATGCGCTTCTCGTCGGACTATCGCGGCAAACTGCGCTCGAGCGGCAGCTCGACGTGATTGCCAACAATATCGCTAACGTGAACACCACGGGCTACAAGGCCGACAAAACGCTGTTTGAGCAATATCTCAACACGCCTGCGCGCGAAGACAATTTCGTCGGCGGCGACCGCCGCGTCAGCTTCGTGCAGGACCGCGGCACCTACCGCGACATGACGGAAGGCGCGGCCGAATTAACCAAAAATCCGCTCGATATCGCCATCAGCGGCTCCGCTTTCCTGGCCGTGCAGACGGCAGGCGGCGAGCGCTACACCCGCGACGGCGGCTTGCAGATCAACCCCCAGGGTCAGCTCGTGACGGCGGCCGGCAATCAGGTTCTGGGAGCCAACGGCCCGATCGCCTTTCAGCAGACCGACCACGACATCAGCATCACGCCCGACGGCACCATCACGGTGATCCAAGGCAACGACCGGGTGGATTCGGTGCGCGGCAAGCTTCGCCTCGTCAGCTTCACCAACGCACAGAAGATGCTGAAGGAAGGCCTCAATCTCTACACCGCCGGCGATGCCGGCACGCCACAACCGGACATCAAGTCCACGGTGCAGCAGGGCTATATCGAGAAATCGAACGTCAACGCGGTCGCCGAGATGAGCCAGATGATGGAAGTCTCCCGCACCTACGCCGCGGTCGCAAACATGATGAACCAACAGGCAGAGCTGCAGAAGACCGCCATTCAGCAGCTTGCTGACGTGCCGGCTTAAGGAGACGACCCATGCAAGCACTTCATACCGCTGCGACCGGGATGGCGGCCCAGGAACTGATGGTCCAGGTCATCTCGAACAACATCGCGAACCTGCAGACCACCGGTTACAAGAAGCAGACCGCGGATTTCCAGGACCTAATCTATCAGCACATCGCCCGGGTCGGCGCGCAGGCCTCGCAACAGGGCACCATTCTTCCCATCGGCGTCGACATCGGCGGCGGCGTCAAGGTAGTGGGAACGCCGCGGGCCATGACGCAGGGCACGCTGTCGCAGACCGGCAACGATCTCGATCTCGCCATCACCGGCGACGGCTTCTTCAAGATCCTGATGCCGGACGGCACGTTCCAGTATACCCGCGACGGCACGTTCCAGATGGACAACACGGGGCGCGTCGTCAATGCGCAGGGCAATCCGGTTCAGCCGACCATCACGATCCCGCAAAATGCGACGGGCCTCACCGTCAACGCCCAGGGTCAGGTCTCCGTGCAGCTGCCCGGACAGGCGACGACGACGTCGACGCTCATCGGCCAGATCGGCCTGACACGTTTCGTCAACAAAGGCGGCTTGCTGCCGGTCGGCAACAACAACTTCACCGACACACCGGCTTCCGGAACGCCGCAGGACGGCATCGCCACCCTTGTGGGCTACGGCACCATCAACCAGGGCAGCCTCGAAAACGCCAACGTCGACGTCGTCTCGGAAATGTCCAACCTGATCGCCGCCCAGCGCGCATATGAGATGAATGGCAAGGTGATCACCGCCGCCGACCAGATGATGCAGTCCGCGACCGCGTTGTTCCGCTAAGGGAGGTGATGATGATGGTACGCTCGATCCTCGTCGCAGCCCTTCTGGTGGCAGCCCCCTCGCTCGCATGGGGGCAGGCCAAGGAGGATATCCTCGCGGCGCCGGTGCTTCGCGCGCAGGTGACTGTCGAGGGCGACATCGTGCATGTCGGCGACATGGTCGACAACGCCGGAACGGCGGCACAGATCGCGATCTACCGCTCGCCCGACCTCGGCACGATCGGAACACTTGCGACCGACCAGGTCATCGGCGTGCTCCAGGCCCATCAGGTGATCGGCGTCGACACCAGGGGCATCAAGTCGGTGACGGTCACGCGGCTGGCGCGCACCATCGACGCCAAGGAGATCGAATCCCGGGTAGCGCATGCGATCGAACATCGCAGCGGACTTGGCGATGCGGCCAATCTCAATTTGACCTTCGACCGCGACGTGCAGGACGTGCGCCTGGACGCATGGAACAACGGGGTCATGCAGCCGGTCCGCTCACACTACGATCCGCGCAGCGGACGCTTCGACGTCACCTTCGAAATAAGCAACGACAACAACAGCGCGCGCACGCGCCTGCGCTTCTCCGGAATTGCCGTCGAAATGTTCGATGCAGCGGTCCTGACCCGCAACGTTGACCGAGCCGACGTGCTGAAGGCGTCCGACGTCGTCGTCGAGCGGCGTCCGAAAGCCGAAATGGGCAGCGACGCCGCCGTGCGCGGCCGCACCGTCGGCATGCAGATGCGCAGGCCGCTCCGCGCCGGCCAGGCGCTGCACGTCGCCGATATCAGCAAGCCGGATCTCGTGCAGAAGGACGACAATGTCACGCTGATCTACGAAACCGCCGGCATTTACATCACCGCACGCGGCAAGGCCGTCGATACCGGCACCGAAGGCGACACCGTCACCGTACTCAACCTGCAATCCAAGCGCACCATCTCCGGTACCGTTGTCGGCCGCGACAAGGTCGCGATCTCGATCGCAATGCCCCGCTATCTCGCCGATACCACCGCCTCGACCGGCGCGGCCCAAACAGAGGCATCCGTTTCCGTAGCCGGCGGTAATAGCGCGCAGACGACCTCAAGAGCAGAGTAAATGTAATGTTGATTTCAAAGTTCAGACGTATCGCGCTTGCGGGGACCATGCTGACCGTCGTCAGCATCACCACGGGCTGTGCGGGCATCGACCGGCTTTCCCAGGTCGGCGAAGAGCCGAAGCTGTCGGCAATCGAGAACCCGACGACGCAGCCGGGCTACAAGCCGGTGCAGATGCCGATGCCGAAGCCGGAGACGGTGTCCTACAATCCGAACTCTCTCTGGCGAAACGGGTCGCGCTCCTTCTTCAAGGATCAGCGTGCGCACCAGATCGGCGACCTGCTGACGGTGACCGTCAACATCACCGACCAGGCCAACTTTGCGAACGAAACCCAGCGCCAGCGCATCGCCACTGAAGATTCCGGTATCACAGGCTTTCTCGGCTCCAGCCTGTTCGGCCAGCGCGCCCAATCCGTCCTGCCCGGACGGTTCCTGAACGCTGACGGGCTGATGCAGACCGACGGCAAGGGGTCGATCGTGCGCCAGGAAACGTTGCAGACCAACGTCGCCGCGGTCGTCACCCAGGTGTTGCCGAACGGCAATCTCGTGGTCGAGGGTAAGCAGGAGATCCGCGTCAATTACGAAAAGCGCGAGCTGATCGTCGCCGGCATCGTGCGGCCGGAAGATATCCAGAGCGACAATACCATCGACTCCTCGAAGATCGCGCAGGCCCGCATCGCCTATGGCGGCCACGGCGAAATCAGCGACATCCAGCAGCCGCGCTACGGCAGCCAGGTCATGGACGTGCTGTTGCCGTTCTAATCAGTGGTCCGATTCCAACATTCGCATCCCATCGCAGCAGTCACTTTTGCGAATGTTGGAATCAAAGGACGGCCAATACGACGCGGTCGTGGCGATGTATCACGATCGGGGACACATTCCGGTCAAGCTGCTTGGCTTCGAGGTCGATCCGAAGACGGGCATATTCCGAGCGGCTGGCGGGTGTCGCGTTACTGGCGAAGCTCGTTGCGCAACTCGCCGATGCCATCGATCGCGACGGTAATCAGGTTGGAGGGGCCTTTGATGCTACCGACGCCGAGCGAGGTGCCGCAGCAGATCAGGTCGCCCGGCAACAACGTCATGTCGTGCGACAGTTTGCTGACGAGCTCTTGCGCGCTGAAGATCATGTCGGCGATCGGATAGGACTGGCGCTCGACGCCATCGAGCAGAGTGCGAACAGCGAGCGATGACGGATCGACACCCGTTGCGACGACTGGTCCGAACGGACAGAAGCCATCGAAACTCTTGGCGCGCGCCCACTGCGCGAAGGTCTTGTCCTTGGCGATGATGTCGGCGGCCGTGACGTCGTTCACGCAAGTGTAGCCGAAGATGTGCGCGGCGGCGTCTTCCGGTGTGACGCCGTGGCAAATGCGGCCGATGACGATGCCGAGTTCACCTTCATAGACGATCTTGCCGTCATATGCCGCCGGCCGCGCGATCACGGCTTCCGGCGCGGTTACAGAAGTAGGGGCTTTCAAGAGATACAGCGGCTCGACCGGCTCGGGAACGGCGAGCTTGGCAGCGAGCGCGTGGAAATTGTTCCACAGCGCGATGACCTTGGAGGGGGTCGTCGGCGCGACCAACTCGACTTCATTGCGCGCGATCTTGCGGCCGCTTGCCTGCGGCGCCTCGAACATGTTGCCGACGTGTTGGAGAATGGTGTCTCCATCGAGCGTTCCAAAACCGGCTTCACCGCGATGGCGATAGCGTATCCAGTGTTTCACCGTTGTCCTCGTCAGCTTGTGATCGTGCGGCCGCGAAAGCAAACGCGGCTACTTTTCGCCGCCTCGTTTCCTTCCGCTCGAAGCCGCACTTCAACTGAAAGATTGGTATACAATATTCCAAAATGCAAGACGGGTATGCAGGTAGGGACCACCGGCGACTCGGGCTCCGTAACCAGTGCTGGGCCAGAAAAAAGAAAAGCCTCGGTAAAACCGAGGCTTAAAGTTATCGGGAGGGAAAACCTGGCGGCGAGCTCTCACCTTCGCCGCCGACCCAATACTGGTATAATAGATACCAGAATGCAAGCGATTTATCGACCGATGTCAGCCAACCGGAAATTTCGCTGCGTCTTCAAGGTCATCGCCGGTGCACAAATCCAAAAAAGGGAGCGCGCCGCTGCCGCTTCAAGGGCTGATTGACGACGACGGCGAGAGTTTTCCTTACATCAATCTTGCGATCGGATTCGCGTTCGCCGTTGCAGATGGGGGCCGAGGCAGCCTTTCGCGGGTGACGTTCATTGGCGCGCGCAGGCCGGACCGCGCTGCATTTGATTTCCAGCATGAGAAGAATCCAACGCGTTGATATCGCGGAGGATCTCCGACTTGTTTCCGCATCGTGAGAAACAAATAGCGTTCGGTTGTTCGCCGCCCTCGCGCGAATGATGATCGGATCACACCATCAACCGGGACCCGATGATGCCGAAATTCGCCGCGAACCTCACGATGCTTTTCACCGAGCGCCCGTTTCTCGAGCGCTTTGCGGCGGCGAAGGAGGCGGGTTTTTCCGGCGTGGAATTTCTGTTCCCGTATGAATTCGAAAAAGCCGTGCTGCGCGAGAAGCTCTCGCAATACGGTCTTACCCAGGTGCTGCACAATCTGCCGGCGGGCGACTGGGCCGCGGGCGAGCGCGGCATCGCCATCCTGCCCAACCGCGTCGCCGAATTCCGCGATGGCGTGAAGCGGGCCGTCGACTATGCCAGGGCGCTGGAGTGTCGCCAGCTCAATTGTCTTGTAGGTGTCGCGCCGGCGGGTGCTGACGCCGCAGAGCTGCGCGAGACCTTGGTCGAGAACCTGAGTTTCGCCGCGCACGCGCTCGCCGATCACGGCATCCGCCTGTTGATCGAGCCGATCAACACGCGCGACATTCCCGGATTTTTCCTGTCGGGGACCGAGCAGGCGCGGCAGATCATCGCCGATGTCGGTTCCGACAATCTGTTCATCCAGTACGACATCTATCACATGCAGATCATGGAGGGCGATCTCGCTCCCACCATGAAGAAGCATCTCGACCGGATCGCGCACGTTCAGCTTGCCGACAATCCCGGCCGCAACGAGCCGGGCACCGGCGAGATCAATTTCGACTTCCTGTTTCGCTACCTCGACGAGCTCGGCTACTCGGGGTGGATCGGCTGCGAATACAAGCCGAAGACCACCGCGAGCGAAGGGCTCGACTGGTGCGCCCCGTGGATGGCGCGCGCCTGATTTTCAAAACGGAGACAGATCGCATGACCGACATCGGTTTTATCGGGCTCGGAATCATGGGGCGTCCCATGGCGGGTCACTTGCAGGCAGCCGGACACCGCCTGTTCCTGCACGACATCGCAGCGCTGCCGAAGGACCTCATCGCGGCCGGCGCGGTTGCGTGCGATATGGCCAAGGAAGTCGCGCAGAAAGCCGAAATCGTCATCCTGATGGTGCCGGACACGCCGCATGTGGAAGCCGCGCTGTTCGGCCGCAACGGGGTCGCGGAGGGATTGTCGAAGGGCAAGATCGTCGTCGACATGAGTTCGATTTCGCCGCTGGCGACGAAGGAGTTTGCCAAACGGGTCAATGCGCTCGGCGCCGACTATCTCGATGCGCCGGTCTCCGGCGGCGAGGTCGGCGCAAAGGCCGCCTCACTGACCATCATGGTCGGCGGCGCGCAGGCGGTATTCGACAAGGTCAAGCCGCTGTTTGCGCTGATGGGAAAGAACGTCACGCTCGTCGGTGGCAATGGCGATGGCCAGACCACCAAGGTCGCCAATCAGATCATTGTGGCGCTGACGATCGAGGCAGTCGGCGAGGCGCTTTTGTTCGCGTCGAAAGCGGGTGCCGATCCGGCGCTGGTGCGGCAAGCCTTGATGGGCGGCTTCGCGTCCTCGCGTATTCTCGAGGTGCATGGCGAGCGCATGGTGAAGCGCAACTTCGAGCCGGGCTTCCGGATCGAATTGCACCAGAAGGACCTCAACCTCGCGCTCGAAGGTGCTCGTGCACTCGGGATTTCGTTGCCCTCGACCGCCACCGCGCAGCAGCTTTTCAATGCCTGCGCCGCCCATGGCGGCAAGGCCTGGGATCACTCGGCGATGGTGAAGGCGCTGGAATTGTCGGCAGGTCACGAGATCGGCGGCCGATAGTTGGCGGGGGCGGTACGCGCCGTGACCATCGATCATCGCCGCTTTCTGCGGGACATGCTCCAGGCGGCTATCGATGCCGCCGCGCCCGCACGATGCGTGCCGGCCCATCTGCCGCCGCGGCCGAAGGGACGCACCATCGTTGTCGGTGCCGGCAAAGCCGCCGCCTCGATGGCGGCTGCGGTCGAGGCGCATTGGGACGGTCCGCTCGAGGGAATGGTCGTGACCCGTTATGGCCACGGCGCCGCGTGCCAGCGGATCGAAGTAGTCGAAGCGTCGCATCCCGTTCCCGACCGGGCCGGCGATCGCGCGGCGCAACGAATTCTCGAGCTGGTGTCCGATCTGTCGCAGCACGACCTCGTCCTCGTGCTGCTGTCGGGCGGCGGCTCGGCGCTGCTGACGTCTCCGATTGCGGGCCTGGCGTTCGACGAGCTCGCAGATCTCAACGAGAAGTTATTGCGGTCGGGCGCGACCATCGGTGAGATCAATTGCGTCCGCCGCCATGTCAACGCGCTCGCCGGCGGCCGTCTCGCCGCCGCCTGCTATCCGGCCAAGGTCGTTGGCCTTCTGATTTCCGACGTTCCCGGCGACAGTCCCGCCGACATCGCCTCCGGCCCGACGGTTGCCGATCCGACGACGTGCGCCGATGCGATGGCGGTTCTCGAACACTTCGGCATCTCCGTCTCGCCGGCGCTGCAACGGCTGCTCGCCTCCGGCCGCGGTGAAAGCATCAAGCCGGGGGATCCGCACCTTGCCGGCGTCGAAACCCACATCATTGCCGCGCCGCGTAAATCGTTGCAGGCAGCGGCGGACGTCGCGCGCGGGGCGAATATCACGCCACGTCTGCTCAGCGATCGCCTCGAAGGCGAGGCGCGGCATGTCGGAACGGCATTGGCCGGCATTGCGCGCCAGATCGCCGACCACGCCGAACCAATGGTGCCGCCTTGCGTGCTGTTGTCGGGCGGCGAGACGACGGTGACGGTGCGCGGCGAGGGACGCGGCGGCCGCAACAGCGAGTTCCTGCTGGCGTTTGGCATCGCGGTCGACGGCCATCCACACATCTTCGCGATCGCAGGCGATACCGACGGGATCGACGGCGTCGAGGAGATCGCCGGCGCCATCTGGCTACCGGATAGCCAGGCGAGGGCGTGCCGGTTGGGGCTCGATCCGAAACTGAGCCTGGCGCGCAACGATGCGCATTCCTTCTTCGAAAGCCTGGGTGACGGCGTGGTGACGGGACCGACCATGACCAACGTCAACGACTTTCGGGCGATCTTGATCGTTTGATTCCTCTTTCGCGACAGGCACACCACCATGCATCGGCAACGCAAAGCCAAGATTGTTGCCACCGTCGGCCCCAGCAGCGCGGCGCCCGACGTGCTCGAAAATCTGTTTCTCGCCGGCGTCGACGTGTTCCGGATGAATTTCAGCCACGGCGAACGCGCCGATCACATCGCCGTGCATCGCGCGTTGCGGGCGCTGGAGCGAAAGCATGGACGGCCGATCGCCGTGCTCCAGGACCTGCAAGGTCCCAAGATCCGTCTGGGCCGCATTCCGGGCGGTGAGCGCCACCTTGCCTTCGGCGATCTCGTCTCGTTCACCGCTGGAGAGACAGCCGGCGACCGTCACATTCCGCTGCCTCACGCGGAGATTTTCGACGCGGCGTCTGCCGGGCACGGGCTTCTGATCGACGACGGCCGCGTTCGCCTGCGGATCGAGGAGGTTCGCGGCAACGTGATGACGGCCCGCGCGCTGAACTGCGGCACGCTGCGCGACCGCAAGGGCGTCAATCTGCCGGACAGCATCCTCGCGATCTCGCCGATCACCGAAAAGGACCGCCGCGACCTCGAACTGGGACTGGACCTCGGGGTCGACTGGGTTGCCATGTCGTTCGTGCAAACGGCCGCCGATATCACAGCCGCGCGAGACCTGATCGGCAGCCGCGCGGCGCTGATGGCCAAGATCGAGAAGCCAACCGCGCTGGCGCAGATTTCGAGCATCGTCGCGGCCGCCGACGGCATCATGGTCGCGCGCGGCGATCTCGGCGTCGAGATACCCTGCGAGGAAGTGCCGGGCTGGCAAAAGCAGATCGTCCAGCTGTGCCGCGTGGCGATGAAGCCCGTGATCGTCGCAACCCAAATGCTGGAATCGATGGTGTCGTCGCCGACGCCGACCCGCGCCGAAGCATCCGATGTCGCGACCGCCATCTATGATGGCGCCGACGCCGTGATGTTGTCTGCCGAATCCGCGGTCGGCGATTATCCCGTGGAGTCCGTCGAGGTGATGGACCGGATCATCCGCAAGACCGAGACTCACCGGCTCTACCGATCGTTCGTGAACGCGATCGATATCGGCATCGATGCGATCCCGTCCGAAGTGGTCTCGAAGAGCGCCGCCGATGTCGCCGATCAACTCGACCATGCGGTGATTGCCGCCTTCACCTATAGCGGGGCGACCGCGGCGCGTATCGCGCGGTGGCGTCCGGCTGCGCCGATCATCGCGCTGACGCCGCGTGACGAAATCGCACGGCGCCTGAACGTGCTGTGGGGAACCCACAGCGTCTTCTCCGAGGACATCGCGAGCTACGAGGAAATGATCGCGCGCGCAAGCGCAACGGCGGAGCGCGAGGGAATTGCCCCCGAGGGAACACAGCTGATTATCGTCGGCGGCATTCCGTTCGGCGAGGCCGGCACCACGAATAATTTGCGGATCGCGCGAATCTCCCGGCCAGTAGTCCGCAACGGGGCGCCGGCCTATGGCGCATTCGAGATCTAGAGCTCCGATTCCGAAGTTCGCAAGCTATTGCGGCCCCTCCGATGCGAACTTCGGAATCAAAGGAGCTCTAGCAACTTATTGATTCTAGTGCGGCTTTGAATTTGAAGTTCCTATGATGAGGTTACCGCGAACCTGATAGGAACTTCAAATTCGCCGCACTAGCCGGGCTCTCGCCGTTCCAGCGGTTGGTATTGGCGGCCTCCGAGCCGAGGCAGGCGCTACCCGGTCGTCTGTGAACAATACGTTTTCAGGCGGGCGATAGATTTGGCTTGGGAAAGATCGCGATCAGGATGAGGCACAATAAAATTCTGAGCCACTTGATGAGGCGGCGGAAGTTGTAGCCGGCGGCGGCGAGAACGGCGTTGT
>NZ_DAHUXJ010000050.1 GCF_027307225.1 Bradyrhizobium sp. | reverse complement strand
CATATTGCGGCTCCACGTTTACGAACTTCGGAATCAAAGGAGCACTAGCCAATTATATGATTCTAGTGCGGTTTAGAATTTGAAGTTCCTATGACGAGGTTACCGCGAAACTGATAGGAACTTCAAATTCACCGCACTAGCTGGGTTGGGCGGAAGCGGCAAGGACGCGCTGCCGCTTCAGGCGGTGACGCGGGCCGAAGCTTAAGATACGTTAGGTCCGAGCCACCGCAGGAGATGCGACGTGACCGATCCGACCGGCGAAAGCAAAGAGCGCAACCGCGAGATCGCCGCCAATGAAAGCGCGCGACAGACCACCAGTTCCATCCGCGTCAGCACCTGGGCGATCGCGGTTGCCGTGATCATCGGACTTGCGGCGTTCGGCTGGGTGATGGTCAACAACAAATAGCCAGTGGTCCGATTCTAACATTTCCAGGCGACGACGCCTGGCTTCACCCCACCGCGCCGGAGGCTTTCAGATTCCGGATCGAGGCCTCGTCGTAGCCGGCCTCGCGCAGGATTTCCTCGCTGTGCTCGCCGATTTCCGGCGGGCGTTTCGGTTTGACCTTGTCGCTGCCGTCGACCCAGATCGGGCTGTTGATCGTGAGCAGTTGATCGTTTTCGAACGGCACCAGCACGTCGTTCTCGATCATCTGCTGATCGCCTGGAATATCGTCGAGGATACCGACCACGCCAAAGACGAGGCCGTTGCCGTCGAGCGCGGCGCGCCATTCGGCGAGATTCCGTGTGGCGAATACCTGGTCGAAGATCGCGATCAGTTCCAGTGAGCGCGCGTGACGATCGGGTTTGGTGGAGAACCTGACATCATTGATCAGGTCTTCGCGTCCGAGACAGCGCGCCAGCGCCGGCCATTGCCGCTCCTCGTTGAGCAGCGACAGGATCAGCCAGCGGCCGTCCTTGCAACGGTAGTGGTTGGTCACGGCATTCAGCGCGCGTTCGCGCGTGCGGCGTTCCTGGAACTGCGCGCCGCAGAGCTTGGCCTGCGCCAGAACGCCGGCCGCCCACAATCCGTTTGCCATCAAATTCGAGGAAACATGCGAACCTTCGCCCGTTTTCTCGCGCTTGTAGAGCGCGGTGACGATCGCTCCGTAAAACGCCATGGCGCAAGGATGGTCGCCCATGCCAGGGATCGATCGCGCCGGTGTCGTATTCTCGTCCGCGCGCACGAGGTCCATGAGGCCGGAGCGCGCCCAATAGGCATTGCTGTCGAAGCCGGGCTTGTCGGCCTCGGCACCCTTTTCACCATAGCCGGTGAACGACGCATAGATCAGCCGCGGGCTCTTCGGCCTGATCTTTTCATAGGTGATGCCGAGACGTTTGCGCACGCCGGGCGGAAAATTGGTGATGAACACATCTGCTTCAGCGGCCAACCGATACAGCACTTCGCGCCCTTCCACCTTGGACAGATCGAGCGCCAGACTTCGTTTGTTCCGTCCCTCGAGCAGCCACGCGAAATTGTGCTGGCTGATCGGATATCCCGGCAGTTTCGGCAGGACCCGATAGGGATCGCCGGTTCCCGGCGGCTCGATCTTGATCACCTCGGCGCCGAAATCCGACAGCACGGTTGCCGCCGCGGGCGCCGCGATGAAGCTCGCGCAATCCAGAACCTTCAAGCCTTCGAAGATGCCACCTGCCATGATGAGGCCGTTCCCGTTGTTATTTCATTCCGCGCCATGGAACGCCATTCCATGTCTGGTCAATTGTTTTGATCGATAAAGATGGCTGATGCAACGGCCGTTTGCGCCGTTCTAGTGGAGTTGATCTGACATTCGCCAACCGCCCAGCCGCGAGTTCGGAAGCGCGCTTACTCCTCGCCCGACAGCAGCGCGGCGTTGCCGCCGGCCGCAGCCGTGTTGATGGTCACCGTCTGCTCGGTGGCAAAGCGCATCAGATAATGCGGCCCACCGGCCTTGGGTCCGGTGCCGGACAGGCCGAAGCCGCCGAACGGCTGCACGCCGACCACCGCGCCGATCATGTTGCGGTTGACATAGACATTGCCCGTCGGGAGGCGGTCGACGACGGCATCGATCATGTCGTCAATCCGCGAATGGATGCCGAGCGTCAGTCCGTAGCCGGCGTGTTCGATCGATGACAGCACCTCGTTGCGGCGACCGGCGGCATAGCGAACCACATGCAGAATCGGGCCGAACACTTCTTCGGTTAGTTGTCCGACATTCTTGAGTTCGAAGATATGCGGCGCGACATATTGGCCGCTCGGCGCGCTTCCCGCAAAATTCACGCGCGCTTCCCGCTTCATCCGCGCGATGTGGGCCTCAAGCCGTTGTTTGGCCTCGGCGTCGATCACGGGGCCAATATGCGTGGCGGGATCGGAGGGATCGCCGATCTTCAGCTCGCGCGCTGAGCCTGCAATCATTTCGATCATGCGGTCGGCGACTTCTTCCTGCACGAACAGGATCCGCAGCGCCGAGCAGCGCTGTCCGGCCGAGCGGAAGGCAGACGTGATCACGTCGTCGGCGACCTGTTCTGGTAATGCGGTCGCATCCACGATCATGGCGTTGATGCCGCCGGTCTCGGCAATCAGCGGCACGATCGGACCATCCTTGGCGGCGAGTGCGCGGTTGATTGCGCGCGCGACGGCGGTCGAGCCGGTGAAGACGACGCCGGCCACATCGGGGTGGGCGACCAGTGTTTCGCCGATGCGGCCATCGCCCGGCAGGAGATGCAGCGCGGAGGCGGGCACGCCGGCCTCGTGCAACAGACGCACGGCCTCAAAGGCGATCAGCGGCGTCTGTTCGGCGGGTTTGGCGACCACGGTGTTTCCGGCCATCAGCGCCGCGGTGATTTGGCCAGAGAAAATCGCGAGCGGAAAATTCCACGGCGAGATCGCGGCGAATACGCCGCGGCCGCGCAACGCCAGAACGTTGCTCTCGCCGGTCGGTCCCGGCATGGCCTGGCCTGTGCCAAAGAGTTCGCGGCCCTGCGCGGCATAGTAGCGGCAGAAATCGGCAGCTTCGCGAACTTCCGAAATGGCATCGTCGAGCGTCTTGCCGCCTTCGCGCTGCAGCAGCGCGATGAAATGCGCCCCACGCTGCTCGAGAAGATCGGCCGCGCGGTCGAGGCAACCGGCGCGCCTTGCCGCCGGCGTGCGGCTCCAGCGCCAAAATCCGGCGCGGGCGGCCGCCATCGCCGCATTCGCGTTTTCCATGGCCGGGTCGATCACGCTTCCAACGGGCATGGCGGCATCGGCGGGCGCGAACAGTTGCCGCGCCTTGCCGCTGGCGGCTTTACCGTCGATCAGGCAAGCCGCGGCGACGGGGGTGGTTTCGGCCTTGACCGCGGCGAGCACGGATTGCAGCGCCACGCGGTTTCCGAACTCGAGGCCGCGCGAGTTTTGCCGCTCGGGCCGGTAGAGATCGAGCGGAAGCGGAATGTTCGGATGACGGGCATTTTCCGCCGTGCCGATGATGTCGGCCGGACGCCGCAGCAGCTTTGCGGCCGGGACGGCATTGTCGGCGGCGAGCGCCACAAAGGAGGAGTTGGCCCCATTCTCCAACAGACGCCGCACCAGATAGGCGAGAAGGTCGCGGTGGCTGCCGACCGGCGCATAGGTGCGGCAGGCGAGGGAGGGATGATCGGAGAGCAGTTGCGCATAGAGCGCTTCGCCCATGCCGTGAAGGCGCTGCAATTCGAAGCCGCCTTCGTCGCCTGCGAGTTCGAGCACGGTCGCGACCGTCAGCGCATTGTGGGTGGCAAATTGCGGGAACAGCCGCGGCCTTGAGTCCAGCAGTTGCTCCGCGCAGGCAGCGTAGTTGAGGTCCGTCATCGCCTTGCGCGTGAACACGGGATAGTCCGATAATCCGCGCTCCTGCGCGCGCTTGATCTCGGTGTCCCAGTAGGCGCCCTTCACAAGCCGCACCATCATGCGGCGGTTCAGCGCCGTTGCGAGTTCGTTCGCGTAGGCGATGACCGCACTGGCGCGCTTCTGGTAGGCCTGGACGGCGAGGCCAAATCCGTTCCAAGCTGCGAGCGAGGGATCGGAAAACGCCGCGGCAATCACTTCCAGCGACAGCTCGAGCCGGTCGGCTTCCTCGGCGTCGACGGTGAGGTTGAGGTTGAAGGCCTTGGCGCGCCGCGCCAGGTCGATCAGCCGCGGCAGCAGTTCGTTCATCACCCGCTGGCGGCTTACCGCCTCGAAACGCGGATGGAGCGCCGAGAGCTTGATCGAGATGCCAGGCCGGTCGGGCAGGGGGCGGCTGCCGGCAGTAGCGCCGATCGCATCGATCGCGCTCGCATAGGCCGCGAAATAGCGTTCCGCGTCGGCCGCGGTACGCGCGCCTTCGCCCAGCATGTCGAAGGAATAACGCAGGGCATCATCCGAGTGCGCCCGCGCCAAAGCGGCCTCGATGGTTTCGCCAAGCACGAAATGGCTCCCCATCAGCCGCATCGCCTGCCGCGTCGCGGCGCGCACCGCGGGCGCGCCAAGGCGCTTCACCAGCCGGCCGATAGTTCCGTCAGGGGTCTCGCCCGGCTGGATTACCCGCGCGGACATTCCGAGTGCCCAGGCCGACGCATTGACGAGGAACGCGCTCGATTTGGTCTCGTGATGAACGAAATCGCCTTCGCCGAGTTTGTTCTCGATGAAGCGGTCGGCCGTGACCGCGTCGGGCACCCGCAACAGCGCCTCCGCCAGCACCATCAGCGCGAGGCCTTCCTTGGTGGAGAGCGCGAATTCGCGCAGCATGTCTTCGACGCCGCCGAGCCGATCGTCGCGGGCGCGGATGGCGCCGATCAGGCGCATCGCCGTCCGCTCGATCCGCGCGTCTCGGTTTGCGTCAAGGCGCCGAGCGCCAAGCAGCCGTCTTGCGATGGCGATATCGTCCGGCGCGTAGTCGGCCTCAAACGCCGGAACAGAAGCGGGTCCGGATTTCATCCGAAGGCTCCGATGCAGAACAGAATCTACCCGAAGCATACAATCAAGCCGCATCGGAAGGAATCGGCTTCCGCGAGCGTCCGTCGCCCGCCTAGCGGATCCCCAGTGACGCGCGCCCATTCAGCGGCGCGAGCGATTGCCCATCCTGCCGCTTCGACCACGATACATAACTTGCGACTAGCGTCATGATCACGATGCCGGAGAGGCTGACCATGATCTGCTGCACCACAGAGCCGGAACCAGTCACCAGGATAAAATGACCGGTGAAGGAGAGGAACACGCCGGCGCAGAACACCGGCAGCGCCTGTTCGCCGCAGACGATCAGCGGCGTCAGGGCGGGCGAGTTCAGGCCGGGCCAGTTTTTCGGGATCAACCGCGTGGCGAACAGCGCCATGATCCCGAAATGCAGGAGACGGTAGGGGCCGAGATTGGCCCGATCGTTTGCCATCAAGACATGGTGCAGCCAGGTCGGAAGCATATCGCCGAGCGCCGGGAACCGCGCGGCCATCGTCACGGCAAACGCAAAGACGAGGTAAGCCAGCCCGGCGTATGCCCATGCAGGCGAACGGAGCCGGGCGAGAATCCGGCTTGCGCCGCCCAGTGCGCACCACGCGCCGAGCACAAACAGCAACTGCCAGCAGAATGGGTCGAGATACCAGCTACCATCCGGAAAGGCCGACAACGTCCATTGGTACTGGCGAGCCGCGAGATAGAGCCCGACCGAGGCGGCCAGCGTGACGTTGGGAAGGCGCAACATCAGCCACAGCACGATCGGAAAACACGCCATCAGGACGACGGCGAGCTGAAGCAGATCGAGGTTGAGCGCCTTGGATTGCAACAGCAGGCCGTGGGCGACGGTGCGGACCGGATCGTCGAGCAGGCCGGCCATGTTGAATTCATAGATGATGTCCGGTGCGGCATAACGGGTGGCGACATCGCCGATCGACACGGCATAGATCGCAAATAGTACGATGAAGGCGGCATAGAGCTGCCAGGCGCGCTTCAGCACCCGCGTCGCGCCGACGATGGTGCCGCGCTCCAGCATGATGGGCGCATAGGTGAGCGCCGCGGCATAGCCCATGATGAAGACGAACACGTCGGATGCGCCGCTGAAGCCGAGGCTGCGGAGCGTGATCCAGCTCACCACGTTGTTCGGAATGTGGTCCAGAAAGATGAACCAGTTCGCCAGACCGAGAAACAGGTAGAGCCTAGTGTCGCGCGCGTTGCGCACGAGAACGGCATTGGCATTCATATCGTTAATTCGTGCGGGTAAGGCGTTCTGCCGGGTGATGTTGCGGATGCAGCTAGTGCGCTCCGCGTGGGCTTTCAACCGGGCTCGCTTTTATGTGAGTCGAAGGTGATGATTCCGCTGCGTTCATCGTTAAGCCTAGTGGAGTGGATTTGACATTCGCTATCCACCTGGCCGCAAGCTCGGAATGCGAATGTCAAAATTCTAACATTCGCAAAAGTGGCTGCTGAGAAGGGATGCGGATGTTAGAATCGGACCACTAGCGAACGGACACGAAGTTGTGAGGGTGGGAATATCTGGAATACGTCCCGAATCAAATCGCCGTCGCCGGTGCCATCGTTAACAGGCGCATCGCCGAAAGAGAAGCGCTAGAGGGGCGCGGCGTTCGCGCCATATTTCATGATCAAGGCGAGAACGATCGCGAGCAGAATGATGAAAAGAATTCGCCGTTTCATGGCGCGATTCTGACACCGCCAGCGCCCAAGTCAATTCCACGTGTGACGGCTGCCGACAATGGAGCGCTCCGGCCACAATCGGCGACCGGAGCGTCGGGAAAGCCATGGGCCGATCAATATTCGGGCCAATCAATATTCGCAGAGGTTCACGGTGCGAAGCCGATAGCCATAGGGCGTGAGCACGGGCCGGGTGACGTAGCAACCGTCGTCGAGGTAGCCGACGCCGATGCCGAAATGGCCGAAATGATGATGATACCCTCCCCAACCCCCGCCGCCCCAGGGCTTGGCGGATGCGGCCGACGGCGCAAGGGCGGCGGCGCTGAGCGAAACGCTGGCAACGAGTGCAATCGTCAGTTTGCGTAGCATGGTCGTTCTCCTCGAATGGCGCGGCAGTCGCGCGTTGCAGTTACACCCGTCAGTCGCGCCGTCGGAGACACCGGTTCGGGAGGGTTCGATCCGATTCGAGGAATTTTTTCTGAATGTCTGTTCAGGTTAGGTGGCTGGTTAAGGCCATGTAACCAAGAAGCTTCAGCTCCAACGCGTCATTGCGAGGAGCGCTAGCGACGAAACAATCCAGATATCTTGAAGGCTGGATTGTTTCGTGGAGCCTGTCATCGGGCGGGCGTTCGCCCGACCCGTTGGCTCGCAATCACGCACTTTTCTCAGCGGCGGTTTCAATCGAACGGCAACTCCGTCAGGCCGCCGCAGCCTTTTCGTCATCGACAAGCGACGAGAGCGTATCAGCGCGCTCGGCCACGCACACGCTCATCGGTCCGGTGCGGCCACGGATTTCAACGTCCTGCCGCGGCAGCGCCTCAGCTGAAAGACCTGCGGTGACGCGCAATTCGTCCGAGCAGATCATCTCGCAACCGAGACTCTTGGTCATATCCTGCAACCTTGCCGCGACGTTGACCGCATCGCCGAGCGCGGTGAACACGAGATGATCCCGGTAACCGATGTCGCCGACGATCACCTCGCCGCCATGAATACCGATGCCGAAGCGGATCGGCTGATCCAGATCGCTTTTAAGGAAGCGATTCAACTCCTCGATGTGACGGGAAATGCGCGCTGCCGCCTTCAGTGCCTGGCGACAGGCGGTCCGGCGGTCGGTCGAAAGTCCGAACAGCGCTAGTTGCCCGTCGCCGAGAAACTGGTTCGGCTGCCCGCCGCATTCGATCACGGCCTGCGACACCGCGCCGAGGAAGCGGTTGACGATAAACACCGTATCGAACGGCAGGCGGTTTTCGGCGAGCTGTGTCGAGCCACGCATGTCCACGAACATGCTGACGAGATAGCGTTCCTCGCCGATGTGGGATGGAGCGCCGCGGCGCGCCGCGATCGTCTGCGGCGTGAAGATCTGGAAAAAGGAAAGGTCCGTCTCGGGACGAAGCTGGCAGGCGAGCCGGATCGCCGGATCCGAAGCGCTTCCGACCCGGTTGAGCACGAACGCTTCGCGGTTGGAGGGCTCCGGTAAGGCCGCGCAGTCGCCGATCACGCGGATGCGGCAGGTGGAGCAGCGGGCGCGGCCGCCGCATACGCTCGCGTGCGGAACCTGGTGGCGCAGGCTGGCCTCGAGCACTGAAAGGCCTTTCGGTACGCGGACGGTGCGGCCATTGCCGTAGGAGAGCGTGATCATGCCGCCGCGCCGCTCGCGAAGGGCGCGTGCCCCGCGCGCCGCCAGCACCAGTCCAAGCAGGCCGAGATAGCCGATCATGGAATAGTCGATGATGGTTTCGAGCGTTTGCGCCTCGGCCGGCGTACCGACCTTGTCCCGCGAGAGGTTGACCGCCCGCCACGCCGGATCGGCGCTGTCCTTCATGACGATCCGGCCGCCTTGGTAGAGGCCGAGCAGGGCCAGCGTCGGCACAAGTACAGCCCCCGCCAGCAGGAAGGGGGCGGCGCGGCGGAAGAACGTTTTCAGCCGCAGCCAGAAGTAAAGGCCGATGCTGCCGTGGATCCAGGCGACGACCAGCACGATGAGCAACAGCCAGAGCCGGGCCGACATCGTCGACCAGTATCCGTGAAGCACCTGCGGGTAATGTCGGTCGAGCGCAAACAGCGTATGGCCGAGCCTGACGCCGATGACGTGCGCGGCCGCAAGCAGCGGGATGCTCAAGCCGAGCACGAGCTGCAACGGCTCGATCGCTTTCCATCGAAACTGCCGCCGTTCGTAGAGCGCCCAGATTCCGAGGCCGCCATGGATGAGGAGCGCGCTGTAAAAGACGATCGCCACCGGCAGGAACTGCCAGAACAGGACATGATAGTGCAGGCCCCAGGCTAGCGCCTCCAGCGAAATGTTGCCGAGTGCGTGGTTGAGAAAATGGCTGATCAGATAGCTATAAAGAATGAGCCCGCAGACCATGCGGACCTGGCGGACGCTGACGCCGCGGGTAAGCTTGGCGATTCTGACCTGGTTGCGCGCGATCATGCCGTTCATCGACTCATAAGACACCGGAAAATAGCGTTTAATTCCGGCCGGCACGAGGGCGGCGTAGAGCTCCGATTCCGAAGTTCGCATGATATCGCGGCAACATCTGATGCGAACTTCGGAAGCAAAGGAGCTCTAGCAACTTATTTATCCCGGTGCGGCTTTGAATTTGAAGTCCCTATGACGAATTTGCAGCAAAACTGATAGGGGCTTCAAATTCGCCGCACCGGCCGAATTGAGGCCGATGCGAGCCATGACGGGAAGTTGACACCCCAGCCGGAGTCGGGGAGAAAGCGCCGTGACGATGGCGCTTCAAGACAGCTTCCGCGGTGGTGCGGAAAAATTTCGGCCTTTGCTTGGCGTCATCGCGCTTGCCGTGGCGATGACGGTGTTGCGCGGCGCCTATGCGGGCCTGACCGATCTGCGGACCGACGAAGCGTATTACTGGACCTGGTCGAAGGAAAACGTGCTGTCGTTCCTCGATCACCCGCCCATGGTTGCCTGGTTCGTCCGCTTTGGCACCGCAATCTTCGGCGACACCAGTTTCGGCGCCCGCTTCGCAGGGCTGCTCGCGATGCTCGTGACCGAGGCGTTGCTCGCCGACATCGTCTGGCGCGTCACGCGCGACGTCCGCGCGACGATAACAGCGGTCGCGATGATGGAGGCGTCGCTTTATTTCGGGATGCTGATGACCAAGGTCGGGCCCGACGTTCCATTGGTGCTGTTCGTTACGGCGATGGCGTGGGCGCTGGTCCGGCTTGCCGAGAGCGGCAACGCGCGCTGGTGGCTTGCGGCGGGCGCTTTCGCAGGGCTTGCGGCGTTGTCGAAATTCACCGTGGCTTTGTTATTGCCGGCGATAGCCGCCTTCCTGTTGGTGCCGGCCTGGCGCGGCCGCTGGCTGCGCAGTCCTTATCCCTGGGCTGCGGCTGTTATCGCGATGGCGCTGTTCACGCCGGTCGTGGTCTGGAACATGCAGCACGACTGGGCGTCGTTCCGCTTTCAGGCAGTGCGCGCCACCGAGCAGCATCCGTGGATGCTGCGCACGCTCGGCGAATTCATCGGCATGCAGTTTGGCCTCGTCGGTTTTGTCCTGCTTCCGGTCGTCCTGACCGGCGTCGTGCTGACGGCGTGGCGCGGCTATCGCAAGCGGGATCCGGTTGCCATCCTGCTGTCGACTGCCGTTCTCGTACCCTTTGTTTATTTCCTCTGGAAATCGCTGAGCCTGCGGGTCGGCGATACCTGGCCCACGTTCATCTGGCCATTCGGATTTGCGGCGTGCGCGATCAACCTGGCGAGCATGCCGAGGGACGGATGGTCCGCGGCCTTTGTCGCGACGTCATGGCGCTGGGCGAGGGTGGCGATCGTCTGCGGCGTTGCCTTCGTCGTCGTGGTCATCTTCTATTACCTCATCGCTCCGTTCAATCTCATCGGTCGCACCGATCCGGTCGGCGGCGAGGCGGGTTACCGGCCGCTGATCGAACGCACGGAAGCCGAATTGCAAAAGACCGGCGCGACCTGGATCGCAACAACCGATTATCGCACCTGCGCGATGCTGCGCTTCTTGTTGCATAACCGCGTGCCGGTGGTGCAAATCAACGAGCGCGGGCGATACCAGGGCTTTCGCGCGCCGGACATGAGCCGGATCGCGGGCCATGTCGGCCTCTACGTCGCGCGTGAGCCTGAAAACAATCCGGCGATCGCCTTGTGGAAGTCGATTCCGGCCAAACGCGAGCCGCTCGAACACGTCGATCGCGTCTGGCGCGGGGTCCTGATGGACACTTACGCGATCGAGAAGTTTTCGGGCTGGACGCCGGAGCTGTCGCCGCCACCGGACTCGCCGCTGTTTGGCTGGCGGTGGCTGGCGTAGGGACTCGTTGTGATGGTACGACCATCAACGCACGTGTATTGGACGGAGCAATTTAACTGCCCATGGCCGAACGAGCGTAGCCTGGAAAGCAATCTCGTAAAGCCCCGACTTGTGCATTTCCGGAGATCCATGCAACAGGGCTGTGACCTGCGAGGGGCCGGGCACCTTTCCAGACGGCGTTCTACAGAGAGTCGGATCAAAAGGCCTCCCCTCACTCAGAGAGATGGGTGATTCTGAATAGCAGACCAGGGCATAATGCTTCTGTTTGGCTTGTGCGCCCCGACTAATGACATGAGCATGTGGGGGTAAACTCTGTGTTCGTCCGTGTTCGTCCTCCCACGCCGTCCATTTCCAAATCATGTCGGGTGATTGATCGGCGGGCTTGGCTCGACCAAGCATTTTGGAGAAGAGCACAGGAAGTTTGCCGCCATTTGATTGTGCCGCAACGCGCACTGCCTCTCCGAGACTACTGCCGATCCCCCACCAAAATTCGCCTCTACCAGCGTTTCGTTCAGCATTCTTCCGTCTGACGATATTCTCCAATGATTCACCGGACTCGGTCCCCATCTTGGTCCAAACGAACGGCTTGGTCATCTTTTTAGTCCTCCTCGTCCGATTCCTCGCGCTTGCGCAGCAGGTCCTTGGCGAGGTCGGTGAGCGCAGGTCGCGGCAGCGCGGCAAACGGCAGCGGCCGGGTGAGATCGATCGCAGCGAGGCCCAGCCGTGCCGTCAACAGCCCATTGAGGAATCCTTCTCCCAGGCGCTGCGACAGTTTGGCGGCCAGGCCATGGCCGAGCATTTGCTGGACGATGCTGTCGCTCGCCGCCATGCCGCCGGTAATCGCAAGATGCGCCAGCACGTGACGCATCAGCTTGATCAGGCCAAGCGTGCCGGGCCGTCCGCCATAGAGCAGCGCCAGTTGCCGGATCAGGCGAAGCGAGACCGCAAACACGAAGGCGACGTCAAACAGCGCGCGCGGGCTGATCGCGGTAACGAGCGAGACGCGCTGGGCGGCGGCTGAAATCAGAAGCCGTGCCTGTTGATCGAGCGGGTTCATCAGTTCGCGTTCGGCCAGGCGGATCATGTCGGCGCCGTCGATGATGTCGCCCGCGTGATGGGAGAGCCGGGCGCGGGCGTGGGCGAGATGCGGATTCTGATGCGCAATCTTGAGCAGATCGCGCAAGACATTGCGGCTTTCCTCGCGGTCATCGCTTGCGATCACTTCGGCGGCGCGCTGATGCAGATGTTCGATGGTTGCCAGGCGCATCAACCCGGCGGCCTCCCGCGCGCCGATGACGAGGAATGAGACGATCGCGATCGAGGTCAGCGCGAGCCCGAGCACGCCCATGCTGTCGCTGCGCGCAAAAAGGCTCTCGATCAGTTCCGTGACACCAAGCCCCGCCGCCAGCAGCACCAATCCGCCGACGGCGCCCCAGAACAGTGCGCCCCAGCGGAAGCGCCGCTCAGTGGTAAGGAGGGCCGGCTCGATCGCGACCGGCAATTGCGGCGCTTCGATTTCCGGCGTGACGTGGATCGTGCCGCGCGAGGGGCGGCCCTCTTCGTCAGGGTCGGTCACGACCACGTTGGCGTCGTCGAGCTTGAAGGTCGCAGGCCGTCGGTAGGGGGCGCGCTCGCTCATTGCAGCCGGTCTCCGATCAGAAACTGCAGCGCCCGGTCAAGGCGGATGTGCGGCAGCGCGACCGCGTCCGCGCCGTCCTGTCCCTCGCGCACGAGGCTAGGCGGTCGAAAGCGCAGGAAGCGGAAGTCCGCGTCAGATTGCGCGCTGGCAAGGCCGCGGAAGGCGCGCTCGCCCTCGAACAAAGCTTCTGGATTTTCGGGCAATTCGCCGGGAAAGGTGGCAACCTCGGTGTTGCCGTCGAAGATTTCGCCGTCGGCCTTCTCGCCTGCGATCGGCATTCCCAGAATCGACGGCAGGCTTTCGCGCTCGCGTGTCACCTGCGCTTCGCGCGTGGCGCGGACGGCGGCGAGCGCCACCACGTCGATCGCTGCGCCCGTATCCTCGGCGCGCGCGACGGCATGCGAAACCGCGCGGCGCAGCACTGCCTCCAGCCGATCGTGGCTTGAATGGTGCAGATGATCGGCTTTGGTCGCGGCAAACAGGATGCGATCGATCCTGGGACGAAATAGCGCGTTCAGGAACGTGCCGCGGCCCACCCGGAAGCAATCGAGAATGCCCCCCATCGCCGCCTCCAGGTCGAACAGCGCGTTCGGTCCGGAATTGATCGCAGCGAGCGCATCGACCAGAACCACCTGGCGATCCAGCCGCGCAAAGTGGTCGCGGAAGAACGGCCGCACCACGACGTCTTTATAGGATTGGTAACGCCGTCGCATCATCGCCCACAGCGATCCTTCCGGCGCGGTGCCGTCTTCGGGGACCTCGAGCGGCGCGAAGGTCAGCGCCGGCGAGCCCGCCAGGCTGCCCGGCATCAGGAAACGGCCGGGCGGCAACAAGCTCATCGCAAAGCGTTCGTCGCGGCAGGCGCGCAGGTAATCGGTAAACAGCCGCGCCGATGTCAGCGCCGCCTGCTCGTCGGCTGGCGCCGCGGCCTTCAGGCCCGAAAGATATGCGTGCCAGGCGGAAGCGAGGGAACTGCGGGCGCTGACGCGAGATAGTTTCAAGCTCTCATTCGCCCATTGCTCGTAGCTCTTGTCGAGCAGCGGCAGGTCGAGCAGCCATTCACCTGGATAGTCCACGATGTCGAGGGTGAGCGTGCGCTCGGCGCAGCTCGCGCGCTGATAATCGATCACAAGGCGCAATTCGCTGATGTCGACGGTCGAATTCGGCCAGGCCCGTTCGTCGACCAGTGCATGGACGTGGCGCTCATAGTCGAAGCGCGGCACGGCATCGTCGGGCTGCGGCTCGAGGCGCGCGCGGGCGATCCGCCCCGATGCGAGCGGCTCGAACACCGGAAAGCGTCCGCCGCGGGTGAGGCCGTGGATCAGCGCCGTGATGAACACGGTCTTGCCGGCCCGCGAAAGTCCGGTGATGCCGAGCCGCAGCGTCGGATTGAACAGGCCTTCGCTGAAATCCATCAGCGCGCGCGCCGAAATGCGCGCCTCTTCCACCATGTCGGAAAAATCAAAGGCCATGTGGGGGTGCGGAAACCCGGTCTTCCAGAAAGGTAATTTGGTAAATCAATCACAAAGGTGGCGATTGGCCAGCCAAAATCAAGCTTTCACATTTAGGACGCGATTTCCCGATAATCGGCTTTAGAGTTCGTTGATCGTGCCCAAGTATCATCCGGGTTCGTTTTGAAGAGTTTGTTGCCCGAATGACCGTCTTCAGATTGAAACAGTTCGCTTCGACCTCGGTCCACGCAGCGGCCGGCGCGATCCGCTGGAATTACGACCGCGCGGAACTGATCGCCGACGGCATCGTTCATGGCGTCGGCGTGTTCTCCGCCCTGATCGCCGTCACCGTCCTGATCGTGCTCGCAGCGGTATTCGCCTCGGCCTATGCGGTTGTCACCGTCTCCGTCTATGCCGCGGGCCTGCTCGCGATGCTGGGCTTCTCCGCCGCCTACAATCTCTGGCCGGTCTCGCACCGGAAATGGCTGCTGCGCCGCTTCGATCATTCGGCGATCTATGTGCTGATCGCCGCCACCTACACGCCGATTTTCGCGCAATTGCAGGACCGCGTGTTCGCGATGTCGCTGCTCGCAGGCGTCTGGGGCGTGGCCGCAGCGGGCATCGCGATGAAGCTGATTTTCCCAGGCCGTTTCGACCGCCTGGCGGTCGGGCTTTATCTCGCCATGGGCTGGAGCGGCATCATCGCCTATAATGCGGGTCTGTCGTCACTGCCAAAGGTGGCGCTCTGGCTTATCCTTGCCGGTGGCCTGCTCTACAGCTTTGGGGTAATCTTCCACGCATGGCAAAGGCTGCGCTTCCAGAATGTGATCTGGCATTGTTTCGTGCTTCTCGGCGCGGCGTGCCACTACACAGCCGTGCTCGACGTGGTTCTGGGCTGAAGTCGATCCTCGAAAATCAGGATTTGCGATGCTCCTGAGCGGCAAAATCGTCGTCGTCACCGGCGGCGCCAATGGCATCGGCCGCGCATTGTGCGAGGCCTTTCACCGTGTGGGCGCCGCCAAGGTCATCGTCGCCGATCTCGACATCGCCCGCGCGCGCACCGTGGCTGCCACGATCGATGGCGCTGCGTTCAAATGCGACGTCGCGCAGGAGAAGAACGTCCTTCACGTCATCGAGGAGACCGAGCGGCTGTTCGGCCCGATCGCATTGTTCTGCTCCAATGCCGGCATCGGCACCGGCTTCGATCCGCTTTCCGTGAATGCCGGCGGCACCTCGGACGAGCCGTTTGCGCGAAGCTGGGCCATTCACGTCATGGCGCATATCTACGCGGCGCGGCATCTCGTTCCGCGTTTCAAGGCGCGTGGCGGTGGCTATTTCGTCAACACGATTTCCGCGGCGGGCCTGTTGTCGCAGGTCGGCAGCCCCGCTTATTCCACCACCAAGCATGCCGCGGTCGGTTTTGCGGAGAATCTCGCAATCTCGCACCAGGCCGACAACATCAAGGTCTCGATCCTGTGTCCCCAGGGCGTCGATACCGACATGCTGCGCTCGATCCCGAGGGGCCCGCAATCCGGCGATGGCGACCTGTCGCCAGAGCAGGTGGCGAGTGATGTCCTCAAAGGCATCGAGCAGGAGACGTTCCTGATTTTGCCGCACCCGCAGGTGCTCGGCTACATGCGCAAGAAGACCGAGAACTACGACCGCTGGATCGGCGGCATGGCCAAGATCCAGGCGAAGCTGCGCGACGAGTTCGGCAAATAATTTCGCGATTGCGAGGAGCTGTGTGACGAGGCAATCCAGCGCTCGTCATCACCGGGCTTGTCCCGGTGATCCACGTCTCGCTTACGTTTTCGGACCAAGGCGTGGATGGCCGGGTCAAGCGCACGACCGTCCGGCACGATTTCTGCTTCATGCGGCGCGCGCAGGGAAAGCGGCTGCGCGGAACCTTCGACGTCGCTGCACTGCGCGAGTTGCGGCCAGCCCGAACTCAAATCCGGGCTGGTCTGGGGCACGCGGCGGCGGCGGTTTGAGGAGCTCGGGGATGGGGCGGCGGTGCATCAGATTGGTTTTGATCAGCCGGGCGAAGGCGAGCGGGCTTTTGACGATCTTG
>NZ_DAHUXJ010000048.1 GCF_027307225.1 Bradyrhizobium sp. | reverse complement strand
CATATTGCGGCTCCACGTTTACGAACTTCGGAATCAAAGGAGCACTAGCCAATTATGTGATTCTAGTGCGGTTTAGAATTTGAAGTTCCTATGATGAGGTTACCGCGAAACTGATAGGAACTTCAAATTCACCGCACTAGTGTCCTGTGATGCATTCGAGGAGCCAATAACACCTCAGATTGTCGCCATTATTCACTGGCTTGTCGACCCCGAAACGACAGGTAGCGAGGCACCCGATCGGGCTCCAGCGATCGACGTGAAACTGATGGAACGAACGATCAACTCGTTATCGAACGGATCGCGGCATTGGTTGCCCAATTGCATCCCCTGCGGACATAAGCCGCACGTTTCCGAGAGGTGTATTCGCCGGGCTCGCACCAGGTCACGCCTCCCGTTCCCGCTTGAGGCGCTCGCGGTAGGTGCGGGTCTTGTGTCGGTTGCCGCATAACGTGGATTGGCACCAGCGCCGAGTGCCGGGCTTGGAGCGGTCGAAAAACACCCGTTTGCACTCCTCGGACGCGCACATCTTGAGCCGGTCGAGCGAGCCGTTGGCAGCGCCGTTGTAGAGTTCGGCGACCACAGCCGAAAGGCCGGCCATGGCGTCGCTTCCGGCCGGCGCCAGTTTCAGCCCGTCTTTTCCAACCGACGTTACGCGCAGAGGAAATCGTGCCATCGCCCTGTCGAGTGCGTCCTTTATGGATGTCTCGCGCCGGCGATCCGCCGGATCGCGTTCAAGGTAATCGCGAATGGCGCCGCGTAGCGCCAGCGCGGTTTCGAACGTCGCGCTGGACGGAACTTTGCCCGCCTCATTGAGCTTGCGACGCGCCATCCATGCACCGAGCGCGGCGGCATCTTCCAGCTCGTCCGCCTGCGGGTGCTGCACCCCGTGATGCACAAAGTGGCGTAAATCGAGGCTGTTGGCGAAATCGTAGCTGTTCGCCAATGCATCGGGGACCTGGAACCTTCGCGATTCTTTCGACATGAGGCAAAATTTATGTCCGAGAGGGGCTTGAAACAAGACACCAGTAAAATAGTTTTACCAGTGTCGTTCGAAAAGGCTTCGTTTCAACCACCGATTCCAAACCAAGGACCCCAGCGATGTTGCAGGTCAAGCATCCCCCGATCTCCGCCGAGGAAGACCCTAGCCTCGACGCCACACATCTGCTCGCGGCTGACGAGACCTCCGTGCGTTACGACGGATGGCGGATCGTCGCCGTCTGCTTTGTGGTCGCGACCTTCGGCTGGGCGTTCGGTTTCTACGGCCAGAGTGTCTATCTCGCCGAACTGCATCGGCAGCACGGCTGGCCGGCATCGCTGATCTCGGTCGCGACGACCTTCTTCTACTTGTTTGGGGCGCTGCTCGTCGTTTTTGTCGCTGAAGCGATCAAGAGATTCGGCCCGCGAAATTGCCTTTTGGCCGGGACGAGCGCAATGGCGGTCGCAGTTATTTTGATGGGGCAGGTCAATGCTCCCTGGCAGCTGTATCTCGCAGATATCGCGTTGGCCTTCGGCTGGGCAGGCACCAGTCTCGCGATGATCAGCACCACGCTCGGCCTCTGGTTCGATCGAAAGCGCGGCATGGCGATCAGCCTCGCGTTGAATGGCGCGAGCTTCGGGGGCATCGTCGGCGTACCGTTGCTGGTGATTGCGATCGGCCAGCTTGGATTTCCCCGCGCGATGACGGTGGCAGCCGGCATCATGCTCGTCCTGGTCATTCCCGTCGTATTGATCTTTGTCAGGCAGCCGCCACGACAGTCGGGCAAGCCAGCCATGGCAGGCGACGCGCCATCCTCCGCTCAAATTCGCGCGCGCGCCTTGCGCGACATCGGCTTCATGTCGGTATCGACCGCCTTCGCGCTGGTGCTGTTCGCCCAGGTGGGCTTTATCGTCCACCTTATCTCGTTTCTCGATCCGGTGGTGGGCCGTTCCGGCGCGGCCATTGCGATGGCGATGTTGACGGCCATGGCGGTCGCCGGGCGCGTGTTGTTTTCTACCGTGATCGACCGGCTCAATCAGCGGCTCGCGTCGGCCCTTTCCTTTGTCAGTCAGGCGCTGGCGCTTCTGGTCGTCATCCATTTCCGCAACGAGACGCTGGTGATCGCGGCTTGCGCGGTCTTCGGCTTCTCGGTCGGCAATCTGATCACGCTGCCGTCGCTGATCGTACAGCGGGAGTTCGACGCGCGTTCGTTCGGGGTTTTGATTAGCTTGCTCACCGCGATCACGCAGGTGACCTATGCCCTTGGACCCGGCGTGATCGGCGCGCTACGCGATCTCTCGGGAGCCTATACGCTGCCCTTTTACGGCTGCATCGCGCTGGAATTGATCGCAGCCGTCCTGATCATGATCCGTGGAAAATCGGCCGTGCCGGGGTAGTCGTTACAGGCGCGCCGCACCGAGAGGGGACGAGGCAACCCGGTCCGCCCCCCGTCGCCATGAAACCGTGTTAAGGTCCGGAAAGCGATCGTTTCGGCGAGTGCGGAGGACGGCCAGGATGTTTTTCGTGTTTCTTCGTCACGGCGGCGTTGCCGCACTCCTCGCAGGCGTTGTGGTCGAAGGGCTGGCGTTTCTGTTTGGCCGGATCGAGCCGAGCTTCGCGATGATCCTGCTAGGCGCACTGCTGTTTTACCTCAGCGAATACGGCATGCACCGGTTTGCCTTTCATGCCCCGCCCTTGCCGTGGCCGATGCTGCGCAAGCTTCAGCACCGCCTGCATTACGACCACCATGTCGAACCGAACCGGCTCGATCTGTTGTTCCTGCCGCTCTGGTTTCTGGTGCCGAATCTGGCTGTCGCCACTGTCCTGGTCGCGCTGGTGTTCGGAGCTGAGCCCTCGCTGTCGGCGCTATTCGGCATGATGCTGGCGATCCTGCACTATGAATGGGTGCATTACGTCGCCCACATTCCCTACCGGCCGCGGACGCGGTTCGGGCGCTGGATCAAACAATACCACCTGCGTCATCACTTCGTCAGCGAGAAACACTGGTTCGGCGTCAGCAACCCGTCGCTGGACAGCGTGTTCGGCACGTTCCACGGACCCGGCGCCACGGAGAAAAGCAGCACGGTCCGCAAGCTTTTTTGATAGGCCGGCTTTTCAAAAAAATCGGTCGATCGGCAACGGCTCAAAGGCTGGCGATCCCGTGCCGGCTCTGATAGATGGAAGCCGAGATGACGCTTTGAAGAAAGCGAAATACTCCGGTCCCGTAGCTCAGCTGGATAGAGCGACGGTTTCCTAAACCGTAGGTCGCATGTTCGAGTCATGCCGGGATCGCCAACGCCTAAACCCACAAAAGCCCAATAAAATAAGGCGTTTTTCGATTTTCGCCGTTTGTTCGGTGGTCGATTTGAGCGCGGATTCTCCGATTCCGCCTGTTCCGCCCAGTCCGAGCAGTTACAAGCAGTTACGCAGGGTACTGCCTGCTCCATGCAACACGGATGCAACACGAGGAGGTCGGTTTGTTCGCATCTTGTCCATCAAACGAATGCCTTTTCACAGATGCAGATTGCGGTACGACGGAGCGTGGTTGGAAGGAACCGTTCCGAGATTTCGGCGGCACTTTGTCGGGATAGGCAGATGGCGCAAGACAATCTGATATCGCTTCACGATGAGGAAGAAGCCATCCGGACGGATAGTTTAGCGTTGGTGGCAAAACGAACGGATCTCACGGACCATCTTGCACTCATCCAGGAGGCGATGAACGTGATTTGGGCTTTCACGCAGGAGCATGTCCACAACAGCGACGACGAACTGACGTTCCAGTTCCTCGGCATTCGACTGTTCAATGCCGCTGCCGTTTCGATCAAGCTGGCCTTGGCTGGTTACTATATTGCAGCTGCTACTACATTTGCCTTGCTGGCTGGACCAGCACTGGCGCAATCGTCGCAAAATACGACGGCTCCTCAAACACGGCAAAACGGCGCTCAGTCGCAGTCGCAGTCGCCACAACAGGGCCTTGTGGCGGCGCAGAAAATCCAGACGGACCTGCAAAAGCAGGGCTTCACCGACGTCAAGGTAGTGTCCGAGTCATTCGTTGTGCAGGGCAAATCTCCCGACGGTGACCCTATTGTGATGACGATCGGTGCGCGCGGCATGTCGGTGTTCGAAGCCATGAACGCAAGCGGATCCGAGTCCAACACGGTCGGATCCGACAATAGCTCCTCTAACAACTCGAGCTCGAATTCGACGTCGAGCCCCTCCGCCGGCCGAACTCTTTGCGCTGGCTACGTGTGAACTGGAACACAGACTCTCACTTAGCGCCACGGTAGGAAACGACTCCGATGGCCTTAGCGAAGGTCCCTACCTTCCGCAACGCTAGGCCGTCGGCGGCCCCGTCGGTCCAACCTGGCGGGGCCGCTTGACATCAACTTATGTTTGCTAACATAGCAACCCGGCGAAAAGGTACGCGTTTGGTGAGCCATGAGGATGAGACCGCAAAAATTCAGCAATGAGAATTCGCCTGTCACTCCGCAAACTCGTCTGGCACGGCAAATGTCGGAGGTGATTTCGCTAAGAGAAAAGCTCGCGCAAGCTGAGCTTGCAGCCCGTCGGTACGGCCGGAAAGAAGGAGATCGAGCAGAGCCGCACGAGAAGCAGACCAACGCGGTCGAGCTAGGTCACAGAGTCCCGCGTGGCGAACCAGCATAAATCGGCAATCACGATTGTATATCGAGGTGGGACATTGTCGCAGCGGGTTTTCAATATCTGCTATCTGAGCGCAATTTCCTTTGCGACTTTTGGCTGGTTAGCAGCTTTCGGCTGGATGACGATTAAGATCGGGAAGTGGCTTTTGGCGTAGCTATAACAATCGCCGGCCGATCGCGCGAAGTCCATACTAACTAACCGAACTGTTGTGCTGTATGCAGCGCACACAGGATCACGTCCCATAGGGAAAACGGTTGATCCCGGTCAGCTCTAATTGGATAGCCGCCGTGAACCGGGGTTATGTCGACGCGGGCGTCCACGATCAATTCGGGGTAATGACCTGTTTCCAATGTTAGCGGCCGGTTTCGAAATACGCGGCGGCCTATCTTGAATCTGCTAATTTTGTAAGCTGCACCCTTGATTGGGTGTACTGTCTCATCATAACAACCCGGTGCGTCGCTTTTATCTGTGATGAGATCGCCGGTCGCGCTTCCGCCTGACCCATCCTGGCGAGCGCATCATGCCGCAGGGCAAGGTGGCAGCTGCTTGCAGGAACAATATCATCCAGCAAAGGTTAGCGGAGAAGACAGAGGTCTTCTCCAATGCGCCGCTCGAAGTCGCAATCTTTCCGCAACAAGCTGGACTTGTCCGACCGTGTTCAGGTGCGCTTAGTCAGAAAGCGGCTACGGCTGTCCGATTCCGAGCTGGCGGAGATCGTCGAAAGGATTGGCAATTCCCTTTCGGGTATCAGCAAGCAGGTCGCCCTGCAAAGGGGCAAGGGGCTGCCTCAGCAGGCTGATGTACCCGCAGCCGCCGTCATCGCCTTCGCAACCGTCGCCGAGCAGGTCTCAACCGAATTCACACCGGGCAAGCCGGCTTCATAGCGAGCCTTCTCCAGCGGACTATGGGCAGACCGCTGCAGCTCGACGAAACACCGACCCAGCCAGTTTCGAGCCTTCGACGCTCTCGAATCGCCGAAGGCAAGCCGTTTCCGCTTGGCGCCACCTGGGACGGCCTTGGAGTCAACTTCGCGCAGTTCAGGGAGCGCGGGGGGGTGGTCGCACCATATCGGTCACTTCTGCGAACACTAGAGCAACTCTCAAAGAGGAGTTCTTTCAAAGCGCCCCAGTCTCTGCCGGGTTTTTACCTCTTTAAAGGCCGGAACGAAGTCATTCCTGCAAGGTCGTTTTAGGCGCAAGGAGTCCAGACGATGAGCGATATACCGAGTCAGGCCGCTGAGGGCACGATCATTACAGTAGGTGAACTTATGGCAGAGCTTGGTCGATGGCCGCATGACGCCGCCGTTACCTTCCGATGCCCGCTGCAGGACCAAGAGCTCAGATTCTATCGAGTCCAAGGTCCATCAAAGGATTTCGTGCTAGTTGAACTCAATTTATATCCTGACACTCCGCCGGTAGTGGCGACCCAAAACGATTAGAATTGAGAAGAGCGAAGCCATGTCCGGTGACCAGGAGTTCCTGCTTTATCCGATGGACACCGGCGAAGATCCCGTCTGCCTTAGCTGCGGCACCATAATGAACGTGGCGGCGCACGAGGCTCGCGAAACAAAACCGGATTTTATCATCTTCCGATGTCCGCACTGTGGAAGGACGGAGAAATTCCTCTGCGAGGAATGAGCGACGTCGACAAGGCGATCAGGATAAGAACAATAACCTCGAATGTCGCGTTCACGCAGCGAAACGGCCTGACATCCGGCGACAATTCTATGCACAACCGAGATTCAGTGACCCGTTGGTAGTCCGGCCAGTCCTCGGCGAAAGTCGCCAATATCGGCGTGGGTCGGAACGGAGTCGGAACGGAAATGCCGCTGAGCGCGCTTGGTTCGTGCTCCACGTAAGATCTTGCAATTGACCCCAGCAACGGAGATCTGATGCCGGCGTTACGTCGGAGATCTGATGCCGGCGTTACGTCGGCCGGTTGAGCCGGACCCCCAATAGCGAATATCCCGGGCCTCGGTCTCAGCCTCTTCACCGCTTAATAGCTAATTCGGCCAACTCTGTCGAATGCTTGCGAAACATAGCGACCCGCTTGCTGGTGAATTCTGAAATGACACCGGGAAATTCAAGGGGCGACCTAACGGTCGCAAGCCTGTGAGAAAATTCAAAAGCTAATTGCATGTTGGCCAGCGCTATTTCGAGTAGCTTTGCTTGATAGGTCTGGACATTTGCTGTAGCCAAGGGAAACTTAGTTCCCTTCTTTGAATCGTTATCCGTCGCCATCTGTTTGCTGTCATCTTCAAAGCGTATCGTCGGATCCTCAACAAGGGGAGACTCTTGTGGTGGGTTGTTATGAGGCTCTGGCGGCGGTTCAGTCGGGCCTGCCCCAGCCGAGGGCAGAAGGTTGTTTTTCGGGCTTCTAACAATTGCCTGAGCGGCCCGTTGGGCCTTCACCGCTATTTTCGGGACGTGGGCGTGCTTTGACGTCATTGCCTGCTTACGTTTGCTCAATTGAGACTCCAGGGCACGAGTAGGCTGACCAAAAAGGTCGATCCAGAGACAACAGGGTATGGAATGCAACGTTCCGAAAGTTCCATCTGACAAGACTAGATCATTGCATATTTGTCAGTGCCATCTCGCGACTGCAACCTTGAAGCGCCATCGCGGCTTTTTGACCACCGACGGTCCGGCTCACCCGAAGGCCGATGAGCTACTTCCGTCGGCGCCGCGACCGCTTGACCGCACTGCTTCTACTTCGGCCAGAACTTGGCTTGCCCAGCCGCTTCGCATTTGCCGCTACATGCCGTCGATATTGCTGGACTACTTTATCGCCCGAAGCACCTGCCATTAGGCTTGCGGTCGCTTCCAAAGCCGCATGCATCTTTCGCTGACCATTAATTTTACTTCGCGACGGGCGATTTTGTCACCGCGCATTAGCTTCATCACCCGGAGCGCAATCACGTGATTTGCTTCGACTGCCAACAACATTAAAGAATTGACATCCGCTGCCCCCTAGTTAGTCAAGGGCGAAAGCGCGGAAATGTTCCCGATTCCAAAGTAGGCACCGCAATTTGAGGATGCGGCCATTTAGGATGTAGATTGCCCCGCCAATCTCGAAGCTTTACCCGGTGCCGACCTGGTCCGCAGGCGCTTTGCGCCAATGCGGGTGCAGATCGTCGTCGCCTTGAGCTCGCCTACAGCCTGATGTTTGATCGCGCCAATGAAAGCCTCCACTGAGGGCGGCTTTACTCTTTCGATCCTACTTTCGATATGGCGCTTTCGACCTCGGCTGCCAGCACGAGGAAGTGCTCTGCAAGCCTCGCGAAGAGTTCTCGTTTCGCTTCGTCGGTTGCCTTGCCAGCGATCTTGGTGAACTCCGCTGATTGCTCGCGCAGCTTCGCTAGTTCGGCCTGCATGTCCTCCATGACGTGCCTATTTCGGAGGCTGCAATCCCGGCGAATTGACCCAGTCATCGATGTGGGCTGCTGTATCGGCCAGCTGTGCTCGCTTGAGCATGGTTTCTTGCTCGGGACCAGGTTCGAGCTTTGCGGCTTGGGCGCGAACATCGTTGGCCCGCATGGTGAGGCGATCCTTGAGGGGTGCTGTCTGCTTAAGGCGACGCCGTACCTGCATGCGCTTCCCCTTGTTTGAGTAGGGCGGGAGCACGACCGGCGTTCTCATCACCGATGTAAGCCACGGTCCGTGCGGTGATGGCGAAAGCGTAGAGCGGAATGAAAAATTCCGCCGTTACATAGGTTAATGTCCCGCTTCTGCAACCGTCTTCCACTGCTCGGCGCGGTCGGCCAATTGCTCGTATTCCGCAGCCACTTTAAGCAGCCTTTGCTTGTCGCTCTCAGCGAGGCGATAGCCATCCGCTTTTGTTCTGTTTCCTCTGCACGCTCTCGCAAGAACTGTGCGTTCCTCATGACCTCGGTCATATTATCCTCATGCAGTTCCGCGTGATTAACATTTGTGAACGAAACGGGTTCCCCGACGCCGTGGAGTCACAAGGATAGCACCCAAGCCATATGGGAAAGAGCAAGATGGCAACCGGGAGCGCGTGATCCGGTTTTGCGGACATTCTGGTGGCGGATACTTGGGTTTGCAAAAGGGTCGATTGAGCTGAAAAAGCCGAATATGCCGCTCAGCAAATTCGGGCAAAAGCGAACTGGCCCACCGATTTTGACTGACGATGCGCTCTTAGAGAGGAGGAAGGCGTTGAATGAAACGCACCTATCGACGCGGTCTCCCGCGTACCAAGGCAGAAAACGCGCCAACAGCTCCTAGAAAATTAGTCCTAACTCCGGAGAGGACCTTTTCAACACAATCGGTCATAAGCAGAAGTCGCTTAGCACCCTAGCGACTAAGCAGGCGCGGCGAATGCGCGGTGTTCCGATATCATCATATGAACACACAAGGGCCGAGCAACGAACAAGCGGGAACCGAACCAATGGTAACGCGCATAGTTGGTCCCGCGGTTAACGAGAAGAAAGACTCGAAAATGTCGAATGAAAACCAGAACGATAATGGCGATAAGCAACTTGATCCAAGGGTGGCATTGACCAACGCCTTCCCAACCGGCTTTCAGGCGATTGCCAGTGCTTACGGCGACTATGCGAAGAAGTCGTTTGAAGACACAAAGGCCTTTGTTGAAAAGCTGTCAGGCGTCAGGTCGCTTGACAAGGCGATCGAAGTTCAAACCGAATTTGCGAAGACGTCTTACGAGACATTCGTAACCGAGTCGCAGAAGATTGGCACGCTGTACGGCGATCTCGTCAAGCAGTCGTACAAGCCATTCGGTGGAATTGTTGAAAAGATGACACCGACAAATCAATAGATATTGTTCTGCGATGTCAGGACGAAACTGCCCTGCTCATCGCGGGGCGCTTTTTTTGTACTGGCCGAAATAGGCCAGCGCGGATTCAGAACAGGCCACCGGTAGGAACAATGGGGTTGCGGTCCTGTTGCACATTGTTCCACTCCGAAGGAACGAGCCTCATGGCCAACGACAATAACAAGAACCCGAACGAAAAGCAGCCGGGCGAAAATCCGGATGGCAAGTACCATTTCAATCCCGGCAACATGGCGGGGAAGAAGCCGGGGGATGAGAAGCAAACGGCCGAAAACCGCGGTGAGACGCGCGAACCCAAAGAAAAACCCGCCGGTTAGGCCGGTAAGACACTCGCGGAAGCGATTTTGGCCGCTACTTACCGCGAACGGCGCGAGACTGATAGCGTTGCTCCTGAAGACAACCTGTCCGCCGAAGCGCGGTTCGAGGAACGAAGTCAGTTATCGCTGGTTCACCCTGTGCTGCAACATTTCCCGGGATCATCCGGACTTTGTGCACGCCCCACTTAGTATGAGCATGACAGCAGCCCAACTCACTAGACGCGTTCGTCGATCTGCCCCTCGTCAGTTTCGGAACCCAATGCCTCCCTCTTATGTGGGAGCGGCGGCGGTCGCGATTGGCGCATTAGCCACACTTGCTCTGGTCAACCGCCATCTTGCGAAGAAGGCGGCGCTGAACAATCCGCCTGCCGGCCGCTTCCTCGAACTCAACGGCGTCCGCCTTCACTACATTGAGCGGGGCTCAGGCGAGCCTCTCGTTCTGCTTCACGGTAACGGCAGCATGATTCAGGATTTCGAATCCAGCGGCCTGATTGATCTCGCTGCCAAAAATTTCAGGGTGATCGTTTTTGATCGTCCCGGTTTCGGCCATAGCGACCGGCCGCGCAATGTCGTTTGGACGCCAGACGCCCAGGCAAAATTGATCAAGGATGCTCTCGCACAGCTCCGCATCTCAAATGCTGTCATCCTTGGCCACTCATGGGGCGCATCGGTCGCAATTGCATTGGGGTTGCGGTTCCCTGGCCTGGTACGGGGATTGGTTCTTGCGTCAGGATATTACTATCCAACCATTCGCACGGACGTCGTTGCGTCGGCCGCGCCGTCTTTGCCGCTAATTGGGGACCTCTTGAGTCATACCGTGTCGCCTTTGATCAGCCGGGCGACATGGCCGATGGCGATGGCGAAGATCTTTGGTCCCAAATCCGTGCCGGAGAAGTTCAAGGCATTTCCGAAGGAGATGGCATTGCGACCTTCTCAGATAAGGGCGGCCGCCGCGGAATCCACGATGATGATCCCGGACGCTTTTAGGTTGCGTTATCAGTATGCGGATTTGAAAATGCCGGTCGTTATCATCGCGGGCGCCAAAGACGGGTTGATCGACACCAACACGCAGTCGGTCCGGTTGCATTCCGACATCTCTCAGAGCAGCTTTCATCGGCTTCCAGGGAACGGGCACATGATCCAGCAGACCGCCACGGATCAGCTCATGTCGGCGATAATTGAAGTTGCGGGTAACTCAGCTAGGCTTTCGGCAGCGGAATAGCCTGTCAACGTCGACGCTGATCAATCGCGACCTCAATGCGAGTGGAAGCGGTATCGGATTTCACATGTTGGAGAGTACTGTGAAAAAGACACTATATCGGTGTTTTTATTGAGATGATCCATCATGGCGGGAAGGTAGCCCCGATGATCCGGACTATATCCGGTTTTGAGCCGTGCTGCGGCTATCCGGACGAAGACTGGGATGCGGTCTGAGCTAGACGAGCCGCGGTGATGACTGAAAGGCCCCTTATGGCCGCTCCTTCGAACTCGTCCGGGATACGCTTGACCATCACGATGATCTGACCCCGACGAGTCGGCACGCGTACCGGCTCACCGTCTCCAAATCCGGAAGGGAAGTGATGTTTGATCTCGCGCTGGTGGGGACGTCTTGCCCCGAAGTACGCTGCACCAACTCGGCGCCGGCCGGAACCTGCATTCGTAGATCCATATCGATGCCGTCGGAGTGAGTTGTCGCGGTTCCGCCGTACAGGGCTCCCGCTATGTCATGCCCAATCACTCGGCTATTCTTTACGCAAAACACGCCTATGCCAACGCCGTTGGTACCTGAATATACGAAAGCGTATGTGCCATTGATCTGATAGACCCCTCCCAATCGGGCTTGGGTTACGGCACGCCATGATGTGACGGCCTCGCCCGGCCCACGTAAGGCCTTCCAGTCGCGTTGACTTAGTGGCTCAGGATCGTAAAGGCAGCAACGGCAGTTCGACTAGCGCCGTGCCGATGGCTAGGAGCCACACTTCTCGCTTAGTTTGCTTATCCATGGTTTTCCAACGGTCGAGGGTGTGCAGTGTTCCCCCGCAGGCAGTCGACGGACACGCTGTTCCATTTTATTTTTTTGGAAAAACGAGGGTGGCGCCGGATGCCACCTCTATGGCTCGGCCGAGATGCTGAGCTGGCTGGTCGATGAACAAAGGATCGAGCCGCATGTGACCGTGTTCGACAAATCTGCGCGCAAGGACGGCACCTTCTCACGCGAGGACTTCAGCTACGAACAGGCGAATGACGTTTATATCCCTCCTGGTGGGAAGACACTCACCACGACAGGCACCCGCGTCAATGATGGCGATACCTTGCTCTATCGAGCAGTCAAAGCTGATTGCGATGCTTGTGCGTTGAGATCACGGTGCTGCCCAAACACACCCCCTCGAAAAGTACCGCGCTCGATCCATGAGCACGCTCGCGATAGGGCGCGTGAGATTGCCAAGTCCCCGCTCGGTCGAACGTCGCGACGGCTACGCAAGAAGGTCGAAATGCTGTTCGCCCACCTCAAGCGCATCCTCAAACTGGACCGATTGCGATTAAGAGGACCAAACGGCGCCCATGACGAGTTCCTCCTCGCAGCAACCGCCCAGAACCTTCGGAAGCTGGCCAAGCTGATCCCAATGCCGCAACCAAAGCCCGCCGGAAAAGCGGTCGGTTTGCCGCCAGCTTGTCGCTGCTTCAATCGTCAACCGACTTCTTCAACGGAATCGGTCGATCAACGGAAGTCACGGCTCGATGCAAGATGGGTTTTTTGTATTTAATTCCAACTTTTTGCGTGCAAAGGAGTGGGGCCGGTTGTCGGGACTCGACTGGTCCCGTCGGAGAAACGTCCGCTTGTGCCTCGAAACCGAAAGTCGCGCCTACACGAGCTGATGAATAAGCGATGCTCCGATCCTGCAGCTTGGTTCCGAAGCGCCGGCATCGTCCGTATCGGAGCGGCGAGCGGTCGCGAGATTGGCTGGAGATTAAGGCTACTCACACCCTGAAGCGGTGCGAATTGTGAGTCATTCAAATGATCCAGAGTCTCCGGGACGATGATCACTCGACCGAGACGTGAACGATGCCGGATCGCATCATTCCAAGCGCACGCGCAGCACTCACCGACACATCGATAACCCGACCTCTCACGAACGGTCCGCGATCATTGACCCGGCAATGTATTGAATGACCGGCATACGTCACTGTGACCATGGTTCCGAAAGGACGGGTTCGATGAGCGCAGGTCATTTCGCCCTTGAGGCCACGCCCGCCGTAATAAGAGGCAAGACCGGTCTCGGCTTCACAAACGGACGCCGTCCAAAGCACAAATGAAATAACCAATGCGGAACGATACACGACCTTAAATGCCTTGGGACCGTGCAAGGTTCCGACCGTGCCAGGGCAGGAACGAGAGAAAACACCTAGGCTTAAACAAATGCCCGAGTTGAGGGCCCTAAGTTCCGTAGGAGAAAACGATCGCGAGACCGACCGAAATTGAGGTTGTCCGGCGGCCTTACGAGCTCTGTGGGAGCAGTCAGGGGAGGCTGAGGGCCGGATCACGAGTTTTACCTGCAGGCTCTGCATGAGTTGCAAGAGGCGCTCGACGAGGAAGCGCCGAACCGCACGGATTGACGTGGCAAAAGGCGGGCGTCAAGCCTTCCGTGGCCCGCTCACAGCCAAACGCGACAATGATAAAGGCGGCGATTAACAAAACTTTTCAGATCATAAAAAAGTAAAGCCGCGCCAACCCGAGGGCCGACGCGGCAATGGCCGTTCTGTTGCTAGGTGTACCTACCCCGAACGGTTACGCCGCGAGGCGCACTTCGTTCAATGCAACGTTATCGTTTGCATTTAGGTTTTTGACCCGATAACGGCGGTATCATGCCGAGCACAGTTCATAGCTTCTTCGCGACCATCGATCCTAGTTCGCCCCCGCCTTAACAGCTTTGGAATTTCGCCTTTCGACAAAATCAATCTCACCGAAATGAGACCTTTAAGCTCAAGCTGCTAAGGTGGAGGCGCCGGGTACTGCCCCCGGGTCTGCCCGCGGTCCGCACTGAAGTTCAGCGCCATCGTCTTGCGACGCGATACCTATACGCGCCATAGGGTGCGAAAGCTAGGCCAAACGCAATAAGCACCGGCGGACTGTGATGCGGCGCATGGGATGGACAGGGCGGCCGGCTGAATTTCCGGCTTGTCTTCCCTCGGATGCCATCAATCGGCGCTCCTGAGCTGGCGCATGGTAAATTCGATCGCGCCGCCCGGCAATTCGCGCCAGCGCTCGACTTCGCTCATGTAGGCCGCCTTCATATAAGATTTGAGAAAGGCTTCGGCTCTCGAGCGGGCTTCCTCGCGCGGAAGAGAGAACGTCTCACGCGCGAAGCCGTCGGGCGCGCTGCGTACTTACCGCACCATGCGGTCGGCAAGGTCTCGCGGTCGAAAAGACATGTCGCCAACTCTAACAAATAACGACGTGGCGGACTTGTATGTCGTATCGGAACGAATTCGAGTCCCGTGGCTTGAATCTCGGTTCGCAACCGCGAAGTTTCCCTTTATTTCCGTCGATTCAGCGAAGGAATCTCGTCATGGCGGACCACACGCCGACTTCAGCCGTGAAGACGGTTCCCAAGCCCCTCGACCAGCACCTGCGGGATATGGCCGACTGCATTCGGTTTCTTTCGATGGACGCCGTCCAGCAGGCCAAAAGCGGTCATCCCGGCGCGCCCATGGGGATGGCCGACATCGCCACCATTCTGTTCAAGGATTTCATGCAGTTCGATGCGGCTGATCCGCATTGGTTTGACCGAGATCGCTTCGTGCTATCGAACGGCCACGCCTCGATGCTGCTCTACAGCCTGCTTTATCTGACCGGCTTCAAGGATATGACCTTGGACCAGTTGAAGCGGTTCCGCCAAATCGGCAGCAAGACCGCCGGCCATCCAGAATACAAGCACGCCGACGGTATCGAGACGACGACTGGTCCGCTCGGCCAAGGCGTCGCGAACGCGGTGGGCTTTGCCCTTGCCGAGCGCATTATGAACGCCGAATTCGGTGATGACCTCTGCAAGCATTGGACCTACGTCTTTATGGGCGATGGCTGTCTGATGGAGGGTATCAGCGAGGAAGCGATCTCCATGGCGGGCCACTATAAGCTCGGCCATCTCATCGCCTTTTGGGACAACAACTCGATCACGATCGACGGGCCGACCCGACTTTCAGTCTCTGACACCGAGATTGAGCGCTTTCGAGCGTCCGGCTGGCACGTCCAGGAGATCGACGGTCACGACACCGACGCGATCCGCGACGCAATCACCGCCGCTCGCGCTGTGACAGACAAGCCGTCCATGATCGCCTGCAGGACCATCATCGGCTTCGGCTTCCCGACCAAGGCCGGCACCGAGAAGGCTCATAGCGACGCACCCGGCGAAGAGGAAATCGCAGGTGCGCGCAAGATCCTCGGTTGGGATTCGCCCCCATTCGTAATCCCCGAGCCGCTACTGCGGGAGTGGCGCGAGATCGGTACCAAGGGGCGAACTGCTCGCATGGCCTGGGCAGACCGTGTCAAGGCGGCTCCTGCTGAACTGCGCTCCGAGTTCGAACGCCGCAACGACGGCAAATTGCCCGCCGGCTGGCAGAAAGCCATCGCCGCGGCCCGCTCCGAGTTCATTGCAAGCGGCAAGGAATTGGCAACCCGTACCGCCGGCGGCGCGGTCCTCGATCATCTCGCCGCGGCCATACCGGAACTGCTGGGAGGTTCGGCCGATCTAACGGCTCGAACAACACAAAGGCAAAGGGCATGATCGAGATTAGGCCTGGCGAATACAAAGGCACTTACATGCATTACGGCGTGCGCGAGCACAGCATGGGCGCTGCCATGAACGGCATCGCGCTGCACGGCGGCTTGATCCCCTATGGAGGCACCTTTCTGTGCTTCTCGGATTACTGCCGCCCATCCATCCGCCTCGCGGCCCTCATGCAAATCCGGACGATTTTCGTCATGACGCATGATTCAATCGGCCTTGGCGAAGATGGTCCCACCCATCAGCCAGTCGAGCAGCTCGCTGGCCTGCGGGCAATCCCGCACCTCGCGGTCTATCGCCCGGGCGATCCGGTCGAGACCGCCGAGTGCTGGGAATTGATTTTGGAAGCGCCGCGCCAGGCAGCCCTCATTGCCCTCTCCCGCCAGCCGATGCCGCTGCTCCGTCGCGAATCCGGGGACGACAACAAGTCGGCCAAGGGCGGCTATATCCTATTGGAGGCCGAGGGCGGCGAGCGCAAGCTCACCATCCTGAGCACTGGCTCGGAACTGCATCTCGCGGTCCAGGCGCGGGACGCCCTCCAGAAGCAAGGCATCCCGACTGCGGTCGTCTCCATGCCTTGCCGCCTGCTCTTCGAGCAGCAGGACCCCGCCTACAAGAAGGCGGTTCTCGGCCGGAGCCGTGCGCGCGTCGCGGTTGAAGCCGCAGTCGAACTGGGCTGGGAGCGCTATATAGGCCTCGAAGGCCGCTTCGTTGGCATGCACAGCTTCGGTGCCTCCGGCAAAATCGCCGACGTTTATAAGAAATTTGACATCAATGCCGACGCGGTCGTGCGTGCAGCCCATGAGACGCTCGCAGAAATCGCCGCCCCCTGACTAATCGGCCAGTTACCGAGGCATCAACAGGAACAGCTCGACAACCGAGAACCTCGAATTCAACAATCATTATTTACCGCATGCCCTTAGGGTCGTAAGCGGAAGTAACGGCATGGCGTCGTGATGTCGCTTTACCCCTACGAACCGACATCGTCAGCACCGCTCGTCATGTCGGTTAAGTGCCAAAGCCCGGTTGTCGCAACATTCCTCGATCACCTCGTCGGCGCGGGCGAACCATAGCTCCTCGGGCACTACAAGCGGACGCGGCCCCGTGGCGCTCTTCCGAGAGCCTAGCTACGCGAGCGGTTAGAGTGACTGACAACCGACGGGTGACTTCATTCCGGCAAGCCCACACGCTTGAGGAAGTCATCGAAAGGCCCGACGTTCGCGAAATTTTTAAAGGTCGCCGTCAGCGGATTGAAAATAAATACCCGGCTGCCGATAGTGGCGGATGCTTCTTCGGCCGAACCATCTCCTAAGCACCGACAAAGCGAGGGTTTATTTGGACTCAAATTGGATGCCGCAAAAAAGTGGGCCAACTCGCGGCCAAAATTTCCGCTGAGCTGAAAAAACCTGTGACGGACAGTGTGGCCGGTTGTCGGGACTCGAGCTCGCTAGAGATTTGACCACCCCCTCCGCTGGTCCGGTCGCGCGACATGTCCGCTTGTGCCTCGACAGCGGGCATGTGGCGATTGCGCCGCCGCTTCGGCTTTGTGCCATAACCAGACATCAAAGAGGTCGGCACCCCCTGCTTTCGAGTCCAGCAATGCTCGGATTGCCGGCGCTCGCCGGGGCTTTCATTGCCAGTTAACTCAAACAGCTTTGCCTCACAGGCGATGGCAAGTCTATGCAAGCGGCACGGCGATCTCGCACGCGAGCCCGTGGTGGTGCCAATCAAAATGCACCTCACCCTTGAGTTGGCAAATTATGTTTTCCATGACGCGCGTGCCGAACCCGCGGCGCGTGGGCGGCGTGACGGTCGGCCCGCCCGCTTCGATCCAGCGCAAACTGAGCCGTCCGTCTGCCGTACGCGACCATGCGATTTCAACGCGACCACGCGCAGCCGACAGCGATCCGTATTTTGCCGCATTGGTGGCGAGTTCATGCAAGCAGATTGCAACTGTCTGGGCCGTAGCCGGCTCCAGCATGATGGGTGGGCCGTCAATTCGCACGCGCCCCTCACTCTCGCCGCAGTAAGGCGAGAGCTCCTGCGTGACCAGACCGCGAAGCTCGGCTCCCGCCCAGCGCGATTGCACGAACAGCCCATGGACCATTGCGAGGGCATTAATGCGGCCTTCGATCAACTGCTTGAGATCATCAGACGTATCGGCACGAGAAAGACGCACCGTCGCCAGCACGGTGGACAAGATGTTCTTTGTTCGATGCTCAGCCTCGTGCGCCAGGTTGACGATTTGCGCCTCGCTGCGTTTGCGCTCCGTTATATCCTGAAAGCAGTTGACCGCGCCGACGATGTTTCCGTCGATATCCTTGATTGCTTCGATGTCGACGAGCGCAATGCCGCGCACGCCGTCCGGTCGCTCGATGTGTACTTCCTGTTCGCGCACGGAAATACCCGTACGCAGCACATCGGCCATGGGGCATTGATCGTGCGGGAGCAGACTGCCGTCGGGGCGGAACATTTGATACGATCCGCAGAACCTTTCGTTAGGATCGCTTGGCTTAGGCGACCGGCCCCATAGTTCGGCGGCGCGGCGATTGTATCGCAGAACGAGCCCGTTCCGGTCGCAAACATAAATGGCAAACGGCAGTTGTTCGAATAGCCGCGCGGGCACCTCGAAGGCCGGCTCCTTGTCATGCAGACCAAGGGCGGCACGGGCTGCCTTCGCGAACACTTTGATGGAAGTTCTCACCGGTTTGCGCTGGAAGGGCGCGTCGGAAGGAACAGTGCTCGTTCTGAAGAGATGGCCGTTAGGGGACCGTGACGCAGGCTCAAAATCCGACATTCTGCTGCTCCTCCGATCCGCGTCTTGAGACGACATTTTTAACCTTCCATGAGATTGCCAAAATCTAGTCCGGGGATTTAAGCTCGCCGCGAAGCCACCCTCTTGCGTCGCCCCTCATGGGGTCGCTGACCACCACGGTTCGATGGACACGATCACACTTGGGGCACTCGAAAGCGTGAAGTTCGTAACCCGCCGGACCGGGCGCAATGCGGCTCAGGATCGTGCGGATCTGGCAGTGCGGACAGCGCGGGCGCTCTATAACGCTAAGCGGCGGACCGGTGGGCAATGCATGAGACCGGGGCATCTGACGCACCCCCTTTTCGATCAGGCGGGTGCACAACACGCTGCCGGACACCGGCTACTGACCGGGTGATTTTCTCACCTTAGAAATTGGCTTGTTGGTCAATATTGACCACAACACACCATTTTTAATATTTAGGCATCGCTGGTCCAAAGGAGGGGCTTGTGAAGTCACCAAAGCAACACTTCAATCCTCAAGTTTTTCTAGCCAAAGTCGGGACCGGCAAAACGATATCAAAGTACCGTAAAGGCCGGATCATCTACGCCCAAGGCGAAGAGGCTGATAAGATTTTTTACATCCAATCGGGTGCGGTCAAGGTGACCGTTGTTTCCGAGCAGGGCAAAGAAGCGGTCGTTGGCATATTGAACGCTGCGCAGTTTTTTGGCGAGGGATGTCTGAATGGTCAGGCAGTCCGCGTTGGAACGGCGAAGGCAATGGAGGAGAGCCTTATCACCTCAATAACGCGGAAGGCGATGCTGGCGACGCTCCGCAAGGAACCAAAGTTTTCAGAACTTTTCGTGACGTACTTAGTGACCCGGAGCAATCGCACGGAAGAAGATTTGATCGACCAGCTATTCAATTCGAGCGAGAAACGGCTCGCTCGCCTTTTACTTCTGCTGGCCAATTTCGGAAAGAATGGAAAGCCAACGCCAATCGATGCTTCGATCAGTCAAGCAACTTTGGCGGAGATGATTGGAACGACCCGCCCTCGGGTGAGCTTTTTCCTGAATAAATTTCGTAAGCTGGGATTGATTAGCTACAACGGAAAAATCGAGGTGCACCGCTCTCTGTTGAACGCGGTCTTATATGAAAAACCTCAGCTGGAAAGAGACGAAAAACCAACCTAATTGATGGTCACTCATTGAAAGCGCCTGAGCAGCGACTTACCCGAAGAAATGTCCGCTGTGGGTCAAAGCGTCAAAACTACAGCCGATCTTAAGATCGATAACGTAACAGTCAGGAAGTGTGCTTCTGTAAGCCAGCAGAGATTAGACCGAGATGCGATGTCATTGGTCAGGTCAGCCTCGTACAACTAGCCTTCATTCAGGCGGTCGTCCCGAATTCAACGGCCGCTTTTCGTCAAAACACGAAGTTCCCTAGACGTCATCTGTAAGAGGGTTTTCGCACAGCCCGGGCTACCGAGTGCAACTCGTTGACAAGCACGCGTATGTTCTCGCTGTAGTCGACGGGCGCTACAACGAGATGCACGCCGCCTGCCCTGAAAGCAGCTTCCAGCGTCGTCGAGAGCTGCGAGACCTCGCCAACGCGGGAGCCCTTGGCGCCGTATGACTTCGCATAGGCGACGAAATCAGGATTACCGAAGTCGAGGCCGAAGTCGGAAAACCCGTCGACTTCCTGCTTCCATCGGATCATCCCGTAGGCGCGATCCTCCAGCACCAGCACAACGAGGTTGAGCTTAAGCCGGACGGCGGTCTCAAGCTCCTGCGAATTCATCATGAAGCCGCCGTCGCCGCAGACGGCGAGCACGCGTTTGTCCGGATGGATCAGCGACGCCGCGATCGCCGAAGGAAGGCCGGCACCCATGGTTGCCAGCGCGTTGTCGAGCAGCAGCGTATTTGCGACGCTGGTACGATAGTTGCGGGCGAACCAGATCTTGTACATGCCGTTGTCGAGGGCAACGATGCCATCCGACGGGATGACCTCGCGGACGTCGTGCACGATGCGCTGAGGCGTCATCGGAAATCGATCCTCCGTCGAACGCTCGGCGAGATGGGCAAGAATCCCCTCCCGCAGACCCAGCAGTGCCGAGGCATTGGGAAGTTTGCCTTCCAGGCGATCGGCCAGAGCAGCAAGGCTGGCGCCAACGTCTCCGACAATCTCCGTCTGCGGGAAGTATACTTGCTCAACCGTCGCCGCCGTGGCGCCGACATGGATAACCTGCGGTCCATTGGGGCCCATCAGGAAAGGGGGTTTTTCCACGGTGTCATGGCCGATCGAAATGATTAAGTCCGCCTGGTCGATGGCCTCGTGAACCCAATCTCGCTCCGACAGCGCGGCGGTGCCCATATAGAGATTGGAGCCCGCATTGACGACGCCCTTCCCCATCTGGGTATTGAAAAATGGAATTTTGCATCGCCGCACGAACGCCGACAGCGGCCCGGCGAGCCGCGGACGGCTTGCCGCGGCGCCCAGCATGACGAGTGGCCTGCTGGCGCCTCTGATCATGGCTGCGGCGCGCTCGATGGCCACCGCCGGCGCAACCGGAAGCTCGACGACATGCGGGGGAATGATATCCGCAACGGCTTCATCGGCCGCGATATCCTCGGGGAGTTCAAGATGCACGGGGCCCGGCCGCTCCTGCTGCGCGACTCGAAAGGCGTCGCGAACCAGAGTCGGAATACTCTGCGCGGAGACGATCTGCGTCGCCATCTTGGTGAGCGGTCGCATGGTTGCGACGATGTCGACGATCTGAAAGCGCGCCTGCCGGCTGCTCCGGATCGCCTTCTGTCCGGTGATCATAACCATCGGCATCGCGCCCAAATGTGCGTAGGCTGCGGTCGTTGTCAGATTGAGTGCACCGGGACCCAGCGTCGTCAGGCAGACGCCCGCGCGTCCGGTGAGACGCCCGTAGGTGGCCGCCATGAAGCCGGCAGCCTGCTCGTGTCGCGTCAGCACGAGCTTGATTTTCGAGCGCCGCAGCGAATCCAGCACATCGAGATTCTCCTCACCCGGAATGGCGAAGATATATGCAACACCCTCGTTCTCCAGGGCGGCCACCAGCAGATCGGAGCCTTTTGTCACGCTGCTGGAACTCCGCTCGCCCCCGCCCGGTGCGGCAGCGTCCAGTTCGGCCGAATGAAGTGACAGGTGTAACCGTCCGGATATTTCTCGAGATAATCCTGATGCTCAGGCTCGGCCTCCCAGAACGGTCCGGCGGGCGCTATCTGGGTGACGGCCTTACCCGGCCAAAGGCCGGAAGCATCGACATCGGCGAGGGTGTCCTCCGCGATCCGCTTCTGATCGTCGTTGGTATAGAAGATGGCTGATCGGTAGCTCGCTCCGCGGTCGTTACCCTGGCGGTTCAACGTCGAGGGATCGTGGATTTGGAAAAAGAGCTCCAGCAGCTTTCGATAGCTGATGATCTGCGGATCGAAGGTGATCTCGACGGCCTCCGCATGGCTGCCGTGGTTGCGGTAAGTCGCGTTCGGCACCTCGCCGCCGGAGTAGCCTACCCTCGTTGAAATCACGCCGGGATACCGGCGCAATAGGTCCTGCACACCCCAGAAGCAGCCGCCGGCAAGGATTGCTCGTTCCGCCGATACTGTCATGCCTGTCCTCCTTCGGTTCGCCGTGGGCGTCGTTCGAGCCTCGATGAAGATATGATCTACAGAAGCGCAAATAGCCACGAACGTCCGTTTTGCCAATACGGTCATGCAACGACCGGCGTGACGCTCATCACGTTCCGGGGTACTTGCGACCTTCGACCGAGCGCAGGATACGTCGCTCCCAAGCGCCGTGACCAAGCTTGGAGTCGTCCGGACCGAAGTCCAGGGCTGTGAGGCAGCCGAGGACCGACTATTTGATCTCGATTGCCGCGTCCGCCAGTAGCTCAGCCATCTTGGGTAGCTATTGCCGCGCGCCTGTCACAAGTCGCGTCGCATTCTCGCCGACCACGCCGCATCGGAGTCATGTTGTCTCGCTTTGCCTACGAGAACCGGAGTACAGATCACGAAAATTTCGCCTATTGATTTCCAGCCCGCTGGTTTCAACGATGAGATTCGTGCTGGAAGCGGACTGCTCATATTGACAACTCATCGGACAAACCTTCAACTTCCGCTACCAAGGCGAAAATGACCTCCCGCATTCTCAAATGCCACCGAAGGTGAAACTGACGGCGACAAATTGCGGGTTGTCGCCCTTGAAGAAGGCCTCTGCCCGGTGGATTTAAGTCGTATTAGCATTTAAAAGTTCGCGGGACCGAGATCGTACCAGCCCCGGCCTCCGCGAACGTAAACCCTGGCGGCCGCAGCGCATATTTTCTCACGGTTCGCGTCAAATGCGTTCAGCAAACTCGGCTCATCCAACTGGATGCCGGGTTGGATCCGCGTGAGCGCATCTTGGCTGATAAAAAATGACGCCTCGATCGCGCTATCGTGCCCCCAAAACCGGACAACGCGCCGCGTCGGATCATAGGAACGGCTGTGGTTTGGAAAATCAATCACCTGGGCGAGCTCGTTTTGCCGAACAACTTCAATCGGGACTAAGGCGCCCGTCGGCTGAAGCAGACGCGCTGCGGAAGCAACAATCTGCTGCGGCCCCCGTTCCAGAAGATCAACCAGCGCGGCCACCCTGCGTGCGGCGCGACGACTGACGCTGAAGACGTTCTTGGCCTAACGTAAATCCGTACACCGACGGCGTCGGCACTCGAAATCTTAAATACTGAGTCAGCAGGCTGATTGAATCCCCTAGGGCGTTGGGGGTTTGTCCGCTGGTTGGGGCCAGCTTTTTGAGTCGGTCGTAATCCAGCGGTTAGCTTCTTCCTCGGTCGCGAAATTCCCGACATGCGAGACGGGGCCATATCCAGTACTTACGGCGACGGTCCAACGACCATCCTTGATCATTTTCGAGTGAAATTTGGGCTTCTCGCTCATCGCTAGAATACATGCCTGCAGTAGAATGGTTCAGTCCCGCCCTTCGCCGGGCGCGGCCGGCCTGGCTGGGGGAAATGTTGTGGCCGACCGACCGTGCAAGTCGCGGCATCGGCGGACACGGCGACCCACAAACCAATCGGGCTTTCAAGGCAAGGTTCCATACCGTTTCAACCGCGAAACAGTCGCTTCCATTGTCCGACGTCAAACAGATGTTTTTAGAAATGAAAGGTGTTGTCGGGTGATTGGGAAAAGCTTCCCCGCTTTCCCAAAATGATAGCAAACTGGCGCATAAATACCGTCCGCAAATAGGTATATTAAACATGTCGGAAGTTATGGAGCGCATTGTCGGCGCATTGGTTCGATTGATTGCCACGACGTTGCACGATGTGGACACGCGCGTTGCGGATAGCGCGACACCGCCAGGCACCGTTGGTCTCGCCAAACTGCACAAGCCGCTCGATGTTGCACCGGGTCAGCAATCCCGCCATTGCCACAGGCCCCCTGCTAGTTCACGTTGATCGACCAGCAGAAGTCGCGAGACACGCGTTGTAGTGCGCCAGCTCAATGCGCTCAAAGAACATCCGGGACCACGCGAGAAAGGCGCTTTTGGAACGCAATGGGAGCGAATGGATTGGTCTACTGAAGGAGACCTAAATGGCAGAGAGCGATGACGTCCCCGAAGGTGGCAAAAAAGTCCCTTCAAGACCCCACGACACCGGTAGTCAGGCGAATGAAACCGTTGATGGGTTAGATGCCGAGACTGAGGCGTTACGACGCGCCACCGAAGACGCGCCCGTTGGCCCCGGCAAGATTGAGAAAACGGCAGTTTTTGATCGGGCTGATTTAGCGCCTAAAATTTGAGGCCCGTCATGCCGATTGAAAGGCACTCAAACGAAGCACCCCTGGGGGAAAGTGGTCCGTCTGTGCTTGCGCTGCTGACGACCCCCTTGGATCCCGAGATTGTGCGTTTCACTCTCGAACAAAAGATTGAGGGATATCGACAGCAGATTGCGGAGTCTGAGCTTGCACTGATCAAACAACGGAACCGGCGCGACGATCTGCTTAGACGATTGGCTGAGGAAGAAGCTAAGAACAAGATTGAGTTGCCTCTAACGTGAAAGGCCGCCCACTGAGGCTGCCTCACTCCACCGGTTGGCGGCAAAGTCTGTGGTTCAGGTCGAAATGAAATCATGGCGATGGCAGTTTCATCGCTGCCGCCAGTCCGATCATTCCCATGAGCGCAAACAGCAGCATTCTATTTTGGTGGCTGTAGGTCGCACGAGTTAACCCACTGGTCAATATGGGATGCGGTGTCCGCGATACGCGCCTCTACAGTAAGGCGTCTTGCTCCGGACCTGGTTGAAGTCTGGAGGCCTGTGCCTTCAATTGGTCGGAGAAGATTTTGAGCCGATCATTGAGGGAAAGAGCTTGTTTGAAATGACGCCGTAACTGCATGGCGTGCTCCTTTCCATTCCGGAGGAAGGCGGGAGCGCTACCGGCGTTCTCATCACAGACAAAAGCCACGTACCGGGCTGTGATGAACCTAATGTCCGCCTCCCGATATAAGAAAGCGAGTTCCAGGCGAAATTTAAAAATTCAAACCGGCAACCCGTCGTAGTAGGACACTGAGGCTGTCCAAGATTTTAGTATTTAATCGCTCGCGGGTGGTTAGGCTGAGAGGCCTGCGTCCCCTATGCCCCATTCAGCAGGCACACGGCCCCGGTCTAGTCCGCCGGGGCCGTTTCTTTTGACAGCGGGAAGCAGATGAGGACAGCGCTATGGACGGTATTTGTCCGGCTACCGCCTCCTGTGGAAAAAACTCTAGGTTGATCTTGCCGGAGGAGGGATTTTATCACGCACAAATTTAACCGGCCATAGGGGTCGCCGCGAGGTGGCCCCTTTTGATTTGCGAAAAGGGTCTTTGATGACCAAGTCTGTTACAATTTCTGGTCCGGTGCCATGGTCCGCCATGTCAGTGAGGCCGATAGTATCATTCAATATGAGATCGCCGAGGTAGGGAGTGAAGCGCTCTTCCTGGAACTGCGAACGCTGAGAGCCCGTGGTCAGCAGGCAGCCAATTCCCTGCCGCATGATCGCCGGGATTGGTATGATTGATGGTGATTAAGTCAGCACTTCTGACAGGAGCATCAAATGGCTCTCTTAAGACGAGAACTGCATCGTCAGGTAAAAGGCCCTGAGGTCACCCATCTGGATTGTTGCACGCTAGTTTTCGATACCGACGCGAAGAATTTATATGTCGAGCGCGAAGTGGCACATTTAGATGTGACTGTTGAGGGCGCGCTTGAGATCCAAACGGGGACGATGGATATTGCAGATTACCTCAAGCAAGGCGGCCAAACTGCTGGGCACCGCGAGCTATGGCGGTTGCTGAGGACGCTTTTCAAAGAGACCGTCGACAACGATCAGCTGATCCACTAGCCCCTCAACGCCTTGCCAGCGTTTTGGGCTTTCTCAGCCACATCCGCTTGGCCTTTGCCGCAGCACGCTTTTTGAGCTCGACCTTGATCTTTTCGATCAGGGTTGGCTCTGACGTCTGAATTTTAAGGGTGGAGTTCATCGCGCCGCCCTCAGAAAACTGCGTTCAGCAGGCTATTCCGATTCCGGAAGAGGGCAATTTAAAAAGCGCTGCTTGGTCAGTTTCGAAACTCGGTACGCCTGGCGGCTCGTAAGTCCGATCAGACAAAGACGGTCTCCGCCCGACATTAAACCTAATCAGCAAGCTTAATCCGCAGGTTTTCTTGAGGCGCACCATTGCCGCGCTACCGTCATCTCACTGGCCACTAATTTTTGGAGGTGATCTATGCGAGACAAAATTATTAGGGCTTTTCCGCAACGAGACGCAGGACGGACTTCTCAGCGCGCCGCTAAACCAATCGCAACGGAATACGAAAAGGCGCAGGAAGCCTTCCGGAAAAAATTACGAACGATTGAAGGCTGAGCGCTTTGCTAGGGACGCAACGAAGTCCGACGACAAATAACGCGTTTAGCCCCGGCGACGGATGGGGTTTAATTCGCCCTTCGGCATCCCCACATATAGTCCATGACACAATGGCAACCTCCCAAGCGCGAACCTGCAAAGACCAAGGCCGAGCTGCGCGAGATGCTGGCCGAAGCTGTCCGCAATTCTCAGGCTGAGAATAAGCGCCTGCAAAAGGCCAAGAAAGTTAAGGCGGTCTAACTCATATCTGAGTGCAAGAACCTTCGGCTGACCGACCCCGAGGTGCCCCAGCCGGGGTTCCGACACAAGCGGCCTCGGCACGCCGCCCGCGCGGGGCCGTTTTTCTCGTGCGCATGATCACATGCAAAAGCCGCCAAGGTGTTGACCCTCGACGGCTCGTGCCGTTGCATTTGCGTAGAGGTACTGTGTCGAGCGGTGGTCGAACGCAGCCCGTGCTCGCTCTTATTTGGACGCAGGCGACCTTCAATGAGGCCGTTAGGTGCGTTGCCAGTCTCGGGTCAACGATCCCCGATCGTTGTGACATGTGACTGGCGGCGATGCTCTTCAAGCCAGCACTGCTGCCCCATTCGATGAATTGGCAAAAGCAGGCTTTCAATTGCGCGCCCTTCGATCATCATCAGCAATCAAGCTCAGCAACTGCACCATGAAACAATGGTCAAAAAAATACCCGCCAGAGCGACGGGCACTTTTTTAAAAAGTTAGTTTTCGTTTATCGGGCTGGCTGAAGCTTTAGCAGCGCCTCTTGTAAGGCATCGAGAGTCGAAGGTGAGAAGAAGCTTCGCCATCCTCCTCGGCTTCTTCCGCGAAGATAGCCAGCAGCCTACCCGAACAACATCACAGAACTGGCGGCAATAGCGTGCTCGTTGGTTTTGCTGTCGATTCGAACATCGGATACGCACGAGTAGTTTGGCCTGGTAGAGAGAGTGGGACTCCCATCCCCCTCGCCTCGAATACGCAAATTCCGCGGAAAAACAAGGATTCCTTAAAAGCCCGGCCGCATTTTGTGACCACCGCTGTGTACCACCGGACGAGCCGATTCGGCCGTTAAACTCGACCGATTTCGAGGCGATTGAAGATTGGCATCCCGGGCCTAGTCACAGGCGTCCAACCGTCTCGACGATCGCGCGAAATTCCACGGGCTCCTGCAGCAGCTCGCCAAGGGGACGCCGGCAAGGCTGGCTGCCCGAACGGGGCCCCTGATGTCTCGACCGGTAGGCGGTACGCACTCTGTTGATCGCCTGCCAACGCATGCCCACCGTCATATGGTGGCCGCGCATACGAATCTGGCGCAATCGTGATTGACCGATGATTTGCTCGGTTCCTCCTGGCGTGCGAAAAGGGCTCATGGATCCGCGAAAGATCTTTAGCTGGCTAATCACCCTCTCGGTGGCGGCGGGGATTGTTGTCGCGCCCTTATCGGTGCCAGCGATGGCTGCGCCGCAGTCTATGACGGTTACCGATGACATGCAGTCGATGTCGGAGGACATGCCGTGCTGCCCCAATCAGCAGGATCAGAAGGCGAAGGACTGCGGATCCTGTCCCCTGGTTGCGCTCTGCATGCTGACGATCACACTGCCGGACCGTGACGCCTCCGGCGGGATGGTAGATCGCTATTTCTACCGCAGCGTCTTCGCCTTGCCGGACGACTTGCTGATCGACGGACTCGGCGAACATCCTCCGGACCAACCACCTCGAACCATCGTCTGACCGGCGCCTCAACGCCGGATCGTTGACGCACGGCCGTTGATGCCGGGCGCGTCATTGCATGCCGCTTCGGCGGTCCATCAGACGTTTCGAGGAACAGACATCATGAAGACTACCACTGCTGCGGGCGCGTTCGCCGCCGCACTCATCGGCCTTTCGATCGGGGGCGCGCCAAAGCCCGCGCGCGCCGACATCAAGGACTACGAATTCCAACTCGTTGAGCCAACCGTCCAGGCTGGCGCCGACAAGATCATCACCGTCCGGCTGGTCAACAAGAAGACGGGCAAGCCGGTGCCGGATGCCGTCATTTTCGCTTCCCGTCTCGACATGGCGCCTGAGGGCATGCAGGAGATGGTAACGAAGGTTACGCTCATGCCGGGGACGGAGCCGGGCACTTATCGGTTCAAGGCCACCTTCAGCATGGCCGGCCGGTGGCAGTTGTCGCTCGGCGCCAAGGTGCAGGGTGAGATCGGTACCGTCGAAAACAAATTCGTTATCACGGCGCAGAAATGAAACGCGCCGTCATCATTGGCACCGTCGCTGCGGTTTGCGCAGCGGCGGGAGCCGCCTTTATCGCGGGCGCGCTTCCGCGAGCCAGGACTTCGTTTAGTCCTTCAGCGATTTCGTTCGCGGTAGCCGCTGAAGCCGGCGCGACGGTTTACTATCAGGACGCGGACGGAAAACCGTTCTACTCGCTTACACCGAAGAAGACGCCGGATGGCCGCGACTGGCGCGCCGTGCCGGCGAGGGCCGATGTGAGTTTCGACGAACCCGAAGAACCACCAACCGAAAACAAGAGTGCAGCGGCGAAGACCGAACGCAGAATCAAATACTACCGCAATCCCATGGGCCTGCCGGACACCTCGCCGGTGCCAAAGAAGGACTCGATGGGGATGGACTACATCCCGGTCTACGAGGGCGAAGACAGTGACGACGGGTCAGTGAAGCTCTCACCGGGAAAGATTCAGCGCACCGGCGCGAAATCCGAGCCAGTCGTGCGGCGAGCCATCAGGTCGGTGATCCGGGCGCCAGGGACCGTCCAGTTGGACGAACGGCGCGTCTCGGTGGTCGCCCTGCGTTTCGAGGGGTTCGTCGAAAGCGTCGCCAACGTCACGACCGGCGATCACGTCCACAAGGGCCAGCCTCTGATGAACGTCTACAGTCCTGCACTTTCCAGTGCTGCGGCCGAATATCTTTCCGCACTCAACGCAGGCGCCACCGGAAAGGAGCTGAAGGGTGCGCGCAGGAGATTGGAAAATCTCGCCACACCGGAGCCAGCCATCAGGGAACTCGAACGGACGCGCGATATCTCGCTCTCGATTCCTTGGCTCGCGCCGCAGGATGGTGAAATCCTGGAGCGCAACGCGGTGAACGGGATGCGGGCCGCACCGGGCGATGTTCTGTTCAGGATCGCCGATCACCAACTCGTCTGGGTCCTCCTCGACGTCGCCGAGCGCGATCTCGCCCAGGTCACCATCGGCGCGAAAGTGACCATCAGGCCGCGCCCGCTGCCCGGCCGCATGTTCACCGGGAAGGTTTCTCTGATTTATCCGCATTTGAACGCCCAGACTCGGACCGCACGCATCCGGATTGAGGTGCCCAACCCTGATGAGGTGCTGCGGCCGGAGATGTACGTGGATGCTGAGATTGAGACCGGAACGCCGGATCCAGTGTTGGCTGTGCCCGAAAGCGCCGTGCTCGACAGCGGCATGCGTCAGGTCGTCCTGGTCGACAAGGGCGAAGGCCGCTTCGAGCCGCACGAGGTCAAGGTCGGCCGCGGTGGCGGCGGCTATGTCGAGATCACGCAAGGCCTTTCCGAAGGCGAAGCCGTCGTGACTTCGGCGAATTTCCTGATCGACGCCGAAAGCAATCTGAAGGCGGCATTGAAGGGGTTTGCCGAGGCGAACGGTCCGCAAGCGAATGAACCGGTCGGCGGCACGGAGGCACGCCCATGATCGCTCGCGTCATCGCCTGGTCGGCCCGCAACCTGCTGCTGGTGCTGTTTGGCACCGGCTTCGCGGCGGCAGCCGGCGTCTACGCGCTGGTTCACCTGCCGCTTGATGCCATTCCCGATCTCTCCGACACCCAGGTCATCATCTACACGGAGTATCCGGGCCAGGCACCTCAGGTGATCGAGGATCAGGTCACGTATCCTCTGACCACGGCAATGCTCACTGTCCCGAAATCAAAGGTAGTACGCGGCTTCTCGTTTTTCGGCGTCTCGTTCGTCTATGTGATCTTCGAGGACGGGACCGACATCTATTGGGCGCGCTCGCGCGTCCTCGAATTCCTCAATGCCGCGAGTTCTCGGTTGCCGGCCGGCGTGACCCCGACGATCGGCCCCGACGCGACCGGCGTTGGATGGGTCTACCAGTATGCGGTGATGTCGAAGGAGCTGAACCTCGCCGACACAAGGACCATTCAGGACTGGAATCTGAAATTCGCGCTCGCCAAGGCCGAAGGGGTTGCAGAGGTCGCCAGCGTCGGCGGGTTCGTCAAGCAATACAACGTGATCCTCGACCCGCAGCGGATGCGCGATCTCGGGATCACCATGCAGAAGATGCGCGATGCGATCCGCGCCAGCAACGCCGATGTTGGCGGCCGCACCGTCGAGCTGTCGGAGTTCGAGTACGTCATCCGCGGCAAGGGTTACATCAAGAGCATCAATGATCTCGGCAACATCGTGCTGAAGAACGATGGCGGCACGCCGGTTCTGCTGAAAGACGTGGCGCGCGTCGAGCTCGGTCCGGACGAGCGGCGCGGCATCACCGAGCTCAATGGCGAAGGAGAAGTCGCCAGCGGCATCGTGTTGCAGCGCTTCGGAATGAACGCGCTTGATGTCATCAACAACGTCAAGAAGCGATTCAAGGAGATCGCGACTAGCCTGCCTAAGTCGGTCGAAATCGTGCCGGTTTATGACCGGTCGAACCTGATCTATGCCGCCATCGATACGCTCAAGCACACCTTGGTCGAGGAAAGCCTCGTGGTTGCTTTGGTCTGCATCATATTCCTGCTGCACGTCCGCAGCGCGATGGTCGCTATCCTGATGCTGCCGGTGGGCGCGCTGATGGCGTTCGGTGCGATGAAACTGTTCGGTATCGGCTCCAAGATCATGAGCCTCGGCGGCATCGCGATTGCGATCGGCGCCATGGTGGACGCTGCGATCGTCATGATCGAGAACGCGCACAAGCATATGGAGCGCGCCGAACCTGGCCGATCGCGAATTGCGATCCTGATCGACGCGGCCTCGGAGGTCGGGCCGGCGCTGTTCTTCAGCCTGCTGATCATCACCGTCTCGTTCATGCCGATCTTCACCCTGGAATCGCAGGAGGGGAGGCTGTTCGGTCCGCTCACCTTTACAAAAACCTTCTCGATGGCCGCAGCCGCGTTGTTGTCGGTAACGCTGGTGCCTGCGCTGATGGTGATCTTCGTTCGTGGCAGGATCATTCCCGAGCACAGGAATCCGATCAATCGGTTGCTGATCTGGATCTACCGGCCGATGATCAGAGCCGTGTTGCGCGCCAAAACGCTGGTGGTCTTGCTCGCGATGGCCGCGCTTGCCGTGACGATCTGGCCCGCAAAGCAGCTTGGCACCGAATTCATGCCGAACCTGAACGAGGGCACGCTGCTCTATATGCCGACGACCCTGCCGGGCATATCGGTCACGAAGGCGGCCGAACTGCTGCAGACGCAGGACCGGATCATCAAGTCGTTTCCGGAAGTCGCATCGGTCTTTGGCAAGGCCGGGCGCGCCCAGACGGCAAACGATCCGGCGCCCATGGAGATGTCCGAGACGGTCATCAACCTCAAGCCGAAGGAGCAGTGGCGGCCCGGCGTCACCATCGACAGCCTGACCGCCGAGATGGACAAGGCGCTGCAATTCCCCGGCGTCTCTAATGCCTGGACGATGCCGATCAAGGCCCGCATCGATATGCTGTCGACCGGCATCCGGACGCCCGTGGGCGTCAAGGTGATCGGCACCGATCTCGCCGAGATCGACAGGCTCGGCAAGCAGATCGAACAGGTGCTGCGCGCGGTGCCGGGGACTTCGTCCGCCTACGCCGAGCGCGCCATCGGAGGCTACTATCTCGAAATCACCCCGGACCGATTGGCGCTCGCGCGCTACGGCATCATGGTCCAGGACGTGCAGGACACGATTGCAACTGCCCTCGGAGGACAGACAGTCACGACGACGGTCGAAGGCCGCCAGCGCTTCACGGTCAATATGCGCTATCCCCGTGACCTCAGGGACAATCCCAAGAAGATCGCAAGCGACATCCTTGTGCCCATGCCGGCGGGAGGGGCCGTCCCGCTCGGAGAAGTTGCGACGGTCCAACTGACGCGCGGGCCGACCTCAATCCGGACGGAAAACGGGCAGCTTGCGGGATATATCTATGTCGATATCCGCGATCGCGATCTCGGTGGCTACGTCGCTGACGCACAGCGCGCGGTCCAGGCCAGCATCCAGTTCCCGCCCGGCTACTACGTGGTCTGGAGTGGACAGTACGAATATCTGGAACGGGCCGCGGCGCGGCTGAAGATGGTCGTGCCGGCGACGCTGCTGATCATCTTCCTGCTGCTGTATCTCAACTTCCGCACCGTCACCGAAACTCTGATTGTGATGCTGTCGCTGCCGTTCGCGCTGGTTGGCGGGCTATGGCTGATGTGGTGGCTCGGCTTCAACCTTTCGGTCGCGGTCGCGGTTGGCTTCATCGCGCTGGCCGGCGTCGCCGCCGAAACCGGCGTCGTGATGCTGATCTATCTCAATCACGCGTTGGCCAAGATCAGAGCGAAGCGAGAGGAGGAGGGTCGGACCTTGACCCGCTCTGACATCTACGACGCCATCATGGAAGGCGCGGTGGAGCGTGTGCGGCCAAAGATGATGACCGTCGTTGCCATCATGGCCGCTCTATTGCCGATCATGTGGAGCACGGGCGCCGGCTCGGAAATCATGCAGCGGATCGCTGTGCCGATGATCGGCGGAATGGTCTCGTCGGCGCTTCTGACGCTGATCGTGATTCCGGCAATCTTCGGGCTGGTAAAAGGCTTTGGGTTGCCTCCTGTGGACAAGACAGACGCGCCGATGAAGACGAAGACGATCGTGACGAACTTGCGAATCCCGGAGTCTGCCGAATGAAGTGTATGGCCAGAAATGCTGCGGACGATTGAAAGGGCAGCCTGGTCGTAGCGATCGTCATTGCCGCTCTGTTTCTGCAGTCGTCCTTCTCAATCATAAAGGACGCACGAGATGACTTGAGTGAGGCCGCGCGGGCCCCCGGGGAGTGAGCGGCCATGACAAGACAGCACGCCGCATCGGCATTTTAGGAGCTTACTTGCCGACGGCTATGTCGCCCGGCCGCCAACGCGCCAAGCAGATCGTTGAAGCCGGATGCGGCGCGTGAGTCCCCTTCTGACACAATAGAAATGGGCCACGTGCGTTCGGAAGTCGGGTGGCGAAGACAAAGCGGAAATCCAAGTTACAAGTCGTCAGTTCAGCTTTGGAGCCAAAGCGGCAGCAACGAATTTCGCGGTAGGCCTACGATTCAGCTATCTCATTGGCCCGAATTAGCCTTTGCAAGTAGGACACAATTTGACGCTTTTCACGTCTGAGCGGCCTGAAGAACAATTGGTGGGCTGCCGCCAAGCGAGCGATGGCTGCAAAGGCTTTCTTGCGACCGCGCGGGGTGAGCTGGACCTCGCTTGTGCGCAAATCCTCGTTCGAGTTTCGGCGGGAGACTAGCCGCTTACGCTCCAATGCCCGCACCGTCTGAGAGGTAGTCATACGGTCGACCTTAGTCGCTCTCGATAGCAGCGCCTGCGTAACAGGCAAGCCTTCTTCACTGAGGCGTAATACGTTCGCAAGGATTACTGCTTGCGTGCTCGGCAAGTTCAGGTCCCGCAGCGCCAGCGTGAGTTGGCGCTGCCACAACTTTGACACCTGCCATAGCAAGAAGCCGGCTATCGTCTCCGTCTCTTTGCCCAGCTTTAATTTGACGCGATCCATCGCTTGTAAGTATACTTACATTATTCCCAGCGGGGAAGGCTACCGGGTCGAGTAACGCCTATGAATGTTGCCTTCTGGCTCATAGCCGGCATAATCACATGATTGGTCGAGGAAACGCTGCGTGGTTTGGGGCCGTCGCGATCATCTTGATCCTGTTTGGCCTGCTCTTCGTTTTCTGGGGGCTGAGCGTATTTGCCGCGCTCATGCCGCGCGATGTGCTGCTGCCATGGGAGAGTGCTTTGTACGGCTCCATCATGGTTGGCTGGGGCGTGACCCTCCTTTTGACGGGCCGCATTGCGTTTCAGCGAGACGATGCGCAACTGAAGCGAGCGCTACTCACCGGGCTCGCAGCTTGGCTCGCCGTCGAAGCGGCGGCCTCCGCTTGGTTTGGCGTGTGGTTCAATGTCGGAGTTGACATTGCCGTCTTGCTTCTTTTCAGTGTTCCTCTATTGAGGAACTAGCGGCACGAGTCTCAGAGGCTATGTCGCATATTGGCGCTGACATCGCCGGCGCCGCATCGCGGTCGGGCCTTGCTTCGAGCGGGCGCATCGGATGGGCCATCATGGCGTCGAGCGGTGCGTCGTCGGACAGCGACGGATCGGCGAGACCGAGTTCGGCATAGGGCGTACCCTTCTCGCGCAGCAGGGCCCGGATCGTAATGCCCATCTTCGCAGTCCGACTCTTCAGGGTGTCTCGCGTCGGCGGCGTCTTGAGGTACTCGATAACGGTCGGCTCCTGTCCGGACTGCCGGATCATGGCCAGCGTGTTGCGCGAGTCGGGGTTGTGGTAGATCGTGACCGTCATCGTCGTGCCTCCATCGCCGGGCTCCGGCTGTCCGCGCCGGCTTCGTACCAACCTCTCGTCGCCTTCACGATCCGGACGACCGACAACATTACCGGAACTTCGACGAGCACGCCGACGACGGTCGCCAGCGCCGCTCCGGAATCGAGACCGAACAGGCTGATGGCGGCCGCGACCGCGAGCTCGAAAAAATTGCTGGCGCCGATCAAGGCCGCCGGGGCAGCGACGCACCAGCCGACGCCGAACCGGCGGCTGAGCCAGTAGGCGAGACCGGCGTTGAGGTAGACCTGAATCAGTATCGGGACGGCAAGGATCGCGATCACGACCGGCTGCCGGACGATCTGCTCGCCCTGGAAGCCGAACAGCAGAACGAGGGTCGCCAGCAGCGCGACGAGGGAGACCGGCTGCAGCACGCGCAGCGTGCGATCGAACGCACCGGCGCGAAGCAGCGAGGCCCGCCAGACCTGCGCCACCACGACCGGGACCACGATATAGAGCAGCACCGACAGCAGCAGCGTCCCCCAAGGCACGGTGATCGAGGCGACGCCGAGCAGCAAGCCAACCAGAGGCGCGAACAGGAACACCATGATGACGTCGTTCAGCGCGACCTGGCTGAGCGTGTAATGGGGTTCGCCTTCGCAGAGGTTCGACCAAACGAAGACCATGGCAGTGCACGGCGCCGCCGCCAGCAGGATAAGGCCTGCGACGTAGGACGGGATCTGGGAGGACGGCAGGAACGGCGCGAAGACGTGGCCGACGAAGAACGAGCCGAGGAGTGCCATCGAGAAGGGCTTGACTGCCCAGTTGATGAAGAGCGTGACTCCGACGCCTCGCCAGTGCTCCCGTACCTTGCCGAGCGAGGTGAAGTCGATCTTCAGCAGCATCGGCACGATCATCGCCCAGATCAGCACCGCCACGGGCAAGTTGACCTTCGCAATTTCGGCGGCCGCGATCGTGCCGAATACGCCCGGCATGACGTGACCGAGCGCGACGCCGGCGACGATGCAAAGCGCGACCCACAGGGTCAGATATCTCTCGAAGATGCTCATGGTCGACCTCGGGCGTTCAGGCGCGGCTGCGTTGCTTCCGCGTCGGCGGACAACACGGCTGCAGGCTCTCAATCAGTAGTGCGCAGACCTCCGGGCGTCCCCCGCAGCAGTCCTGGAGCAGGTAGAGCGCGACCTTCTGGAATTTGGCGAGATCGGCGCGATAGACGATCGAACGACTATGGCGTTCGGACGAGACGAGACCGGCTCGCGAGAGAATCGAGAGGTGCGCCGACAGCGTGTTCTGCGGCACCTCGAGCGCGCGGGCGAGGTCGCCGGCGGCGAGGCCCTCGGGTTCGTGTTTCACCAGCGTCCGGAACGCTTGGAGACGGGTTGGCTGCGCCAACGCGGCGAGCGCCATTACGGTCTGTTCGATTTCCATATATCCAGAGTTATGGAAATATTGAGCCGACGTCAAGTTGGCGTTTATTTCGAATAATCTAGAAATATCGTTTGACACGCCGCCGGGGGCACGGCAGGATTGCGCGCATGAAACTCGTAGATGCATCGGCCCGTCTCGAAGCGCTGGGCAACCCGACCCGATTGAAGATCTATCGCGCGCTCGTTCGCGCGGGCCGTGCCGGCCTGCCGGTCGGGCGGCTGCAGGAGAAGCTGAAGATTCCGGCGTCCACCCTGTCACACCACGTGAAGGGCTTGGTCGCGGTCGGACTTGTCTCGCAGTCCCGCGAAGCGACGACGCTTCTCTGCCGGGCCGAGTACGCGACAATGCAAGGGTTGGTGGACTTTCTCGTCGCCGAATGCTGCGCCGACGAGAACGAGTGCAAGGAGGCCGCCCGACCGGCGGCCTGATCTTTTTGTGGACTATTTCGGTGATTCCAGAAGGATGGGAGAAACGATATGAGCACGGCGAAGAAGGTGGCGATCATCGGCGGCGGTCCGGTCGGTCTGGCCGCGGCGGCGCACGTCATGGAACGCGGGATGACGCCGGTCGTGCTCGAGGCCGGTCCGGAGGCGGGCCACTCGATCCGGCAGTGGCGGCACGTGCAGTTGTTCTCGCCCTGGGAATACAACGTCGACAAGGCCGCCGCGCGGTTGCTGGCGCCGACCGGCTGGAATTCCCCGGACCCGGCCATCTACCCGACTGGTGCCGAGCTTCTCGAACGCTACGTCGAACCGCTGTCGACCAAGACCGCGCTGCGCGACGTGATCCGGACCAACAGCCGCGTGACCGCCGTGGGGCGTGCCGGTTTCGACAAGGCCAAGACGAAGGGTCGCGAGGCAGCGCCCTTCGAGATCCGTTACCAGAACGGTAAGGGTCCGGAGACGCTACGCGCCGAGGCAGTCATCGACGCGTCCGGAACGTGGAATTCGCCGAACCCGGCCGGCGACGGCGGCCTGCCGGCGATCGGCGAGCGCGAAGCCGCAGCGCGGTTCGCCTACGGCATGCCGGACGTGCTCGGCAGGGATCGGGCACGCTACGCTGGCAAGACCGTAGCGGTCCTTGGCGCCGGACATTCGGCGATCGGGACCCTCACGGATCTGACCACCTTGGCGCAGCAGGCGCCCGGCACGCGGCCGGTCTGGCTGCTGCGGGGAATGGACCCCGCGAAGGCGTTCGGTGGCGGCGCAAACGACAAGCTCGCCGCCCGTGGCGAACTCGGCGCTCATTTCGCTTCGCTCGTCGCGGCCGGCCAGGTTCAGGTCGAGGCCGGCTTCCCGGTCGCCGCCATCTCCGAAGCCGACGGAAAGGTCCGGATCGCGACCTCGTCCGGGTGCTGCGGGCGCAGCGTCCTCGTCGACGAACTGATCGTCGCGACGGGCTTCCGTCCGGACCTGTCGTTCCTGGGCGAGATCCGCCTTCGCCTAGATCCCGCGATCGAGGCGCCGGTCGCGCTGGCGCCATTGATCGATCCGAACGAACACTCCTGCGGCACGGTCCGCCCGCACGGGGCGCGCGAACTCGCTCAGGACGATCCTGGCTTCTACCTCGCCGGCATCAAGTCGTACGGTCGCGCCCCGACCTTCCTGATGATCACGGGCTACGAGCAGGTCCGCTCGATCGCGGCCGATATCGCCGGCGACAAGGAAGCCGCCGCCCGCGTCGAACTCCAGCTTCCGGAGACCGGCGTCTGCACGCGCAGCGGCGTCGAGGGCGCCAGTGCGTCCGGATGCTGCGGCGGACCGGTGCCGGCGAACGTCGACGCCTGCTGCGCCGACGACGCTTCCGCCAAGGCGACGGGCAAGACCGGTTGCGGTTGCGGCTGATGGACCGCGACCGTCTCCGCGTCGTCGCGGCACTTGGCACCGCCCAGACGCTGGCATGGGGATCGAGCTATTATCTACCGGCGATCCTCGCCGGTCCGATCGCGAACGACCTCGGCATCTCGTCGAACTGGTTCTTCGCCGCGTTTTCGGCGTCGCTCGTCATCTCCGGACTGCTGGGCCCCAAGGTCGGGCGGCAGATCGACCGCGTCGGGGGACGTCAAGTGCTTTGCGCATCCAACCTGCTGCTCGCGGCGGGACTTGCGCTGCTCGGCGCGTCTTCGTCGCTCTGGATGATGGCTGGAGCCTGGATACTGCTCGGCGTCGGGATGGGGTTTGGACTCTACGACGCGGCGTTCGGCGCAATCGGCCGCATCTACGGCAGCGACTCACGCGGCGCGATCACCGGGATCACGTTGATCGCCGGCTTCGCGAGCACCGTGGGCTGGCCCTTGAGTTCGTTCGGCTTGGCGACCGTCGGCTGGCGGGAGACTTGCTTCGTCTGGGCGGCGGCCCACATCGTGATCGGACTGCCGTTGAACCTGATGCTGCCTCGAACAGAGCGCGCCGCATTGGCCGAAGGGCCGAAGGTCAGGCCGCACATTCCGATCGACCGCACGATGATTCTGCTGTCGTTCGCGTTCGCCGCGGCGTGGACAGTGACGTCGGCGATGGCTGCGCATCTGCCGCGCATCGTGGAGGCGTTCGGCGCGACCCCGGCACAAGCCGTGTTCGCGGGCATGATGATCGGTCCTTCCCAGGTCGCCGCCCGCGTGCTGGAGGCGAGCGTGCTCGGCCGCTTCCATCCGCTGATGTCGACGCGGCTCGCATGCCTGACGCATCCGATCGGCGCGGCCGTGATCGGCATCTTCGGCGGTGGAGCAGCGGCGACCTTCACGCTGCTGCACGGCGCTGGCAATGGCATTCTGACCATCGCCCGCGGCACGCTGCCGCTTGCGATCTTCGGTCCCGAAAACTACGCCTACCGATTGGGGCTTATCGGTGCGCCCTCCAGGATCGCTCAGGCTCTGGCGCCGCTTCTGATCGGGCTGCTGATCGATCCGTTGGGCAGGGCCGTCGTCGCCGTCACCGCGGCCCTCAGTCTTTCCGCGCTTATCGCCTTGATGCTGCTGCAGGTGCGCGCCCGTTCGGTCGAGACGGCCGCCGCCGAGTAAGGCGTTTCGATCGCAAATCGGCGCGTTTCATGACCGTCAGATCGGCAGCCCGAGTTGCGGCTCCTCTTGGTCGTCGCCTTGCAATGACGAAAGAGATACGCCCAAGAGACGCACCGGCTTTGGAACCGGCATCTCGCTTTGAAGCAGTGCGATCGCCAGGCGTTCGAGGTCGCCGCGACTCGATACCGCAACGGGGACTGACCTGCTGCGCGTGATGATCTCGAAGTCGTTGAATTTCACCTTCAGCGTCAAAGTTCGTCCGCGAGACCCCTTGTCCTCGCAGTGCCGCCAGACCTTGTCGATCAGCGGCTGCAGTTCGGCGGCCATAGCGGCGAAGTCGGTAAGGTCGCTGGAGAACGTGTTCTCGGCGCCGACGGATTTCCGGATGCGGTTAGCGCGGACCTCGCGGTCGTCGACGCCCCTCGAGATCCAGTAGTAGTACGCGCCGGCCTTGCCGAAGTTGGCTTGCATGAACTCCAGCGTCTGATTGCGCATGTCGAGGCCGGTGTGCATGCCGAGCGAATTCATCTTCGCGCTCGTCGCTGGGCCGATGCCGTGGAATTTGCCGACGGGCAGCGCTTCGACGAACGCCGGCCCCATCTCCGGCGTGATGACGTACTGACCGTTCGGCTTGCGATGGTCGGACGCGAGCTTGGCGAGAAACTTGTTGTAGGAGATGCCGGCGGAGGCGTTCAGACCGGTCACCTCCTTGATCTTGGCGCGGATCGCGAGCGCGACGTCGCGGGCCAGCGGAATGTTCTGCAGATTTTCGGTGACGTCGAGATAGGCCTCATCCAACGAGAGGGGTTCGATGATCGGCGTGTGTTCGGCGAAGATCTCGCGGATCTGTTGCGAGACCGCCTTGTAGACCTCGAAGCGCGGTTTCACGAAGATGAGGTCCGGGCACTGCCGCTTGGCCGTCACTGACGGCATGGCCGAGCGGACGCCGAATTTCCGCGCTTCGTAGCTCGCGGCCGCCACGACGCCGCGTTCGCGGGATCCGCCGACGGCGACCGGCTTGCCACGGAGACCCGGATTGTCCCGCTGCTCGACGGAGGCATAGAACGCGTCCATGTCGACGTGGATGATTTTGCGCAATTCAGGCTTTCTTGGATTCTAACCCATTGAAACCATTGATAGCGACGTCATCCCTGCAGCAGGGCTCGGCCCCCCTGGTTGGGTGGTCACGGCGCCGACCCAACGGGGTCTTCCTTGACGCCGCGGGCGACGATCCGGAGCGACCCGTCCGGCAGCGACCGCTGCAGCTTCAGGGCCTCGTCCGGAGGCGCGGTCATCCAGGTCTCGACTTCGTCCTGCGTCGTCAGGATCACCGGCATCGCCTTCGGGTGGATGGCGCCGACTTCGGCGTTCGGCTCCGTCGTCAGGAACGCGTAGAGGTCGTTGTTTGTCTCACCTTCCTTGACCTTCCGAACCGACGTCCAGTTGGTCCAGATGCCGGCGAAGCAAGCGAGCGGACGAGTCTCGTCGAGCGCGAACCAGATGTCGCCGCCCTCGGCCTTGTTGAACTCGCTGAACGAGTTGAACGGCACCACGCAGCGGTTCTCGACGCCGAGCCAGCGCGTCCAGTGCTTGCTCTTCACGTTGCGGATGTTGGTCGTGCCGCCATCCGGCTCCATCCGGAGCAGTTGCTTGAAGTCGACTGGTTTCCCCTTCGCTTCCTGTTTTGCGGCGCGCTTCTTGGTCGCTTCCATCAGGGCTTGTTGCGCGGATGGCATTCCCCACCGCGCCGTTGCGAGTTCGCGGCCTTCGGCACCGGTCCGGACGATCGGCGCCTTGTAGTCCGGAAACACGCCGGGCATCGGCGCGAGGTTGCCGACGTACCGGTTGACCACGCGGAACAGCGCGATGATGGCGGCCTGGTTGGTCGTGATCGAATAGAGGTTGCACACGTCGGCTCCTCGATGTCGTCTAACGCCACATTCCCCGCATGCGGGCACCGATGTCCACCTTGGGCCCTTGGCCAGCCGAACGCGCGGCGACGCCGGCGGGGACAATGGGCCAGGCCGCGCGCTCGAACAGGCCGAGCAGCTTCTCGGGTATGAAGCGTGTCCTCGAAGCATAGAGGTGACGATCGCCCTGTGCGTGCTGGCCGTGGACGAAAAAGCGTTGCGGCACGACTAGATGCAGGTCGTCCTTGGCGCGCGTCATGGCGACATAGAGCAGGCGCCTCTCCTCCTCGATCTCCGCGGAGGTGCCGGCGCCAAGGTCGGAAGGCATGCAGCCGTCCACGGCGTTGAGCAGATAGACCGACTTCCACTCCTGACCCTTCGCGGAGTGGATCGTGGACAGGATCAAGTAGTCCTCGTCGAGCAGCGGCACGCCGGCCTGATCGCTGGTCGCGTCGGGCGGATCCAGGGTAAGTTCGGTCAGGAAACGCTCGCGCGAAGGGTATCCGGAGGCGATCTGCTCGAGTTGGAGCAAATCTGCTCGCCGCGTTTCGGCATCCTCATGGATACGATCGAGATGCGGTTCGTACCAAAGCCGCGCCCGCTCCAGATCCTCGGGCCATTCGGAATATCGAAGGTTGCCCACGGTCTCGACGAAACTCTTCCAGTCGTCGCCGGCGCGCGGCGGTGTCGGCATGCTCGCGAGTGCCGAGAGAGGGGCGGCAGCTTCCGCCATGTGATCGAGCACCCGTTGCGCGGTCGCCGATCCGACGCCGGGCAGCAGATGCAACAGTCGGAAGCCCGCGACGCGGTCTCGCGGATTCTCGACGAAGCGAAGCAGCGCCAGCATGTCCTTGATGTGTGCGGCGTCGAGAAATTTCAACCCGCCGAACTTCACGAACGGAATATTCCGGCGCGTGAGTTCGATTTCGAGCGGGCCGCTGTGACTGGATGTCCGGAACAGGACGGCCTGCTCTTTGAGGAGGGTGCCGGACTCCCGATTCTCGAGGATGCGTTCGACGATGAAGCGCGCCTGGTCAGCCTCGTCGCGGACCGAGACGAGTTGCGGCTTTGTTGCGGACGCCCGTTCGGTCCAGAGGTTTTTGGTGAAGCGTTCCTTGGCGAGGCCAATGACGCCGTTGGCGGCGGCGAGGATCGGCTGCGTTGACCGATAGTTGCGGTCGAGCGTGATGACGTTTGCTGCCGGCGAAAACTGATCCGGAAAGTCGAGGATGTTGCGCACTGTCGCGGCACGGAACGAGTAGATCGATTGCGCGTCGTCGCCGACCACCGTCAGGCCCCGGCCTCCGGGCTTGAGCGCGAGCAGGATCGAGGACTGCAAGCGGTTCGTGTCCTGGTACTCGTCGACGAGGATGTGGTCGAAGCGACCGCCGATGTCGTCGGCGAGGCCGGCGTCGCCGACCATTTGCGCCCAATAGAGCAGCAGGTCGTCGTAATCGAGCACGTTCTGCTTCTGCTTCGCTTCGACGTAGGCTGCGAACAGTTCCTTGAGCTCCGCCGCCCATCCCGAGCACCACGGATACGATGCGCCGATGACCCGTTCGATCGGCATCTCGGCGTTGACGCAGCGCGAATAGATCGAAAGGCACGTCCCTTTCGTGGGAAACCGGCTTTCCGTCTTCGAGAAGCCCTTCTCATGCCTGACCAGGTTCATGAGGTCCGCGGAATCTTCGCGGTCGTGAATCGTGAAGGCGGGATCGAGACCTATCTGCTCCGCATACTCGCGCAGCAGGCGGGCGCCGATGCCGTGGTAGGTGCCGGCCCAGCTAAGTGCGTCCGTCATGATCCCGGCATTGTCGCCCAGGACCTTGCGCGCGATGCGTTCGACCCGTTTTGTCATCTCGGACGCCGCGCGCCGCGAAAACGTCATCAGCAGAATTCTGCGGGAGTCCGCGCCCTGGACGATCAGGTGGGCGACGCGATGGGCGAGGGTGTTGGTCTTTCCGGAACCCGCGCCTGCGATCACCAGCAACGGCGCCGCCGCCGATCCTCCGGCGGAGCCGTGCTCGACCGCACGCCGTTGCTCGGGATTGAGGGTTTCGAGGTAGGCCGTTGCCATCTTCGGCGTCCGTTTCATGGTCGGGAAGGAACGACGGTCGATGATTCCTGCTGTGATCGCAACCATTAGACGTCGGTCCGGGGGTGCCGGGGTTGCCACGCAAGCTGCAGCAGGGTCGCCGACGGGCGCCGTCCAGCTTTGGCGCATTTCCGGCACCGCAGCCGGCTGGCGAGATCGTGCACGAAGGTGGTCGGCGGGTGTTTCATGGCGGCGAGGTCGACGTCGCTCGGCGTCTTGCATCGGGAGCATTGGATCTCAAGCCATGGGAAGCCCCCGTTGATTGCCTGGTCGATGGTCGGCGACGGGTCGATCGGCTGGCCATCGGACCACATCCGCTCGTTCCACGATTCGCAAAGCAGCCGGTCGGCCTGCTGCAGCATGGTCTCGGCCTCGGTCCGCATCTCGGCGGACTGCGCGGCAAGGATGTTAGTCATCGCACGCGCCTTACCGAGCTCCTTGCCTAGGGCCTTGCGGTCGCCGCCGGACAAGGGCGTGGGATGATGTTTCGGCGCCATCCGGACATCCAGGATTCACACGACGACCGGCGGCGCGCCGGCGACTACTCGAACGACGGCCAGCAACCGTCCTCTTCGTGACGGCCGGTCCGCTGCTGACAGGTGTTGTCGAGCAGCCGCTGCCCGACGGTCTTCCACTCGGTTTCGGCGCCGTAGAGGCGGACGGCATCGGCCGTCTGGATCTCGACGATGCGGCCGCAACGGCGGCAGCCGACTCGCAGCAGGTGTCGCGGTATCTCGGACAGCCGCTGCGTCCGGATCGAAAGGCGCGGACTGGCGTCGGCCGCTGCATCTTCCATCATAGAGTGCCAATATTCCGCCGGCACTTCGTCGGCGGGGCCGATGGCCGGTGGTCTTGGCGGATCTCGGCCCAACGCTGCTGAATCGGCCATTCTCTCCATCTGCTTTCGGGTCGGCATGCGCCAGCTTGCGGGTCGGTCGGTCATGTCACGAATAGAACATAGCATGAACAAATGTCGAGTCCGTCGAAAGGCGGAAACCCGAAAATATCTTCCGATCGAGGGGTGGCGGATGTCGGAACCATGGTCCGCCGTTCGTCTTGAGTCCGAACCGCCAATTTTGTTGGAGTACCGCGTCCATGGCCCCCCGCGCGAACTGGAAAGGCTTCCTCCGCCTTTCGCTGGTCACCTGTCCCGTCGCGCTCTATCCGGCCACGTCGGAATCCGAGAAGGTCTCGTTCAATCAGCTCAACCGCAAAACCGGCCACCGCATCAAGTACGCCAAGGTCGATGCCGACACCGGCGAGGAAGTCGCCAACGAGGACATCGTCAAGGGCTACAAGGTCGACACCGACACCTTCGTCGAGGTCACCAAGGAAGAACTCGAGAATGTGGCGTTGGAATCGACGCGGACCATCGAGATCGACGAATTCGTCGACCGTACCGAGATCGATCCCCGATATCTCATCCGTCCCTATTATTTGTGTCCGGACGGCAAGGTCGGCCATGACGCCTTCGCGGTCATTCGCGAAACCATCGGGGAAATGAACAAGGTCGCGATCGGACGCGTGGTGCTGACGAACCGCGAGCACATCATCGCGCTCGAACCGCTCGACAAGGGTCTGATGGGAACGCTGCTGCGCTACCCCTACGAAGTGCGCGATCCGAAGGAGTATTTCGACGACATTCAGGACGTCAAAGTCACAAAAGACATGCTCGATCTCGCCAGGCACATCGTCGATCAGAAATCGGGCAGTTTCGAACCCGACAAGTTCGAAGACCAGTACGAGACAGCCCTAGTCGATCTCATTAATCAGAAGCGTGCCGGCAAACCGATCACGCCGAAGGAACGGCCTCGCGGCGACAACGTGGTCGACCTGATGGAGGCGCTGAAGCGCAGTGTCGGCGGCGCCGCATCGGAGACCAAGGCCTCGAAGAAGTCGACGAAAAAGCCGCGCAGGGTGGCGTCTGGACAGAAGGAAATGCTGATGCCGATCGTCGGCAAGAAGGCATCGAAGGAGGCTGCCGCGAAGAAGCCGGCTGCGAGAGCGCACAGGAAATCGGCCTAACGGGAACGGTTCAACCGATAGCATGTGCCCGACTCTTGTTCGTTCCGACCATGGAAGTCTCAGAGATGCCGAAAGCAGCCATCTTCGACCTGGACGGGACACTGCTGGACTCCGTCGATCTCCACGCCCTTGCCTGGCACGAAGCGATGGCGAAGTTTGGTCACGACGTGACCTTCGAGCAGGCGAGAAGCCAGATCGGAAAGGGCGGCGACAAGCTCATTCCAGTCTTCCTGTCCGCCGACGAACAGCGAGACCACGGCAAGGAAATGGAGGAATGGCGCGGCGAGCGTTTCAAGACGGCGTACCTGCCGCTTGTGCGCCCCTTTTCCGCGGTCCCCGATCTGCTTCGACGCGTGCGGGATGCCGGCGTCCGGGTCGCCATTGCGTCCTCGGCCAAGAAAGATGAACTCGACATGTACCTCGACATCGCGCGTATCGCAGACATGGTCGATGTGAAAACTTCTTCAGATGATGCCAAGGAGTCCAAACCCGCGCCGGACATCTTCGAGGTCGTGTTGAAGAGGCTGAAGATTGATGGTCGCGACGCCGTCGCGATCGGAGACACGCCCTACGACGCCTCAGCGGCGGGGAAGGCCGGCATCGCGACCATCGGAGTGCTCTGCGGCGGATTCACGGAGACCACACTGCGAGAGGCCGGTTGCGCCGACGTCTATCCGGGACCGGCCGCGCTGTTCGCCCGGTTCGAAGATTCGGGTTTGGCGAAATAGCTTTAACTGTCTTTGTCCGGATTTTCCGTCGTCGCCGAGACCGAGCGTTCCGCCGTCGCCGTGCAGGAGGTCGCGGTCTTTATCTTCAATCTTGTCCGCATCTTGGACGACGGCTTCGCGCATCTCGCGCTCCTCCTCCTTGCGGGGCTCGGAGGGCGCCATCTTCGGTTTTCCAAATTTCAGCGACATCACGACTTCCCCTTTCGCGCGGGCGCGCTTTTCCCGCCTACGCGAGCCGCGTCGGCTTCGGTGCGTGTGCCGTTTTCGGATGACGATCGTGCAAGAACACCGCGAGCGAGTTCGCGATAACGCCGTCGTCCACGCTAGACTCTATCGCCCAAACGGGGCGCGCCCGCCGAACCCTGCAATCGTCGCGGACGCACCGTAGCACCCGCCGACCACCGGTATGGACAGAACGGTTCATTCCGACCAGCGGTCGTTTAGCGGCGCAGCTCTGATATCAGCCGGCCACCGAAGGTGCCGCCCGCACCCCATCGGCCGCGACTTCCGAGGCCGCGGATGTTTCTCTTGCCTTCTGCTCGACTGCGTCGAGCGCTGTCGCGAAGGTCTTCGTCGTAGCGGACAAGCCGGGCAGCACCTTTTCCAACTCTTCGGCCGCACGACCGAGAAACAAGGCCATCACGTAGGCCGATTTCGTCTTCTTGGTCAGCCTACGAACCGCATAGTGAAGCTTGGCGCCCGACGGCCGATCAGCATAGCAGATGCAGACGAGTTTCGTTCCGGTGAGATCCAGCGAGAAGAACTTGGCCACCGACATGGCGTCGTATTGCTCCGCCGATGCAGTGTAGCCACGACGCCGAAGCAGCTGCGCAAGCACGATCGCGGCCGCTTCATCGAGCTTGCTGAATCCCGGAATGCAAAGGATTGATCGCGGAGCCTGCCAGACGGGAGGAGTGCTTGTCTCGTCCTCGTCCGATTTAGCGTCCACGAGTGTCGCCAGAGGAGAATCGGAGTTGGAAGAAGGCGCTTCGACGACCTGCACGTCTTCGTGTCCGTCCAGATCGTCGACGAGTTCGCTCACCGTAGCCGTTATGCGATCGAGCCGCTCCGCATCGAGATGCCCGAGCCGGTTGTCCGCTGCAGCCAGCCCCAGACCGCCGGTCAATATAGTGTCGTAGTAGTTCACAAGGGGCGCGGTCTTGAGATACTCACGGGCCTGTTCGACAGCCTCGATCGGATCCCCGGCCAGCATTCTTTGGTAGACCAGCTGCATTGGCGTCAACGCCGGCTGATCGCCCAGCATGATGTCGAGAAACTGCAGTCGGTCGACATGACGTCCCACGACCACAAGACAGATGGTAAGCGGCGTCGCCAGCACCAAGCCGACGGGACCCCACAGCCAGGTCCAGAACGACGCAGCCACGATTATCGCGATGGGCGACAGGCCGGAGCTATGGCCGAAGATCACCGGCTCCAAGACCTGGCTTGCCAAGAGCTCGAGGATGACGAACAGGACCATGGTCAGCAAAAGCATTTCCCAGCCGGATCCCACGGCGGCAGCGAGTATGAGTGGAAAAATCGCCGAGATGAACGCGCCGATGTAGGGCACGAACCGCAGGATCATCGCGACAAGCCCCCACAACGGAGCGGAGGGTACGCCGATCAGCTGCAGGCCGATGCCGATCGCCACGCCGAAGGCGGCGTTGAAGGCGATCTGCGTCAGAAAGAGCCGGCTCAGTCTCTCGCCGGCTTCGTCCAGCGCCGCGGTGGTCCGTTGGATGTCGTCCGAGCCCGCCAGTCGGACGAAACGGTTCCTCAGGTCCTGACGCTGTATCAAGATGAAGATCACGAAGATGACGACGATGCCGGTCGTCGTGAGCGGCGATACCAAAGGAGCGATTATCGCCACCAGCGTGCTCAAGGCGCCCGGGTCCGGCTGCCTGACCTCGACAGGAATCGGTTTGCTGTCTACCGGCTGCTGAAGAACTGGGGTGTTCGATGGACTACCTGCTTTCGTACTCTGAAGCTCCGTCTTGAGATCGTTCAGGACCTCCGATGCCCGCTGCAGCGTACCCGTGCCCCCGCCGGCTATTCCGCGGAGGGTTTCGATCTTGTTTCGAAGCGTCGTTTCATAGCCCGGCAGCGCTTCCGCAAGTTTGCTCGCCTGCGTCACCATCAGGCCGCCGAGGCTGAAGATGATCGCGAAGCCCAGAATGACGACCGCCAGCACGGCCGCGACGCGCGGCAGTCTGAAGGATTGCAAGCGGCTGACGAAGGGGGCAAGCACGAAGCTCAGGAGGACGGCGAGGGCGACCGGGACGAAGATTTCGCGGCCAAAGTACAGACCCGCGATGATGAGCGCGGCGACGCCCATGTTGATCAAGGTCGCGCCTCGCGGCTGTGTCAGCTTGATCTGGGCGGGCATTTCCATTCGCTACTTCCGGTGCAGACCTGGGCGGAAGGTCGGCCTACGCGCAGTGTCGACTGGTTTGAAACCTTTCAGAACTCACGATGTTCCGGCGAGTGCACGGGCGACTAGGCAGACGCCTGCGTGGCGTATATCCGACAGTGTTCTAGATAGGCCACTTCGTGGCTCCCGATCAGCGAAACCACGGAAGACCTGAGCCAGGACGGCTCCTCCCAATTCCTTGAACCAGCCTTTGCGGGTAGCTTCGTCCATCTGACGCGCATGGGCCTTTCCGATGACGCCGGCAAGAAAGCTGGCGGCCTTCATCGCATCCTGAACCGTCAACCGCTCGATGCGTCCGTCCATGGCGGCCACCGGCCGAGATTGCCGGCGTGACAGTCGCCGCAGATCCAGACCGCCTGGCCTTCTGGAAGCCGACCGCGCTTCGCTTCGAACGATTCGTAGTGCTGTCCCTTGCACACGGTGCATGGACATCCATATACCATCCACACAGATGTTATATGGATGGAGCCGAGAATGCCCTCGAATGTCCAAGACCTGAGGCCGAAGCCTCCGGAAACCGAGAAGATCACCATCAACCTTGGCTATGTCGATCTGGGCCACGTGGATCTGATGGTGAAGGACGGATTCTATTCGAACCGCACGGATTTCATCCGGACGGCGATCCGCAATCAGCTCGAGCGGCACGCCGACGTGGTCAAGCAATCCACGGCCCGTAAAGGCCTGGACCTCGGTCTGCGGAATTACACGCGCGCGGATCTCGAAGCTGCGCGGCAAGCCGGCGAGATGCTGCAGATCAACGTGCTCGGTCTTGCGAGCATCGAGCAGGACGTCTCTCCCGATCTCGCCCGCGCCACCATCGCCTCGGTTTCCGTGCTCGGAGCCCTCCATGCCACCCCTGCGGTCAAGGCCGCTCTTTCCGACAGAACAAGGTGAACACGATGTTGAATCAGGACACGCTCCGCGAGGCCACACGGTTGACCCAAGCAGGGCAACTGACCGAAGCCACGGCGCTGCTGCAGCGCATGTTCCGAGGCGAGCGCCCGCCCGCGGAGGCATCGGCCGCGAAGGGTCTCAGCCGTCTTCAGGACCAAAGTCCGCTTACGATCGAACTCAAGGCCAACGGCGTCGGCAACGCCGACCGCGCAGCACCGGCGGAGACGCCGGCCGCCACTGCACGTCGGCACCGGCCGTTGTTCGATCGAGCGAAGGACGGCACCTGGCTCGGCCTGCGGGGCGTCAAGCACGCTCCTGCTTCGATGACCGACATCGCGCCGGTGGGTACGAAGTTCATCGACGGCACCTACAGCAACGAGACCGGAAGCCGGACCTACAAGCTCTTCGTCCCCAGCAGCTACCATCAAGGTCAGCCGCTGCCGCTGGTGGTGATGCTTCACGGTTGCACCCAGTCGCCGGACGATTTCGCAGCCGGCACCAGAATGAACTTCATCGCGGAAGAACAGAACTGCCTGGTGGTCTATCCGGCGCAGCCAAGCGGCGCCAATCCGTCCAAATGCTGGAACTGGTTTCGCGCGGCGGACCAGCGCCGTGACGAAGGCGAGCCTTCGCTGATCGCGGGCATCACCCGCCGTGTCATGCGTGACTATTCGGTCGATCCGAAGCGCGTCTTCATTGCCGGCCTCTCGGCCGGTGGCGCCGCGGCTGCCGTCATGGGTGCCACCTACAGCGATCTATACGCGGCGGTCGGGATCCATTCCGGCCTCGCCTACGGAGCCGCCACCGATATGCCCTCGGCGTTCGCCGCCATGCGACAAGGGAACAAAAGCGATCGTCAAACTGTGGCGGGCGGCCGGATGATCCCGACCATTATATTTCACGGCGACCGCGACACCACCGTGCATCCCGACAACGGCGCCCACGTTGTCGAACATGCCATCGGAGCGACTAAGACTCGAAAGAAGGTGCATCGCGGGCAAATTCCGGGAGGGCACGGGTATACCCGCACGACTCACACCGACGGCGAACGCGAGATCCTGGAGCACTGGAATGTTCACGGCGCCGGCCATGCCTGGTCCGGAGGCAGCCCGGCCGGATCCTATACAGACGTAGAGGGGCCGGATGCAACCAAGGAAATGCTGCGTTTCTTTCTCGATCATCCGCAGCGTGCGCGGAGCGTTGGCCGAGACGAATGCCCCGAAGAAGTCTGCCAAGAAGCCACGTAAGGCGGCGGCCGGCCAGAAGGAAATGCTGATGCCGATCGCCGGTAAGAAGGCATCGAAGGAGGCGGCCGCGAAGAAGCCGGCAGCCAAGGTGCAGCGGAAGTCGGCTTAAGCGGCGACCGTCGCGAAGGAGCGCATCGAGGATGTTGTTCGCTTGCGACCTGATCCGTATGCTCGCCTCACGCCGCCGGTAGGAGCAAATCCCGCACATGAAGTTCTTCTGGTCGTGGCAGTCCGATACGCTCGGCGAGATCGGACGCTATTTCGTGCAAGATGCTTTGCTCGCTGCCATCAAGCAATTGCGCCAGCCGGAGGACGTGCAAGAGCCGACCACCGCCGCCCGTCGCGAGGCAATGGAGCTCACTTCCGATCGTCAGGGGGTCACGGGCAGCCCTCCGCTCGCAGCGACCATCAAGCGAAAGATCGGCGAATGCGAGGTATTCGTCGCCGACATCACGCCGGTTTCCAAGGTGCCGCGGCGGAAGGGCGTCAAGGAAAAGCGAAACATGAACATCAACGTGGGCATCGAGCTCGGCTACGCGATCCGCGCCCATGGTGAGGAGCAGATTCTACTCGTCCTTAACGAGCACTATGGTGACCGAGACTTTCTGCCGTTCCATCTTCAGGATCTGGGCGGACCGATCACCTATCGTCTGTCGCCGGACGCGGCCAAGGAAGATATCGACCTCGAGATGGCCAAGCTGCGGGGAAAGTTCTTGGCTGCGATCCGCGAATTCCTGAAGAAGCCGGTCCCTGCCGAGGCGACGGAATCTTCCTTCAGGCGCGTGCCGTCAACGACGTCGGTGGCTGCTTGGTACGCACCAGGCGAGTCGATCGCCGATTTCGATTCGCAGACGCAATACGGCTTTTCCGACGACAAGGGCGTCTATTTGCGGGTGTCGCCGCGCACTCCGGCACCGCGGCCTTTCACCAGCGGTGAACTGCTCTCGATGGCGCGTCGTCATCAGGTAGGTCTGCTTTGGAGGACTCAAGCGGGCCTTGCGCACGGCAACGCGAAGGGCGTGGTGTCGATCGAGCCGGTCAGCGGCAGCGGGGGTCGCGTGCGAGCCGCGTCGCAAGTCTTCCACAGCGGTGAGATATGGGGCGTCGGCCGGGATTTGCTCGTAAACAACGACCATGGCAGGTTCATTCCCGTTTGGCGTCTCGAAGAGGCGCTGCGTTACGGGTTGGAAGGGTTTGTCAGCTTCCTCGGCCACCTGGGCTTTGAACCGCCCTACGATGGCGAATTCGGCGTCGTGGGGACTAAGGGCTATTCGCTCGTCATCGAGCAGGCCTACGACAATCCTTACGTAATCTACGAAGACGCCTTCACTGACAAGCTTATGAAGCGCTATTGGCGATGTTCGAATCTCTCTTCCGAATGACAGGTCATCCCCGTCCGCGCCACCTGTTCGACTTTCCGCCGAAGCAGCGCTGACGAAAGATTCGGTTGGCCGAAATCGAGGATTAACCGAGGCGCACTAAGGGCCGCCGCCACCGATGACCTTCAGGATCGGGATCATCTCCGACACGCACGGGTTGCTCAGGCCGGAGGCGGAGCGTCGCCTGGCTGGCGTCGATCACATCATTCATGGCGGCGACATCGGACGTCCCGAAATTATAGACGCGTTGCGTCGCATCGCCCCGGTTACCGCGATCCGAGGAAACGTGGATATCGACGACTGGGCGGTTGCATACCTTGAAACCGAGGTCGTGCGACTTGCGGGAAGAGCGATCTACGTTCTGCACGATCTGAAGACTCTGCAGATCGATCCGATCGAGCGCGGCATCGACGTCGTCGTGTCCGGTCATTCCCATGTGCCGAAGATCTACACGGCCGACGGCGTGCTCTACCTGAATCCAGGAAGCGCGGGCCGGCGGCGCTTCGGGCTGCCCGTCACACTTGCGACGATCGACGTGACGCCGGACAACCTGCGGCCGGAAATCCACGATCTCGGCGACTTATGAGCCCGTCGCGAGCCGCGCGGCCAGCTGGTCGGGCGGACACTCGGGACAGGTGTCGCCGTCGAGTCCAAGACTTCCCGCACGTCAGCCACCGCGGCCTCGGGAGAGACCCCGGCGGCGGATAGTGGCGGGCCGCTTCGAGGGCTCGCTCGCTTGCGTGGGGGTCGGCACGGTCCTGCATCCAGCCATGCTGATCGCATTCGCGGATTGCGCCGGCTTCCTGCAACAGCGAGATCGCCCAGCCGCGCAGCGTCCGGATCGCGGGTCGCCTATCCATCAGCATTAGATCTCTCCAACCGGAACGAATCCCTGAGGCCGTCACTCGTTCCCGGCGGTTAGCACGGGGCAGGGATTCGAGATCGTCGTAGCCGCCACCTTTCCACTTGTTCCGCCGCCCTATGCCATACGCTAGGCGGCCAATGCCCGATCATGACGGGCCCCTGCGCGGCAGACGGAATTCCGGTCGTTACGCCTCCCTTCGCGCCGAAAGCGGTGAAAAGTGCACTTATCCCTCGAAAGTCCATGACGAAATTCAAGGATTCGCATTGGCCTTTCGTGACGTGTGTGCAAAAACTTGTACAACCATCATAGGCTGGATGGGCAGGGATCAATGAGGCGGCTGGGAACCTCGGTGGGCAAGCGGAGATGATTACGCTCGATCCCACGCAGGCCGCGGCGCTGCGCAGCGCTGCGATAGAGTCCGTTGCGGTGGACGGTGCTGACGGCACGGGCAAATCGACGCTCGCGATGGCCATCGCCACGCAAGCCGTCGCTGCCGGGCGTTCATGCCTGCTCATCGGCAGAAGTGCAGCTCTCGAGAAGCCATCACCGTTCCGGATGTTGGTGCAAGTGCATCCGGTCCTTTTCGAGAGAGCCCACCATCAGGTCTCTGCAGCGCCCGATAAGCCTGTCGTGGGAAGAGCGGATCCTCTTGGCGCCCGCGCCAATGCCGATCCCTTTGCGGCGCGCACGGCTCTGGCGCTGCTTCGTCGCGTACGCAACCTTTCGCAAACGCATGGCCTTACCGCGGCGGAAATTGAAGAAGCCGGTGCCGCCAATCCACCAAGCGAGGCGACCCGTGACCTCGCCGGTGTCGTGCTGGAAGATGCGACGAAGCTTGCCGACCAGCTTTGGTCCGGCAACGCGCGGTCGGGCCGTTCTCTTGCCGACGTCGCGCAGATACTTGAGAGCGGGGCGTCCGAGGTGCCGCCAAACGAACGCGCGCAGGCGCTGCTCAGTGCGGACGACGTGCAATTCGAATTGCAACTAGGGAGAATGAGGGCCGCGCGTCGCGAAGAGAGAGACGAGCAGTTGGCTTCGGCCGTCGTTTCGCGACTCAAGAGATCGGTCAACACCGAAAAGACCGTCGCCGAATATCGGCAGCATGCGGACTGGATGGCGAGGGTAATGGCAGACGCCATCGACCTGGTCCGCAAGCATGGAAATCTTCAAGCCGCCGTGCAGGCACAGCCCGACGCTGATGGCGCCAAGGCGGTCGAGTACTTCATCCGGATGCGTCCCCGAGAAGGGGCATCAGATGCGCTTCGCCAGTTCCAGGCGGCTCTCCGCGACTATCAGCAGGACGGCAGATCGCTCGAACCAATGCTGCGTCGTTTCGGTAGCCGGACGCTGCAAAGCCTGCAGGCGAGCGAAATCAACGAGCCGATTCCAAGCAGCAATCCGACCGAATTTTCACAACGGATTCGCGAGGCCCGTTCGGCGTCCCGATCCCTTCCGTCCCGACTTGCGCAACTTCGCTCGCGGCTCTCCCCTGCAATGGTCGATCGGTTGGAGAAATCTCCCGTCGAGTCAGCCCTCACGATTCTGGATCAGGCCGGCTCGCCAACCCTGCGCGAGAGGTCGGCGGACGAGGCGCGACAACTACGGCAGCTGTTCACGCAGACCGGATTCGGTGATCCGCTAGAAGCGCCGCCCGACTTCGAAGCGCGCGTCGAGGCCGCGCTTTCCAGCGCTCCGGCGGTTTCGATTTCATCGGATCGTGCTTCAAGCCACCATCCTCCAGTTCTCGATCTTCTGCTGGACGTCGTCGACTTCAAGGCGGGCGGTCGATTCGATGCATGGCCCTCTGCCGTGGTCCGGGCTCGCACCGTCGAAGATGTCGCGCAAGTCGCCGCGGCCGGAGGCAAGTTCGACGTCGTCGTGGTCGATGACGCCGAGGATTTCGTCTCCGAGGAGGCTGCAATCGCCGCATGCTCAGCCGTCGTCCACAGGATCGGCCGATCCGGCGGCGAAGGCGCCTTTTCGTTGCGCACACCGCACCTGCAGAAGGATGCGGAACTTGCCGATGCCGCCCTCGGGCAGCCGGGCCGGTGGCTCGGAAGCCCCGACAGCGTCGGCGTGATCGTGCGAACGGTGCCGAGGTTGAGCGTCGGAGAACTGGAGGTCCTGGCTGGTAAGCTTGCCAAAAACCTTCAGGAGGCTGGCTTCGACACCGCGGCGTCTTCAAGTGACGCAGCCGTCGACTTCCTGGTGACGGGCGTCGCGGAACTGACGGATGAGAATCTGCCACCGCTCGCTCGCCGTGCAAAAAAAGGGCTGATCGTCCTCTGTCATTCCGATCAGCGGAATCGGCTTGAGCGCAAGGCGGAGACGAAAGCTGCGATTCAGGCAGAGTCCTTGGGCTGGCAGGTGCTTCAATCCGCACTCGAAGGAACGGTCATCGAGAAGGGCGGCCGCGTCGCAGTGATCGTCGAGGAGCCTCGTGTCCTCGACGACAGAACCGACGCCACCGTCGCGTATACGACAACAAGGCTTGCCGAGATGGGCTGGCGTCCCGTCGTGGACTGGGTTGGGACGGAAAGGGATCCCGACGAATATGCTCGGCTCCTCGAAGAACGAGCGATCGGCAGGGACAACCGACTTCTTTCGATCGTAAGGGCCTTTGACCCGAGTCCGCCACCAGTAGAGCCGGACGACACGCCTCCAGACGGCACTCGCCGCGATGTCGAAACGCCACCGGCGTTCTCGATTGACACCCCCGTCGATCAGGAACCTTCGCTCCAGACTGCGCTGGAATCTGCCGCTTCGTGCGCCACCGAGGCTCCCGCAGCAGCGGCAGTCGAGACCCACGAACCGGACGCCGATGAGGTGGTTATTCCGGCTTTTCCCGAGGCGGCCGCCGCCGCGCCATGTTCGGAGCCCACTCGATTGCGGAAGGTGCGGGTCGCGCCAAAGCTCCTTGATGGCATGCGGCTTTCGGTCGATGGCCAGAAGATAGTGCTGCCTCATGTCGCACGGCTGGTCGCGGCGACCGCGCTGAACACGGAGTATGCAGATCCCATCTGCATCATCCTTCCTTCCGTCGACCGGGTTGCCCAGTTCACGGCAATCACCGCAGCCCTGGAATGCCTTGCTGTTGACTTCGAAAATGGCCGCGCGCAGTTCATCGAGCGTTATTTCACGCCAGGTGCGCGAGTGCGCTCGCTGCCCGAAGGGTACGTCTTTTTCGTCGGTGCGAAGACCAAGGTCCACGACACCGACGGCACATATCTGGGTTTCGCCGACAAGGAGACCCAGGTCGGCGACGGCAAGCGCTTGGTGCCGAACAGCCAACTCTTCTGGTATGAGCCCACGCAACGCCAGCTTCCGAAAAGCAATCCGACGATCAGGCCGAAAGCACCCCCGCTCACGAAGGTGGACGAACTCGCGGGCGTTGGGTGCTGCGGGAATTCGGGTCTCTATACCAACCGCGTGCTTCTCGTAGGTGCAAGGGCTGAATTCGACCGCGTTCTGGAAAGCCTCGACCTCGAATCGGCCAGCGCCGAAAGCGAAAAGGGATGGGGCCGCCTGTCCGATACCTTCGCCTGGGGCACTTTCGACGACAGCGGGAAGCCGATCTCGCTCTCACCCGAAGGAGCCGGCGGGTCGCCTCTCGTCGCGATAGCTCGCGATCTCTTCGAACTCGAGCGTGCGAGCCTGGCCGCTTCGGTGGAGCCTGGTTCGCAGATCATCCTTACCGATCGCCTGGATATGATCCTGAAGGATGTCGAACTGGCCAATCGCGTCGGGGAGCGGCAACGCCTGATCCTGCTTGTCGATGCACGGCGAAGGGGCGACGCGCTGCAGCTCCGGCGACATGGCTGGAAGGTATGGGAGCCTACCCCCAACGAACTGGTGGACGACAAGGACGATGTCGGCATCCGCACCGGAATCCCGGGCCTCGACAGAACCCGGCACAGTTCGCTTGCGGAGCGTCGACCTGCATTCTCATACATGCCGAAGTCGGCGCCGCATCTCGGGTCGGCCTACGCGAAGCTCGGCGAGATATCGGATATCCTCAATTCCGAAGCTGTCGTCGACGACGAGAGATTCCAGGCGATCGGGGATGCGGTTCGGTCCACCTTCTTCCAGGCGTCCAGCTGGCTTGCTCCGCCGAAAGGCGAACGCCTGTACGCTTTCGAGGCGGTGCTTCGACGACTGCGCGATGAACGCGGCCATGTAACGCGTTTCCTTGGAAAATCGGCCGCCGAGACACTGGATTCCTTCGTCGAGGACGTGGAGAACTTCGCGCTCGTATGCGTAGACGGAGGCGTCACACCGAAAGGCGACGCGCTACTGCAACTCGCGAAGGATGCGACGAACCCCGCCAGAAAGCAGGTTCTCGTCACGGGCTCGCGTCAAAGCAGGGAAGAGGCCGACGAGTTTCTTGCCGCGAATGGCATCAGCCTTCAGTGCAGGCTGGCGTCGGAACTCGCCGATGGCGAGTATTCTCCGGACGTCATTTCGTTCTCGCTGCTTCGCCGGGACATGTTCGAGAAGTTCATCGATCCGTGGCCGTCGAAAGCCATAGTCATGGCCGGATACGATTTCGAGGTCGACATCTACCGGCGAAGAATGCGGTGGCGCGCCTCGCAGAAGAGGAGACTTGAGGTCGATGCCTCCGTGCGTGCGACGCTCACGACGCTTCCGAGCAGTGCGTTCGGTCCACCACGCTTCGGCGCGGTCAGCGAAGACCTCGGGCCCGTAGCCGACGAGGCGACACTCGATCCCATCGATCGTATCTGGGCTGCCGGACGGGACAGCAGACGGCCGATCCAGATCAGGGAGCTCGAGCACGACGAACACAGCGAGGACGCGCAGATCGTACGCTTCGTCGGACGATCCTGGATGCCTATGGCCGCAGACTATCGTCCTGTTTGCCTGCTGCAAGCTGGCAACGACCGATCGAAATCCGGCGTCGAATACGTGGAGGTGGCCGACCTCAAGCCCGGAATGCGCATCATCGTTCGGGAGGGCGGCGAGAAAGATGTCATCAAGGCGATTGCCCAGCAGAGCTGCGGGCAGGAGCGATACGACCGGCTTTGGGAAAAGGCCTCGTTGTGGCGGGATGCCTTGAGGGAATGGGGAACGGACGCGGGCCGCATTGCGAGGAAGCTCCAGGACTGCGGACTGCAGCGGCACATCGTCACCCTGCGTTCATGGGTAACGAACAGGAACCTCATCGGCCCCAGGTCGGAAGACGATGTTCTCGCGATCGCCCGCGCATTCCCCTCGGAAGCCAGAACCGTCGCAGACTGGAAGGACTGTTGGAACGCCATCTCGGAATTGCGCGGCCACCACTTGTCCGCCGGCATGCGACTAACGAACGATCTGGTGGCGCGATGCGGTCGGATGCTGCTAGAGCCGAGTGAGAACGAGACAGCGGTCGAGTTCGATCTTGGGACCGTCTGGATTCTGGAAGTCGCGGAGGTGGAGCCCGGCCATCGAAGTTGTCCGGCAGGCATAGTGAACCGCCTGCAATGGACGAACAGCGCGTGGCAAGATCGCATGTTCGACGAGCGGCTGAAAGTGATGGCAGCCTGACATGGCCACCATGATTCCACCGCTTCCCGCTGCGGACGCGCCGGGCTCCGAGAAGCGCGTTTTCTACGCATTTAAGGTCGCACCGGGCACCGAGAAGTGGACGATCCTTCATTCGCTCGGAATTTCGAGCGGCTGGACGGGCGAGTTCGGCGAGATCGATTTCGTCATCATCATTCCGGAGTTCGGAGTCGTCTGCGCTGAGGTCAAGGGCGGCAGGGTCACGCACAAGGACGGGACGTGGTTCACCCAGCGCTTCGGGGCGACGGTTCAGGAGCGCCTCAAGCGAAGCCCCTTCAGCCAGGCGCAGAAGGGAATGTGGAAGCTCGATCGCTCGCTGGATCTCAAGTTCGGCGTGGGCTCGTGGGAGTCGAGGTGTCCGATCGGCTGGATCGTGATACTGCCGGATGTCGACTGCCCGCCGGTCACGCCGGAGTTCACGCGAGACGAGGTGATCGACCAGAGGGACATGGCCGCGGATTTTGTGGAGAAAATCCGGAACGCCCCATCGCTCGTTAACCTCTCCGAGCGGCGCGATCTGTGTCCGCCGACCGGCGCGACGTGCCGTCGATTGTTGTCGTTCCTGAGGCCCGATTTCGACAGGATCATCGTGCCCGCGACCAGCATTCTGGAGACGGAGCGCAGAATCCTCGCACTCACGGAAGAACAGTATGGCGTCCTCGACGCGATCGCCGACAATCAAGTCTGCATCGTGAAGGGACCCGCGGGAACGGGTAAGACCAACATCGGCATGGAAGCCGCGCGTAGGCTTTCCCTTCAGGGAAAAAGGGTGCTCCTGGCCTGCTTCAACAGGAACCTAGGGTACTGGCTCAGGAAATACGTCGACGATCAAGGCCTGTCCGGCATAGTCGCCGGCCACATGCACGCGCTGCTGCGAGACCGCATAAGTTCGTCGTCGTTCGCCGACGAACTTCCCGCGGCGACCGGCGAAGACGACGCAGATCTCTACGGCCGGATCTATTTCGATCTCGGAGCCTTGGCGGTCGAGGAGGCTGACGAACGATTCGATGCGGTCATCATAGATGAGGCGCAGGACTTCGAAGCCGAAAGGCTTGCCGACGTTCTCAAGGCCTTCACGGGGGGTGCCGTCGACGCTCGGACAATACTACTTGGCGACTTCACAAGGCAGGCACTCTACGGAAAGTCCGCAGACACGCTCGAGAGGTTGAGATCGGCGTTTGCCGGAGCTCCGACTTTCGCCTTGAGCATCAACTGCCGCAACACGCGCCGCATCGCCATGCAGACGGATCTGATGTGCGGCTTCACCGGTACGAAGGTGAGCGACAAGCAGGTCGATGGTGACCTGGTCGAGGTGTTCTTCGAGGCAAGCAATGACGCCGCCATCGCGCGTGCGTCGCACATCGTGACCGTTCTGCGGACGGCGGGCTACCCGGCCCAAGATGTTGTGCTGCTGGGCCATAGAAGGCGGGAGAACTCGTCGGTCAAGGATTCGAAAGCTCTCGGGGGGTGGCGCTTGAGGGATACTTCGTCAGCAGGAGCCGGCGAGCTCGCCTATTCGACCATTCACTCCTTCAAAGGGCTCGAACGGCCGGTCGTCATCGTGATCGACGCGGGTGCTTCCGGATCCGACGAAACGGATTCGTTGCTTTACGTCGCGATGTCCCGCGCACGCGTGCGGCTCTTCGTAATCTGCCCCGAAGAGGCTCGTGGCAGGATCAATCAGCGCATAGCCGATTGGGCTCGGGCACAAACGATGGCGGGAGCCAAATGATCATTGGAAAGAAGGCGGCAACTCCTACGGAAGTGCGGCAAACGGTTCTCGATGCTTTGCGCTCGGAACTGGTCGGACCCTCGCCGGGCTACCCGCTGGTTCAACTGAACGGGGAGGAGATCCTCCGACCTCAGGATCCCCCACGCTACCGGTACGCTTGCGGAATCCTTTTCCCACGGGGCGTGACCTATTCCGGCTCTCTAGGCGCCGCGGAAGATGCCGCCGGGATCGATGCTGCGGACGATATCACGGCGGAAGCGGACGAAGAGGCGGTTTCCGACGCAGCGAGCGACGAGGCCGCCGCCACGGAAACCGCAGTGGACGATACGCCGGAAGTCGACGGTGAAATGGACGCCACTTCCATGTTCCTTCCGAGTTCGATGGGATTCAGCTTCATGGCTGACGTCGTCGGAGGCATCCGCATCGAGGCCTCCTGGGGCACCTACAGCAAGCAGGAAATCGACGGCTATCCGGGACTGCTTCAGCCGGAAGGTGCGAAGCCTGGCAGGAAGTCGGAGCTATGGTTCAGGATCCCCGGCAACAAGACCGTTACGTTGTCTGAGAAGGACCTCGGATCGGGAAAGTTTTCCGAGAAGATCAGCGCGGTGGGGTCGGAAGGCGATCTGTATCTCGATGTCGTGAGCCGGCCTTGGAACGGCCGACGCCTGATAACGGTGACGTTGATAAACGGCACTCCTACCTCGAAGCCGATAAACGAGAAGTGCTTTTTCCAGAGCAAGTGTGCCGTTTTTCCGGAGGGCAATTCGCGCATCCATCCATATCCCGGACGGCCCGAGCGAGATCAAGACCCGGAAGAACGCTCCCTTTCGTTGCTGTACCGGCATCGCCCCAACTATGCGATCGGTCACGGCTGCTCGGTCGACTGGCGCGTCGAGGACCGCACTGTCAGGGAAATAAGCACCGACGTGCTTCCGGTTTTCGAGCAGGCTCCGATTCTTCCGCGTGACACGCTCGACAAGGTCGAACTCTCGATGAAGCGGCTCGCGGATGGAGACCGTGCCGACATCGTAGCTGCCTGTTCGGCCCTGGCCGAGGAATACCGAAAATGGATCGGGGAGCGGGAAAAGCAGATAGAGGCGGATGGCACGTTGACGCCGGAGCTCAAGGTGACGGCCAACAGCCACATGGATGTCTGCCGCGAATGCCTTTCGAGGATCGAGTCCGGCACGAAGATTCTCGGCGCCGACGACATGGCGCTCGACGCGTTTCGCCTGATGAACAGGGCGATGCTCGAGCAGCGCGACCACTACAATCTGTCGGTTATGGGACGGCAATGGGTGGAGGGACCGGCTGGTTCTCCCGTCTCGGAGCCCGCCTACGTCCCGCCGGTTTACTCGAACACCACATGGCGCCCCTTCCAGCTGGCGTTCATCTTGATGAACATCCGCGGATTTGCGGAGGCTGAGCACGCCGATCGCAAAGTCGTCGACGTGATCTGGTTTCCGACCGGAGGCGGAAAGACGGAGGCGTATCTCGGACTTGCCGCGTTCGTCATCCTGCTTCGCCGCCTCAAGAAGGCGGAAGATGCCGGGACGACGGTGCTCATGCGCTACACGCTGCGGCTTCTCACGACGCAGCAGTTCCAGCGGGCGGCCTCGTTGATCTGCGCGCTGGAGCGTATCCGACGCACCGAACCGCAGCGCTTCGGTTTCGTGCCGATAACGATAGGTCTCTGGCTCGGCGGGGCGGTCACGCCCAACCGACACTCCGACGCCGTACAGCAGTATAGCCGGCTAAGCCGCGAGGGCGGCGCCAACCCGTTCATTATTCTCGCCTGCCCCTGGTGCGGCGCCCAGATGGGCGCGCAGCGCTATGGGGCGGTCACGCGCGTGTTCGGATACAAGCTCGAGAAACGTCCAGGAACGGAAGGCCGGGTTCGTTTCGTCTGTGACGATGCCGCTTGCGATTTCTCCGGTCCCGCCGGTCTCCCGCTCGAGGTCGTCGACGAGGGAATCTACGAACGTCCACCCACTCTGGTAATCGGAACCGTCGACAAGTTCGCGATGATGCCGTGGGAGCCGAGGTCGCGAAGCCTCTTCGGCATCGACAATCCCGAAACCGCGGGTCCCCCGTCGTTGATCATCCAGGACGAACTTCATCTGATCTCGGGTCCACTCGGGTCGATGGTCGGACACTATGAAACGGTGATCGACGAGTTCACGACGCATCCCAAGACAGGAATTCCCGCAAAGATCGTCGCCTCCACCGCTACGATCGCGAGGGCGGAGGAGCAGATCAAGAACGTCTACGGCAGGAGGGCGAAGCTGTTCCCGCCGCAGGGGCTCGTGGCCGGCGAGTCGTTCTTCGCGTTCGAAGGCGAACCGGCCGCCGGCCGGGCTTACGTCGGCGTGCTCGCCACGGCGCTACCGTCCCATGTGACCGCGCAGAAGGTCGTTCTCGCGACACTGCTGCAGGCCACTGCGCTCGTCGATGGTCCGGATAGCGCGGTGGACCCGTACTGGACGCTAATGGTCTATTTCAACAGTCTGAGAGAACTCGGACGCGCGTCGACCCTCGTTCAGGCCGACATCCGCGAACATCTCAATTCGCTTTGGGATCGGATAGGCTTGATGGAAGCCATGCTTCCGGGGTCGAAGCCGCTGCGGCGCTTCATCAACAATTTCGACGAATTGACGAGCCGGCTGCGAAGCTCGGACATTCCGGCGATCCTGCAAAAGCTGTTCAACCCGAAGGGCAAGGACGTCGTGGACCTCTGCTACGCCACCAACATGATCCAGGTCGGCCTCGACGTGCCCCGGCTGAGCCTGATGTGCGTGGTCGGCCAGCCGAAGGGGGCGTCCGAATACATCCAGGCTTCCAGCCGCGTCGGCCGCGGCAAGGGGACACCGGGACTGGTCGTCACCAACTACAATCCATTCAAGCCCCGCGACCGTTCGCACTTCGAGAGTTTCCGCTCGTTCCATGAGAACGCCTACAAGTTTGTCGAGGCGACGAGCGTGACGCCGTTCTCCATCCCCGTCTGCGAACGGGCAATTCATGCGCTTGCGGTCTCGCTTGCGCGCTTCAGGTATCCCGAACTCCGCGACAGCCCTGTGCGGGGCGTGGCCGCCAGGCGCGCGGATATCGTTCGTACGATCGTCGAAAGGATCAAGATCGTGGCACCCGACGAACTCGGACGGGCCACGACGATTCTCGATCGTTTTCTGGACGACTGGGAGCGGAGAAAGCCCCAGTTCTACGGAGGCATCGGCGGTCAGCAGGACGATCCCCTGCTTTGGCCCGCGGGAAAGCCGATCCGCCCCGATATCGCGTATCTCGGCCCGAGTCTGAAGCAGACACCCTCGTCGATGCGGAACGTCGATGCGGAATGCGTTGCAGTGCCAATTCAAGCGTACGGAGCGGAGGCGACGACGTGAAGCCCGCATGGAAAACAAAGAAGGGGGCGTTCGGCGCCAAGAAGAGTCCGCCGCCGGCACGACCGGTTCGCCGCGCCCAGTTGATCGCGCCCTTCGGCATCGGATCGATGAACGATTTCCGGAACGACGAGGCCTTGATGTGCGCAGGCCTCGACAACTGGTTCATAACCTTGCCGGAGCAGACTCTCAGAATCCAGGAGGAGCGGCTTGCGGCGCGGCTGAACCGGGAGTTCTTCGTCAGACCGCCGGAATTTTCCGAAGAGGCGGGACCTAAATACAAGATACCCCACGTCCGCTTTCCATTGTGGCACTACTGTCCCCGGTGCTTCAGGATGAAACGGACGACCCTCTTCGGCGGCCAACCGGTGTGCGAAGAGAAAAGCTGCTCGAGGTCAGGACGTGGGCGGCGCATGATCCCGGCGCGCATCGTGACGGCCTGCGAATCGGGACATATCGAGGATTTCCCGTTCCGCAAATGGATCGGCTGCACATGCGCCAGCGATGTCGATGCCGAGATGTACTTCAAGGCCGGACGCAGCGCTGCGAGCCTTGCGGGCATCAAGATCGAATGCACCAAGTGCAAGCAGAAGCGGTCGCTTGCGGGCGCGTTCGAGAAGGAATCCCTTTCCGCGGTGAACGCGACCTGCTCGGGAGCGCAGCCGTGGCTCGGACGTGAGGTCGGATTGGAGTCCTGCGGCGCTGCTCTCCAGACGGTGCAGCGGGGCAGTTCGAACGTCTACTTTCCGGCCGTCCAAAGCTCGATCTACATTCCTCCGGCGCAAGCGGCCGAGAACGATGACATCAGGCGCGTACTGGACACTCCCGCCATTTGGATGGGCATTTCGTCAGGCACGATCGACGGGAAGGTCAATCCCCAGGTCGTCGCCGCCTTCGCCGCCATGATGGGAGTGGACGCCACAGCCCTCGCGGCCGCGGCGCAGGCGCGGCTCGACGGGTCTACAGGCCAGCGGATCGCCGTCACGGAAGAAGAATTTCGATGGCAGGAATACGACGTGCTGTGCAACGCCGCTACCGACCCTGCGGACGAGCTTTTCGTCGAGCGGCGCAGCGGAAAAGACTATGGATGGCTCGGCAATTACGTGCGGCAGGTGGGTCTCGTCAGGAAGCTCCGTGAGACACGGGTCCTCACCGGCTTCTCGAGGCTCATGCCAAAGTCGGATCTGAGCGACCCGGCAGTCCAGCGCCTCTCGATCGATCAAACGCTTCCGTGGCTTCCCGCGATCGACGTACGCGGAGAGGGGATCTTCATCGAAATCGATGCCGAATCCATCAAGAAGTGGATGAGCGGCACCAAGGCGGCTGGCCGGGTCGGCCCGCTGGTCGCCGATTTCAACGCGCGTCGGACCGCCCGGATGCTTTCGCCGCGAAATGTCGATGCGCGCTTCATGATGATCCACACGCTGGCGCATGCGCTGATCAAGGAGTTGACCTTCGCCTGCGGTTACGGTTCGGCGTCCCTTAGGGAGCGGCTGTATTGCAATCTGGCCAACGAAAAGCAGCCTATGAACGGCCTTCTTATCTACACCGCTTCCGGCGACTCGGAGGGCACGCTCGGCGGCCTCGTCGAACAGGCGAGGCCCGATCGTCTGCCGAGGCTGTTCGAGGATGCCCTCCGACGCGCTCGCTGGTGTTCGAACGACCCGATCTGCATGGAATCACCTGGCGATGGCACGGTGTCGTCCAATCTCGCCGCATGCCACGGCTGTTCGCTGCTTCCGGAAACCAGCTGCGAAGAGGGCAACAGGCTGCTTGACCGAGGGCTGATCGCGGGCAAGATCGACGATACACTCCTCGGCTTCTTCAATGGCGCCCCGATCCCCTAGGAAGAAAGTGGCTTCAACCCCGGTGCGACTTCGCCGGGGGGACATCATGAGCGTCGCTACCCGCAGCGCGTTAATGTCGCGGATCCGAGGCAAAGGCACCAAACCGGAGCGAGCGGTCGCAGAACTCATGGCCGGTGCCGGTCTGACGTGGGACGAACAATGCAGGGACCTGCCCGGGCGACCCGATTTCGTGCTGAGGGATTTCAGGATAGCGATCTTCGTCGACGGCGATTTCTGGCACGGATGGCGCTTCCCCGCCTGGCGGTTGAAGCTGTCGGAGCATTGGGAACGCAAGATTGAGGGGAACATCAAGCGTGACATCCGTAACTTCCGGGCTCTCCGGCGAGCGGGATGGAAGGTCATTCGCATCTGGGAGCACCAAATACGGGAATCGCCCGCCCTCTGCCTCGAAAAGATTTTGCTGGCGAGAGCCTCGCGCCACCTGGCGGAATGCCGACCGGCTAGGCATGGTGAACCGGAACGCAGGCTTGGCGGACGTGTCCGGAAAATCGAAAAGCACCGATAAAGGTTAACGGCCGAATGATCGTCGCCTCTGTCTGCGGATCTGTAGGTTGCGTTTTTATGGATGAACGGATGACCTCATGAGAGGAATGGACCTGTTTTCCGGCGGAGGCTGCGGAAGCGCCGGCGCGCGTCATGCGGGCCTGACCATGGTGGCCGCCGCGGACGCGTGGGACATTGCCGCCAGGACCTATCAGGACAACTTCAAGGAGGCCGAAGTCGTCACTGCCCGGCTCACAGACAGCAGTGGACCGGAGTTGTTCAGCCGCCTCGGCAAGATCGACATGCTCATCGCTTCGCCGGAGTGCACGCACCACTCGATCGCGAGAGGCAACAAGCCGGTCGACGAGGAAAGCCGCCGTTCCGGCTGGTACGTCATGAACTTCATCCGGAAGCTGGATCCCCGGTGGATCGTTCTCGAGAACGTCACTCCCATGCGCCATTGGTCAGGATTCGACCATCTCATCACCGAACTAAAGAAGATCTACAAGCTCCGGATAGAACCGCTCGACGCGGCTGATTTCGGCACGCCTCAAAACCGGAAGCGCCTGTTCATCATGGGCGACAAGCTCGCGACGCCTTCGCTGGTGAAGCCGATCATCAGAAGCGAGCGGGATGCATCCAGCATCCTGGATCGTGCCGGCGCGTACGCCGCCGAACCCGTCTACAACGGCAAGCGGGCCGCCTCGACGATCGGGCGCGTGGAGCGCGGCATCGCCGAACTCGGACGCAAGAAGGACTTCCTGATCGTCTATTACGGTTCGGACCGGGCCGGTGGCTGGCAACGCCTGGACCGCCCGCTGCGGACGCTGACGACCCTCGATCGTTTCGGCCTCGTCCAATGGATCGACGGCGAACCGACCCTTCGGATGCTTCAGGTCCCCGAGCTGAAGCGCGCCATGGGGCTTACCCACCTGAAGGATCACCACGGCGAGGGCGTCAAGTTCGGACTTGAAAACGGCACGCGGCGCGACAAGATCAAGGTGCTGGGCAACGGCGTGTGCGCCCCGGTTATGCGCGCCGTCGTCGGTTCGCTGATCGGCGGCGGTGCGAGCGATCTGCTTGAGGAGGATCTTCGTCCCCGGCGGACCGGAAAGACGGCCGTGCGTCGCAGCGGCAAAAAATCGGTGCGGCATTGATTCTGCGATCCCCACGCGGACGCGAATCGCCGACAGTCGCCCCGAGCCATACGGTTTCGGAGAAGGCGGTTGACCGGACGTATCATTCCCTTCGCCGAGCTCGCGCGGTCGCCCCTGATCGTCGACGCCATCTACCAGGGTGACCGAAGAGGAAGTGCTGCGGACGATCCGCTTCCACGGCTGCTGGACGTCTCGAACCAGGGAGGCTTCCGGTACCGGGGAAGTCTCGACAATCTCAGCCTCGTCGTCCTTAAGACCTTGCTCGACGATCCGGATTGGCCCGACGCGCTCGATCGGGAAAGCGGCACGTTCATCTACTTCGGCGACAACAAGAGCCCCGGGCGCGGTCTCCATGAAACGCGCCGGTTCGGCAACGAACTGCTCCGCCGATTCTTCGACGGCCTTCATTCGGGAGATAGCGGCCGGCGCCTCGTTCCCCCAATCTTCGTATTTTCCGGCACCGGCGAATGGCGTGACGCCCGCTTTCTGGGGTTGGCCGTTCCCGGCAACCCGGACATCCAGAACTTCGACGATCTGGTCGCCGTATGGCGGTCGAGCGAGGGGCTCAGATTCCAGAACTACCGTGCACGTTTCACGATCCTGGATGTCGCGGAGGTTTCGCGCACCTGGATCGACGATCTGGTCCAGAACCGAGACCCGCTCGCGCATGCTCCCGGTGTCTGGGCGGACTGGGTCCGTACTGGTCGCTATCGGCCTCTGACGGCGGTCAGGTCTATCGAGCACCGAAGTCGGGCCGAGCAGCTTCCTGCGTCGCCTGAAGATTCGGCGATGATCGCGGCGGTTCATGCGTTCTTCCGGGAAAGGCCTCATGACTTCGAGCGCTGCGCGTCGAGCCTGGCGAGGATGTTGATACCCGACATCGTCGATCTGGACGTGACCAGACCTTCGAGAGACGGAGGGCGGGACGCGATCGGAAGGATGCGGATTGGACGCGGACCAAGCGCAGTCCTCGTGGATTTCGCCCTCGAAGCCAAGTGCTACGGCCTCGGCAACTCCGTCGGCGTGCGCGAGATGTCGAGATTGATCTCCCGGCTTCGGCACCGACAGTTCGGTGTCTTGGTGACGACGAGTTTCGTCGACGGCCAGGCGTACAGAGAGATCAAGGAAGATCAGCATCCGATCGTCGTCGTGTCCGCGATCGACATAGTGAGCGTGCTGAAATCTCACGGTCACGGAGACGTTGACGCCGTGCGGAGATGGCTTGTCGCCGAGTTCGACGACCGAGGATTGGAAAGCTGACGGATAAGCCAAAGCGCATGTCAATCATCGACAAGATCATCATGGCTGAGGACTGGCCAGAATCCGAAGCGTCATCCCCAGGTATCCATGAGAAGCGACTGCGTCGCGGAGAAAAGTTCGAGGCGGCTCTGTTCAGCTTTCGCCTTGGAGAAGCTCGGCTGAACGATGATCGCGTGGAATTCATAGTGGAGTTTCTGCCAACGGTTCAGCCAACCGACGACGTTCGCGCGGCTCCCCTTTTCGAAACGGCTGGGCCGGCCAGCACTCCTGCGATCGCCTTCCCGCTTAAGAAGGTGGTTGAGGAAGATGTCCGGACGCTTGCGCCAGCGGATCGACTTCTGCGTCTGGCCGCAGACTTCGTATAGATCACCTAGCCGAGCGCCGGCCTTAGGGTCGGCCGAATATTTGCAATGATAGAGCTCCGCGACCATCTTGGATCCGGCCAGCCGGATCGCGACGACGTCGGCGGATTCGCCGGCACCGTCGTCGTCGACGATCACTTCGTGGAGATCGCCTTGGGCCAGCAGGCCGTCGATGATGCGGCGCTGAATGGAGTCCGGACGCTTCTCGTCACGCTGGGATTCTTTCGTGATATCGACGCCGCGCCAGTCCGGCGTCTCGATCCTGTTCAGATCGAACGATGACCGCTCCGCATCGCGCGGCAGCATGAAGAGCTCGTCGAGCAGAAGCATGTCGCCGTCGGCGAAAGCCATTGCCGTCCGGCGATTCGCATACACGGTAGCGGAGAGTTCTAGATGACGAACACGGTGATAAGGCTGCTCGCCCGAAAGCAAGAGCTGGTAGAACGTCTCGACCAAAACCCCAACGCTAACAAGCGGGCGGACATGGTGCGGATGCTGGCGAGGTTCGACATAGCGCTGAACCTCATCGATGGTCCTGGCGATCCTCCCTAATCGGCGTTCGCAAATATCCCTGAGGTAAAGGCCAATTCCGATCTCATTTAGCAACGATGCTGGTCATCGCGAGTTAGCGTACATGACAGCGAAGCATCAAACTGACGCGCCCGTCGCAAAGCCTAACTCAGTCAATGAGCTGCGATTGCTGATGTCGGAGGTGATCTCGCTACGAGAGCGGGTGGCCCAGGTGGAACTTGAGCGGGGCGGCGGATTTCGTCCAACCGAAGAAGGAGAGAGCCCCTCTCGGTAGGGAAAGTGACGCAGGCGGCTCGCCGAGAGTTCCGAGGCGGGAACACCGTAGCAGTACGGAGTATAGAGAAGCTGTCGAAAACTCTAATCTGTATGGTGCCGGGGGCGCCATTTCATTCCGAATAAATTTTCACCGGCAGGGCCGCTGCAAGGCGGCCCTTCAAATTTCCGAGCACGAAGAATTGCAAGTGCCAGCCGACAGCTTGTTGAAGCAAGCGCAAGAGCTGCCGCCGGGCGCACATCGTCAAGGTTTGCTCAAAGATATAGAAGCTTCGGCAGAGCTTGGACGTTCTCAAAAACCAATATGAAAACCGCCTACCGAGCCAACCCAAAATCTCGCGCACTACCTATGCAGCCCTTTGGGCATTCGCTCAAATCGAGATCACCGCCGGAAGCACGCTCTATAACAATGGCGACGGTTCGACAACGTTCGGCATCGTGGACATGCTCGGTTGGTTGCCCGTGGGTTGGGACAAGATGGGGCGCAGCATCGAAGCGGTCAAGGCGGTGCCCTGGACCGCCCTGCAGGAGTTGAAGGGAGACGCCGAACTTCTGAAGAAGATCGACGCCGCCGAGACCATGCTTCGCTCGCTGCGGAAGGCGCTTTCCTGACTGCTGCCGCCCGGGCAAAGAATCGCGGCTGATCTGCCACGATCGATTTCTTCCAAGGCGGTGCCGCTCGGACTTGATGAGGTGAGGCTGGACTCGCACGAGTTGCCTCGCTGCATCAGCGCCATCATCGATAAGGAGGTTCCACAAATCACAAGCCGACGATCGTAAGGTTGGTCGCAGATGAAGCCCGGCGCAGGCGCAAGTGTGGCAAAGGCGGAGCAAAAAGTTCATCTCGTAGCAAATTGCCAACGCAGTTGGGCCGCGCGCACGACTTTGCTGTCTTACTTTCGTTATTTAAACACCGGCTCGGAACTCGAGCGTTCCCTTTCCGTCGCTCACGTCTTGGACCGCCGAGGTCGCGCGGACCCGTCGAGCAGTTCAGGTAGCCGAACCTCAAGGGCTCCGGCTATCTCCTCAAGGACAAGGAGCGTGGGATTGGCTCGGCCGTTCTCGATCAAACTGACGGCGGCCTGCTCTATCTTGACCTCGGCTGCTAGATCATCCTGCGTCCATCCGCGCAGTTTGCGAAGCTTCCGCACGTTCGTCGCAAGCGACTGGGCAGCCGCAGAGTCGCGAGTGGGAAATCTCTCGCCGAATTCCTTCCGGGTTTTGTCGGCACGGTCCTCCGTTGTACCCGCCGAGTGGCGGGTCAGAACCTTCTTGCCGAATCTCCTCCGTGCCATATCGGCACGGTCGTCCGCTCCACCAATTTTAGTCTATGTGATTTATCATATATTTAGAGATTGTCCGTATCCATATTGGGACAAGGAGTTCAAGCATGAGCATGTTCGAAATCGACGGCGCGATCACTGCGATCGGGCAAAGCATCTTCGACAACGAAGTCGTCGTGTACGCCTATCTGGAGATCACGGACACCGCAGGAACCCGGACGATGATTGAAAAGGTCGCAGTATGTAATGACGTGGGGGCGGTGCTCGGAATGGGCCTGTCCGGCCGATACTATGTCGATCAGATCTTTCGGCGTTCGAACTCGTTTCGCTGCCAATTGTGGGGAGTAAAGACGGACCGGGTGGCGGTGATCGACCGAAGGAATCTACGGGCCCAGATCGGCTTTCTCAAGATTCTCTACGGAATAGTGACGATTCCGATTCTGGGGCTTGGCTTCTTCCTGATCGTGTCGGGAATCCGCCTGTTGATCCTGTCCGCCAGTTACGATCGGCAAAGGACGTTCGTTGGCAGCCGCAATGGCTCGGTACCACCGCCACTGCCGGCGCGAGTGGTACGGATATGAGGTTCGCTGCGATAGCTGTCGCCTCCCTGCTTTTTACTGGCACGTGCTTTGCGGAGGAAGAAAGCGTCTATACCGCCACGCACGGACCAAATTGCCGGGAAAGGTCGCGGGAGTACGTCGGCGCGTGGATCTGCCCCGGGCCGTCGGGCTACGTCGCCGAATTCCACGATGAGGGCAATCTGGCAGCCGTCGCAATACGGTCAGCGCGACAAAAGCCGGCTTCCGCCGCGTACCGTTGGCGCGGACGAGGGAAGGTGTTCGGCGACATGCTCGAGTGGCGTCTAGTCGACGGCTTTCCGAGCGCCGCCGTACTGAGGATCTGGCGTGGGGACCTGAACGAACAGGGGGAAGAGCGGGAAGTGCAGGAACTGGTAGTCTTCAAAATTACCTCGAGCGGCTTCTGTCGTGTCGGATCGATCGACACCCGCCGGCCCGGCGCCAACGAAGCCGCGCAGCAAAGAGCGATGAAAATCTCGGGCGAACAATGCGCGGACCAGGAATGAGCCGCGAGTGTGGTCGGCAGGGCTGAGGTGAGTACTGGAAATCTCGACTATCTGTTTGAAGGCAAGACGAGGCGATGTGAGTATTCGATAGCCGGAGCGTCGTCGTTCAGGTGGATGCAAATGAAGTCGATCGGGTGCCTGGAAGGCATGAGGCCGAAAATCTCTTGCTGACCTGGAAGTCTAATCGCGTCAAACGTACGCGCTATTGACTCCAGGGCACCGGCGCTCTCGTACTTCGCGACGAGCAATCCCCAGCCGGAATGGCGGACGAAGAAGTCCGCGGGACATTGTATCGGCGTGAATCCAGGGTCGCAGAACAAGGCTCGTTCCCCGCGGCCGCCCGGCGGCCACCATCTGACGACGGCGAATGCGGGAAATTCCGGAGCCTGACGCGGCGGCTCAGCACAGCTCGATCGCCGCTGCGGCGAGGCGGTCGGACCAGCGGCTCGAAATGAAAGGCGGCCCGCGGTCCCCGTAATGCCATCCCCAAGGGGCTCCCCGGCTGCCTCGCTGGAGCAATATACATTTTTCCTTACCTCTTGTTGTTTCATTTGGGAGAGCTGCGCCGGCGGCAAACTATCAGTGCACACGGAACGCCTCCCATGGGCTACTTGACGGCTCAGCGCGAACCTCCCTATCTGCGGGGAACCACGGCAAATAGATCGATGGCCTCGGCAATGCCCTTCAGATCGCGCTTGCCGCGCTCGGAGAAATCGACATCTGCGCCAGCGACCAGATCCTTCACGGTCCGGGTCACGAGGCACTCGTTCGGCTCGGCCAGCGCCGCAACCCGCGCAGCGACGTGTACGGCAATACCGCGCACGTCGCGGTCACGGATTTCGACCTCACCCGTGTGCAACCCGGTCCGAATTTCGATGCCGAGCGACCTGACCGAAGCAATTAGCGCCAATGAGCATTGAATTGCTCGCCCTGGTCCGTCGAACGTCGCCAGAAATCCGTCGCCGGTCGTCTTGACTTCAGCGCCACGGAATCGCGCCAACTCACGCCGAAATACCGCGTTGTGAACGTCGAGAAGGTCGCGCCAGCGTCTATCGCCCATGGTTTCAGCATGCCTAGTCGAGCCGACAATATCGGTAAGAAGGACTGTCGCTAGGACGCGATCGTCGCTAACCGCAGGCCTTAGGCCGGTGAGAAATTCGACGACCTCGTCCGTGAGTTGATCGGCGTTGTCGCCAAAAAATGGCAAATGTTCGGTCCCCGGCAATTCCAATAGCCGGGCATTCGGGATGCCGTTAGCCAAGTAGCGCCCGCCCTCGACATTCACTACCGGATCGTCGGTCCGGTGAACTACAAGCGTCGGGACACGTACGTAGCGCAGTATCCCAGAGATATCGATCATCATGTTCATACGCATCAGGGCTGCTGCCGCGGCGGGACTCGCGCTCGCCCGCTCTCGCTTCGCGAACCATTTGTGGAATTCGGCGTCGTCCTTCTTTGATGGTGCCCATACGCCGATGTTCGCCCCGGTCCCCCAGCCCGCCTCTACATACTCAAAGAAACTCTCAAGCCTATCGGACGTTGGGAACCACGAGTTGAATTTTGCGAACGCTCCCCAGAGAACGAGTGCACTGCACCTCTCGGGATAATGCGCCGCGAATACGGTCGCGAGCGAGCCACCCTCCGATAGCCCCATGATTGCTGCCTGCTTCGAGCCGGCCGCGTCCATGACCGCCCGCACGTCATCCATGCGTTCATCCATTGTCGGGAGAATTTCGAGGCGATCGGACAAGCCCGTGCCGCGCTTGTCGAACGTGATAACGCGGGCGAAATTGGCAAGCCTGCGCAGCCAGCGCGCGAAGTGCGGTTCCTCCCAATCGATTTCGATGTTTGAGACAAATCCTGGGACGAAAACGAGATCGATATCGCCGTTACCGAAGACTTGGTAAGCAACGTGGACGCTACCACTTTTCGCGTATCGCGTGGTCGGCAACATGGAGACTCCGTCAAGCTATCATATCAGCTTCTCGCCGCCCTGATCTCGCTGCCGGTTTTGATCGACTGGTTCCCAGCCGGACTAAAGATATCCATTATCTATTTAGGGGAATCGCCCGAAATTCAGATGTGGCGTGCGGACGCGGTGATGGCCGGCGGTCCAAGTCGCACTAGGCAACACCCTCCTTCCTGTCGTCCTGCGTGAGCCCGGCATTTTTCCGGTGCTCTAGGGGCGTCGCGCCGCATAGTGAACCCAAGTTTGATGGCGGTCCATGCTTTCTCGACTTCTGGTTTTGGCCCGGCATAGCGAACCGAATGTCCTCAGATACCCGTCCTTTGGTGTTTCTGCCAAATTTCATCAATATACGCTCGAACTTCAATAGTAATGTGCTAGATGCAGCCGAGAACGTAGAGTGCCCGTCCTTATTTGGCAGGACAGGGCTGAGGGTACGTATCGGTGGGGCGGGCTCAGCGGCGAGATCGTGGATTAGCGCTCCGCGCCGCCTTGCGCGTGTCTAGGCTGCTTGCCTGGAAGGCTTTCCCCGAGGGCCCTGCCTACGTGCTTACGCGATTGTCGAGAGGCTTGCTTGCCCCGAATGACGATGTTGCGGCACGATACTCCAAAAAGCTAATGAAGAGATGGGGATGGCGTCAACACGCGGGGATCGAAAATGCTACAATTGCCTTCGTCAAGTGTCACCAACAAAGAAATTGCATAGGATGCTTGGATAGGTGGGAGCATGGCTAAGTCCAAGGTAGACCAGTCCGATCGGCTCCGTGCTGAAACAGACGGACGGAGACGCCGTGGTCTAAAGGCGCGGGGCAACGTGCTCGGTCGAGCAATAGATGTCGCGTCCAAAAACGGGCTCGAGGCATTGACGCTCGGAAGTTTAGCGTCGGACCTTGGTATCAGCAAAGGCAATATCACTATCCTCTTCGGTGACAAGGAGGCTCTTCAATTGAAGACGCTGGACGCTGCTATCGATATCTTTACCACCAAGGTGGTGCGTCCAGCGATGATCGAGTCCTCTCCGATTCTGCAACTTCAAAAATTGTGCAGTTTATGGTTCGACTCGGTGGAACAACGCCTCTTCCCGGGCGGATGCATAATATCAGCGATGAGCAATGAATATCGTGCCCGACGGGGGCCGATACACGAGCGGGTTAAGTACCACCGGGATGCGTGGCACGCATTATTCGCCAACACTGTTCGGGCTGCGATAAAGGAAGGAGAGATTGATCCAGTGCAAGACGTTAATCAGCTTGTTTTTGAGCTATTGGCATACCAATTGGCTGCGAATACAGCATCCCTACTCGGGGACAAGCGGTTCTTTTTGATCGCGAAACGCTCCACCCGAGCTCGAATCGCTGGCATCCGGATCGACTAGCTGGGTAGACGCCGAACTTCGCAGGCGCGCAAAGACGAGCTGCAGAACCCTGATGCCGCTGGTCGATGCGGCCGAGCGCGTTCATCCTGATGACAGAGAAGGTGCCGGTCCTGGCCAAGGGCACGACCCGGACCGGCGGGCTCGGGACCTATGTGAGGGACGACCGCCCGTTTGGCGGCCACGATCCACCGGCAGGCGTGTTCTTCTATTCGCCGGATCGTGGCGGAAAGCAACTTCCCAGCCTTGCCAGCCGCAACACCGCGATCCGAGCAGCGTCTACGATATGTCCGCCAATCTGGGCACGCGGTTGCGTCGGCTTCCGCTTCCGGTGAGCCGAAGACCAGTACGATGGAGTCGCGAACGGGATATCGCGGCGGCCTGAATTCCTTACCGGTGCTCGTCAGTACAGAGGCACTGAGCTTCCGCAAAATGAAAGGGCGGCAGACTGCTCTGCCGCCCCGTCCGCAGTCTCAAGAGAACAATTACTTCAGATTGGTCATCGCGGTCAGGTCAGCCGAGAGCTTGACGATGCCGGCCGCACCGCACCAGTTGGAACCTGCGCCGCCAGGATTGATCGAGGTGACGTTGGTCGTTCCGGAAGCGTTGAAGGCACTGGTAAAGGCGTTGCAGTTACCCTTCGACAGGTCGGAGTCGGAATAGCGAAGATCGAGCGTGAACACCTTGTAGGTGAAGCCGATGCCGATGTTCCATGTGTCATAGCTGGCGTAGGGGATGCCTCTCGCGAAGTTACCCAGGGCGCTGACGACGCCGTAAAATGCATCCGATGTACCGAGCCACTGCCGGCCGACCTCGCCGGACACATACATGCCGACGCCGCTGGTGCCGAAGGTGGTGCTCGGCGCAGTGTACTTGCCGGTGATCGACGCGTAGTCGCCCCAGGCGCCGGAGTTCAGGAAATTCGGCGAGTAGTATTCGTTGACGCCGAACTGCCAGTTGTCGTTGATGGTGTAGTTAACCTTGCCGTAGACTTCGACGAAGCTCACGTCCTTCTTCATCACGTTGCCGTTGGCAAGGAAGATCGTGCTCGTGCTGACCGGGCAAACATTGCCGCCGGGAAAGCCGCCGGTGAGGAAGTTGTCGGCGCAATTCCCGCCCGGATAGAGGTAACCCCAGACACCGAAATCGAACGCGAAAGCACCGAAGGTCGGTCGAATACCGCCATAGACGTCGACTTCAGCGGCAGCACGGTTCGCGAAGGAGATGCTTTCGACAGAGGTGCCGATATACAGCTGCAGGTCCTTGGTGAGATTGTAGCGCGGCTCGAAATAGGCCGCGACCGAAAGGTTGTGATTGGACTGGGTGACCCCGCGAAAGATGTAGTCGCTCATGACAGCGCTGCCGAATGCGATATCCCAAGGATCGAACGGCGCCAGGGGTGGCGCTTTGACAGCCTTAAGAGGCATATCTGCCGCAAAAGCCGAACCCGCCATCGCCAGCACGGCGGCGGCCAAAACCATCTTCTTCATTTTAGATCCCCATCCCATTTCAAAAGTCAGTCCGAGAGCAATCGCGTATAGGTAGCCGTTAGCCAGGGAAATCAACGTCGGCTGCGACATGATCTGAAGCCGGCCAATCGGTTGCAACTCTACCTCGATTTCGTTCACACCGGCCTTAGCCGCATCGGAGCCGTCAAAAGGGCGATAGGCGGTCGCTGGCCACGCGGAAAGACAAATCACCGCTGCTCGGAATCGACCGATCCCGACCAAACTGCTGTGCAGAACCTTGCTGAGATTCTGGCGTGAGGCAGTGATCTTACGCGTCACCGTGACATCGAGACGACCGCGTTCGCCGGTCACTACGGTCTTTCTGAAGTTCAGTTCTTCGGTGCCCGCGAAGCCGCAAACGGTCAGGTTATCAACCTTGCGACCACGTTCGGTAAGACGGCCCACCAGTCCGCGCAAAGTGAAATTCTTCTTCGTTCGCTCCAGCAACCAGGTAAGGCGCTCGCTCGAAATCGACGTGAGGGTGTGCCTGCCGATCTGGCATGGCCCAACACCACAGGTCTTCCGCAAGTGCCGTATCCAACCAATGGCCGTATTGCCGCCCACGCCAATGTGCCCCACCGCCCCGTGACCGGACATGCCGCCGCTCTCGACCGCAGCAGCCAGCTCGCGAAGATAGCCAAAATATAGTGTTCTCATTCATGCTGGCCTCCTTCCCAGCGGCATGTTGAATCAGAATCAATCTGATTCGGGAATCCAAAAATCGACCCATGATCAAAATTAAGTACGGTCGTACGTATACAGAATAATACAATTTTAGTGTTCTAGCTCTATTTTGTGCTCAACGTTCTCAAGTGATGGAGGCTTGTTCCACTATGAAGCTGCGCTTGTCGATTTCACGTGCGATTTTCGCTTTCGGTCTGGTCACTGCAATCGGTCTGGGTGCAATCATTTTTACGAGTATCTACGCACTCAGCGAACTCAAGGTGAGCGGTCCCCTCTACAACAAGATCAAGCTCGGCAATGACCTTGTTGCGGATATTCTGCCTCCGCCGGAATACGTGATCGAGGCGTATCTTGAAGCGACCCTTGCGCTAAATGATCCCGCGTCGCTTGCGACACGTCGTGGCCGGTTGGTTCAGCTAAAAAAGGAATACGACGAGCGCCGCGAATTTTGGTCGAAATCGGACCTTGATCCAACGATCAAAGCGAAGCTTATCGAGAAATCAGATCGCGAGGTGCAGCGCTTTTGGACCGCCATTGAGCAGGTATTCCTGCCGGCTTTGTCCAAGGCTGATGCGGTTGCCGTAGCGAAATCCTATTCAGAGGTAACAGCGGCCTATTCGGCCCATCGGGCTGTCATCGACGATATTGTCAAGCAGACTAACGACGAAAACGCAGCAACTGAAACCAGTGTGACTGGACGCGTGAATACCTTCACCATGATCGTATGGGGCGTCTCTGGACTGGTCTTCCTCATTTTCGGCGCCGGAATTTTTGGTGTCGGTTTGGGAGTGATCCAACCTATTTCGCGGATGACGGCAGTGATGGAGCACCTTGCCGATGGGAAACTGGATACCAAAATACCGTCGTTGACCCGTACGGATGAGGTCGGTGCCATGGCCAAGGCGGTTCAGATTTTCAAAGAAAATGCCCTGCGCGTTCAGACTATTGAATCCGAACAGGCCGTCTTGAGGTTGAAATCCGAGAAAGATCGCAAAGAATCAATGGACAAGGTTGCCGACGGCTTTGAGAAGGCAATTGGTAAGATCGTTCTGACCGTGTCGTCTGCATCGACCGAACTGGAGGCTGCGGCCAACACGCTGACCAAGACCGCTGAGAAGACGCAGGAACTGTCCACTGCCGTAGCTGCGGCTGCAGAAGAAGCTTCCACAAACGTGCAGTCGGTTGCCTCGGCCAGCGAAGAGATGGCGTCTTCTGTCAACGAGATAAGCCGTCAGGTTCAAGAGTCGGCCGGGATAGCCAGCGGCGCTGTAGCCCAGGCTGAGAAGACAAACGACTGTGTTAATGAGTTGTCGGAGGCGGCAAAAAAGATCGGCGACGTCGTTGATCTCATCAACACCATCGCCGGACAAACCAATCTGCTGGCGCTGAACGCGACCATTGAGGCTGCGCGCGCCGGCGAGGCCGGACGGGGCTTCGCCGTGGTGGCATCGGAGGTCAAATCACTTGCGGAACAAACGGCTAAAGCGACTGGCGAGATTGGGCAACAGATTTCTGCAATGCAGGCTGCGACCCAAACCTCTGTTCTGGCGATCCGGGAGATTACCAACACCATCCGCCGTATTTCCGAGATCTCATCGACGATTGCGTCGGCGGTCGAGGAGCAGGGCGCAGCGACCCAGGAAATCTCTCGCAATGTACAGCAGGCCTCGCAGGGTACGACCTTGGTGGCGTCGAATATCACCGACGTGCAGCGTGGATCAAGCGAAACCGGCTCCGCCTCATCGCAGGTACTCGCTGCTGCCCAATCGCTCTCCGGGGAAAGCAATCGGCTGAAGGCGGAGGTGCAGAAATTCCTGTCAACCGTTCGCGCAGCCTGACGGCGACCATGGCTTGGTCCCATCAGGGCCAAGCTTATGCCCGATCTCAAGACAACGGTTGGCATCCAACCGCAACACTAAATGTTTGGACGGCGTATCATCATGGATGATCTTTTGAGGGAATTCCTGACTGAAGCCAACGAGAGCCTCGATACGGTCGACAGCGAGTTGGTGCGCTTAGAGCAGGATCCCAATAACGCGAAGATTCTCGATAACATTTTCCGTCTTGTTCACACCATCAAGGGGACCTGTGGCTTTCTTGGATTGCCGCGTCTGGAAGCGCTGGCCCATGCGGCCGAGACGCTGATGGGCAACTTCCGGGATGGGATGCGCGTCACCGCGGACGCCGTGACGCTGATCCTGTCGACGATTGACCGGATCAAGGACATTCTCGGTCAGCTTGAGGCCAACGAAGCCGAGCCGGAAGGCAACGATCAGGATCTGATCGTGCAGCTTCATCAACTGGTCGAGCGCGGCATGGAGGCCATGACGGCACTGGCACCGGTCGCGCCCGCCGTCCAGCCCGCCATCGCGGAGGGCAATCCGGTCCCACAGATCCTGGAGCGCGAGCTGCGCCCGGGCGAAGTTTCGCTCGACGAACTCGAGCGCGCTTTCCGCGAGACAGAGGCCGAGGTTGTAAAGCCTGCGGCAAAGGTCGCTCCGCCGAAAGCCGAAGTCAGCGCCCCGCCGCCTGCCAAGGCCGAAGCGAAACCGGCTGCCGCGCCCGAGAAAGCGTCGAAGTCGGCGGCCAAGAAAGCCAAGACCGTGGTCGAAGCGGACGCCAGCGAAGCCGACCGCGTCGCCAACCAGTCGATCCGCGTCAATGTCGACACG
>NZ_DAHUXJ010000041.1 GCF_027307225.1 Bradyrhizobium sp. | reverse complement strand
GGTGGTCTCGCAATTCGAACTGGTCGATCGCGGCGCATAACGCGTCAGCGGCGAAGGCGTCTACCTCCGTTCGCGCACCGAGCCTTCCTGCGCAACGGAAGCCACCAGCGTGCCGTCCTGCTTGAAGATCAGCCCGCGCGTCAGGCCGCGGCCGCCTTGCGCGCTCGGCGAGTCCTGGGCGTAAAGCAGCCATTCGTCGGCGCGAAATGGCCGGTGAAACCACATTGCGTGATCGAGGCTCGCCGGCATCATGCGCCGGTCGAACAGCGTCCGGCCGTAGCGCGCCATGACCGCGTCGAGCAGAGAGAAATCCGAGGCATAGGCGAGCGCGCACATGTGCAGCGCCGGATCGTCGGGCAGTTTTGCCGCCGTCCTGATCCACACGTGGATGCGGCCGTCATCGATCTTTTGGCCGAAATAACGGCCGAGTTCGACCGGGCGCAGTTCGATCGGCCGGTCGGACTCGTAATAGCGGCGGATGAATTCCGGCATGTCGCGGAACATCGGCTGCTTGGCCATTTCCTCGGCGGTCAATTTCTCCGGCGGCGGCACGTCGGGCATCTTGTCCTGGTGATCGAAGGCGCCCGGCTCGGCGACGTGAAACGACACCATGATCGAGAAGATGGCATGCCCGTGCTGAATCGCGGTGACGCGCCGCGTCGAGTAGCTCTTGCCGTCGCGCAAGCGCTCGACCTGATAGATGATCGGAATCAGCGGATCGCCGGGCAAGATGAAATAGCAGTGCAGGGAATGCGGCAGCCGGCCCTCGACGGTGCGACATGCCGCAACCATTGCCTGCCCGATCACCTGTCCGCCGAACACCCGTTGCCAGGATGTCTTCGGGCTCTTGCCGCGAAACATGTTCACTTCGATCGGTTCGAGATCGAGAACGGAAATCAGGTCGATCAGGCTCTTGGACATCGGAAGCTTTCTCTCATCATTCCAGCCCCTTGCTTATAGACCCTGTTTCGCCCAGCTATAATAAGGTAGCAAGGCCGGTGGAGTGGATTTGACATTCGCTACCCACTTGGCTGCACGTTCGGAACGCGAATGTTAGAATCCGACCACTAGTTTCATTGATTTCGAGCGGGTCCAGCATGTCGGTTCAACGAGGCATTGTCATTGGCGGCGGCGCATTTGCCGGTCTTGCGCTCGCTTTGGCGATACGCCAAGGCCTCGGAAACGACTTTCCCATCACTGTCGCCGATCCGGCGCTCGCCACGCGACCGAGCCGTGACCCGCGCGCGACCGCGATTGTCGCGGCCTGCCGCCGTCTTTTTGAGGCGATTGGGGTCTGGGACCAGGTTGCGGCGAGCACGCAGCCAATCCTGGACATGGTTGTCACGGATTCGAAGTTGGAGGATGCGACGCGACCGGTGTTCCTGACATTTTCCGGAGATATCGAGCCGGGCGAACCCTTCGCCCATATGGTCGAGAACAGATATTTGATCGACGCGCTGGTTCAACGCGCCGAGGCTGAAGGGGTCGATCTTCGCGCGCTTGCGGTTTCCGATTTTTCGACCCATAGCGGGGGCGTCGACGTCACGCTTTCGGACGGCAACATCATCGAAGCGAGCCTTCTGGTGGCTGCCGATGGCGCGCGGTCGAAGCTACGCGCGCGCGCCGGAATAGCCACCCATGGCTGGGACTACAATCAATCGGGAATCGTGGTCACCGTCGGACATGAGCGGGAACATCAGGGCCGCGCCGAAGAGCATTTTCTTCCCGCCGGTCCCTTTGCGATTCTGCCGCTTTCCGGCAAGCGCTCGTCACTGGTCTGGACCGAGAAGCGCGACGAGGCGGCGCGGATCGTCGCGCTCGCCGATCAGGAGTTTCACGACGAACTCGAGCGGCGCTTCGGTTTGCGTCTCGGCGAGGTGAGGGCGCTCGACAGGCCGCGCGCCTTTCCGCTTGGCTATTTCGTGGCGCGCTCTTTCATTAGCGAGCGCCTGGCGCTGGTAGGCGATGCCGCCCATGTCATTCATCCGATTGCGGGGCAGGGGCTCAATATGGGTCTGAAGGATGTCGCCGCGCTCGCTGAGGTGCTCGTCGATGCGGCAAGGCTCGGCATCGATCCCGGCCAGGCTGACGTGATCGAGCGCTACCAGCGCTGGCGGCGGTTCGACACCATGGCGATGGGCTTAGCTACCAACTCGCTCAATTTCCTGTTCTCCAATCAATCGACGCTGCTACGCACCGTGCGCGATATTGGTCTCGGTCTGGTCGATCGCGCCCCGCCGCTGAAAGGCATCTTCATTCGCCAGGCTGCGGGCCTCGCCGGCGAGGTTCCCCGGCTTCTCAAGGGCGAAGCGCTGTAACGCATGATCCGGACCCGGAGGGCCGCGTTAGCGCAAAGTGTGAAGCGGTTTTCCCTCGCGCCAAACGCTTGAGCGTTTGCGCGTAGATCAGCGCCGGTCTTCCGACTGGATGAAAGCGGCGACAGCTTCGACCATCTTCGCGTCGAGCGCACGCTCCGGCTGATTGTAGGCGGCGAGATTATCGGCGTCGTCGGTCACGTCGACCAGAACGTGATTCATTTCCGGCTGCCAAAGCGTTTTGGCCAAGGGTGCAGCCGTAGCGAGCGCAAAGAAATCAAGCCGCGCCACCTGCAAGTCGTGGCCGCCGCCGACAATCAGGATCGGTTCGTCGATCGCTTTCAAGGGATCGATCGGATCGATAACAAAGGCCGAGGCGAGGCTCGGCTGCATCGACGGCGGCACGTCAAAGCCCCGGGGCGGCGGGTCGACGGTCCGCCCGGCCATGATGCTGTCGATCGCGTTGGCGATTGGATCCAGGATGTCGGGCGGGATCTGTCGCTTTTCAAGCTGCGCCTTGACGAGATCGCCCTGACGCCGCGCCGCGGTGACGAGCAGCACCAGCCGGTCGATCTGCACCTGCCGTGCGGCGAGGATCGCAACCAGGCCGCCCTCGCTGTGCCCGACCACGGCCACGCTGGAATATTTTCCGCTCGCGCGCAGGTAGTTCACCAGCGATGCCGCGTCATCGACATAGTCCTTGAAACGAAAATCTTCGGGTTTGCCGAATTCTGGCTTCCATCCGCCCGCGCCGCGCTTGTCGTAGCGAAGCGTCGCGATCTTCTGCGCCGCCAGTTGCTCGGACAGCTTCTTCAAGGTTGCAGGCTTGGCCCTCGGTCCGTTGCCGTCGTGGTCCGTTGATCCGGAGCCCGCGATCAGCAATGCGACCGGCGGTTTTTCGACCCCGGGCGGGGTGGTCAAAAAGGCATCGAGATTGCCGACGCGGATTTGGGTCTCGTCGGCCGAAGCACTCGTCACTGCGCAGCAAAGGCCGAGGAAGGCGAGCGCCACGATCAGCCTGCGTTTGCGCATGGCTCTTTCCTTCAATCGATCTTTCTTGCCTCTTCGGGCAGCATGATCGGAATGCCGTCACGAATGGGATAAGCAAGCTTGGCGGCGCGCGAGATCAGCTCCTGCCGTGCGGCGTCATATTCAAGCGGGCCCTTGGTCATCGGGCAGACCAGGATTTCCAGCAATTTGGGGTCGACGGCGCCTTCGGGGCGTTCGGGCAAGGCGGTCATGCTGGGCTCTCCGTGCAAATGTTGGAATCAGGCCACCGGTTACGTTCCCTGTATCATATTCGGACGCAGCGTATAGCGGGGCCAGAGTTCGGAGCGGCGGCCCTTGTGCAGGCGCCCATTCAGTAAAGGAAACTCGAATCAATCCGCTCAATTGCGATCTGAACTAATAGGTAGATTCCAACACTTCTCCGCTAAGACGGCAGGGTGCCAGATGGTTCTCTATCGGGCGGGCAAGGATCGACATGTTTGCAAATCGACGTACGAGCGAACGGCGCGTGTGCCGGAGTTTCGCCAAAATTCAGTTTGGGACGGGCTCGCTGCCGCGCGACTGTACTATCACCGATATCTCCTCGGGCGGCGTCAAGGTCATCGCCGAACACCTTGATGTTCCTTCGGAGTTCACCATCATCATGTCGGAAGGCCGGCCGCGGCAATGCCGGATGGCGTGGCGGATCGGCTACGAGTTCGGCGCCCAGTTCCTCGACTGAAGTCACAGGCAATTCGCGGCTAGTACCCACTTTCCGAAGTTCAAAACGTGGCTCCGCAAAATGCTGCGAACTTCGGAATCCGGACACTAGTGGAGTGGATTTGACATTCGCTACCCATCCGGCCGCGAGTTTGGAAAGCGAATGTCAAATCCTAAGCTCCACTAGAAACGGACATTTGCTAGTGGTCCTTTGATTCTAACATTCGCAAAAGTGCACGCTGAGAAGGGATGCGAATGTTAGAATCGGACCACTAGCGATCACGCCGGCTTAACCGGAATTTAGGGTTAAGCTGCAAGCATTTCTGGGACGAGTGCCGCCTGTTTGAAGTTCCTGCGCCCCCCAGCGGCGAAACCTGTTCAGGAACTTCAAATGGAAAGCGGCCCTCGAATTGTAACGTTGCTGGTGACCATAACCTTCGGAAGTTCGTGAACGGTGAGTGCTGCGAGGGCAGTACGAACTTCGGAAAGTGGTCACCAGGTGGTTCAGGTTCCAGAATGCATCTGCGATTGCCCCGGCCGTCCGGCCTTGCGAGACTTCGTGCCGCGCCGGTGTTATCGGCCATTCTGCTGCTGGGGCTTTGCGGCTGCCAGACCGACGGTCTGTCGGACATCACCGGATCGCTCGGCGACAAGTCGGAACAGGCGACTCCCGCACGGAGCCTCGATTTCTACCGCGATCGCTATCGCGCCCATCCCGACAGTGTCGAAGCGGTCCTGGCTTACGGGAAGGCGCTGCGTGCGAATGGGCAACGGTCTCAGGCGGTTGCGATATTGGAACAGGCCGCGATAGCTCACCCCAAGGACAAGGCCTTGCTCGCCGGCTTTGGCCGCGCGCTGGCGGATAACGGCAATTTCCAGCAGGCCTTCGAGGTTCTCGGCCGCGCCCACACGCCCGAGGACCCGGATTGGCGAATTCTGTCGGCGCAAGGCGCTGTTCTGGATCAGCTCGGCCGCGGCGAGGAAGCCAGGCAATATTACGCCCACGCGCTGCGCATCGTGCCGGATGAGCCGACCGTCCTGTCCAACCTGGCGCTCTCCTACGTTCTTTCAAAGGACCTCGCCATGGCAGAGGAAACGCTGCGGCGCGCCAACAGCCGTCCCGATGCGGATCCGCGCGTGCGGCTGAATCTCGCGTTGGTGCTGGGTCTGCGCGGGCACATGGCGGAAGCCGAAAGCCTCGCGAGAGAGGGCCGGCCTCCCGAGGAAGCGGCCGCCAATGTCGCTTACCTGAAGCGGATATTGGCCAAGCAGGCCGCAGCCAAACCTGCGCCAGGCAGCGTCGTCCGTACGGACTAGTGCGGCGAATTTGAAGTTCCTATCAGCGTTGCGGCAAGTTCTTCATAGGAACTTCAAATTCAAAGCCGCACTAGAAATCAATGAGTTACTAGAGCTCCTTTGATTCCGAAGTTCGCACCAGAGTTTGCCGCGATCGTTTGCGAACTTCGGAATCGGAGCTCTAGTGGAGTCAATTTGACATTCGCTACCTGAGAAGGGGATGCGAATGTTGGAATGGGACCACGAGGCGTGCGATCAAACTCGCGCGCGCCGGCGTGATCAGCCTTTGGCGCGCAGCTTGTTGATGATCGGAGCGAACAGCGAGCTCTTCGGCTTCTTCGGTTCGCCGCGCCCGGTGAGCTGATTTGCGATGTGCACGAAGGTCTTGCTGATGCGATGACCGGCGGAGATTTCAGCAATCATCTGGCCGTTATTGGCGGCAGTGCCGAACATCTTGGGGTCGAACGGTATAGCGGCGAGAGAAGGGCCTTCGATTGCCTTGGCAAATTCGCGCGGGGAAATTTCCGGCCGCCTCGACATGCCGACCTGATTGAGACAATAGAGCGGCGACCGGTCGTTCGGTCGCGCGGCCTTGAGCATGGTCAGCATGTTCTTGGCGTTGCGCAAGTTGGCGAGGTCCGGTTCGGCGACGATCAGGATATCGTCGGCTCCGACCAGTGCACGGCGCGTCCATCCTGACCATTGGTGCGGAATATCCAGAACGATCACCGGCGTCGTCAGGCGCATGGTATCGAAGACCGCGTCAAACGCGTCGACGCCGAAATCGTAAACGCGCTCGAGCGAAGCGGGCGCGGCCAGCAGGCTGAGATGATCGTTGCACTTGGCGAGAAGACGCTCGATGAAGGCGCTATCGGGCCGCTCAGCGGCGAACACCGCGTTGGCGATGCCCTGCAGCGGGTCCTTGTTATAGTCGAGACTGGCCGTACCGAACGCCATATCGAGGTCGATCACGACCGAATCAAGCGCGAGGTCTCGCGCGATGGCCCACGCCACATTGTGGGCGACGGTGGACGCGCCGACGCCGCCCTTGGCGCCGACCACAGCGATGATGCGCCCGACCGGCGTGTCTTCGGACGCCGAGAACAGGCCGCAAATCGCGCGGACCACGTCGAGCGTTTGGACGGGACCGATCACGTAGTCGCTGACGCCGCGGCGTACCAGTTCGCGGTATGGCGCGACATCTTCGTCGCTTCCGATCACGACGACGCGCGTTCCGGCGTCGCAGACGCTCGCGAGTTCGTCGAGGCCGGTCAGGATGTCGTGGCCGGCCTTGGTCTCCAGAATGATGACGTTCGGGGTGGGGACGCTGTGATAGGTCTCGATGGCGCTTTCCATGCCGCCCATCTTGATCGTCAGATGCGCTTTCGCCAGCCGCCGGTCGACGCCTGCCGATTGCAGCGCGTCCGCAGTTGCCGTGGTTTCGCAGAAAGCCTGCACCGACACCCGTGGAGCCGGCGCGATATAGTCGTCGCTGAGCGGGGGCAGTTCATCCGGCCCGTCGGAATTGTCACGCGAATAGATCATTTGCCTGCATCGCTGAGTTTGGCCTTATCTGCATCGGGATATTCGGTCGCGGTGCTCGTGCCCTTGCGGTATTTTTCAAAGCCTTCGGTGCGCCGTACCGTATAGGCCGGGGTCTCCGGCCGCGGCTGCGCGAGGTCCGACGGATTTGCCACCATCGCCGCCATGTTGCGCTGATAGGCGCAGCCGAAATTGTAATAGGACTTGTTCTCGAAGTAGCCCGGGTTCTTGATGGACGGCCCGAGATCTTCAGGCCACTCGCCACAGGGGCCTGCGACCGCCGTCATCCGCGGATAGGTCAGGCGCACGGTTGCCAGCGTGCGGGGATCGTCCGGCGTGTAGCGATGCAGCTTGATTCCATTCGCCGGCACGCCGCCCGCTTCGAGCAGGCTCCTCGCTTCGCGAACCGCGCTTTCCGCTGCACGCGAATTGGGCGCGTTGACCGGCACATCAATGACAACGGCGCCGGTGCCCTCAGCGACCCAACCGCGTGCGAGGCCGAAGACGTCAGCACGCTGGGTTGCCGACAATCCGCCGCGCGCATGGCCGACGAAGAGAACAATGGAGTGGTTGGCTTCCTGGACCGCGATCGGATGCCGCAAGCGATAATCGTCCGAAGCGCTCACGGGCTGCGCCACGCTTCCGGTCGTCTCGGAGCAGGCGCCCAGGATGACCGCAAGTCCGACCATCGCGCCGGTCATTGCCGCCCATTTGAAATCCCTGTGTCGCAAGAGCGCTCTCGCGCGATCGACCGACGTCTCGTTTGTCATCGTGCTTCCCCCGCCACGGCCGGCCTAGTCGATGATGAAGCCAAAATTGGCCTGATAATTTCCGATCTGTTCCACCCGCGCCGGAACGCCATAGATGCGGTTGATCTGCGCAAACAGCGCCGATTGAGCATCGGAAGCCGGCGCGAAACCGTCATCCGGCCGCGAGAGCTCTTTCTGGGCGACCGCGCGCACTACATAGGGCGTGACGATGACCATCAGTTCGGTCTGGTTCTTGACGAAGTCCTGGCTGCGGAACAGCTGGCCGAGCACCGGAATCTGGTCGACACCGGGCATGCCGTTGATGGCCTGTTTGGTCTGCTCCTGAATGAGCCCTGCCATCGCGAGCGAGCCGCCCGAGGGAATCTCCACCGTCGTTTCGGCGCGGCGAGTCTTGATCGAGGGAATCGTCGTTCCGCCTGAGCCGCCCTGTAGGGCGTTTTCCAGCGAAACTTCGGACACTTCCGTCATGACGCGGAGGCTGATTTTGCCTTCGGTCAGCACGACCGGGGTGAAATTGAGCGAGATGCCGAATTTCTTGAAGCTTACGGTCTGAACGCATTGTCCAATGGCGCCCGCGGTCGTGGTTTGACAGGTAACGCCGGTCGGAATTGGAAATTCGCCGCCGGAAATAAAGGTCGCCGACTCGCCGGAGATGGCGGTCAGATTGGGCTCCGCCAGCGTATGCACGACGCCGGCGCTTTCCATCGCGCGCAGGGTTGCCGTCACCGTCGGGATGCCGGCCTTGTTGAGGGCCGCGGCGGCGAGGCCATTGCCCGAGACAAGTGGCCCGCTGTTCGCGGTGAAGGGGTTGGAGTTGTTGAAGTTCACCACCGCCGTGCCGTAGTTCATGTTGGCGCCGATATCGATGCCAAGCTGCTTGATAATGCTGCGCTGGACTTCCGCGACGGTGACTTTCAGCATCACCTCGTCGCGGCCACGAACCACGATGGAATTGACCACCTTGTCCGCGCTGCCGACCAGCCGCGCGACGACGTCGCCGGCCTGTTGTGACTCGATCGGGGTCGCGACCGATCCGGTCAGCATCACACTGTCACCGATGCCTTCGGCCTGGATCGCGGCGGCCGGCAAAAGCTGCTTCAGCGCGGCGCGAACGCCGTTCAGGTCGCGCTTGATCGCGATGTCGTAGGCCGCGATCTGCTGGCCGTCCGCATCAAAGAACACGACGTTGGTTTGTCCGACAGCCGAGCCGATGATGTAGGCGCGCTGCGACGACCGGATCACCGCATTTGCAATCTTCGGATCGGCCACGAGCACGTCCTTGGCGTCGCGCGGCAGGTCGATGACGGCCGACTTGCCAACGCCGAGCGCAAGAAAGCGCGTCTTCGTCACATCGTGCGGGATGCTGGACGTCGTCGCCAGCGCGGCGCTTGCCGACGAGGTGCTCGCGGCAGCCATCGACGCCGGAACGCTGATGATGGCCGGGCCGGATTTCGGCGCGGAATCACCGTCGGCTGCGGCGGCTGGCGCCAGACTTGATGCAAGCGCAAGCGCAGCCGCGGAAGCCGACAGGGCACCGATCAATAAGGTCCGCATCGGCGTCCGGCTTCCCCTGCTAGCCATATTCTTCGTCCTTCTGGTCATAGGCGCCGTTCGGGTCACTTCGTCGCCGCGGTACTTGGATTGGTGACGCCGTAGCGGACCACGTTGATGCTGGGATGCTGGATCTGTTCGTTAGTGCTGACCGCAACCTGGTTGGCGTCGGCGATGCTGCGCAGGGCGAGCGACAGCGTTCCAGCCTGTCGCGCGGTCGCGAGGTGGGTTGTCTCCTCGGGCTTCAATGCAAGCGTGACCGTCCGGCCGATGACGCTGTTGGTGCCGTCTTTTTCCTTGGGTGCCTGATCAATCGCGAGCACGCGAATATTGGTCAGCGCGACCTCCGAGACGACGATGTCGGGCTGGGTAGGGTTCGGATTTTTGAGGTGACGGGTCAGAATGACGTCGACGCGGTCGTTCGGCAGAATAAAGCCGCCGGCACCGGTCTCCGCTGAAATTTCCGTCGCTACCGCGCGATAGCCGCTCGGCAGGATCGCAGCCATGAAACCGGAGCCGTCGGCCTTCACCAGCTTGGCTTCGCGGATCGGCTCGCCTGCAACAAAGGGAGCGCGCGCGATCGAGCCTGCAATCTGGTTGGTGGCGTCCGGGCGATCGCTGCGGCGAATGAAGCTGCCGCTCGCCGTGGACGCCGGCCAGGTCTGCCAGATCACGTCATTGGCGTTCAGCGTCTGGCCGAGACCGATGTCGGCTTTGGCTACCAGGACATCGACGGTCTGAAGCTGGGCGACGGGTGCGGCTGCGGGAGCGGGCGCCTTGCTGTCGGTCATTCCGCTGGCAAGATACGCCGCGACTCCGCCGGCGCTGAGAGCAATGGCTAATACAACAATGCGAGCGATGTTCATGCGCGATCTACTGTTACGCCAGGGTACAAACGGTCCTGGAGGCTCCCCTCCAAGGATGACTAAGCTGTAAAGGTATAAGCGACCTTGAATGCTGCGGCCTTTGCGCAGGACCGGCCGCCGATTTGTCCCGCATGGTGAACGCAAGGTTTATCGCTTCGAACATGCCGCGCAGAGGCGACGCCGAGATGCCGATTTCAGCTGGATTTCCCGGACAAAAGCCGTTGGCGATGACGCGCACGAGCGCCGCCGCAAATGGTGGCCGATGAGGTGGCGCATTCGAAAACGGATTGGTTTACCATCCGGACAGAAGCCGCGCGGCTGTTCTTCGAACGCCGGTTCTCAAGGAGACGCCTGTGATCGGATCGGCCCAAAACCAGATCATTGGCCAATCTGTTCACCTGGCCGTGAAATTACCGGGCATCGCAGACCGTCTGCGGCGCGGCTAACGGGGCATGTCAGTTTAAAATCCCTCTAAGATCACGGTGTTTTAGCCCGCCAAGCTTGACCTCAAGGCCTGTCGTTGAAAATACAGATTATGACCGCCATCGATATAACTGCCATCGATATGAACAGCACGACGCGCGAGACGCGACTTGGCTCGGCCAAACGCGGCTATGCCGGCGTGATCCGTCAGGTTGCCGCTGACGGGGTGAATTCCTCGCTTCCTCCGCTCGAGCTTGAAAGCCGCCTGCTTGAGCTCGGCTTTGTCGAAGGGGCCAGGGTCGAGGTGCTTCACGAAGGCATTGTCGGTGGCGACCCGATTGCCGTCCGCATCGATAACGTCACGGTCGCGATGCGCCGGCGCGAGGCGATGGCGATCATTGTCGTCTGAGTGGTGCGGCGAATTTGAAGTTGCTGCCAATGGGTCTGCAATCTCGTCATCGGAACTTCAAATTCGAAAAGCCGCACCAGAAACAATAGATTTCCAAAGCTCCTTTGATTCCGAAGTTCGCATCAGAGGCCGCCGCAATAGCTTGCGAACTTCGGAATCAGAGCTTTGAACTGTACGCCGTCATGGAAGCTCCGTTGATGCATCTGGCCCTGGTGGGCACGCCCAATAGCGGCAAGACCTCGCTGTTCAATGCGCTGACGGGCAGCCGTCAGAAGGTTGCGAACTATCCGGGCGTTACCGTCGAGCGCAAGGAGGGCTTTTTCGTCACCCCGCTTGGCCGTCAGGCGTCGGTGGTCGATTTGCCCGGCACGTATTCGCTGCGCGGCCGCAGCCCCGACGAGGAAATCACCCGGGATTTCGTGCTGGGACGTGCGTCGGGCGAAATGCCGCCCGATCTCGTGCTGTGCGTCGCCGATTCCACAAATCTACGGCTGACCATCCGCCTCTTGCTGGAACTCAAGCGGACCGGCCGGCCGTTGATGCTTGTGCTCAACATGTTCGACATCGCAACGCGGCGCGGCGTGACCGTCGATGCCGCGCGCATGTCCGAGATGCTCGGTGTTCCCGTGGTAACATCGATCGCGGTACGCAAGGCCGGAATCGCCGACCTGTTGCGCAAGACCGACGAATTCGCGCTGCAGGCGCAGGCGTCGGCGCGGCAAAATCTCTGGAAGGCGCTTTCAGTCACCGAGTTGCGTGCCACCCAGCGCGAAGCCGACCGCATCATCGCGGCGACCGTCAGCCTGCCGGCGCGGCCCGATACCTGGACGGCGCGAATCGACGCGGTCGTGCTGCATCCGGTGGCGGGCCTTTCGATTCTCGCGCTGGTTCTGTTTGTCATGTTCCAGGGGGTGTTTGCCTGGGCGCAGCCGCTGATGGACCTTCTGTCGGATGCATTCTCGACGCTCGGCGTGCTCGTGCACGACACGCTGCCGGCGGGGCTGTTGCAAAGCTTCCTGCAGAACGGCGTGATCTCCGGTGTCGGCAGCGTCATCGTCTTCCTGCCGCAGATCATCATCATCTTCCTGTTCATCCTGCTGCTCGAAGATTTCGGCTACATGGCGCGCGCCGCGTTCCTGATGGACCGCATCATGGGCGGTGCAGGCCTGCATGGACGGGCCTTCATCCCGCTGCTTTCGAGCTTTGCCTGCGCCATTCCCGGCATCATGGCGACGCGCGTCATCGACAACCGGCGCGACCGGCTGACGACGATCCTGATCGCGCCGCTGATGACCTGCTCGGCGCGGATTCCGGTCTACACCCTGATCATCTCGGCTTTCATCCCGGACCATCTGGTTTGGGGCTGGGTCAATCAGCGGGGCCTCGTGATGTTCGGCCTTTATGCCGCCGGCATCACCAGTGCGCTTGGCGTGTCGTTCCTGATCAAGTTTTTCATGCTCCGCGATTACGCGCCGGCCCCGTTCATGCTGGAACTGCCGGATTACAAATTGCCGCGCCCCAAGAGCATCGCGCTCGGCGTCTATAATCGGGCGAAGATGTTCCTGCATCGCGCCGGCACCACGATCTTTTCGATGATGGTGCTGATCTGGTTTCTCGCTTCGTTTCCGCAGCCGCCCGTCGGGGCAGACCAGCCGGCCATCAACTACAGTCTGGCCGCGATCATTGGCCACGCGCTGGCGCCACTGTTCGCGCCGGTCGGCTTCAACTGGCAAATCGTGGTCGCGCTGATTCCAGGCATGGCCGCGCGGGAAGTCGCGGTCGCAGCGCTTGGCACGGTCTACGCCATCGAAGGCGGCAAGGAAGCCGCCGATCAGATTGGGCAGGTGCTGGCCACCAAATGGAGCCTGGCGACGGCGCTGTCGATGCTTGCCTGGTATATCTTTGCCCCGCAATGCGCGTCCACGCTTGCCGTCATCCGGCGCGAGACCGGCGGCACCAGATGGATGGTGCTCACCTTCACTTATATGTTCGCGCTGGCCTATGCGGCGAGCCTTCTGACCTACAACGTCGCGGTTGCGCTCGGCGCAGGCTAGTGTCCCGGTTCTGACATTCGTATCATATCGCGGCGGGTTCGTTTACGAATGTCAGAACCAAAGGGACACTAGCAACCATATGATTCCAGTGTGGCTTTGACTCTGACGTTCCTTCGGAGAACTCGCTGCAACACTGAAAGGAACGTCAGAGTCGCCACACTAGTGGGGCGCGGCTGACGTTTGCCGTCGTCAAACGTCGCTCCCAACCTGGCTCTCGATGTTTAGTTTTGTTCTAATTCTAAAGTAGAGAGATTCCAGTCTCGCCAGCCCATTTTCGAATCCCGGAAATTGCTGGCAATGATTACTACGTGCCCGCGAAATCGCGGAGCTCCTGATCTCCGCGGATTGGGGGCTTCATGTCGCGGTGTCATTCTCTGCACGTCTCTTCGTCGCTATTGCCTTTGCTGGGCCATTCGATGCGGCGGATGCTGCTCGCCGCGACCGCGGTATCTCTCGTCGGTTGCAGCAGCGCCTGGGCTGCCGACGGCGACGTCAACGCCGCCGTATTGAAAAAAATGGAGGCGATGGAGAAGCGCATCGAGTCGCTTGAAGCTCAGCTCAAGCAAAAGCGTATCGCCGATGCCGCAGGGCCGGCATTGTCGGCCGACAAGCCGGCGCCTGCCGACAGGAAGCAAGCTATCGGATCAGAAAAGGCGCAGAAGAAGCCGCCCGCGGCCGAGGCCGACAAAGGACCCCAAGTCGCCGCCGCACCGGAGCCGGCGCTGGATCCGAAAGGCAAGGCGTCATCAAAATCCAAGACCCCCGACTTTTCCACCGTGCCGTCGGATCTGCCGATCCTGGGCGTCGCTCCATCACCGGTGGCGGGCCTCAGCATCGGCGCTTACGGCGAGGTCAAGTTCGGGTCGATGCAAAATCCCGCCGCCAACGGTCAATGGCAGAATGGCTTCGATACCGCGCGCATGGTGCTGTTGCCGACCTATGCGATCACCGACAACATCATCTTCAACGCCGAAATCGAATTCGAACATGCCGGTTCGGGCTTCGACAACGATGACAAACTGCATGGTACCGCTGAGATCGAGCAGCTCTGGATCGATTTCAAGATCATCGATCAGTTCAACTGGCGCGCGCCGGGCATCGATCTGGTGCCGATCGGATACATCAATCAGCATCACGAGCCGACGCAATTCTACAGCGTCAACCGGCCCGAGCTCTACAACAGCATCATTCCCTCGACCTGGAAGGCGCCGGCCACCAGCGTCTACGGCACGATTACCGACGGCTTGACGTATCAGGTCATGCTCAGCGCGACCAACGAGGACTTTGGCGATTCCTTTGATAATCGCACGGATGCCAAGACCGTGCCCCCGCCCGGCACGCCCTATTTTCCGGGTATTGACGGGCTCAATGCTCTGGCATTCTCAAACCCGCCGCTTGGGAGCTTCCAGCAGCTCTCCAACGCGCTTGCCGCATCCGGTCGGCTTGACTTCGCGCCAAGCTTCCTTCCGGGCTTTAACGGCAGTGTCAGCGGCTATTTTTCGCCAAACACGACGCCGCGCGGCGCCCACGACGATTTTGGCAACTTCCTCGGCAGTTCGAGCCTTGCCATGTTCGACGCCGAATTCCGCTATCGCGTCCCCGATACGGGTCTCGAACTCCGCGGCGAATTTGTTCGTGTCGCATTCGGTAATCCTGCAAACCTGCGCGCCAACAACGACAGCGACCCAACCGACAATGTCGGAAACGCGATGTTCGGCTATTCCGGCGAGATCGCCTATCACGTTCCGCTCGGCACCATTCTGAAGAGCGATTGGGAAGCCGTGCCGTTCTATAACTACACTTACGAAAATCTCCAGGCTGGCGGGTTCGCCGGAACCGACGCCAACTTGCCGACCGGGGCCGGTCAGCGCCAATTCCATACCGCGGGCGTTGCCGTATTCCCGTCGCCCAAGATCGTGCTGAAAGCGACCTATCAACACGTCATAGACAAGAGCCTCGTCGGCGCGCTTTCGGATTCGTACCTGGGTGGCGTGGGCTTCTTCTTTTAGGGCGGTGAGAAGCAAGTATGAAGAAACCGCCCTGGAGGGAGGGCGCGGCTGAATCGAATGACGGAAATCGGGTGAACTATGACGGAATGGATTCGATATGTGTTGCCGGCGGCTGCGATCGCGTCGGTCGCATCGCCTGTCTATGCGATGGAATATCTGTCGATTGAGGAAGCGCAGAAGCAGGCGTTCCCGTCCGCGACCCAGTTCATCGCTATTCAGGCAGGAAGGATATGGAAGGCCGAAGCGGGCGGACGCGTCACCGGCTATTTCATCTTCGACCGGGTCGTCGGCAAACATCTTTATATCGACTACGCCGTTGCGCTGACTCCCGCGGGAGCCGTACACAAGGTCGAAATCCTGCAATATCGCGAATCTTACGGAGGCGAGGTCCGAAGCCCCAGCTGGCTTGCGCAATTTGTCGGGAAAACGAACGCCAGCCCGCTCAAGATCAACGGAGATATCAGGAATATTGCAGGTGCGACGCTGTCATCGACGCACGTTACCGAGGGCGTGAAGCGGATATTGGCAGTCTATGGCAGCCGACTTAAATAGGGTGCGCCGCGCCAGACCGTTGCTCGGGACCTTCGTCGAAATCGAAGCGGCGGGGCCCGTGCAAGCCGAGGTCATCAGCGCGATCGATGCCGCGTTCGAAGCGGTCTCGATCGTGCATACGCTGATGAGTTTTCACGACCCGGACAGCGATGTGAGCCGCCTCAATCGGGAAGCTTTCGACCAGCCAGTCAAGGTTCATGAATGGACCTTGGATGTTCTCAAGACGAGCATTGAGCTTCATCGCAGGTCGGGCGGCCTCTTCAATGTTGCCGTCGCGCCAATCCTGCAGCGCATGGGACTGCTGCCGTCGCCTGATGACGCCGCCACAGGGGGGCGGAGGCCTGTGCTTGATGCGGTCGAACTGCTCGAACGTTCGATGATCCGCTTTCGCCATCGCCATGCGAAGATTGATCTCGGAGGAATAGCAAAGGGCTTTGCCGTCGATCGCGCGCTGGATGCGCTGCGCGGATCGGGCTCGCTAGCCTCTGGCATCGTCAATGCCGGCGGCGATCTCGCCGCCTTTGGAGCGGTGGTGCAATCGGCTCACATTCGCCATCCGCGCGATCCAGGCCGCGTAGTGTGCCGCGTCGATTTCGCCAACGAAGCGCTGGCATCGAGCGCGCGGCGGTTCGATTCCTTTCGGTCGACGGAAACCGCGGTGTCCGCGATCGTTGATCGCGACGGTCAAACTCCAGCAAATGCAATCGACGGCGTGACGGTGCGGGCTCCATCCTGCATGATCGCCGACGCGTTGACCAAGATCGCCATGATTTCCGGGACGGACGCGGGCAGCTTGCTTGAGCACTACAATGCAAGTGCGCTACTGATCACCTCGGACGCCGAAATCCAGATCTCCCCTGATTGGCAAAACGCAGTGCACCTTGCGGCTTAGTTCTTCATTCCGATACGCGATCTATGCGACCTTTGCGATCCTGGTGCTCACCGGGGCCGGTTGGCTTGTGGCGGATTGGCAAAAGGATATCTCGAGCGACGAAATCTGGCAGCAAAGCATCGCCTATCTCCTGATGGTGCATGGCGGCGCCGCAATGGCGGTGCTTCTCCTGCTCGGCGCCCTCATTCCGGTTCACCTGTTACGCTCGTGGCGGAGCCGGAAGAACCGCATTTCCGGATCAGCGATGGCAATTTTCAACGCGATCCTGATCGCGACTGCTTTCGGGCTCTATTATCTAGGATCGGAAACGTTGCGGCCGTGGATAAGCTGGATCCACATCGCCGCCGGATTTTCATTGGCCATGCTGTTCCCGCTGCACATTTACTGGGGTCGGCGCAAGCTGCCTTAGGGTCTCTGTCTGCGTTATTGCAATCCAGTGTCGTTGCTGGTGCGCTTCTTGGCGAGATCCATTTCGGTGATCGCGATCAGGATTTCGGCGCGGGTCTTGAGGTCGGGCGCCTCCAGCATCGCCTGCTTTTCCGGCGGCCCGTAGGGCGACATCATCGCAAGCGCATTGACCAGGGCCTCGTTGGGCGCGTTTTCGATGCCTTCCCAGTCGACCTTGAGGTCGTTGGCCTTCAGAAAATCCGTCAGCGCTTTCAGCAGAGCCTTGCGATCGACGGCGTTCTCGCCCTTTCGCGCCGTAAAGTCGTCGAGATAGGGAAAATAATCCACCCTGCATTGCCGATAGGCGGTCAGCACGGTCTGTTCCTCGACGATCTTGAAGCGCGAGATACCCGTGAGTTCGAGGACGTAGCGGCCGTCGCCGGACTCGGCGAGCTGTGTGATACGTCCGACGCAGCCGACGTGAAACAGCTTCGGTCGTGCCTCGTCCGGCGAGTGCGCGACATCGGGCTGGATCATTCCGATCAGGCGATGGCCGTCGCGAAAGGCGTCGTCGACCATGGCAAGATAGCGTTGCTCGAAAATATTGAGCGGCATTTGCCCGCGTGGCAGCAACAGCGCGCCCGGCAGCGGAAACACCGGAATGATCTCGGGCAGGTCGGAAGGTCCGCGATATTCGGCATTGATCGGCATTGCGGTCACCAGCGCATATCGTGGCTCTAGTGCGGCGAATTTGAAGTTCCGATCAGTTTCGCCGCGAGTCCATCATAGGAACGTCAAATTCAAAGCCGCACTAGAATTCATTAAGTTGCTAGAGCTCCTTTGATTCCGAAGTTCGTATAAGAGGTCGCCCAAATTGCATACGAACTTCGGAATCGGAGCTCTAGTGGTCCGATTCTAACATTTGCATCCCGATATGGCAGGCACTATTGCAAATGTTAGAATCAAAGGACCACTAGCAAATATGAGTTTCTAGTGGAGTTTTGAATTTGACATTCGCTTTGCGCATTTCCGGCTACGGGGGTAGCGAATGTCAAATCCACTCCACGTGCGGCGAATTTGAAGTTCCTATCAGCGTTGCGGCAAGTCCGTTATAGGAACTTCAAATTCGAAGCCGCACTAGAAATCAATAAGTTACTTGAGCTCCTTTGATTCCGAAGTTCGCATCAGAGATGCCGCGGATAGCTTGCGAACTTCGGAATCGGAGATCTAGTGCGGTGAATTTGAAGTTCCTATCAGTTTCGCGGTAATCTCGTCATAGGAACTTCAAATTCTAAACCGCACTAGAATCATATAATTGGCTAGTGCTCCTTTGATTCCGAAGTTCGTAAACGTGGAGCCCCAATATGATACGAACTTCGGAATCGGAGCACTAGTCAGCCCACGTCCTTCGTACCCTTGATGAAGCGGGCCAGCCCGTGGCCGCGGCAGGTTCGAAAACTACGAGAACAGGATCGTCGACAGCCGCTTTCTTCCTTCAACGGTCGCTTCGTCGGTTGCGCCCCACGCATCGAAGAACTGTACCAGCTGCTTGCGGGCGCCGTCGTCGCTCCACTTGCGGTCCCGCTTCACGATTTCGAGCAGCTGCTGGGTTGCCTCGGTACGCTGGCCGGCCGCGTTGAGCGCGGTCGCGAGATCGAACCGCGCCTGATGGTCTAGCGGGTTTGCGGCGACTTTCTGTTCAAGTTCGGCGAGCGGCCCAAGCGAGCTTGCCTGTTCGGCCAGATCAATTGTGGCCTGGACAGCCTTGACCGCGGCATCGCCGCGCTTGGATTCGGGAACCATCGCCAGCGTTTGCTTTGCCTGGTCGATCGCGCCGGTCGTGGCATAGCATTTCGCCAGCCCGGCAAGCGCTGCGATATTGGTGGAGTCGGCGGAGATGACTTCCGTGTAGATCGAAGCGGCGGTCGCGGGATCGCCTTCGGCGAGCACCGCCTCGGCCTCCTGGAGCACCTCCGCGATGTTAGGGCCGCTCGGCATGCCGGCGGTCAACTTGTTGACGAAGGCCGTGACCTGGCTTTCCGGCAAAGCACCCATAAAGCCGTCGGCCGGCTGGCCGTTGACGAAGGCGATGACAGCCGGAATCGACTGGATGCCCATCTGGCCCGGAATCGCCGGATGCTCGTCGATGTTCATCTTGACCAGCTTCACCTTGCCGTTGGCGGCGCGGACGACCTTCTCAAGAACCGGCGTGAGCTGCCGGCACGGTCCGCACCACTGAGCCCAGAAATCGATCAGCACCGGCTGCCGCTTGGATTCCTCGATCACGTCCTTGACGAAGGTCTGGGTGGACGTGTCCTTGATCAGATCGGCCGTTGCCTGCGGTGCGGCTCCGTTACCCTGCTCTACTATCGTCACGGGAATCCTCGTCTGATGTCATGCCGGTCGTCTGGCCGACCGCGACTGTCTAGCACGGTCCGGCCTCGCCGTTCAGAACTTCTCACCCCCAAATGGCGGCTGCTTGCGAAATTTCAATCGATTCTCCGCGATTTGGCCCGAGGTGCGCCCCGGTCGAAGGCTGCCGGAGAACGGGTGGGCATCGGCCCCCTGTCTCCTCAAAATGGCAGGGTATTCCGAGCTTCAGGAAGGCAAGCCATGGCGAAGGCCTATTACAGCACCGTGTTCGAGCAGCCGGCCCAGGGCATTTGGGAAATCATCCGCGATTTCAATAACTATACGGTGTGGGTACGCGGCGCCGGCGAGAGCCGGATCGAGGACGGGAAATCGGGCGACTGCGTCGGCGCCGTCAGAAATGTGCTGTACCAGGGCCGGCGCATCCGCCAGCGGCTGATCGCTCAATCCGATGTCGAGCGGTCGCAGACGTACGAGTTTTGCGAGGCTCCGACATTGCCGATGACCGGCTTCCAGGCGACACTGCGGGTCACCCCCGTGACCCACCGCGATCATGCGTTCGTTGAGTGGTGGACCCATTTCGATTGCGAACCCGCGCGCCGCGATGAGCTCGTCGAAACCTTGAAGGGTTGGTTCGGAAGCTGGCTCCAATCCCTGCGTGACTCGATGGAGTCCCAGCCAGCGCAGTTCCCGGCCGCGGTTGGTTCAGGCTCTGAATAGGCCATTTCAGGCCGATTTCGCCAAAATGGCTGCGATATCGGACGTTTAAGCTATTTTCGATTGCCCGCTGCTGGCTGTTGCATTCGCGGTCCGCATTTGGCATAGGTCTGCCGGTCGCTCAGGCGACTCCCTAAGGATGCGGGTGTAGCTCAGGGGTAGAGCACGACCTTGCCAAGGTCGGGGTCGAGGGTTCGAATCCCTTCGCCCGCTCCAGGTTTCCGCCAATACAGCGGCAGGTATATCCGATCGACCTGTCGTTTGGTGGAATTCTATTTTCCGAAAATGTGCGCAATTCGCATCGAGCGGATTCGATATCGACTTTAGGCCCGGGCTTTGCGCGCTTCTCTCCCGCAAAGGATGTGCTAGGATTTTTCCGGCCTCGCACGCAGATCAAGGTTCTGCCGCAGAGGTGTTTGAAAAAACGAAAATCTCAGCCGTGTCGGCTGTACAGGGAGAGAGACGCGATGAAATCGGCTTTCAATCGATGTATTCTTGCGTTCACAACGGTCCTCGCGGTGGGGGCAATCGGTGGTCAGGCCTGCGCGCAGGACAAGCCTCTGAAAAAATACGAATCCGGCAACAAGGAATTCTGGACTCATCCGCCGGATGACTGGTTCCTCGGCGATGAGACCCAGGCCCAGAAGGGTCTGACACCAAAAGCTGGTCCGCCGACCGGTTCCTCCGACGCCGAGCTCGCCGCAACGCTCAAGAACATCAAGCTGCCGCCGGGCTTCAAGATTGAGGTCTACGCCTCCGGTGTTCTTTCGGCGCGGCAGATGGCCTGGGGCGACAAGGGCACGCTCTTTGTCGGCTCGTTCGGCCTCGGCAACGTCTATGCCATCACGGACAATGGCGGCAAGAAACAGGTCAAGACCATCCTCAAGGGTCTCAATCCGCCGATGCCCACCGGCATCGCTTTCAAGGATGGCGCGCTGTACGTCATAAATGTCAACAAGCTGATTCGGTATGACAATGCCGAAGCCAATCTCGACAAGCTCGGCGAAGGCAAGGTCGTCTATGACGACATGCCATCCTATGCCGCACATGGTTGGAAATATCTCGCCGCCGACAAGGATGGCTGGTTCTATATTCCGTTCGGACCTCCTTTCAACATCGGCATTCCGCCGACCAGCGTGTCGCAGATCCGGCGCGTCGATCCCAAGACCGGCAATGCCGAACTGGTCGGGCTTGGCGTCCGCAACAGCGTCGGCGGCGACGTCGATCCACGCACCGGCAAATACTGGTTCACGGAGAATGCGCGCGATTGGCTGAGCGACGATACGCCAAGCGACAAGCTCAACATGATCTCGAAACTCGGCGAGCACTTCGGCTATCCCTATTGCCACGAGGGCGACATCCCCGATCCGAAGTTCGCCATGGGCCACAAGTGTTCGGAGTTTACGCCGCCCGTGCTCAAGCTCGGTGCGCACGTCGCTCCGCTCGGCATGAAGTTCTATACCGGCAACATGTTCCCGGCCGAGTACAAGAACTCGATCCTGATCGCCGAACACGGCTCGTGGAATCGGCATAAGTATCAGGGCGCCCGCATCGTCCGCGTCACGGCCGATCCGGACGGCAAGAATGCGAAGGAAACGGTGTTCGCCGACGGATGGCTCGATGGCGACCAAAGCTTTCACGGCCGTCCCGACGACATCCTCCTCAACAAGGATGGCTCGATCCTCGTCGCCGATGACTGGGCCGGTGCGATCTATCGCATCAGCTACAGCAAGTAGAGGCTAAATTTAAAAAGAGCTGCGGCCGCCCGGCAACGGACGGCCGCAGATTTTGCTTCTGGTGCCCACTTTCCGAAGTTCGTGCAATACCTCAGCTTCCACTTTCACGAACTTCGGAAAGTTATGGGCACCAGCAAATTTGATTCTAGCGTCGCTTCTATTGAAGTTCCTGGATCGAATTCGCCGCTTGTGGTGCAGGAACTTCAAATAGGCGGCGCTAGGCAGCGAATGAAATGTGATGGTGCCGCTCATGCTCCGATCTCTTCTCAGCATCCTCTGCGCAACCGCCGTGTCGGCTGCTCTGACCGCAGCCTCATTTGCCGCCGATCTCGAGGCGGCAAAGAAAAAGGCCGAAATTTGTGCCGGCTGTCATGGCGAGAACGGCATCTCGCAAATGGAAGGCGTTCCCTCGCTGGCGGGACAGCCCGACCAGTTCATTCAGTGGCAGCTGGTGTTCTTCCGCGCCGGCTCGCGCAAGAACGAGCAGATGCAGTCAATCGTCGAACAGCTCGACAACACGGATATCCGCAACCTGGGGGCCTATTTTGCTTCGCTCGCGCCGCCAAAAGCGCCGCCGGACAACGATCCCGATCTATCGAAGAAGGGTGCGCAAGCCGCCGTCGGCCGGCGCTGTGCCAACTGCCATACCGATAGTTTTGCGGGCACCAACGCGGTGGCGCGCATCGCCGACCAGCGCGAGGAATATCTCCTGAAAGCGCTGCACGACTACAAGTCGAGCGTGCGATCGGGCGGCGGGATGGCGGCGATGGCCGACGTCGCCTACCCCTTGAGCGAGGAAGAGATCACGGCGCTGGCGCATTATCTCGCGCATCTGTAGAGCATGATCCGGAAAAAGTGTGTAGCGGTTTTCCGAAAAGATCATGCTCGATCAAAGATCTAAAACGCGATCATGATTCAACCCAATCTCATCGCGCTCTAGCGGCCTTATCGCCTGGGGAGCGGCGACTTCGCCGCGTCTCGAAGGAGTATATCGAGGAAGTCAGCCGCGCTGGTTCTCATACGTCTTCAGATGCGTGTAGGCGATCTTGAGTTTCGGCAACGGCACCTTCGCGGCGTCGCCACGCGCGATCAAGTCGCCGATGATGTGATCGGCCTCGACCTTCAAGCCAGCCTTGACGTCGCGGAACATCGAGGCGGTGAGTGGCGAGCCCTCCGCGGTCAGCAAGCCCCGAACACGTTCGAAGAACGGGCCGGTGGGCCTGTGACCTTCGCTTGAAGCAACGGCGCTGCATTCATCGAGCATGCCGAGGATGAAATCCCTGCCTCCCGGGGCTGCAAGGATATGACCTATCGGCGCACGCATCGTGCAGGTGGAAGCGGCAAGCGAGGCGAGGAAAACCCATTTCTCCCACATGTCCTGGATCACTTGTTTGCTCGCCGCCGCGCCGAATTTGCCGCTCGCCATGGCGTCCGCGATCGCCTCCACCCGGTCCGAGACCTTGCCGTCGCGCTCGCCAAATCCGAGCGACTGCATCGGCGCCAGCTGAACGATCTCGCGCTGCTCGTTGAGGGTCACGGCAATCGCGCACAGCCCGCCCAGCACGGCAGGGGCGCCGAACCGTCGGTCGAGCACGTCGAGATGACGCATGCCGTTGAGCAGCGGCAGAATGGCGGTTTTCGGTCCGACGGCCGGCGCGAACGATTTGATCGCGTCATCCAGGTCGAAGGCCTTGCAGCTCAACAGCACGAGATCGAAGGTCTTGTCGAGCTTGTCGGCCTGCACCGTCGGTGGCGCTGTCAGGGTGACGTCGCCGCTCGGGCTCTTGATGACGAGGCCTGCGGACGCAAGTTCAGACGCGCGCCGCGGCCGGACCAGAAATGTCACGTCACGGCCGGCCTGCAACATGCGGCCGCCGAAATAGCCGCCGATGGCTCCGGCGCCAACCACGAGAATGCGCATGGGATGGGTCCTTCTTTCACGTCAAGAGCGGGTAGGCGAATAGCGAATAGGGAGTAGCGAGTAGTAAGGGAAGTTCGGCTTTGGCATTGCTTCCATTCGCTATTCGCTACTCCCTATTCGCTCCCCTCCGCTATTCGCCGCTCACCATTCGCTTCCTCACCACTTTTCGCCGAACGGACGAATTTCGAGCTCAAACGTCCAGGCGCTGCGCGGCTGCTGATAAAGCTGCCAATAGGATGCCGCGACGGAAGCGGGCGGCATCAGCAAATCCGGATTGTTGAGCGCTTCCTTGCCCCAGAGCTGCTCGCGCCGCTCCCGCACCCAGGCGGTGTCGACGCCTGAATCGATAATCAGATGTGCGACATGGATGTTTTTCGGACCCAGCTCGCGGGCCATCGATTGCGCCACCGCACGAAGGCCGAACTTGGCGCTCGCAAAGGCGGCAAAGCCGCTGCCGCCGCGCAGCGATGCCGTGGCGCCGGTGAAGAAGATGTTGCCCTGGCCTCGCGGCATCATCAGCCGAGCCGACTCGCGGCCGGCCAGGAAGCCCGCCCAGCACGCCATCTCCCAAACCTTCCGGAACACCCGATCGGTCGTTTCCAGGATCGGGAAATTGACGTTGGCGCCGACGTTGAAAATGGTCGCCTCGAGCGGCGCGTGCTTGTCGGCGTCATTCAGGAAGGCGGCGACCTCGTCTTCCTTTCGCGCATCGAGAGCGCGCGCGACAATCGACCCACCTGAGGCTTCGATCTCGCGAACGAGCGGCTCGAGCTTGGCGCCGTCGCGCCGGCCGGCGAAGACGGTGAACCCTTCAGCGGCAAATTTCTTCGCGATCTCGGCGCCGATATAGTCGCCGGCGCCGATCACGGCCACGGTGGCGTTGCGTTTTTGCATGTGACGGTCTCCTGCGCCTCGTCTTGAAGAATGGAGGTTCAATTGACGTCATTCCGGGATGGTGCGCGAGCACCAGACCCGGAATCTCGAGATTCCGGGTTCGCTCATATTATTCGCCCCGGAATGACGGCACAGTGCGACGCTTCGCTCGCATTCGCGACGTCAACTCCCCAGCACCATCTCCTCAACGTCGCGCAACTGCTCCTTGCCGAAGAAGATCTCGTTGCCGACGAAAAATGTCGGCGAGCCGAACGCGCCGCGTTCGACGGCAGCTTGCGTGTTCTCGATCAGTTTTGTCTTCACGTCGGCCTCGCTTGCGCGGGCGAACAGCTTTTTTGAATCAAGACCGGATGCCTCGAGCGCGCCAAGCGCGACTTCCGGATCGTCCATTTTCTTTGGCTCGACCCACATATGATGAAAGGCGGCATCGACGTATTTCTCGAAAACGCCCTCGAGCTGGGCGGCCACCGCTGCACGCATCAAATTCAGCGTATTGACCGGAAAGAACGGATTCCAGGTGTACGGCTTGACCTGAAAGCGTTTCAGGAATCGTTGCGTCTCGATCTCCTGGAATTCGCGCTTGTTCTTGATCCCGGCAAGTGTCTCAGCCGGCGAGCGGTTGTTGGTGGCCTTGAAAATGCCGCCGAGCAAGACCGGCACGTATTCGAATTTCGCCCCGATCCGTTTCTCGATCGGTGGGATCGCTTCATGGCTGAGAAAGGCGTTCGGGCTGCCGAAATCGAACATGAATTGCGGTGCTGTGGGGCTCATGAGCGTCTCCAGGGTGCCGGAACGAGTCATCATTGTGACGCAACCGAAGTGTCGCGTCCATCCTTTTTATGATGCGTATCATACCTTGACTCAGATCAGCCGCTTGATGGCACGTTTGCGCCATACCATCAGGTAATAGCTCATTTGCAGGAAGAACATCGCGCTGAACGTGATCGGATAGGCGGTCCAGATGCCGTCGATTCCGATCGTCCGGCCGAGCAGGATCGCGGAGGGAACTTCGATGCCGGCAATTGCGAACATCTGGATCGACAGCGGCGCCCATACCGTTCCGCTTGAGCGCATCGCCCCCGAAAACACCAGCGCCATCCCGAACACCACCGAACTCCACAACACGATGCGCAACAATCTTTGCGCTAGCTCAAGAACGGCGGGGTCGGTGATGAAGAAGCCCATGATGAGCCGCGATAACAGATAGGCCACGGCCACCAGGCTGCCGGTCAGGACGAGATTCATGACAAGCCCGGTGCGCACGATGGACCCGATCCGGTTCGACTGACCGCGGCCGATGGCCTGCGCACCAAAGATCGAGACGGTAATGGCGATCGACACCGCCGGGAACTGGGCAAACCCCAAAACCTGATTGACCGCGCCATAGGCGGCGGTCGCGCCAGCGCCGTAGCCGTTGACGAGACCAAGCAGGACCAACTCCGCCACCGACATGGTCACGATGCCGGCGGCCGAGGGAATTCCAATGTTGAGGACCTTGCGCAGGAAGGTTCTGTCGATCCACATCGCGCGCAGAAATGCGCCATCGAAGGCAAGGACATGTCGACGGCGCCGAAGGTCCAATGTCAGCCATAACAGCGTGAACACGCCTGAGATCACCGACGCCCATGCGGCGCTGGCGGTGCCGAGCCGCGGCAGGCCGAGCCAGCCCTTGATCAAGGCAGGCGTCGCCACAAGGCCGAGCCCCGCCGAGATCGCGAGCGCCACCAGCGGCGTCAACGTATCGCCGGTGCCGCGTAGCATCGAGGTCAGCAGAATAAAAACGAACGTCAGCGGCATCGAGACCAGCATGATGCGGGCATAGGATTCCGCTGCGTCGAGAATGGCAGGCGGCGTGGCGAGCGCGATCAGGATTTGCCGGCAGAACAGGCCGCCGAAAACAGCGATCATCGCCGAACCAAACAGGGCGACGGTCAAGGTCGTCCCCGCGACGGCCCTCACCTTCTCCGGTTCGCGCGCGCCCCAGGCTTGGCCGATCAACACGCTGGCGCCAGCGCCTAGCCCGATGACGAAGGAGATGAAGAAGAACATCATCGGGAAAAACGCCGACACAGCCGCCAGTGCGTCCACGCCGATCATCTGGCCGAGATAGATGCCGTTGATGGTGCCGACCAGGGATTGCAATATGTTGGTCAGCATCATTGGCGCCAGGAAGACCAGAAATGTCCTCCAGAGAGGCGGGGAATCGGACACGGGCTTTTCCTGGTTGACGTGGCGCAAGGGGTTGGCGCCCGCAATCTGGCGGTTCGAGGTTGCAGGGGTTAGAGAGCGATTGTGTTTAGTTAGGGATCAGCGCGGTCGCTAAAGGCAAGCTTGACGATGTGGTCGCGGATATCGTCGGGCCAGCCGGCGATCTGTTCGCTGAAACGCCGCCGCGCGCCGGCGAACAAGGCGCGCGAGGCCTCCTCGAAGCCGGGCAGGTTGCCCGCCATCGCGGACATGAAGTGATACGCCGCGTCCCTTGCCGCACGATGACGGTCGGCATCGCCATTGCTGCGGCGCGCTTCCTCGACCAGTTTTCGTAACGCCACGGACGCCCCGCCGGGCTGAGCGGCCAACCAATCCCAGTGACGTGGCAACAACGTCACTTCGCGGGCCACCACGCCGAGCTTTGGCCGGCCGCGACTGCGGGTCTCCGATGCAGTCGGCTCAGCGGCTGGCTCTTCCGGGGTCGAAGGCGTCAGTCGCGCGACGATCTCCTCGTCCGTGCCGCGCAGGTCGACGTCGATCGACCGCCCACTGGAGTCATCGAAGATCAGGACTGGCTCAGCGGTGACCGGTCTTGTCGTTTTTCTGACCGCAAGGGCCACATCGGCCAGTGAGCCGGAGGCGAGTTGCCGGTGGCCAATGAAGGCCGTGAACCATTGGGAGTGGGCTTGAAGCATTGTGAAAGCTCGAATTTTTGATTTTCTTCCGTAATTATACCCGGACAAATTAGGAAGTCAATATTACCCGGGTATAACTCATCCGGGCGCGGCCTCATTCTTCGCCCCTATTGGATCGATGGGCCGAGACTCATCGCCATCACGCCCGTCCGCTGCTAGGAGATCGAAAGCCAGAAATGACAGGCGCAGGGGGACGTCGCGATGCTCACGGTTCATCATCTCAACAATTCGCGTTCGCAGCGGGTGCTCTGGCTGCTGGAGGAACTCGGCGTCGCCTACGACATCGTGCGCTATCAGCGTCAGTCGGACATGCGGGCGCCGGCCGACTTACGCGCGATTCATCCGCTCGGAAAATCGCCGGTCATCACCGATGGCGGCAAGACGATCGCGGAATCCGGCGCGATCGCCGAATACCTCGTAGGCACTTACGGCAACGGAAGCCTGATCCCGCCGCCCGATACGCCGGAACGTTTGCGCTACACCTATTGGCTGCACTATGCGGAAGGTTCCGCGATGCCGCCGCTCCTGATGAAGCTGTTGTTCACGCTCATGCCACGGCGCGCGCCCGCCTTGCTTCGTCCGCTGGTGCGCAAGGTCTGCAATCAGGCGCTGTTGGCCATCGTCAATCCGCAGCTGAAGCTGCACATGGCGTTCTGGGAAGGCGAACTCTCCAAGAGCGAATGGTTCGCAGGCGACGCCTTCACCGCCGCCGATATCCAGATGAGCTTTCCGCTGGAGGCCGCGGCGGCGCGCGGCGGCCTCGAACAGGGCCACCCCAAGGCGATGGCGTTTCTGGAGCGGATCCACGCGCGGCCCGCCTATCAGCGCGCGCTGGAAAAAGGCGGGCCTTACGCGGTCGGGCGCTAAGCCCGGCCATTTTGCTGCGGCGCTTAATGCCGGAAGTGACGCACGCCGGTGAACACCATGGCGATGTTATGGGCGTCGGCGGCTTCAATGACTTCGTTGTCGCGCACGGAGCCGCCGGGCTGGATCACTGCGGTGGCGCCTGCTTCAATGCAGGCCAGCATGCCGTCGGCGAACGGGAAGAAGGCGTCGGAAGCGACGACGGAGCCCTTGGTGAGCGGCTCGGCCAGCTTCAATTCGCGCGCGGCATCCCCGGCCTTTCGCGCGGCGATGCGCGCCGAATCCACCCGGCTCATCTGGCCCGCGCCGATCCCGACGGTGGCGAGATCCTTCGCATAGACGATCGTGTTCGATTTGACGTGCTTGACGACGCGGAAAGCGAACATCAGGTCGCGCATTTCTGCTTCAGTCGGCTCGCGTTTGGTCGCGACCTTCAGCACCATGTCATCGACCACAGCGTTGTCGCGGCTCTGCACGAGTATACCGCCCGCGACAGTCTTTGCCGTCAGCCCCACCGCACGCGGATCGGGCAGCCTGCCGGTGAGCAACAGCCGAAGATTGCGCCGTTTGGCGACGACCGCGGCGGCTTCGTCCGTCGCCTCGGGTGCGATGATGACTTCGGTGAAGATTTCAGTGACGGCCTTCGCCGTTTCCGCATCGAGCCTGCCGTTCAGCGCGATAATGCCGCCATAGGCCGAGGTTGAATCGCAGGCGAGCGCCCGGCGGTAGGCGGTGACGAGATCAGGCCCCTCGGCGACGCCGCAAGGGTTGGCGTGCTTGACGATGACGCATGCCGCTGTGCGCCTGGGGTCAAACTCGGCGACGCATTCGAAGGCCGCGTCGGTGTCGTTGATGTTGTTGTAGGACAATTCCTTGCCCTGCAACTGCAGCAGGGTCGAGACGCCGGGCCGGCTTTCGGGCAGGCGATAGAACGCAGCCTTCTGATGCGGGTTCTCGCCGTAGCGCAGCGCCTGAATCAGGCGTCCGCCAAAGGCGCGGAAATCCGGCGCTTCGGTATTGAGTTCGGACGCGAACCAATTGGAAATCGCGGCGTCGTAGGCGGCGGTGCGCGCGTAGGCCTTCGCCGCAAGACGCCGGCGCAGGTGCAACGTGGTTGCGCCCTGATTGGCCTTGAGCTCATTGAGAACGGCCTGATAGTCGCTGGCGTCAACGACGACGGCAACGTCGTTGTGGTTCTTGGCCGCGGCGCGGATCATCGCGGGCCCGCCAATATCGATGTTCTCGACACACTCCTCGAAATCGGCGCCTTTATCGACGGTGGCTTCAAACGGATAGAGGTTGACCACCAGAAGGTCGATGGGCTCGATATCGTGCCTCTTCAGCGCGCTGGTGTGATCGGCTTTGCCGCGGATGGCGAGCAGCCCGCCATGCACTTTCGGATGCAGCGTCTTGACGCGGCCATCCATCATTTCCGGAAAGCCGGTCAGCTCAGAGACGTCCTTGACCTTCAATCCGGCTTCCGCGATCGCTTTCGCCGTGCCGCCAGTGGAAATGAGCTCGACGCCGTGGAGGGCAAGCGCACGCGCAAATTCGAGCAGGCCCGATTTGTCGGAGACGGAGAGCAAAGCACGGGTGATGTGGCGAAGTTGATCGGTCATGGGCAAGATCCTCTGTTCAAAGGGTGCTTTTGCCCAGGCGCGCGGCGGCTACTCTCACGCTTCCCGATGGTGCTCCATCCAAAGTCGCCAGTCGCGCGAGCGATGGCTGGTTAGCAGTTTTCAGCCGCGTTCACAACCGCCAGGCCTTGGCCTCATACCTTGGGCAGCATCTTCCTAGTGTGGCGGTTCAGAAGTCCGCATCATTACTGCCGCGGGCTCGTCATGCGGACTTCTGAACCAAAGCCACACTAGATCAATAGGCTTGCTGGTGTCCTTTCGATTCCGAAGTTCGAATCGTGGCTCCGTAAAAGGCTACGAACTTCGGAATCGGGACATTAGAGCGGCAGCTCCGGCTCGCGGCGGGTGCTGCGCTTTGCTGCTATGGTCGATGGCGACGACGTCGAGCGCGCGAAATTCCAGCGGATCGACGGCGCATGGTGCGACTCCTGGCGGATCACGATCTGGGAGGTGCGGCGCGGTCCGTCATTGCCGGCCAGAAACACGCTGTCCTCGAGTTCGACCCTGTCGTCGAGCGCCTCGAACGTCCAAACGTCGCGGTTCGGCAATACCAGCATGACGCCTCTGGCGTCGCTGAGACGGCTTGCCTTCACCGAAGGGTGAAGGTGGAACCGGAGCGCATAGTCGGTTTCGTTGGCCTTGCTTCGTCCCTCTGGCGCCAGCACCGCGGTGTCTTCACCGTCGAGCCGCGTGCCATCCGGCGCGAGCATCAGCGTTCGGCGATGGATCACGCCGAACCGGTGGAGGTAGCCGTCGTGCGAAGCCGTCAGCAGTATGCCGTTGGCGACGGCCTCGCGATGGCTTTCGACCTCGGTCGGACCGCTGACGATCGGCGCTCCTTGCAACAGCCGCTTCATCGCGGAAAATTCCACGAACTGGCACGACGACGTGTCGTGATAGGTCAGCGTCGAATGGGCCACCGTGCCTCTGGCAAAGCTGCGCCAATTGTCGCGGCTGGTCGACGGCATGCCGCAATTGGTGACGATCCGGCTCGTGCCTGCGGACAGTTCGAACGAAAGGCAGCCGGCATGCGCATCCTGGCTGACGCTTGGCGGCGGCGCCGGTCCGGTGTCCATGATCACGACGGTGTTGCCGGCATCCAGCCGCTGAAATCCGGTGTGCGGCATGTTCGACATCGGCGCACCGTGGGTGTCGTCATAGGCGAGCAAGGTCGCAAGCACGTCGGAAGGGGTGCCGCTCATTCCGTTGAACAACGCAAAACTGCCGTCGCCGTGCCGGAAGAAGCGCAACATCGGCATCATGCGGTCGATGGCGTTCAACAAGGCGCCTGGCGGGGCGATATTGCGCGCGGCGAAGGTCTGACGCAGCGGCAAAAGATCGGTCAGAAGCTCGATCAGCGCGCCGGGGTTGCGCGAGATGTGGCCTCCGTCGGGCAGGATCTGCCGCTGCAACTCCTCCGAAAGCTTGCGCGCGGCGTTCCGAATCTGGTTTGCCTGATTGGCAAGACAAAGCGAGGAATAACACAGAGCGATGAGCACCTGCAGCCGCGGCACGCCGTCCGCGATGTCGATCGTCGCGGAACGCAAGTATCGGATTTCGCGGGAAAGCCCGCGCAGATAGCGCCGATAGAATTTGCCGTCGGTGTCGCCGAGAACCAGCGGGGCTTGCGACAGCAAGGAGATGACGCGGCGCGCGCGCACGTCGGCGCGCCGCGCCAGCGGCCGCTTGAAATTTGGATTTGAAAGCCAGTCGTCGACCAGCGCGCGGGCGTTGGCGCGGGTCAGCGCGGTATCGGCGGCGCGCAAATGCCGCAACCATCCGAACCCGAGGAGCGCCGTTTCCCAATCCTCCGACGGCGGCTCGAGCTCGAAGATGGAGCGGCCGTGGCAGGTGACGATCTTGCCCGCGAAGACGAAGCGGCCGGCGTAGATCTCAGCCGCGCGCGTTGCGTCCGCGGTGCGCAGGTCGTGCGGCGCGATGATGAGGCGGTCGGTCCGGCTCGGCCACAATGACGACAACGCCACCGAGCCGGCGCCCGCCCGCGCCATCAGGTTGCGTGCAACGCGGCTGAGGATCAGCGTCGAGATACGTCTGCGTTGTGACACGCCCTGCCTTGGCTGGGAGGATTCTTTCCGGCCCCTTTTAATCCGGAAATGCCGCCAAAACACCACCTTGAAACGGTCCGAATCAGCGCAGCAGGCTCAAAAGCGGTGCAAAATCAGGATTTAGCCAGGTAGTACCCGTCTAATTCCGCCGCACCAGCCGCGCCGCGTAAAACCCGTCGAGGCCGCCAAGCCTCGGATCCGGATGCGGCAGGTGGCTGGGAAGGGTACGCAGATCGCCGTCGGGATTGAGGATTTCGCCGAGGCCTGCGACCTCGCTCGCCTCGATCCGCATGCGCTGCATCGTTGTTTCGACCTTCAGAAGTTCCGATATCGCTTGCTCACCTTCTTCCGGCTCGAGCGAACAGGTGCAGTAGACAAGCATGCCGCCAGGCTTGAGGGCGCTGACGGCGCGTTGCAGCAGTCGCTTCTGCGCGGCCGCCAACGGCGCAATGTCGGACTCCTGCCGCAGCCAGCCGATGTCGGGATGACGCCGGATCGTTCCGGTCGAGGTGCAGGGAGCATCGATCAAGATGCCGTCGAAACCTTCGCCCTGGTTCTGGCCGAGCCATTCGGCGCCGTCGGCCACCGCTAACTCCGCATTCAACGACAGCCGCTCCAGGTTGTCACGCAACCTCGCCATGCGGGCGGGCGAGCGATCGACCGCCGTCACCTGCGCGCCGCCGTGGACGAGTTGAGCGGTCTTGCCGCCCGGCGCGGCGCAGAGGTCGACGATCTTCTTGTTCGCGATGTCGCCGAACAGCCGAGCCGGTAGCGCCGCGGCGGCGTCCTGCACCCACCATTGGCCCTCGGTGAAACCGGGCAGCGTCGTCACCGAGCCCTGCAGCAGCGTGCGGACGGAGCCGGTCGGCAGCGTTTCGCCATGCAGCCGCGTCGCCCATTGCGTCGGGTCGGACTTCACGCTGATATCAAACGACGGTTCCTGCCCGAGCGCGGTTGCGATGTCGCGCGCAGCCGTGTCGCCGTAATGGGCCGACCAGCGCGCGAGCAGCCACGGCGCCACGTCGAGATTCTTCGACTTCACTTCGTCGATCAGCGGCTGGCCTTCACGCGCGCAGCGCCGCAGCACCGCGTTGACGAGGCCGGCATATTTCGCGGCGCGCCGATCCGATTGCACGAGCCGTACCGACAGATCGACAGCGGCATGGTCGGGCACATCCATCCAGAGAATTTGCGCGGCGCCGATCAAAAGCGCGCTTTGCGCGCGGGGCGCGTCGGTCGGAACGCCGCGATCAAGGAGCCGTGAAAGAACATGGCCGAGCGTGCCCAATCGCCGCAGAATCGTTGCGACCAGCCGCCGCATCAGCGCGCGGTCACGGTCGGAAAGACCTTTCAATGCAGGATGGGCGGAAGCGCCGTCGAGCTGTTCGTCGAGCGTGCGGTGCTTGTGCAGGACGCCGTCGAGAATGTCGGCTGCGATCCGCCGCGCCGCGAGGCCAGGCGCTTCAGTGGGCAGAGCGAATCGTTGCGGGGGCATGGAGAAGGTACATCTTGTATCGTGGCGCAGCAATTCGCATGTCAGCTCGTGGAGAGGATTTGACATTCGCGGCCGCTAGAAAAGGAAGGGATGCGAATGCCGGGATCGGGTCATTAGTGTCCTGGTTCTGACATTCGTATCATATCACAGCCTCACATTTACGAATGTCAGAACCAAAGGAACACTAGCAACTATGTGATTCTAGTGTGGCTGTGACTCAGACGTTCCTTTGATGAACTCGCGGCGGCCGCTGAAAGGAACGTCAGTGTCGCCACACTAGTGCGGCGAATTTGAAGTTCCTATCAGTTTCGCCGTGAGTTCGTTATTGGAACTTCAAATTTAAAGCCGCACTAGAAACAATAAGTTGCTAGAGCTCCTTTGATTCCGAAGTTCGCATCGGCGGGGCCGCATAGCTTGCGAACTTCGGAATCGGAGCTCTAGCCGGCAGGAATCGCTTTGGCATGAGAATATGCCATTTATAAGAATCTGGCGTATGACTTCGAGGTGACCAGCTATGACGGACGAGGCATCCGGGCCAAAGCCAGCCGCATCCGCGAGCGAACGTGAGCTCCCGCCGGCGGCCCAACGCGCGCTGGCCGAAGCCGAAGCGCGGCGGAAGGCCGCGGCGCTTGAGGCAAAATCGCCCTCGAAGGAGTTTCAGGGACCAAAGGGCCCCGAGCCGACGCGGTATGGCGACTGGGAGAGCAAGGGTATCGCCTCCGATTTTTGAAGTCGCGATGTCTGAAGTCAAAGATGCGTTGCCGCGATCAGCGCGTCACCACCACCGTGGTGCCGACCGAAACCCGCTCGTACAGGTCGGTGATGTCGCCGTTGAGCATCCGGATGCAGCCATAGGATACGAAGCCTCCGACGGAGCCCGGCCGGTTGGTGCCGTGGATGGCGTATTCGCCGCCCGCCAGCGTCATGGCGGCAACTCCCATCGGATTGTGCGGCGAGCCGCCAGGTATAAGATCGGGAATGCTCGGAATGTCGTGCTTGACTTCGGTCGGCGGTGACCAGGCCGGGTTGCGGTACTTGCCGCTGATCCGCGTGGTGCCGGACCACTGCTTGCCGTATTTGCCGACGCCGACCGGATAACGAACGGCACGGCCGGAATCGAGGATGAGGTAGAGGCGACGCTCGTTGGTTTTGATCACGATCGTCCCCGGCGAATATTCGCTGCTGACCCCGACCATCTCGGGACGCGCGTGCGCGGTACTGGTGGCCAGAAGCCCCATGCCGATGGTGGCCGCCGCCACCGCCATCCTGAACGACATTGATCTCTCCAATACGACCCAACCATTCGAAACTGGCCGGTTCCCCTTCAAATATTAACCGCGCCGATTAACCCGCGTTGTGCACGCGCGTGCCGCAGCGTGGTTTGCGAGGGCGAGGAAAGAAAATGTTGGAAATAAAGTAAATGACTGGAAAACCACACTCTCCGAGGAACCGTCCGCTGCCGCCAACCTTCGAATGACAAGCGCGTGAAGCGAGCGCGGGCGGTTCCCAGACGTCGCGTGCAAAAGCGCCGACGGGACTCTTCTGCGCTCACGCTTCGTCATGAGCGCCGCGACAAACGACGCTTCGGCGTGAAGATGCCTTTGAGTCTAGCAATGGGTCAACAGCGCGTCACCAACAGCACGCCGTTGCCCCGTAACCGACGCAGGCTTTTCGGCTTACGCCGTCGCGCGCTTGTTCTGCCGGTTCTTGACGAGATCGTCGACGACGGCCGGATCGGCGAGCGTCGAGGTATCGCCGAGGCTGCCGGGATCGTCCTCGGCGATCTTGCGCAGGATGCGCCGCATGATCTTGCCGGAGCGTGTCTTCGGCAGGCCCGGAGCGAACTGGATCTGGTCGGGCGAGGCGATCGGGCCGATGTCCTTGCGCACCCACGCGACCAGTTCCTTGCGTAGTTCGTCGCTCGGCTCGGTGCCCGCCATCAGCGTGACATAGGCATAGATGCCCTGGCCCTTGATGTCGTGCGGATAGCCGACCACGGCTGCTTCCGACACCTTGTCGTGCGCGACCAGCGAACTTTCGACCTCGGCGGTGCCCATGCGGTGGCCCGAGACGTTGATGACGTCATCGACGCGGCCGGTGATCCAGTAATAGCCGTCGGCATCGCGCCGGCAGCCGTCGCCGGTGAAATACTTGTTCTTGTAGGTCGAGAAATAAGTCTGCTCGAAGCGGGCTTGATCGCCATAGACGGTGCGCATCTGCCCGGGCCAGGACCTGACCAGACACAGATTGCCGCTGCACTCGCCTTCCAGCACCTTGCCGTCGGCGTCGACGATCTGCGGCACGATGCCGAAGAACGGCCGCGTCGCCGATCCCGGCTTGAGCTTGGTGGCGCCGGGCAGCGGCGTGATCAGAATGCCGCCGGTCTCGGTCTGCCACCAGGTATCGACGATCGGGCAGCGGTGGTCGCCGACCACGCGGTGATACCACTCCCACGCTTCCGGATTGATCGGCTCTCCGACCGAACCAAGCAGGCGAAGCGAGGCGCGCGAGGTCTTCTGCACCGGCGCGTCGCCGGCCTGCATCAGCGCGCGGATCGCGGTCGGCGCGGTGTAGAAAATATTGACCTTGTGCTTGTCGATGACCTGCCAGAACCGCGAATTATCCGGGTAATTCGGCACCCCCTCGAACATCAGCGTGGTCGCGCCATTCGCCAGTGGCCCATAGAGAATGTAGCTGTGGCCGGTCACCCAGCCGACGTCGGCCGTGCACCAGTAGATGTCGCCCTCGTGATAATCGAACACGTATTGGTGCGTCATCGCCGTGAAGACGAGATAGCCGCCGGAGGTGTGCAGCACGCCCTTCGGCTGGCCGGTCGAGCCTGAGGTATAGAGGATGAACAGCGGATCTTCCGCGTTCATGTGCTCGGCCGGGCATTCCGTCGTCACGACGGCAGCCGCCTCGTGGTACCAGAAGTCGCGCGACGGATTCATGTCGACCTTGCCGCCGGTGCGCTTGACGACGACGACCCAGTCGACGCCGCCGGTCTTGGCGATCGCCGCATCGACATTGGCTTTCAGCGGAACTTTCTTGCCGCCGCGCAGGCCCTCGTCGGCCGTGATCACGAACTTGGACTGGCAATCGTTGATGCGTTGCGCCAGGCTGTCCGGCGAGAAGCCGGCAAACACCACCGAGTGAATGGCGCCGATCCGCGCGCAGGCGAGCATCGCGTAGGCCGCTTCCGGAATCATCGGCAGGTAGATCGTGACGCGGTCGCCCTTCTTCACATTGCGGGTGCGCAGGATGTTGGCGAACTTGCAGACCTCGTCATGGAGTTGCTTGTAAGTGATGTGTTTGGACTCGGAGGGGTCGTCGCCTTCCCAGATGATGGCGGTCTGGTTGCCGCGTTTTCCCAAATGCCGGTCGATGCAGTTCCAGGCAACGTTGAGAACGCCGTCTTCGAACCACTTGATCGAGATGTGGCCGGGCTCGTACGAGGTATTCTCGACCTTGGTGAAGGGCTTCATCCAGTCGATGCGCTTGGCCTGCTCGCCCCAGAAGCCGTTGGGATCCTTGACCGAGCGCGCATACATCTCGCGGTACTTGGCATCATCCACCCAGGCACGCTTCGCCCAGTCAGCCGGTACGTCGTAAATTTTCTCGGACATTTCGATCCCTCCACCCGATTGCGGCCCACTGACACGAGAAACCGCCGTCTTGCTTGTTGAAACGATTATGCGCCCGCGCCGATCACGCCGACAAGCGCAACGACTACGACCTTCGGCGGGCTTTTCTGTTGCACCGGTTCAACTCTCGGCGCGGCTCCGCTCGATCCTTCAAACTGACCGCGATTCGGGTGAGACTTAAGACCGCAGGGCAGGGCTGCATCTGGCCCGAAAGGTATTTAGAAACCTCATCCGGAAAAGCCGGGGCTGGTGCGTTAAGTCATTCCCCCCTAAATGGCCTCGCTTGGGCCGAATGACCCCTTTGGGGGGCGCAGGCCCATGCCGGAACAAACAGAATCAGCCGGCATTAGCAGGGTAAGCGTTGGAGCAAGGCGTCTAAAGCTATGATGGATCAGCAGAATTTTGAGACTGCGCGGCCGGATGCGGCCGGTCCGGAGGTAGCTTTGGCCAAGGCGCTGGGACAATGGCCCAAGCTGGAGCCCGCCAAGCCAGGAACCCGCGCCCGCAAGCGCGCCCTCCCGACGGCTCCCTCGGTCGAGATTCTGGCGAAGGATCTCGGCCTGACGCTTGGCGAACAGACCCAACTCACCATCCGCCGCGTCAAGCGCGGCAAGAGCTATTCCTTTGTGCGCGCCAACGGCTCGCATATCCGCGATACCAGGACCATCCGGCGCCTGCACGCGATGGCGGTACCGCCGGCCTATGCCGAGGTGCGCTACGCGCCCGATCCGAAGTCGCATTTGCAAGCCGTGGGGCGCGACGCCGCCGGCCGGCTGCAATACCGCTATCACGCCGATTGGGAAAAGGTCCGCGAGCACCGCAAGGCGCATCGCCTCGCCAAGCTCGTCGGCGCTTTGCCGAAAATTCGCCGCCACGTCTCGATGCATCTCGCCGGCGACGCGCCGACGCGCGAGTTTGCGCTTTCGGCCGTGATCGAACTGATCGCGCGCACCGCGATCCGTCCGGGCAACGAGACCTACGCGCGGATGAACGGTACGCGTGGCGCCACCACGATGCTCAAGTCCAACGTCACGCTCGAGGACGATTGCTTCGTGCTCTCCTTCAAGGCCAAGGGCGGCAAGGCCGTGCGCAAGGAATGCGATGCGGCGAAACTCGTGCGCGCGATTCCGATTTTGCGGACCCTGCCGGGCAGGCGCCTGTTCCAGTATCGCGATGCGTCGGGCACGGTGCGCACGGTTTCGACCACGGCCGTGAATTCGTTCCTGCGCGAGATCGCCGGCATCAAGATTTCGCTGAAGGATTTCCGCACGCTGATGGCCTCCGCCGTGGTGCTGGAATCGCTGTCGCGCGTTTCCCCGGCGTCGAGCCAGCGCGGCCGCAAGCGCCAGGTGGGGGACGCGATCCGCGCCGCCGCCGATCAGCTCTCCAACACGCCCGCGATCTGCCGCAAGAGCTACGTGCACGACACCATCGTCACCGCGTTCGAGGACGGCATTCTGGAGCGCTTCGCCGCGACCATGAAAGGCTACCGCACGCAGAAGAAGCGCGAGCAGTTGCTGGCGCAGGTCGTACTCGCCGCCGCGGCATAGAGTTCTTTCCTTACCTTCTCCCCTTGCGGGAGAAGGTGGCGCGGACAACGTCCGTGCCGGATGAGGGGTCTTTCGCACGCGACGGGCTCTACCCCTCACCCGCCTCGCTTTCGCTCGGCACCCTCTCCCGCAAGGCGAGAGGGTTAAGTGCGGCACCGGCGGGCTCAACATCAGCAAGACACGCCTCTTCGTCCCCGCGGCTTTCTTTCACCCGAGCTCTTCAAATCGTTGTCCCTCTCTCGAGAGGGCGCAGGGAATGCCGGGCGCTCGCCGCGCCCGCAGCCTTGCGTGAAAAGAAAACACGCAAGTGTAGTCACCGCAGGTTTGCCGAAAACGTCCCGGCATTCCCCGCGCGAATGGTTTTACGGCTTATAGCGCGCTCTCCCTGGTGAACCGGGCTTTCTTGCCACCATCATCGACCCAATGCCGAAGCATCATTGTCGACTTGACGCCAGCGTCGGGGCGTCAGGACCACGCGACTTCGCCGTCCGCTTGTTTGCGTATTCGTCTCTTACGCAGTAAGCGTCCATCGCATCCCGCGCCCAACGTTTGGTGACGATGGCCAACGTCCCTCTGTCTCTGAGCCCAGGACGCGCGAAGAAGTGCCAGTGATTTGCCCGACGTCGCAAGTGAAAAATGCGCGACAGATTGGCATGACGGGCAAATCAACGAGAGCGGCGAGGTTGTATTGGATTTACGGTGCTCGGCAGCCTAGAGTGCGCTGAATGTAAACCCGCGAGGCCATGGAATATGGTAAACTTCGGCAAGCGACTAGCCAAAAAGGCGAGCGCCAAGCCTGTGGATCCGATCAAGATCTACAGCACGCTGGACCGTACGCACGACAAGGGGCCTCTTCGCCCATCTCAGGAGGCGGTGCTTCAGGAATGGAACGCCCGTCAGGCCTCCACGCGCGACGTCATCGTCAAGCTCCATACCGGTCAAGGCAAGACGCTTGTTGGCTTGCTCATGCTCCAGTCGCGGCTCAACGCAGAGAGGGGACCAGTGGTTTATCTGTGCCCCGATCACTTTTTGATCGCTCAGACCTGTGAGCAGGCAAGACAATTCGGCATCCGAACATGCACGGCCGAGGACGACCTCCCCGATGACTTCCTGAACTCTAGCCATATTCTCGTAACCTCGGTTCAGAAGTTGTTCAACGGCATAACAAAGTTCGGATTGAACAAGACGTCGATCGAAGTCGACACGGTCCTCATGGATGATGCACATGCTTGCGCTGACCGAATCAGGGAGGCGTGTCGCATCCGCATCCCGAGCGATGAGCCTGCGTATGCCGCGTTAAAGGCGCTCTTCGCAACCGAACTTGAGCAACAAGGCGTCGGCACGTTTGCAGATATCGAAAACGCCAAACGCGAGGCTTTGCTTCCAGTGCCCTATTGGGCATGGACTGAGCGGGAGAGCGAAGTCGCTTCGATTCTATCGGCTCAAACTCAGCGGAAGTCTGTAAGATTCGCTTGGCCGCTGCTGCGCGACATACTCGTGCATTGCCAGTGTATCGTCTCGGGTGCCGCGATCGAGATCGAGCCATATGTGCCACCTCTCGATTCCTTCGGATCGTACTCGCGCGCGGTGCACCGCATCTTCATGTCTGCGACCGTGACCGACGACGCATTTCTCGTAAAGGGATTGAGACTTTCACCCGAGACAATCACGGCACCCCTCACTTATGACCGCGAGACTTGGTCTGGCGAAAAAATGGTTATCATCCCCTCACTAATTCATGAGGAATGGGACCGAGATTCGATCGTTAATGGCTATGGCAAGCCCGATGCCAGCCGAAAGTACGGAGTCGTCGCGCTGACTCCGAGTTTTGCGCGGAGCAAGGCTTGGGAGGACAACGGTGCCTTAGTTGCGGTCCGTGACACAATCGAAGACGCCGTGAACGCTCTTCGACGCGGGGAGTGCGAGAAGACGGTTGTATTGGTGAACCGATATGACGGTGTCGATCTCCCCGACGATACCTGCCGCATCCTAGTCTTCGACTCCCGACCATATTCGGAGAGCCTCATCGATCTTTATGCTGAGCAGGTGCGCCCAGGCAGCGAAGCGACGCTAATGCGTACAGTGCGGGCGGTCGAGCAGGGTATGGGGCGCAGCGTTCGTGGCGAGAAAGACTATTCCGTGATCGTGGTAATAGGCTCCGATCTGGTACGCCTCATCCGTGAGAAAGCGACACGCCGATTCCTATCCCCACAGGTCAATAAGCAGATTCAAATTGGACTCGACGTTACCGATATGGCGCGTCAGGAGTTAGCTGAAGGCGAAGAACCCAGCAAGGCATACGTCACGCTGATCAAGCAGTGCCTCTGGCGCGATCCGGAGTGGAAGGCATACTATGCCGAGCAGATGGATGGGATTGTCCCGCGCGGTCCGAACGAGAGTGTACTTAAGCTCTATGCGGCCGAACTCGCGGCGGAAGAAGCTTACACCGCTGGCGATTACGTCGGTGCCTCTGAGCGTCTCCAAAAACTCATGGATGATGGCCACGTCGATAAGGACGATAAAGCATGGTATCTCCAGCAGCGCGCCCGCTACCATTATCGCTCAGATCGGACCGAATCTCAGGCGCTACAGGTCGCAGCGCATAAAAAGAACCGAATGTTGTTGAAGCCGCCAGGCGGCGTAACGGTTACGAAGCTTACCATTGTTAGTCAGGGGCGGACGGAACGCATAGCGGCCTGGGTGCGGGCATTCGGAACCTACGCGGAGATGGATGTGACTGTGTCCGACATCCTCGGGCGTTTGCGCTTCGGCGTGAAGGCGGACAACTTTGAGCACGCGTTTGACGAACTTAGCCGCGCGCTGGGGTTTGCGGGTGAACGCCCGGATAAGGAGTGGAAGGAAGGGCCCGATAATCTCTGGGCACTTGATGATACTAGGTATCTCATCGTCGAGTGCAAGAGTGAAGTCGACGTCACTCGAGCGGAGGTCAACAAACGCGAGGCCGAACAGATGAATCGGTCCGCCGCTTGGTTCGATAAGCATTATAAAGGTATGCAAGCTAGGCGCCTGATAATCCATCCCGCCAAACGAATCGAGAGCGCTGCCGCTTTCACACACGATGTACAAGGTGTGCCGGTCGCTGAATTGCGCAAGTTCGAGAAGGCTTGCCGGGAATTCTTTAAGGGCTTCGAAGGACAGAATTTCGCTGACCTGTCGCCCCAGCATATCCAGAAGATGGTGGATTCTCACCATCTATCCATAGATGACCTGCTTACCCTTTACTCGCGTAAGCTCAAAGACGTGAAGTAGAGCGCATTCGATCTGGCATGGCTTTATCTAGAGAAATGGCTTTATCTAGAGAATGCTGAAAGCCCACGCCTCAGCTTGCGCATATATTTCGGCTCCTCGGCCGCCAGCCGCATCGACAGCTGTAAAGATTTCACCGACGGCTATGGCATCGAATTTCTTGTCGGCCGTGATGTACACGCGCGAACTTGCCGGTCTTATCGGTCGGATCGGAATCCGTTCCTTGATCACGTCGGCGACGCCGACGATCTCTGGAACCGCGCAACTGCGACACATTGGCACGACGGGCAAATCGCGCGGATGTGACAACGCATATCCAGCGCGAAGCAACGATGGCGCCTTCGTCACGGCGAAGAGCGAATGCGAACGCTTGCTACAACGGCAGCTGCAAATTTCGCAAAAGCCGCGTCGCGAAATCTTCGCGCAACGCGGATTGCGAAAACAAAAGTCTAAAAACTAAAGTCTGACTCTACTTCACTCACTTGTAACTGGCACGCCGAAATTTTTCGGACGTAAGACGGGAGCGTTGTGGCTCTCTCGCGCCCGGCGGCGCGGCACACGTCCCAAAGAATAGCTCACGTTAGCAGGAGTGTTGTCATGCGAGCGTTCGCTCTCGCCCCCATTGCTCTCTTCGTTTCGACCTTGCTTGCTCCGGCCGCGATCGCGGCCGACGAGCACCAGCCCACCATCAAGGGCCTTTACCTGATGACCGATTATCCCGCGGTTACGATCAGGCCAGGCACCACCTCCAACATTCCGTTGCGACTTCAGGACTACGGTCTCGCGCCGGAGCGATATGAGCTCTCGGTATCTGGTGTGCCGGGCGGCTGGACCGCAACGATCCTCGGTGGCGGTCAGCCCGTGGCAGCCGCGATGCCCGCGCCCGACAAGGACGTTTCGTTGCAGCTGCGGCTCGACGTGCCCGCGAGCAGCAAGCTCGATCAGCAAACGCTGACGGTCGAAGCGAAAGGGGAGGGCAACCAGACGAGCCTGCCGATTCAGGTGGCGCTCGCCAAGGAACTGCCGGCCAAGCTCACCGTGAAGGCGCAACTGCCTTCGCTGCGCGGCAGCCCGAAATCCAATTTCGAGTATACGCTGACCATCAAGAACGATTCCGGCCGCAATTTGAATGTCAGCTTCGGTGCGCAGGCGCCGCAAAATTTCGAAACTTCGTTTACCGAGGCCTATGGCAGCCAGGAACTCTCCTCGATTCCGATCGACGCGGGTCAATCCAAGGACATCAAGCTGCACGTGCGGCCGCCGAGCACGGTGGATGCCGGTCATTTCCCGGTCACCGCAACGGTGAAGGCGGGCGATGCTTCCGCCACCGCCGATCTCGCCCTCGATGTCGTCGGCCAGCCGCGCCTGCAGGTAGCCGGACGCGATGGCCTCTTGAGCGCGCGCGCGGTTGCCGCAAAGCAGAGCTCGATCCCGATCGTCGTGACCAATACCGGCAGCGCGCCGGCCGAGAACGTCAAGCTGTCGGCGAGCGCGCCCTCCGGTTGGAAGGTTGCGTTCGATCCGGCCACCGTCGATCGCCTGGTGCCGGGCAAGGATGCCGAAGTCCAGGCGCTGGTGACGCCGAGCGACAAGTCGCTCGCCGGCGACTACATGGTCTCGGTCAACGCCAATTCGCGCGGCGAAAACGCTTCCAGCCAGTTCCGCATCACCGTCAACACCTCGACCGTGTGGGGCATGGTGGGCGCCGGCGTGATCGGCATTGCGCTGCTTCTGATGCTGACGGCTGTAGCGAGGTTCGGACGGCGATGAGCGAAACCGGGAAAGAAATCGCCTCTGCGTCGCCCGCCACGGTGATCGCAGCTGATGGTCTGACCAAGCGCTATGTCAACGCCAGCGCCGTCGACAACATCAGCTTCGATATCGCCAAGGGCGAGGTGTTCGGCCTGCTCGGTCCCAACGGGGCCGGCAAGACCACGACGATCCTGATGATGCTGGGGCTGACCGAGATTTCATCGGGCCGCATCAGCGTGCTCGGCTTCGATCCGGCGCGCCAGCCGCTCCAGGTGAAGCGCCGGGTTGGCTATCTGCCGGACTCCGTTGGCTTCTACGATCAGCTCTCGGCGGTTGAAAATCTCAGCTACACCGCCACGCTGATGGGGCTTTCGCTGAAGGAGCGGCGGTTCCGGATCGAACAGGCGCTCAAGCGCGTGCGTCTCGACGATGTGGCGCACAAGCGTGTCGCGACTTTCTCGCGCGGCATGCGCCAGCGGCTGGGGCTCGCCGAGATCATTGTCAAGAAGGCCGAGATCGCCATTCTGGACGAGCCGACCTCCGGCCTTGACCCGCAGGCGACACGGGAATTTCTCGACCTGATCCGCGAGCTCAAGGCCGAGGGCATTACGGTGCTGCTGTCGTCGCATCTGCTCGATCAGGTGCAGCGCATCTGCGACCGCGTCGCGCTGTTCCAGTCCGGACGCATCGTGCTGATGGGCTCGGTCGCCGAACTCTCGGTACAGGTGCTCGGCGCAGGCTTCGCGGTGGAGGTCGAGGCGGAGGGAAGCGGCATCGCGCGGCGGCTCGCCACGATTCCCGGCGTGTCCAATGTGGAGACGCTCGCCGAGGATCGCTTCCGCATGACAGCCGAGCGCGACGTGCGCCCCGACGCTGCGCGCGCGGTGGTCGCGGTGAACGGATCGTTGAAGCGCCTGTCGGTCGATGAACCAAGTCTGGAAGCGATCTACGCCCGCTACTTCCAGGGCCAGCAAGCGGGAGATGCGCGTCATGCGGCGTGAGGGCTCCCCGTTCCAGGGCCTCGGCACCGTCTTTGCCAAGGAACTGGCCGACAACGTCTCCAGCGTGCGCATGCTGGTGCTGGAATGGCTGATCGTGCTGACGGCGCTCGCCGCGCTCTACGGCGCGATCACCAACCTTCGCACCAACACCGCCGAGGATCCGTTCCTGCTGCTGCGGCTGTTCACGCTGTCGAATTCGCCGCTGCCGTCGTTTGTCGCGATCCTCGGATTCCTGATCCCGCTGATGGCGATCGGGCTTGGCTTCGATTCCGTCAACAGCGAGTTCAACCGCCGCACGCTGTCGCGTATCCTGGCGCAGCCGATTTACCGTGACGCGCTCCTGACCGGAAAATTCCTCGCGGGCCTTGCGACGCTCGCCGTCAGCCTCACCGCGCTGTGGTTGCTGGTGATCGGGCTCGGGCTGATCTTCCTTGGCGTGCCGCCCGGCACGGAAGAGATTCTGCGATCGCTGGTGTTTCTCGTGATCGCGATCTTCTATGCCGGCGTATGGCTGGCGCTCGCCATGCTGCTGTCGATCGTGTTCCGCTCGCCCGCAACGGCGGCGCTGGTTGCGCTCGGCATCTGGCTGTTCCTCACGGTGCTGTGGCCGATGCTGGCGCCGGCGCTGGCGCAGATCATCTCGCCGCCCGATCCGCGCTATGCCGCACTCGGGCTCGACACGCCCGACACAAGCCTTTGGGCGCAATTCCTGATGCGCATCTCGCCGAACGATCTGTTCGGCGAAGCGATGCTGGCGATCCTGTCGCCGACCACGCGCACCCTAGGCGCGGTGTTCCTCGATCAGCTTCGCGGGGCGCTGATGGGCGCGCCGCTGCCGCTCTCCGAGAGCATCATGATCGCCTGGCCGCAAACTGTCGGCTTGATCGCGGCGAACATCGTGCTGTTCGTCGCCGGCTACGTCGTGTTTCAGCGCCAGGAGGTGAGGGCGTGATGGCATTTTCCGCCTCAGTCAGGAAACGCCGCTGATTCTGTCGTCATGGCCGGGCTTGACCCACGGCTGTCCATCCCTATTGAAAAATGCTTTTTTCGAAGCGTGATGGATGCCCGCGTCAAGCGCGGGCATGACGGCCGAGTTGGCTGACGCGATGAGGTTCACACCCCGCCCATCTTGCAGACGTATTTCCATTCTTCGGCCGTCACCGGCTGTACCGAGAGGCGTGAGTATTTCACGAGCGCCATGTCGGCGAGCTTCTTGTCCGCCTTGATCGCGGCCATCGTCACCGGCGTCTCCAACGGCTTGTCCGCCTTGATGTCGACGCAGACGAATTTTCCGGTCTTGTCAGTCGGATCGGGATAGGCCTCCTTGATCACCTCGGCGATGCCGACGATCTCCTTGCCCTCGTTGGAGTGATAGAAAAACGCCTTGTCGCCCTTCCTCATGTTGACGAGATTCTGCCGCGCGGTGAAATTGCGCACGCCGGTCCAGGCCTCGCCCTTGGCGCCTTTCGCCACCTGCTGGTCCCACGACCAGGCCGAAGGTTCGGATTTCACCAGCCAGTAATTCATCGCGACTCTCTCCCCTTGTCATGGCCGTGTTTCGCCCGGCCATCCACGTCTTCCTTCTCTGCATTATCCAAGACGTGGATGCCCGCGACAAGCGCGGGCATGACGAAAGAGAGATATCTCGCGCCTTGTTACATCCCATTATCGCCCTGTCGCGATGACGATCATCGCTGGCGCGGTGTCATTCCCCGGATGCGGCGCAGCGCCCCTTGGCGGTGCGCTGCTGATCCGGGGTCCATATTCTTCATTCCTTGCGTGCGTGGGTCCCGGATCTGCGTCGCGTCATGTCATGCCGCGCCGCGTCCGGGACACGAAACCCTCACCCCTCCGCCTTGAACGGGCGCATCAGCAGGCCCTGAACGGCATCGTCGATCGTCACCGCGCCGCGCAGGATGTCGGCGACCGCGTTGGAGACCGGCATATCGACGTCCTCGGCCGCCGCCAATTCCACCAGCACCGGCGCGGTGAAGGCGCCTTCGGCGAGCTGGCCGCTCGGCGCCGCCTCGCCGCGTCCGAGCGCCTGTCCGAGCGCAAAGTTGCGTGACTGTGGCGTTGAACAGGTCAGGATCAGATCGCCAAGGCCTGAGAGACCGACCAGCGTTTCGCTGCGTGCGCCGAAGGCGCGGCCGAAGCGGGCGAGTTCGGAGAAGCCGCGCGTAGTCAGCGCAGCCTGCGCCGAGGCGCCGAGATTTTTGCCGACGGCAATGCCGGCCGCAATCGCGAGCACGTTCTTGGCCGCGCCGCCGATCTCGACGCCGCGAACGTCGCTCGTGTGATAGGGCCGGAACGTCGCCGAGCCCAGTGCCTGCACCAGCTCGCTCGCGAGCTTTTCGTCTTCGGCTGCGAGCGTTACCGCGGTCGGCAGGCCGCGCGCCACGTCGCTGGCAAAGCCCGGCCCCGACAGGATCGCCGCGCGCGCCTTCGGCGCCACTTCCGCGATCACCTCGGTCATGAATTTATGCGTGCCGCGCTCGATGCCCTTGGCGCAGGCGACGAGCGGCGTGCCGTCCTTGAGGTGCGGCGCGAGCGCTGAGGTCGCGGCGCGGAGATTTTGCGCCGGGGTTGCGATCAGAATAGCGTCTGCCAACGCGGCGCTGGCAAGATCGTTCGTCACCTGAATGTTGGCATGCAGGGTCGCACCGGGCAATTTCGGATTGCTGCGTGCGGATGCAATCGCAGCGGCGGTCTCGGCGCTGCGCGCGCAAAGGATCACGGTGCGCCCGGCGCGCGCCGCGACGCCGGCCAGCGCCGTTCCCCACGCGCCCGCGCCGACCACTGCGATGGAGTTGAATGCGCTCATCGGCTGCCTCTCAAAACTCCGCGCGTTCTTATCTCTCCCCCCGCGAAGCGGTGGGGAGGGAAGGCCGAAGCGAAGCGTAGGCCAGGGTGGGGGGCCGATCTATCGAAACACCCCCCACCCCGACGCTCGCTTAGAACTCGCGTCGACCCTCCCCACCACTCGCTGCGCTCGCGGGGGGAGGGATAAAAAAGCGCGCGTTCGGCCCTGCCTAACATGGGGAGATGAGAGTGGCATGCGGTGTGAAGGTCTTCACGCATCACGCCTCTCAAAACCCCGCGCGGGTGTTGGCGTAACCTGCCGGCGCCGTGGCGCCGGCGTCGAGCAGCCAGCGCGCTCGCGGCACGGTGTCCATCGTATCGGTCAGGCCCAGCGCCAGCCGTTCGGCGCCGGCCCACGCGATCATCGCGCCATTGTCGGTGCACAGCGCGGGCGGCGGAATGATCAACGTGGTCTCGGCTTTCGCCGCCACCTGCTGCAACGCGCCGCGGATCGCCTGATTGGCGGCGACTCCTCCGGCTGCGACCAAAGCGCGCGGCGCACCGAACCGCTCGTGGAACAGTTTGATGCCGACGCTCAGCCGATCGGCCGTCGATTCCAGCACGGCAGCCTGGAAACTCGCACAGAGATCGCGGATGTCCTGCGGTTCCGGCGCTATCAGTCGTGCGGCTTCGTTGCGTACTGCGGTCTTTAATCCCGACAGCGAGAAGTTGGCATCGTTGCGCCCGAGCATCGGCCGCGGCAACGCAAAGCGCGTGGGATCGCCGCCGCGCGCGGCGCGTTCGACCTCCGGTCCGCCGGGATAAGGCAGCCCGAGCATCTTCGCCACCTTGTCGAACGCTTCGCCGATCGCGTCGTCGACGGTAGTGCCCAGCCGGACATATTGGCCGATGCCGGTGACGGCGACGATCTGGGTATGCCCGCCGGAGGCGAGAAACAGGCAATAGGGAAACGCCAGCGCGCAGGTCAGCCGCGGCGTCAGCGCATGCGCCTCGAGATGGTTCACTGCAATCAATGGCGTGTCGTGAACCATCGCGATCGCTTTGGCGGTGGTTAAGCCCACGATCACGCCGCCGATCAGGCCGGGCCCGGCGGCGGCCGCGACTGCCGACAGCTGCGCAAAGCCCACGCCCGCATCCTTCATCGCGGTGTCAATAATGCCGTCTAACAGGTCGATATGGGCGCGCGCGGCGATTTCCGGCACCACGCCGCCATAGATCGCATGCTCCTCGGTCTGCGACCTCACGATATTCGACAGGATCTTCGCGCTACCGTCGCTTGCGCGCTCGACCACGGCGGCTGCGGTTTCATCGCAGGTGGTCTCGATCCCCAGCACCAATGTTCGCGCGTCGTCAGCCAATCTAGCACCCACTTTTCGAAGTTCGTACTCAATCGCAGCGCCCACCTTTACGAACTTCGAAAAGTCATGGGTGCTAGCAAACTTATTGATTCTGGAGCCGCTTTCCATTTGAAGTTCCTGGAAGGAGTTAGCCGCTTGCGGTGCAGGAACTTCAAATGGGCGGCGCCAGCGCCCTTGTACTTTCTGCCGATCCGGCGTTTCCCTATTCGGTAGCATTGCGCCTTCCAGCTGGGAAGTTCGATTAGATGGCCATTCTCGTCACGCGCCCGCTTCCGGACGGCGAGGCCACCGCGAGCGCCTTGCGCGCCAGGGGTTTTGAGGTGCTGCTGGCGCCGATGCTGCGGTTTGAGCCGGTCGCCTTCCAGGACGATGGCGATGCCTCCTACGGCGCGGTCGTCGTGACCAGCGCCAACGCGCTGCGCGGGATCGAAGCGCGGCTGCAAAACAGCCCCTTGCTGAAGCTGCCGCTGTTTGCGGTCGGCGAACACACCGCGCAGGCCGCGCGCGCCGCCGGCTTCGCGAACGTCATCTCGGCCAACAGCGATGCAGAAGGCCTGCGCGAACGCGTTATGGGATCCGTGAAGGCGAAGGCACTGAAGAAGACAAGCCCGCTGCTTTATCTGGCCGGCGCCGACTTCGCCCGCGACCTGCCGGGCGAGCTCGGCGAGCGCGGTTTCACCGTGGTCACCCAGACCACATACCGCATGGCGGCCGTCGCCGATCTGCCGGAGAAAGCCCGCAAGGCCTTTGCAACCGATGCCGTGGAAGCCGTGCTGCATTATTCAAGGCGCAGCGCGCGGGCGTTCATCGAGGCGATTCGCGCCGACGGCGTTGAAGTATCGGCGCTCTCGCTGCCACAATACTGTCTTTCCGCCGGCATTGCGACCGTGTTGCGCGATGCCGGGGCGGTGCGGGTGGTGGTTGCCGCCTCACCCGACGAGGCCGCGTTATTTGCCGCGCTTGTGCAGCGGATTTGACATTCGCTCACACCGCTCAGAGCAACGCACGCGAATGTCAAATCGGGGACACCCCTAAAAATCTATCTTTGCCAGTGGTCCTGAATTCTAACATTCGCCAAAGTAGGTCACGAAACCGGGAGCGGAAGGTAGAATCAGACTACTGACTACGTGCTTTGTTCTGATGATCGCGCTACAAGGCGCCGGTCGTGCGGCGAATTTGAAGTTCCTGTCAGTCTCGCCGCAAGTTCGTTAGAGGAATCCGCATGGACGACAACAGGCCCGATGATCCCACGCTGTCGCCGGATTCGGGCCGGCCCAGGCGCACCCCGCCGACCATCGACCTCGAAGCGTCCGAGGTGACGAAACCGGCTGAAGAAACAAGCCAGGAAAACACCAGCCGGAGTGAGGATACCAACCCCTCGTCCAGGCCTGCGTTGGCGGCGCTGCACCCGTTTTGGATCGCCGGTGCGACCGGCGCGGTCACCGCCGCCCTCGTCCTGGCCATTGTCTGGGCGGTGGGATGGCCAGCCGAGCCGGCGCGTCCCATCGCCGAGATCAATACCGGCGCCATCGAGGCGCTGACCTCCCGCGTCAGCGATCTTGAGGGACGAGTGTCGAAGCCCGCAACGCCAGACCCGGCAGTGGCGTCGCGGCTGGATGCGCTGTCAGAATCGCTCGCCTCGCTCAAGAACGACGTGAGCACCGCCCAGGCCCAATCGCAAAAACTCGCGGCCGAGCTCGATGCGGTGAAATCTGCGGCCCCGGCCCCGGCCGCCGCATCAGCTGTGCCGGATCTCTCGGATATCAAGGGACGTCTGGCCGAGGTCGAGCGCGCCGTCAACGCCGACAAGGAAAGCCTTGCAAAGGTCACGGGCAAGCCGGCCGACGACACGGCGCTGCGGCGGCTGGTCGTCGCCTCGATGCTCGAGATTTCGGTTCGGCAGGGGGAACCGTTTTCCGAGGCGCTGAACGCGGCCAAGGCGTTGGCGGCCGATCCGCAGCCGCTCAAGCCGCTTGAGGATTTCGCATCGTCGGGCGTGCCGAATCCGGCGGCCCTCTGCCGCGAACTGTTGACGCTGGTGCCGAAGCTCGAGCCGCCTTCGCCACCGAACGCCACGGCCAGCACCAGCATTGTCGATCATCTCAAGGCAGGCGCCGCAAAACTCGTCCGCATCGAGCGCACCGATGCCGTGGGCAATAACCGCGGCGCCATCGTCGCCCGCGTCACGGCCGCCGCCTTGCGCAACGATTTGCCGGAAGCGCGGCGCGAACTGAACTCGCTGAATCCTGACGACCGCGCCGTGGCGCAAGCGTGGCTTGCGAAAGCCGGCGAGCGGGATGCAGCGGTCGCAGCCTCGCGCCACTTCGCCGCCGAGGCGATGGCGGCGCTCGCCAAGCCTGCGCAATAGACCCAAGCGATGTACCGGATCATCCTCTTTCTGTTGCTGGTCGCACTGGCGGCCCGGGGCGCCGCCTGGGTCGCCGACCAGCCGGGCGACATCGTGCTGTCGTGGAACGGCTGGCGGGCGCATGCCACGCTGCCGGTCTTTGCGCTTGGACTTGGCATCGCCATCGTCGTGGCGATGATTGGCTGGAGCATCCTGCGCGGGCTCTGGCGGCTGCCGGAGAAAATCCGCCGGTCGCGGCGGGAGCGCCGTCACGCGCGGGGCCGTCACGCGATCACGCAAGGACTGCTTGCGATCGGCCATGGCGATGCCGCGGCTGCGCGCCTGCACGCCGATGTGGCGCGCCGCCATGCCGGCGCCGATCCGCTGACGCTGCTGTTGCATGCGCAATCGGCGCAGTTGGAGGGCAACCGCGCTGCCGCGCGTGAGGCATTCCAGTCCATGGCGGCGCGCGAGGACACGCGGCTATTGGGCCTGCGCGGATTGTTCATCGAGGCGCAACGCGCCGACGACGTCGGTGCCGCGGTAGCGATCGCGGAGGAAGCGCTGAAGGCACAGCCGTCCTCGACCTGGGCCTCGCAAGCCGTGCTCGGCTTTCGTTGCGCGAGAGGCGACTGGGTGGGGGCGCTTGCCATTCTCGAAACCAATTACGCGTCCGGCCTGATCGACCGGGACACCTATCGCCGCCAGCGTGGCGTGTTGCTGGCGGCGCGTGCGCTCGAACTCGAGACCGTCGACCGCGATCAGTCGCGCGAGGTCGTGATGGAGGCGGTGAAGCTGGCGCCGACGCTGGTGCCGGCGGCCGTGCTCGCCGCCAAATTCCAGAGCGAGGCGCATCAGATCCGCCGCGCCATGCGGATCGTGGAAACCGCGTGGCTGGCGCAGCCGCATCCGGATCTGGCCGACGCCTATGCCCACGTCAAACTCGGCGATTCCGCGCGCCAGCGTCTGGTGCGCGTCGAAACGTTAGCCGCGAAGGCGCCGGGTCATCTCGAGGGCGCGCTGGCGGTCGCACGTGCCGCGATCGATGCCAGCGAGTTTGGCAAGGCCCGCGACGCCTTGGGCCGGTTCGTCGACGCGCCGACGCAGCGCGTGGCGATGCTGATGGCGGAGATCGAGCGCACCGAACATGGCGACAGTGGCAAGGCGCGAGCCTGGACGTTGCGGGCGGTGCGTGCGATGCACGATGCGGTCTGGACCGCGGACGGTTATGTCTCCGACAAATGGCGGCCGGTATCGCCGGTATCGGGGCGTCTCGATGCCTTTCAATGGCAGACGCCGCTCGCCGCGCTGCCGTCCGCCGGTGGCGCCATCGAGCCGTCGCCGTTCGAGCAGGCGATGCTGGCGGCAAGCCCGCCGCGCGCGGAGCACGTGAACGAAATTGAGGACGCGCCAAAGGCCGAGTACAAGAACAAGGCTGAGCAGGAGGATGCGCCCACGGCTCCGTCCTTAGCCGAGGCCGCACCTGCGCCGCCGCCCGCGAAGCCCGCGCCTGCCGTTGAAGCGGTGGCCCCGCCACCCCTGCTGTTTCGCGCCCGCACCGACATTCCCGCAGGAAGCGAAAAATCCGCGTCCGTCATTCCGGCGGTCATTCCGATCATTCGGCCGCCCGACGATCCCGGCGTCGATGACGGAACCGGGCCGGACGAGTTCGCCGAGATATCTTCGCCGGCGCGCGGCCAGGCCGGCGGCTGGCGCGGCTTTCTTTCCCGCATGCGCGGCTGATTCGGGCCCGTTTCTTATCCTTCCCTCGCGGGACTGTATGGACCGGGGACATCGAGGACAATTTTGACGCCCGTTCGGGGACATCGAGGACACTTGCCGGACCTCTTAAGGGAGGTTTGGCAAGGGGGTCATTTCGATGCCTTGGCGGGAGCTTACGGTGATTGATC